>JBASWL010000025.1:0-4654 GCA_049276455.1 Georgfuchsia sp. | reverse complement strand
TTATCCTGCCCTCAGGATGCAATGCAAAAAGTAAAACCAACTCATCAGGCCATTCTGACTGGAGATATTATTCATAATATGGAATCCACTTCTTCTATAATGAATCTTAGTTCAGAAAGAATCACGTGTCAACACGTGTGTTGCACCCGCGACACGCGTGTGTTGCGAGTCCATATCCGCTTCCCTTGTAGTGAGCTCGCTGTATCAAATTTCCCCTGGGGCATCCACCATGTTTGTATTACGTGGACGAACGGCAATATCCACCCGGTCGCGATGGACCGTGACGCGGGCAACGATTCGCTTCAGGTTCTCGATCCAGACAGACGAATCTGATGTGGAAAGATGCTCCGCCAAGGCTGCCACCTGTTTTAGCCATGCTTCTGTTTCGTCGGCTGGAAGGTTTCCCATCGAAATAGACGTAGCACCGGTTATTTACCTGACATCAAACCCGTCGCCAAGCGACGGTATCACCGGGGTATTGCGTATGGCAAAAAGGTCAATATCCACGTTTATCATAAAATGCGATTGCCATTAAACTCCCGAAATGAGTATTCTAATCTCTCGCCCTGGCCGAGCCACCACTCCAGAGCTAACCGGAGAACAGAACCGTGAGTCATGCGACGCTTACCGATATGGAGTGGATCAACCTGAACCTGCTCGCCGTCATCCGTGCCGGGCTTCAATATGATCGGGCTGCGACCTGCGGCAGGTTCGCCTTGGATGCCGAGCAGGCTGACTACCTCAAGGAGTTGAGCCTCGAAGACCTGTACTCTCTGGTGATTCATATCGGCGATACCACGCTGTTCCCGCCGCGCGCCGACCTGGTGACTCTGTTGAACACACCGAGACCACTGGCCGGAGCCTTGGCGCTGGTCCGTCGGCCCATCCCAATGGAAATCTGCCGCCAGGAGTGAACACCCATGCCAACCCGTGGCGACCGGCACCTACGCGCACTCCAACTGGCGAAGCAATTGGCGACGCTTGGCGCTCGCCTTAAAACGATCCATCTCATTACCGGCATGCCGCCATGCCAGGTGCAACGACTCTTCTTCCCCGATGCCCGCACCATCCCGCGCGGACGCGCGCCCAACTCGGCCGAGTGGTACCACGGCGCCAATCTCATCCTGCGCACCGACGCCTGCCTCATCGGCGCCAAATACCTCCAGCTGCGCGGACAGAAACTGAATGCCGGCGAGTCTCTGGTTTTTGCCTATCGTGCCTATCAGGCTGTCACCGCGCAGCCCTGCCGCATCAGTCTGGACCGGGCTTTCAACTTGGTCTCTTGCATCGAGGGCATCTGGCTGGCCCGCGCATCTGTGCTGTCGGTACTGACCTGCCCCAATTGCGGCTGCGAATTTCTCGCCGCAGTGGGCACCGTGGCGCATCAAGGGGCCCCTTGCCCGTTCTGCAAACTGCTGGAGCGCTTTCACGTGGACCCTCGCATTCAGGCCTCCTACCCGGCACGCGACAGCATCGGCATGAGCGGACGCCAACTGGGCATACTCGCGCTCTTCCATAAGCGCTGCCCCCGTGCCAAAGGCGATAGCCCCGCCAAATAGGCTGCGTTTCCACGCGACAGGCGCGGCAGTAGGGCGAAAAATTGACGCTCTCCCGCCCTATCGCATTCGGTCCAGCCATGACCGTCACGCCCGCCCCTGCTAATGCCTACGCCGCCTCCGACCCGGGCTTCGCCGCAGTGCCGGTCGAGGATCTGCTGGCCGGTGAAGCGAAGTTGATCGCCCGCATCAAGTTGTGTTACGGCACCGACCGGGACAGTTTCGAGCGCGATGTGCGGATGCTGTTACGTCGTTACGCCGCCTGCGTGCATCTGCTGCCGGCGACCGCCGACAATTACTTCAGCATGCCCGGTGGACTGCTGCGGCTCGGGCTGGAGACCGCGTTTTTCAGTCTGCAAGGCACCGACGCACACATTTTCTCGGGTCAGATGAGCATCACCGCGCGCCGACAACTGGAGCCGCGCTGGCGCCATGCGACATTCATCGCCGGGCTGTGCTGCGAGCTGCATCGGCTGATGAGCCATGTCATTGTCACCGACGCCGCCGGCGCGGCGTGGCCGGCCTTCCTGCAGCCGTTGGCGGACTGGCTGGCGGCACGCGGCGCGGAACGTTATTTCGTGCGCTGGCGGCCGCAGGCCGGCGAAGCGCGCGGCCTGGGCCTGTTCGCGCTACCCCATGTCGTGCCGCCCACAGTAATGGCCGACCTGTCCGAGGACAACACGGTGATCGTGCCGCATCTGCTGGCCAGCATCAGCGGCATCCCGCTCTATCGCGAGCACAATATCCTCGACGAACTGGTGCGCCGCTCGCTGACGCTGGTCATCGACCGCAACCTGGTGGCCAACGCCGACCGCTATGGCTCCCCGCAGTACGGGTCGCACCTGGAACGCTACTTGGTCGATGCCCTGCGCCGTTTGGCCAGCAGCAACGCAGCCTGGGTACCCAACCGCGACAAGTCGCGGCTGTGGTTCGGGCAGGATGGCCTGTTCCTGGTCTGGCCCGCCGCGGCCGAGGATGTTCACCAGTTGCTCGAGGCCGATCAATTGGCCGGCATTCCCAAGGCGCCGGAGACCCTGCTGGAACTCTTGCTGGCTGCCGGGGTGTTCGAAGCGACAAGCGCAGGCCGTTCGACCTGGACCATTCAGCCGCCGGGGGCCAAGGCTCCACTGGAAGCTGTCAAGCTTTCAGCACCGGCCATTCTTCTGGCGGGAATCGATCCAGCGCCTGTGGCATTACCCCAGACGCTGGAATTCAAGCCAAAAAATGTACCTCCCAATGTACTCCCCTCGGCCGCGCCGCAGTCGCACGCACCCGCACCCGTCACGAACAGCATCCAACTGTCGCTCATTCCTTCGGCAGTAGCGGCTGCCGACAACGCAGCATGCACAGAGCTGATCGAGGAACCCCCCAAGCCCTCGTCGCTGCCGCCACAATCTCCTCCAGCATCTCCCGCACCAATATTCGCCCTGCAATCTCCACTACGCTTGAACCCAGGGGTGCGGGACGCTCTGGCTGACGCCATTCGGACGCTCAACGACGGCATGGGGCCGCCCGCCGTGTGCACCATCGCGCAGGGGGTGTTCGTACCACTGGAGGAATTCGTACGGCGCGGCATCCAGCCAGCGTTGGCCATGCGTTCCCTCACCGAAACGAAGCTGCTGGTAAAGCCGAACCAGGAGGGTCCACCAACGCTGTCGCGCGAGTTCAACGGCAATCCCACCGTCGGCCTCGTACTCAATCCGCGCTGCGTAAGCGGGCTTGATCTGGCCGGCTTTGCCGCACCAGCAACGAAGTAAAAGCTGACATGCTGGTACGCCGCTACGAGATGCCTTGGCGCCGAGCCTACGAGGTCTACGCCGGCATCTGCTGGGGGTTGGCACTGGTGTATTTCGTGGGCGTCGGCTTAGCGGGAGTACTCCCCAGAGAACTGGCGCTGGCGCTGGCGCTCATCTGCTTCGCCATGGGCGTGTTGCGGATGGCCCAAGCGCTGCACATGTTGGTGCTGCGCGCCTCGCTCGGCGGGCGCGGCATCGAAGTCGTCGGCACCGACGCCCTGGTCAAGTGGTGCAAGGATCCGGCCTCGGTATTTTTGGGTTTCGGGTTTGAATGGCGACCCGTGCATTCGCAACGGCTCTACGAACTAGCCAAGATCGACTATCGAGAGTACGTCGTATCGCCACGCCTGCTGCAACTCCTGGGCTACGACAGCCAGCCGCAATCGGATGCAGAAATCGGTCTGCCCTATATCCACGGCGTCGAACCCAAGGAAGGCCCCTTGCATCGGCCGTTACAGAATTTCGAGGGCGGTACGCTGCTGGTGGGCACCACCCAGTCCGGCAAGGGAGTAGCGCTTGCCCACTTGATCACCCAGGCGATCCGCCGCGGCGACGTGGTGATCGTGATCGACCCGAAGAACAGCCGCCGTTTGAAGCGCGTCGTGGAACGCGCCTGCGCCGACTACCGCGAGCCCGACACTTTCCTGGAATTTCATCCGGCATTTCCGGAGCGGGGTGTGCGGTTGGACTTCACCTTCAACTGGCAAAAACCGACCGAGATCGCCTCGCGCATCCAGTCCATCATGCCGGCGGATACGGCGGGCGCCTTCTCGGCCTTCGGTTGGGATGCGGTCAATGTCGTAGTGCAGGGCCTGGTTGAAATCGAAGAGCGGCCGAACTTGATGAAGCTCACCAAATATATCGAGGGCGGCATCGAGCCGGTGCTGGAAGGATCGTTGCGCCGCTACTACGACCGGACCTTGGGCGCGGGCTGGCACGAATTCCCCGATATAAAAAAGCTGCTGCACGACGCTCATCGCGGCAATCTGAAACGGCCATCGGAGGCGGCCAGCGCTGACCTGATGGCCTTCGTCGCCTATTACGAACACTACATCGCGCAAAACCAGCGCAACAAGGTAATCGATGCCCAGGTACGTACCTTCCGCCACAACCGCGAGCACTACCAGAAGATCACCGCCAACCTGCTGCCCATCCTGTCGATGCTGACCTCGGGGGACCTGGGACGCAGCCTTTCACCGGACCCGTTCGACGCCGACGATACACGGCCGATCATGAATTTCGAGAAAATCGAGCGCGCCGGTCACGTGCTCTACATGTGCCTGGACGCCCTGCCCGATCCGT
>JBASWL010000024.1:0-97731 GCA_049276455.1 Georgfuchsia sp. | reverse complement strand
CTGTAGACATCACGGGCCTATGTTGGGTAATTGAATGACGATTTACCCGATGTGGCCCGTGATTCCAGTCATCTCCGCAGACCCTGCCAAATTACAAGACATAGTCAGGGAGGGTAGATAGTGTCGCCTATGTCGTGCACGACATAGGCGCCATTCTTTTGCCACCCATCTGCTCGAAGGCGGTTACGACATCAGGACGGTGCAGGAACTGCTCGGCCATTCGGACGTGAGCACGACCATGATTTATACGCATGTGCTGAACAAGGGTGGGCGAGGAGTGGTCAGCCCCATCGATAGATTGGGCTGATGCGAAGCACAGCTTCGCAAAGGACGAGCGCCCGGGCAAGTGCAATGCGAGGGCCGGACCGAGGAGTGGTGAGTCCGCTGGACAAGATCCACTAGTCCATAGCTGGACGGCAATGTGCCAGGCGCAGGGATCGTACCCGCAGCACAATTTCCCCTGGACGCGCGGCCGTTGGCATCTCTATCCCGGGAAAACAGGGACGCGATTCTCTTCCAGCACCCGAACCAGACCGGCCTATCCTGATGGGATTAAAAGATACATCCGGCATTGTTGCAAGCACCATCCCATGGACATGGATAGTCGTAGTTCGGAAACCGCTCCGGATTTCATTTCTGGAACAGGGTTCCGCCAACCCGTGAAAAGCGCCTGTTTTCAATTCCACCGCGGGCAATAAGAAACAGGGCCGCGTTCCATGTCTGCCCGCTCATGCCCTCGGGCGTTCCGCTTGCGCCGTTGAACCATTCCGAAAAGCGCCAGTTGGCGACGGCGTTGGCACGCGCCAGACGCGCCAGTTCGCTGCGGGCGAAAGCCTTGCGGCCCGCAGCAGCCAGCGCCAGCACCCAGAAGCCGCCGATCATCGGCCAGATGCCGCCGTTGTGGTAGCGATGAGGAAAGTTCTGTCGATGGCGCTCCATATAGGGGCGCCACTGGCGGCTGTCCGGCTCGATCGGCGTCATTACCGAGAGTCCGGGGTGGGCAACGCTACGGGCGGCGATGGCGTCCAGTATCCGGTTTTGCCGGTGGTCGTCGGCGAGGCCCAGCAGCATGGCGAGGAGGTTGCCGAGTATGTCGCCTTCTTCGCCCCAGAAGGAAAGGTTGATATAGCTCAGGTAGAACTCGGGGTTGGCGGTGCGCCGCCGTGCATAGTGGATCAGCAGGCGCAGGCGGCGATAGTCGGGCAGATGGCTGCCGGGCAGGAACAGCCAGTTGATATGCTGTTTGGTCGTGGTCGATCCCGGCAGCCGATACAGCTTCTTGGTGAAAAACCAGAGGGCGTTGGTATACAGCACGAAGCCGGAGCGCGGCATGATGTCGGCCCAGTCGCTGGCTTCGTTCTGTTGCAGCAGATGCATCAGCGGATGCTCCTGGCAACCGAGCCAGGACAGCGCACGCTGGATGCGCGATTCGAAGCGCTTTTCCAGGCTGCCCTGCGTGGCGCGGTCGACCAGCTTGATGGCGATCAGCCACCACAGCGTGGCATCGATGCAGCCCACATACCAGAAGTCGCCGCAACCGGGGTCGGGTTCGACGAACTTGGGTATCTGGCCATTCGCCGCCTGATGGGTGGCCAGGGTTGCCAGCGTAAGCCGTGCGCCCTCGATCAGCCTTGAGTCACCGCTACGGGCAGCGGCAATCGCGCACAGCGCGCCATCGCGGCCGAATACCCTGTCGTAGCCGCGCGCCACGGCCTTGTCCGTCGGCCGCGCCGCGCGGAAACCATGGGGGCCGAGGTTCTCGCGCAGCAGTTCAAGCGAACGCCGGGCGCATTCCTCCACGATGACGGCATCGTTGACCGCCTTCATTCCTCCGGCTCACTGGCAAGCAGGGCCACGGGGAAACAGGACAGGAGGTTGCCTACGGCAAGTTCGCTGCCTGCTGCGTGATGTTCGCCGGTGAGGACATTGCACCAGGAGAGTTCAGTCATGTCTTTTGGCAGTTCCAGCGTTGTGTCGCCCCATGCTTCCAATCCCGTCGGCATGGCAGCGGCGGTTTCCGTCAATCCGGCCGGCAGCCGCGGCACCAGCGCGATGATGGCACGGTTGCCGTGGCGGCGGGCAAAGGCACAGACATGCGTAGCCTGTTCTCCGTGCACCGTGAGCGGCAGGTAATCGCCATCGCGGAACACCTCCGGCCAGCGTGCGCGCAGGGCCAGTCCCTGCCAGATCGTGTAGAGCTTGATGCGACCATCGGCCATGCCGGCGACAAGGGGTTGCAGGCGTTGCGGCCAAAGCTCTGGTGGAGCATCAACGAGTGCCTTCACGTCCACCAGCAATTCGCGCCGGCGCGTAAAGTCCACAGGGCGGCGGTTGTCGGGGTCGACCAGATTGAACTGCCACAACTCGCAACCCTGATAGATGTCCGGCACGCCGGGCGAAGCGATTTTGAGCAGGGTCTGGGCAAGGCTGTTGATGAGTCCGTGACGGGCGATGGGCGCTACCGTGGCAACAAAATCGGTCAGGAAGAGGTTCTTGTCGCCCGGCGTGAGCAGTGCCTGGACAAAATCTGTCATGGCGGCTTCATAGTCGGTGTTGGGGTTGACCCAGCTGCTGTGTTCCTTGGCTTCGCGCAGGGCCTTGACCATGTAGGTCACGATGCGCTCGCTGTAATCCGTCATGGCCGCTGCGTCGGGCGGCTCCAGCGGCCAGGTGCCGATCAGGGTCTGATAGAGCAGGTATTCGTCATTGCGGGACGGGGCATTGATGGCGTCGACCACGCGCTTGCGGCCGCGGTTCAAACGGTTCCAGCGCTTCAACATCAGTTTCCACGCGGCCGGCATTTCGGAGAGCACGTTGATGCGGGCGCGCACATCCTCGGAGCGCTTGCTGTCGTGAGTGGAGGTGGCCAGCAGATTGTGCGGCCAGCGTGCGGCACGGGCACGTGTGGCGGCATGAAACGCAGCCACGGAAATGCCGAAGCGGCGTGGTTCGCCACCGACGTCATTGAGCGAAGTCAGGCGGTGATAGCGGTAGAAAACCGTGTCTTCCACGCCCTTGGCCATGACCGGCGAGGAAAACTGCTGGAACTTCATGGCGAAGGCGATCACCCGTTCCCGAAACGAGGCGCTGCGGCCGCGGGCGATGTCGGTGGTCAGCACGCCCTGAAGAAAATCATAAATGCCGGTATCCGCATACGAACTGCGTTTTTTGGCTACCCCGGTAGCCCACGCAATGTGGTGGCGATCGTCGGCAGAAAGATGGTCAGCGGCGACATAGCTGCGATAGACGGGAAAATGGGCCACCACTTCGATCAGGGCTTCGCGCAGCCCGTTGAGCGTGAAGTCGCAGGTGTAGCGGCTGGCTGCGGCGATGCGCGCCAGACGGTTGGCGAGCACGTTGAGTTCGCTCGCCAGTGCCGTTTGCATGATGAGTTTCTTGGCGTCGTAGGCCAGCGCATCGAAATCGCTGCCAGTGCCGGTAAAGTCATGATAGACGCGCGTCATGCGGCGCTCGGCGGCACTGTCTACGAACAGGTTGTTTACCAGGTTGGCGAAACGATAGCCCGTGGCACCATGAATCGGCCAGTCTTCAGGCAGCCGTTCGTGATCGGCGAGTATTTTCTCGATGACCAGATAAAGCGGCAGCGGTTCGCCAGATGCGAGAAGTTTGCCCCCGGCAGCCTGTTGCAGGCGCTGGAAATATTGCCCCGGATCGTAAAGTCCATCCGGGTGGTCGATACGCAACCCGTCGATTTTTCCCTGGGAGAGTAGTTCGAGAATGAAACGATGGGTGGCCTCGAATACCTCCGGATCTTCCATGCGCAAGGCCGCGAGCTCGTTGATATCGAAGAAGCGCCGATAGTTGATTTCGTCCGAAGCAACGCGCCAGTAGGCCAGGCGGAACCCCTGCAGCTTGATCAGCTCGTGCAGGTGTTCAAAGCTGTCGGCATCACCGGGGTGGCCGCTGAATTCGGCAAGATTGTCGGCAACATGGCGAGCGACATCCGCGCAGGCGTCCATCAGTGCGGCGAGACGGCGCTTGAGGACCTCCTTGTCGCGCTGGCGCTCGGCCATGTGCGCCGGCAGGGTGTCAGTGCGCGCGGGCAAATGGCCGAAGGCGGTGGACAGGGTCTGCAATTCGATGTAATGCTCATGGGATTCGCCGAGGACGGCTGCCAAACGCTCGCCACGATGATCGAGAATGCGCGGATAGGTCGCGGGATCGAGCGGCAGCCGGTGCTGGTAATAGAACAGGCTGAATTCGCCGCATGCCAGATCACACTCCAGCCGCAGTTCGCCGCGGTTGAGCACGGTACCGTAGTGGTCCCCAAGCAGGGGCAGCAGCACCTTGCCGTTGAGATCGGGATTGAGCGGTTCCCAGTCGATATCGAAGAAGTTGCCCCAGGCCGAGGCCGGCCCGTTCTCCAGCACGTCCAGCCACCATTGGTTATCTGCGCCCATGACGCCCATGTGATTGGGCACTACATCGAGGATCTGGCCCAGTCCATGCGCCTTGAACGCGGCGACAAAAGCTTCGTACTCCTGCGTTGTGCCGATTTCCGGATTGAGCGCGGCATGGTCGACAATGTCATAGCCGTGGCCGCTGCCCGGGCGTGCCTTCAGATAAGGAGAGGCATAACAGTGGCTGACGCCGAGTTCGGCAAGATAGGGGGCCAGTGTCTCCGCTTGGGCGAAGGTAAACTCGCTGTTGAACTGAAGCCGATAAGTGGCGCGCGGTATGACCGCTTCGCGGGGTGGCGTCAATTCCTCTGTCTGATGGGGTATCACCGCGCTGCCGCGCTCATGGTGCAGCACTTCGCACACGGCGGCAAAACGTTCGTCATGGCTCCAGTCATCCAGTTCCACGGGCAGTCGCTGCCGCCAATTGGGATGCTGGTCGTCTTGACTGCCCGGCAGGTTGGCCTGCTCGACGACCCCGAACACATCATCGGGCTGGATTACCACTATCTGCGACCGCGTTCTGGCCAGATAGGCATGGATCGCCGTCACGAAGGGCGGTGACATTTCCGGTACGGAAACGGGATGGACGCTCTCGCCCTCAGGCAGCAGTTCCTCGCGTTCCAGCGCCATGAGCAAACGGGCGCGATCCTGTGAGCGTTCCACCACCAGACTGTTGCGTTGTTCTTCGGAGGGGAAAAGTTTCAGTCTGGCCCGGGTGTCGAGATCGTTCCCCTTCCAGAAACCATGCAAGGTCGGCAGGTCATGGGTGCTGATTGCAGCCAAAGCCTGGCGCGGGTAATCGGCCGGCGGCTTGAAGCCGCCATCGGCGCTGCGCTCAAAGAAAAAGGGATGGTAGGAAAGTATGTCGGCTTGCGCCAGTCGATGCCGGAAACCTTCCGGTACGGTACCCAGGTCTTCGCCGATCACCAGACAACGATTGCGCTGGCTCTCCAGCGCAAGAATGCCGAGCAGATCGTCGAGCGGATAGCCGACATAGGTGCCATGCTCCGGCGACAGGCCGGAAGGTACCCAGAATAAGCGAACAAGCCCCATGACATGGTCAATGCGCAGGGCACCGCAATGGCGCATGTTGGCGCGCAGCACGGCGATGAAAGGCGCATAGGCAGTTTCGCGCAGTTGATGCGGCACGAAGGGAGGCAGTCCCCAGTCCTGGCCAAAGAGATTGAAGTCGTCCGGCGGTGCGCCGGCATAGGCCCCGGCGGCAAAAACTCCCTGCCAGGCCCAGGCTTCTGCACCTCCCGGATTTACGCCCAATGCCAGATCCTGATAAAGACCGATCCCCAGCCCGCGGCGCCAGGATTGCTGTCCTACGGTAGCCAGTTGCTCGTCAGCCAGCCATTGCAGCCAGACGAAGTAGTCTACGGCTTCTGCATGTGCCTCTGCGAACGCTGCGACGGCGGGCGCCTCGGGATCGTGGAATTCAAGTGGCCAGGCCGGCCAGCCCCAGACGGTGGGGTCCTGTTTCCTGAAGTGATCCTGCAGCGCCTCGAAGCGCGCATGAGTTTCAAGTATTTTGCCACCCCGGTCACGGAACTGGCGGAAGCTCCGTGCGCGATCACTATCAAGGGCGAGATGGCTGTCACGAAAGTGACGGTAGAGCAATGCGAGTACTTCGCGCTTGGCGCGGGCGGTCTCCACATAATCAACTTCTTTGTTGGCGCGCAGGCGCCGCAGCCGTGCCTGAAACGGATTGCTGGCGACGAGGTTTCGTGCCGTTTCGCATGCGCCGAATTCAGGTATGGCTTCGATATCCAGATAAAGAATATTGAGAAAACAGCGGCTCGACGGGCTGTAGGGGCTGATTTTCCCGGGATCGTCAGGAAACATGGCATGCAGTGGATTGACGCCGACGATGCCGCCACCGCAGTCTGCCGTCAGGTCTACCAGCGCACGCAGATCGCCAAAGTCGCCGATGCCCCAGTTATGCCGCGAGCGCAGGCCATAGAGTTGCACAGACGGTCCCCAGGCGCGGTTTTCATTGCGCAGGGCTTCCGGTCGATAACAGCTTGGCGGTGCAACGACAAGTGTCATTGCCGCCTGGCGCTGGACTTCGCGTCCCGACTGCTCGACTTCGAGGCGATAGTAGCCGCTTGTCGCGAATGGCGGCAGTCTCAATTCCATACGCATGAAATCTACGCCGCCTATGCGCTGCTCGGCCGACCGGGGCAGTTCGGCGGGCAGGAATTCTCCTGACAATGGCGCGCCATCCTCGGGCGTCAATAACCAGCGGTGCATCCGGCCAGCCAACACTATCGGCAGAGAGAGCGGCACGGCAGGTGAATCTCCGACTCCAATTACCATGACTGGCGGTAGCGGCCGACGCCATTCGCGTTCTTCCATCTCGCGCAGCAGTTCCGCAGGATCGCCATCGGCGGGGATGTTCATGGCGGCCAGCAATGTGCGCCGGGTATGTTCCGAGGTCTTTCGGCTTTTGCCCCAGATATCGCTGTATTCCGTCGCAATGCCGCAATGCCCGGCGAGTTTTTCCAGCGCAGCGGAGGGATTGATCCGCTTAGTGGGACGCGTCATGGCGACATTCCGCTTGCAGATGCCAGCTTGCTGCCCAGGGCGGCAATTGCCCTGCGGCCAGCGAGGCGGCATCGAAATTGTGGGTGGCGTATATCAGCGCTCCGTGCGGGGGGCTTGTCATGACACTGTCTTTGTCGAGATTGGCACGCAGCGACAGAATGCTGCCATCGCCGAGCTGCCACTGTAGCGCGAGTGCACGTTCTGCCAGCAGCGTTACGCAGGCTGCGCCGCTGCCCATGCCGGCAAGACGGGGGATAATCCATTGCCGGCGCAAGCCGAGCAGATGGCGGTGGAATTCGTGCATGTCCTGGTGCGGCGCGCGGTCGAGGCTGCTCCAGTCAAGTATGCAGGCCGCAAACGTGGCCTCGGCGTTCGGATCAGGGATGTGTTCGCGTGCGGCAGGATCGGCAAAGCGGGTGAAACGTGAAAATTCGCGCCGCCGGCCTTCGGTCACGGCGCGGGCCAGTTCCGGGCCGAAATCGCAGAAGAAGAGGAAGGGTTGTGCTGCAGCGAACTCTTCGCCCATGAACAGTAGTGGCGGTTGTGGCGCCAGCAACAGCATTGCGGTAACGGCTTGCATTGCGGTGGGGGAAGCAAGATGACACATGCGCTCGCCGAAGGCGCGGTTGCCGACCTGATCATGGGTTTGCAGAAAATTGACGAAGGCGGCGGGCGGCAGGTGACTGCTGGACTCGCCGCGCAGCATGCCGCCGCGAAAGGGCGAGGCATCGCCCTGGTAGGCGAAACCCTCAGCCAGACAGCGGCCCAGCATCCTTACCGGATCGGCGGCATAGTCGGCGTAGTAGCCGTCGGCCTCGCCAGTGGCGAGCACATGCAGGACATGGTGCACGTCGTCGTTCCACTGCGCCGTGGCATGGTGCGGTCGGCCAGCTTCGTCGCGATTCAGGTAACGGGCCTGATTGCGATCGTTTTCCAGAATCAGATGTACTTGACGCTCAAGCCCGGGGCCAAGCCTGACAGCGGTGGCAAGCTCCTCGACAATGTCCGGCGCACTGTCGTCGCAGATGGCATGGATCGCATCCAGACGAAGTCCGTCGAGGTGGTATTCCTCCAGCCAGTAGAGCGCGTTGTGAATGAAAAAATCGCGCACCGTACGGTTGCCCTCGCCATCGAAGTTGATGGCCGCGCCCCAGGGCGTGGCGTGATGCGGATTGAAAAAGGCCGGCGCATAGGCATGCAGATAGTTGCCCTCGGGGCCGAAGTGGTTGTAGACCACATCGAGCAGCACCATCAGCCCGCGTTCATGGGCGGCAGCGACCAAGCGCTTGAAATCTTCGGGACGGCCGTAGCTGGCATCGGGCGCGAAGGGGAGCACGCCGTCATAGCCCCAGTTGCGCCGGCCGGGGAAATCGGCCACCGGCATGATTTCCAGTGCGGTCACGCCAAGACCGGCCAGATAGTCAAGCCGCTCAATGACGCCGGCAAAACTGCCGGCTGGCGTGAAGCAGCCGACATGCAATTCGTATATCACGGCTTCTTCCCAGAGGCGGCCGTGCCAGTTGCCGTCGGGCCAGTCGAAGGCAGTGGGATCGATGACTTCCGAATGTCCATGCACATCGTCCGGATTGAAGCGTGAGGCCGGGTCGGGCACCTGTAATCCGTCGGGCAAGCGGAAACGATAACGGCAGCCGGCATGTGCCGAGGGCACAGTCAGCTCGAACCAGCCTTCGGCGGCAGCTGACATGGGCAAGGCCTGCCCATCGTCTATCTGTAGCGCGACATCCTCGACGCCGGGGGCCCAGAGGCGGAAGCGAACGCCGCCGCCTGAGTGCAATTCGGCGCCGAAGGGCATGGCGTGGAGTCGGTTCACTGCGGTTTTACCTGTATCAGAAGGGCGAGCGAACGGCCTCCGATGGGATAAATGTCGTCGCCCTGAAAGCGGCCGTCGGGTTTCAGACCGTCGGCAACCTGCGTATCGAGCAGACTCAGCCATTCCTGTCCCGCCCGCAGCGCGGGAAGGCGGAAGCCGATTGTCTCGTGATGGCTATTGAAGAGCAGCAGGAAATTGTCGTCATGTACGGGGTTGCCGCGCCGGTCGCGCTCTTTCATGGCAGCGCCGTCCAGATAGACGCCCAGACAGCGCGCGAAATCGTGCTCCCATTCCTTGTCAGTCATTTCGCTGCCGTCTGGCTTGAGCCAGAGAATATCCCTGACGCCGGAACCGTGAATGGCGCGGCCCTGAAAGAAATTGCGGCGGCGGAAGATGGGATGTTCGCGCCGAATGGCGATGATGCGCTGGACAAAGGCAAGAAACTCGCGGTCAGCGGCGGAAATATCCCAGTTGACCCAGCTGATGTCGTTGTCCTGGCAGTAGGCATTGTTGTTGCCGCGCTGGGTACGACCCATTTCGTCGCCGGCCAGCAGCATCGGTACGCCCTGGGAAAAGAACAGGGTCGCCAGCAGATTGCGCTTCTGCCGAGTGCGCAGGGCCATGATGTCGGCGTCATCGACCGGGCCCTCTACGCCGCAGTTCCATGAATTGTTGTTATCGGTGCCGTCGCGATTGTCCTCGCCGTTGTCTTCGTTGTGTTTGCTGCTGTAGCTGACCAGATCGTGGAGGGTGAAGCCATCGTGGGCGGTGATGAAGTTCACGCTGGCATAGGGTTTGCGGCCGCTATGCTCGTAGAAGTCGCTGGAACCGGTGAGGCGGCTGGCAAAGTCGCCGATCAGGCCACCGTCGCCCTTCCAGTAGGCGCGCATGGTATCGCGGTAGCGGTCGTTCCATTCACCCCAGCCGGCGGGGAAATTACCGACCTGGTAGCCGCCTTCGCCGAGATCCCATGGTTCGGCGATGAGCTTGACCTGGGACAGCACCGGGTCTTGCAGCAGGATGTCGAAAAATGCGCCGAGCCGGTTGACGTCGTGGAGTTCGCGCGCCAGCGCTGAGGCCAGGTCGAAGCGGAAGCCGTCGACATGCATCTCCAGCACCCAGTAGCGCAGCGAATCCATGATGAGCTGCAGTGCACGCGGTTGCTGCAGGTTGAGTGTATTGCCGCAGCCGGTGTAGTCCTTGTAATAGCGCGGGTTGTCGCCGTCGAGCCGGTAATAGGCAGCGTTGTCGATGCCGCGGAAGGATAGGGTCGGCCCCATGTGGCTGCCTTCGGCGGTGTGGTTATAGACCACATCGAGAATTACTTCGATGCCGTTGGAGTGAAGGGTCTTGACCATGGTCTTGAATTCGCTCACCGCGCCGCTCGCACTGTAGCGATCATCGGGGGCGAAAAAGCCGATGGAGTTATAGCCCCAGTAGTTGCACAGGCCACGCTCGACCAGATGGCGATCGTCGATGAAAGCGTGTACCGGCATCAGTTCCACCGAGGTGATGCCGAGACGCTTCAGGTGGTCGATCACCGGCGCGGTTGCCAGCCCAGCATAGGTGCCACGGAGGGGCGGCGGGATGTCGGGGTGATTTTTGGTGAAGCCGCGCACGTGCAGTTCATACACCACCATGTCGGACCAGGGGACGCGCGGCGCCCTGTCCTCGCCCCAGGTAAAGGCCGGGTCGATGACACGGCACTTGGGCATGCCCGGGCCGTTGTCGCGGCGGTCGAAGGACAGGTCCTCGTTGCGGTGGCCGATCCGGTAACCGAAGTGGGCGTCGCTCCAGCGCATCCAGCCCACGATGTCTTTTGCACAGGGTTCGATCAGCAGCTTGTTGGGATTGAAGCGATGACCGTGCACCGGATCGTAGGGGCCGTGTACGCGGTAGCCGTAGAGCAGGCCGGGCCGGGCTTCCGGCAGGTAGCAGTGCCAGATCAGATCGGTCTGTTCGTGCAGTTCGATACGCTGCACTTCGCGCCGCCCGCCCGGATCAAACAGGCAAAGCTCGACGCGTTCCGCATTCTCGGAAAAAATGGCGAAGTTGACCCCTTCACCATCCCAGGTAGCTCCGCGCGGAAAGGGGGAGCCGGGCCATACGGCGCTGATGGGAAGATTCATCGGGGGTTTCCTAGATGCGGTAACGGGTGACGTCGGGCACATCCGGTCCCTTCGGTATTACCACCACGCCACCCTCGCTGACAACATGGCGGGCGCGATCCGCAGCCATATCGAAGCCGATGCGGCTGTTGGGTGCAATTTCATTGTAACGGTCAATGATGACGCGCTTCAGGCGTGTGCCGCGGCGGATTACGCTGTAGTCCATGATGACGCAATCATCGATTTCGACATCCTCTTCCACGATCACCTCACGGCGCAGGATTGAATTGCGGATGCGTGCATTTTTCACCATCGAGCCGGCACCGATTGCGCTGTCTTCGATCTGCCCGCAAAGGATGCGCGGTGCAGGGCCCTGGTAATTGCTGGAATTGATGGTCCATTGCGGATTGAAGAGATTGAAGCGCGGTTCGCCGCCAAGTACCTCACGGTGAGCGGCGTAATAGGCATCGATGGTGCCGACATCGCGCCAGTAAGACTGCTCCTCATAGTCGGAGATACCTGGGATGCGGTTATCGGCAAAGTTGTAGGCAAACACCTGGTGGCTGTGAATCAGACGCGGCAGGATGTTGCCACCAAAGTCGTGCTCGCCGCGTAGCTTCGCCTCGCGCAGGGCAGTCAGCAGGACATCAGTATCGAACAGGTAATTGCCCATGGAGCCGTAAGCACGGGTGGGATCGGAAGGCATCGGTGGAGGATTTGCGGGCTTTTCAAGAAATCCGCGAATGCGACCCTGTGCATCGGTATCGATGACGCCGAAAGAAGACGCTTCGCCCAGTGGTACCGGAATTGCCGCTACCGAGACATGGGCCGAACGCTGGTGGTGAAAATCGATCATTTGGCGCACGTCCATGCGATAGATATGATCGGCACCGAATACGGCAACCATGTCCGGGGCATGACGCTCAATCAGGTTGATGTTCTGGAATACCGCATCCGATGTGCCCTGAAACCACTCCGGTCCTTCGCGCATCTGCGGTGGTACCAGGGTAACGAACTGATCGGAGAAAACACTGGCATGCCGCCATGCCTTGTTGACATGCTCGATCAATGACTGGGATTTGTATTGCACCAGCAGGTAAATGCTGCGGATTTCCGAATTGACCAGATTGCTGAGGACGAAATCGGCGATGCGGTAGCGGCTGCCGAAGGGCACGGCCGGCTTGGATCGCTCCGCCGTCAGCGGGTGTAGCCGGGAACCTTGTCCGCCAGCCAATACCATGGCGAGTACTTTCATGAGCAGCCTCCAGAGAAATGATAATAACGACTGTCATATTGATGACCGGGGAAAACATGGCACCTGCGTCCCGCGCAGGATTCATGGAACATGGTCGGAACCGTCGCGCGGGAACCAGCGATTGAGGAGGGCTTTTGCATGATTGCGGCCACCAATTCCAAATGCCAGCGCACCGGCGAAGACAATGCCCGCCAATAAAATCAGGAAAGTCTGCTGGATCAGGCCGCCGCCGACGTCCAGATTGTCGACTGCCAGCAACAGTACAAAGGTCAGGATGGCATAGCGTACGACCCGCCCCAGCAGGTCGGCGTCACTGATGTTGGCGCCGCGGCAATAACCCTCAACGGTGGTGCCGATAAAACGCGCGAAATAGCTGCCGAAAACGGTGATCAGCAAGGCGAGCAGCACCTTCGGCACGAACAGCAGCAATTTGCTCAGCAGGTCTGTTACCTGCGTCAGTCCAAGGCTGTTAAAGGCAATGATCAGGGACACGAGCAGCACGATCGCATACGCGATCCAGCCCACCACCTCGGTCGTGTCCTTTTCCGTGCCACCCTGGCGCAAAAAGCCGTCAATCCCGGCGCGCTCGGTCAGTACATTGAAATTGATCGCGCGCAGCGCCTTGACAACGCTGAAATGAAAAGCCTTGGCGACGAGCCAGCCACCAAACAGTACGCCGATGGCGATGGCCAGGCGCGGCATGAAGAGACCGATTTGATTCAACAGCGCGCGAACTGGTTCCAGCATAACGTCAATGTCATTCATGGCAGATCTCCCTTGGTTTACTCGGAAATGCCGGCCAATCCGGCAATTCCGGCTAACGGAACACCGATCCAGTCGGGCCGGTTGTCCATTTCGTAACGCAGTTCATACAACGCTTTCTCAAGCTCAAACAGGTCGATGAGCCTTGCCGCCACTTCAAAATCCGCAACGCTGGCGTACAGGCCGCCTTCCACCACCACCTGACCATAGGTCCGCAGGAAGCTCTCGCGCAGGCTTCGCTCCCATTGGCGCGCAATGCTTGCCTGGTGAGCGGGATCAGACATGGCTGAGGCACTTTGGTCCAGGGCGGCATGGCGCGCGTAGTCGAAAGAGCGCAGCATGCCTGCGACATCGCGCAATGCACTGTGTTTGGTGCGACGCTCATCAAGCGTGCGCTGCGGTTCACCCTCGAAATCGATGAGCAGAAAATCATCACGGCAAACCAGTACCTGACCAAGATGCAGATCGCCATGCAGGCGGGTCTTCACGCCGGACGGGGGCATTAGCAACACCTGATCGATGCGTTCGATGAGTGCCGGGGCCGATGCGATGACCCGCTCTGCCAGTTCGGCCAGCGGCCTGGCCCAGGTCCCTTGTCGCTGCGACAACAACTCGAAGGTGTGGCGGCACTCGTCCTTCACGGTAGAGGCCCAGTTTTCGAGGTCATCGGACTGGACTGGCTCGGGGTCGAAGGCCGGGTTGCCGGTGGGGCGTGCCAGGGCAAGGTGAAGTTCCGCGATACGGCGGGCAAGCACCTGCATGCGGTTGACCATCGCATTCACGCTGTCCTGCGGGTCTTCACTGGCAGGGGAGGGAGACTCGAGCAAACGGGTAAGGTGCTCCACGGCGAAGCCCCATGCATCGCCCTGATTCGGCACCTGCGCCTGGAGCAGCGCGAGTGTCCACAACGTGCCATCGCTTGCATGGAATTCCACGCTGCCTGCTACTGGCACACAGTGCGGAAAGCGCGCTACGTCGGTCAGAAAACGCCCTATCTCCAGTTCAGGGCCGACGCCCGCATACAGGCGGCGATAGGCCTTCAGGAACAGCTTGTCGCCGAGAAGACTGACTGAGTTGCTGCTGACAGTCAGTCGATTCAGTGGCGTCGGGCCACCCAGACTGTCGCCGACGACTTCGGTGAAAGAGGCACCCGGTATACAGCGCAGGACGCCGTCGTCGGAGCGCCATTCCCGGCCCTTGCCAATTGCCTCGACGAGCATCCGGCAAAAGACTTCATCGGCCATGGCGTCGGCAAGCAAACCCATTGACGCCTGCTGACGTACTTTGGTGACCGCCATCGCGGCGAGTGAGCGGATGCGTTCCTCGTCCCGGTCCTCGAATGCGAGGGAGAGAGGGACAAAATAGCGCGCAGCTTCCGCCGGGCCTTTTACGTCAACTATTGACAACAGCCACTCGTCGGCACCTGCCTGGAGCATCACGTGCTCGGATACGGAGACGCGTTCGAGCGGTTCCGTCTTTGCCGCATACCAGCGCTGGTGCAGCAGGAATCGCGGTAGCAGTTCCTGTTCAAGCCGTGTGCAGGTCTTCTCGGCCATTCCGATCCGCCACGGTACAACGCGGTTGCGGAAGAAACTGTTCCAGCCGTCGAACAACACCAGCACAGGCAGATCCTCCATCGGCAGACGCTCGGTGTGCCAGTGCGGCGGTTCGGCATCCATGGCCAGACGGAACCAGAAGAAGCCGTGTGCCGGCAGAGTCAGCAGGTAGGGCAGGTCGCCCACCGGCGGGAAAGCATTGCGCCCCATCATCTCGACCGGCACGCGACCCTTGTATGAACCAAGTTCCAGTTCCACGGGCTGCGCAATCCGACTCACGTTGGCGACGCAAAGAATCACGTCGTCATCGTACTCGCGCACGAAGGCAAGTACTTTGCGATTGCCGGGGTGCAGCATGGTGAAGCTGCCGCGCCCGAAGGCCTTGCTGCTGCCGCGCACTGCCAGCAGTCGGCGCGTCCAGGCCAGCAATGAGGAGGGCTCGCGCGACTGCGCCTCGACGTTGACTGCCTCGTAACCGTAAATCGGATCCTGGATCGGTGGCAGGTACAGGCGCTGGGGGTCGGCGCGCGAGAAGCCGCCGTTGCGATCGCTGGTCCATTGCATGGGCGTACGCACACCATCGCGATCGCCGAGGAAAATATTGTCGCCCATGCCGATCTCGTCGCCGTAGTAAAGCACTGGCGTGCCCGGCATGGACAGCAATAGACAGTTCATCAGCTTGATGCGATCGACATCATTCTCTAGCAGCGGAGCGAGGCGGCGGCGGATACCCAGGTTGATGCGCGCACGCGTTTCCGCCGCGTACATGCTGTACATGTAATCGCGTTCCTTGCTCGTCACCATTTCAAGCGTGAGTTCGTCGTGGTTGCGCAGGAACACGGCCCATTGGCAGTTCAGAGGAATGTCCGGCGTCTGCGCCAGGATATCCACTACCGGGTGCCGATCTTCCTGGGCGATGGCCATGTACAGGCGCGGCATCAGCGGGAAGTGATAAGCCATGTGGCATTCGTCGCCGTCGCCGAAGTATTCGCGCACATCCTCGGGCCACATGTTGGCCTCGGCGAGCAGCAGTCGGCCAGGATAGTTCGCATCGATGCGGGCCCGGATTGCCTTGATCACCTCGTGCGTTTCGCGCAGGTTCTCATTGCTGGTGCCATCGCGCTCAATCAGGTAGGGGATCGCATCGAGGCGGAAGCCGTCTACGCCCATTTCGAGCCAGAACCCCATCGTGCCCAGTACGGCTTCAAGTACCGCCGGGTTGTCGAAATTCAGGTCGGGCTGGTGACTGAAGAAACGATGCCAGTAGTACTGCTGCGCGACTTCGTCCCAGGTCCAGTTGGATTTTTCGGTATCGGTGAAAATGATGCGTGTGCCGGAATACTTGTTCTTGTCGTCACTCCAGACGTAGAAATCTCGCTCTGGCGAGCCTTTGGCTGCGCTGCGTGCGGCCTGGAACCAGGGATGCTGGTCCGACGTGTGATTTACCACCAGTTCGGTGATAACGCGCAGGTTGCGCCGGTGCGCTTCATCGACAAAAGTACGGAAGTCGTCCAGCGTGCCATAGGAGGGATGCACGTTTTCATAATCGGAAACGTCATAGCCGTCGTCGCGCAGCGGCGAAGGGTAAAACGGCAAGAGCCAGATCGTATTGACGCCAAGCGACTGGACATGGTCGAGGCGTTCGGTCAGGCCGCGAAAGTCGCCGATGCCGTCACCATTGCCATCCGCATAGGCCTTGATATGCAGTTCATAGATGACTGCATCCTTGTACCAGAGGGAATCGCATTCCCCTCCGGGGACACTCGCTGCGGTGACGTCGTGACTCGTGTCGATATCCTTGTACATGGCTTGTCCTGCTAGAGGAAATAGTCGAAGTCTTGTTCGCTGCGCAAGCGGCGGCGCAGGCGCAGGATGTGCATCGGTGAAGCTTGCGGATCGAGACTGACAAAGTTGCGGCTACCCTGCCAGAGAAAGTGTGCCCCCGAGAGTTGGTCGTGCGCCTGGTAGGGCTTGTCTTCAGGCAATCCCAACGTCACGAGCGGCAGATCGATCCAGCCGGCCTGAACATGGTGCGGATCCAGGTTGGCCACCATGACCAGAGTGTCGTCGCCGGCCGTCTTGCTGTAGCAGAGCATGAGCGGGTTGTCGATGTCATGAAAAGTGAGGTTCCAGTCCGACTGCAGGGCCGGATTATCGCGGCGAATGCGATTGAGGCGGGCGATGTAGTCGCGCAGGCTGTCCGGTCGCTTCAGATCCCAATTGCGCAGCTGGTATTTCTCCGAATCGAGATATTCTTCGCTGCCCGGTTTGCAGGCCTCGTGCTCCATCAGTTCATAGCCAGGGCCGTAAATGCCATAGCTGGCGCCCAGTGTGGCCGCCAAAGCGACTCGCAGCAGAAAGCCCGGACGGCCGCCGTACTGGAGGAATTCAGGCAGGATGTCCGGTGTATTCGGCCACAGATTGGGGCGGAAGAATTCGCGCGAATCCTGGCGGGCCAGTTCGATGAAATAATCGGTCAGTTCCTGCTTGGTATTGCGCCAGGTGAAGTAGGTGTAGGACTGCGTGAATCCGAGTTTCGCCAGACGGTGCATGATCCTTGGCCGGGTGAATGCCTCGGCCAGGAAGATGATTTCCGGGTGTTCCGCCTTGATGCTGCCGATCAGCCACTCCCAGAAGGGGAAGGGCTTGGTATGCGGATTGTCTACGCGGAAAATGCGCACGCCCTCGCCGATCCAGTGGTCCACCACCGCCTTCAACTCGTTCCATAGGGCTTCCCAGTTTTCGCTCTCGAAATCCAGGGGGTAGATGTCCTGGTACTTCTTGGGCGGATTCTCCGCGTACTGAATGCTGCCATCGGGGCGGTGGCGAAACCATTCGGGATGCTGTTTCACATAGGGGTGGTCGGGCGAGCATTGGAAGGCGATGTCCAGTGCGACTTCGAGGCCGAGGGTGCGCGCTTCATCAACCAGGTGGCGAAAATCCTCTGCGCTGCCCAGATCGGGAAGGATATCGCGGTGACCACCCTCTACTGCGCCGATGGCCCAGGGACTGCCAGGATCGGTCGGGCCGGCGGCAAGGCTGTTGTTGGGGCCCTTGCGAAAACTGCGGCCGATGGGGTGAATTGGCGGCAGGTAGAGTACGTCGAAACCCATGGCGGCGATGTCCGGCAAGCGCTCAATAACCCCGGCAAAGCTGCCGTGGGTCGCGTCCCCAACGCGGCAGGAACGCGGGAACAACTCGTACCAGGCGGAGAAGCGAGCGCGCGCAACGTCAATCACGACTTCCAGTACGTGATCATATTCGGTGACGAAAAGCCGTTCTGCATATGTGGCCATGAGCGCCGCCAGGCTTTCACTCTGTGCCATGGTTTGGCTCTCCGCGGGCAGGGTGGCTGTGCTCAGTTGTTTAACCCAATTTCGCAACAATTTCGCATCGTCGCCGGCGCGGTCTGCGGCAGCTTCAATCAGTGCGATGCCTGCCTTCAGGGCCGAGGCTATGTCGGCGGCATCCTGGCGGCGGGCGAAGTCGTGACGCCAGGTCAGAAAGCGATCCACCCAGGCGACAACGGTGTATTCATGTTGCCCCGGTTCACTGACATGGAAACTCGCCTGCCAGCGGTCGTTGCCGAGAGGAGTCATGGGCACCTCAGCCCATGCCTCCGTAGTGACGGGCCGATGCAGTACAAGACAGCGCAATTGGTCGTGGCCGTCGGCGAAAACATCGGCTTCGACTATCACTTTCTCACCCACACAGCGCTTGACAGGGAAACGGCCAGCGTCGATTTCCGGTCTGACACGCTCGATCACGGCCCGAGCACAGCCGACCTTGGGGATGGCAAGTGTCGTCATCATGGTGCTCCGGTCTCGGCTATAAGATACACCACACCCAGCGGCGGCAGGGTCAACGAGAGGGAATGATAATGTCCTTGTCGCGCCACCGGAGAGGCTTCGACGCCACCCAGATTGCCGACTCCACTGCCTCCGTAGATGACGGCATCGCTGTTGAGTATCTCGCGCCAGTAGCCGCCACGAGGCACGCCGACGATGTAGTTCTGCCGCGCCACCGGCGTGAAATTGCACACCACCAGCACGCTGTCCTCGGGGCGGCGGCCATGGCGCAGGAAACTGATCACGCTTTCTTCCCAGTCGTGGAAATCGACCCAGCTGAAACCGTCGCCGGAAAAGTCTTTCTCGTACAGCGCCGGGTGCTCGCGGTAGCAGCGGTTCAGATCGCCCATCCAGCGCTGCAGGCCGGCATGCAGGGGATATTGCAGGACATGCCATTCCAGGCTTTCGTCATGTTGCCATTCGCGGCGCTGGCCGAATTCGCCGCCCATGAACAGCAGCTTCTTGCCGGGATGCGCCCACATGTGGCCAAAAAGCAGGCGCATGTTGGCGAACTGTTGCCATTCGTCTCCCGGCATCTTGCCGATCAGCGAGCCCTTGCCATGCACCACCTCGTCGTGCGACAGGGGCAGGACGAAGTTCTCGGTGAATGCATACCAGATGCTGAAGGTAAGTTTTTCGTGGTGGAACTTGCGGAATACCGGGTCCTGGCTGAAATACTTCAGCGTGTCGTGCATCCAGCCCATGTTCCATTTCATGCCGAAGCCAAGCCCGCCGGCATAGGTGGGACGCGAAACCATGGGCCACGCCGTGGATTCCTCGGCGATGGTCAGGGTATCCGGGTGATCGCGGTATACCGCCTCGTTGAGACCGCGCAGGAATTGCATGGCAGCCAGGTTTTCCCGCCCACCATGCGCATTGGGTATCCACTCGCCTTCCTTGCGGCCATAGTCGAGATAGAGCATCGAGGCCACGCCGTCGACACGCAGGCCATCGACATGGTATTTGTCGAGCCAGAACAGGGCGCTGGAGATCAGGAAGGCACGAACTTCGTTGCGGCCGTAGTTGAAAATGGAACTGTTCCATTCGGGATGGTAGCCCTGGCGAGGATCCGCATGTTCGAACAGATAGGTGCCATCAAAGAATGCAAGGCCGTGTTCGTCGCTGGGAAAGTGCGACGGTACCCAGTCGAGAATCACGCCAATGCCGGCCTGATGCAGATAGTCGATCAGGGCCATCAGATCCTGCGGCGTGCCCTGCCGCGAAGTCGGGGAAAAATAGCCGGTAGTCTGATAACCCCAGGAGCCGAAGAACGGATGCTCGGTGACCGGCAGCAGTTCGACATGGGTAAAGCCCAGTTCGCGCACGTGATCTGCCAGCAACGGCGCCATTTCGAGATAACTGAGAGAACGATTGTCATCCTCGGGTACTCGTCGCCACGAGCCCAGATGGACTTCGTAGATCGACATCGGTGCATCGAGCGCATTGGCGGAACGCCGCTGCGACATCCATTCACCGTCACTCCAGCTATAGGTCAGGTCCCAGACGCGTGAACCGGTACGCGGCGGCACTTCGGAAAACACACCGAAAGGGTCGGCCTTCTCGACCTGGTAGTTCTGCTCGCGGGAAGTAATGTGATATTTATAGCATTCGCCGCTACCGACGTCTGGTACAAAGCCCTCCCAAATCCCGGAACCATCCGGCCGTGATTGCAAGGGATGCAGCTGATTGTTCCAGCCATTGAAATCGCCAATGACCGAGACAGCCATGGCATTTGGTGCCCATACGGCGAAGCGCGCACCCTCGCGTCCATCCTGTTTGCTGAGATGGGCTCCCAGCTTTTCAGACAGCCGGGAATGAGTGCCCTCCTTGAACAGGAATACGTCATGGTCGGTAAGCAGGCCATGATCAACGCATTGTTCATTTGTTGTTAGGGAAGAATTCTTTTTCATTGGGGCCTCCTTAATTGCAACGAGGTAACTAATTTTTGTTTCCGGGAAAAATAATTCTCTTTCCTGACATCAACAATAGCGAAAGGTTATGTCATTAAAGCAATCAGTCGGCTTGTTGCCTAGTCACGGCCTACGTTGAAGTGTTTAATGAAGATCAAGTCACGGGTGCAAGAGAGCCTCTTCTTGCCATGCATTGATAAATGGATAACTACTTGAGGTTTCGGGCGAGATGAAGAGAATCAGGATTTGATCGAATGTAGCCTGATACATCAAGCTTTTCTTTTCTCTAATGCATTAAGCAACAAATATTGACTATTGTCATTCCTGGAAATAGTATTGCACAAAACTAATATTCAAGCAACCTGAGGATATATATGGCAATGCGAGAAAAAAACGAAAGGAGGAATCGAATAGCCAGTGCGGCTATAAAGGCTCCAGTAGCACAGCAGAATGGCTCCGAGGTTGATATTGCGGTCGCAGAGGAAACATTTTGCAATGTGCTACGTCTTGTTCGTGAGGTTCAAACCGGGATGCAAAACATCGTCGGGAGCCATGGTTTAAGCGGATCGCAAATCGCAGCGCTTTGGCAGATTTCAGCCGAGCCAGGTCTGCGCGTCGCCAAGTTGGCTGAGGTATTGCAAATCAAACCTTGCACAGCGAGCAATTTGCTGGACAAGCTTGAGCTGCGTGGCTTGGTGCGCAGAAAACGGCTCGCTGCAGACCAGCGCGTGGTACGCCTCTATTTATTACCTGCCGGACTCAAGCTAATCAAGAATATTCCTGGACCGATGCAGGGTCGATTGCGCTACGCCCTGCGAAAATTGCCTGTACCGGTTTTGAATGGATTGTTTGATGGAGTCACCTCAGTGCTGGAGATCATGGGCGAGCAGGCTTGATCCCAGACTGGAATTGCAGTCAAACTCTCACTACACCCGCCAGATATCCGAGTAATAAAAGGTTAATGTCATTAACCATAGCCTTCCGGCAATGACGCTGGCAATCACCATGGCGAAGGCGGTAATGATGATAGTTTTGCCACAGATTGAGCCTCATTCTTTCGTGCCTGACTGCGGCGAGTGCTGGACAGTAGGTATTACCACTTCAACTGCCGGAATGGCAGCATCGGCTGACTCATGTTTTGGCAATTTACTTCCTATATGTAACTGCACGGTAATCCCTTGATCGGCGAACCACTGGCTGACACGAGCAAGACGCCGCCTGGACAGTGCCTGTGAGCCGCGGGTTGTGTAGCTGGCACGCCCTACCAGTGTCACGTTGGAGACATTCCAGCGCTCTATTGCCCAAGTAGCGACAGCGAGTTGTTGTTCAGCTGCGGGGGCGAGAAAATCCTTGTTCGGCACAAATTCGATAGCAGGAAAGACTATTGATGGCGGCACCAGGGTGACATGCCAGTCCGCATGGCGTTTTGCCAAACGGTTCTCGATTTCCCGCCAGGCGCCAAGGCCCACATCAGCATTGTTTTTCGGTACCAGAATGACGGTTCGTCGTTCTGCATTTGCCTCGACGGCAGCCAGCGGAAACGGTACTTCGTTGTGAATCACCGCAGCCATATTGTGTTCTTCCATGGGCGCCACGGTCATGGATTGCTCTGCTACCAGGCTTGCCGCCAATCTGGTGGGATCGTCCGCATGCAATTGGGTCAGACGCAGGGTTACCGGCTCATTCAGTGCCTTTTGCATCTTTTCACGCAATTGATCGTCGAGCCCTGGCTGCGATTCCTCGCTGACCACGATGGCTTCCACGTAAGGAGGCTCGCCGTCGCGAAAGTGGACTTGTACCTGTGCCAACTGTCCGTTCTTGAGCTGCATGGCACCATTCTCTAGTACTGTGCGCGCCGTCGCATGGACACGGCTTTCCCAGGCAATGCCCTTGAGCGAAAAATAGAGCGGTACGGCCAAAGGCGCCAGTATCAGCAATGAAATCAATGCTTGTCTGGCAAAGCGCTTGCGCAAGCCGCCACGCCCGAAGCCGTACCATTCTGCGACGGCAGCGACGGCGAGGGCAATGGCGACCATATTGGTGATGAACAGCATTAGCGCACCACGGACGACTGGCCACTGCCATGAGGCCAGTCCATAGCCGACCACAGCGAGCGGCGGCATCAAGGCGGTGGCAATGGCAACACCGACGATGGCACCGCCACGACCGCGGATCATGGCATAACCACCGGCAGCGCCCGAGAGGATGGCCACGGCCAGATCAAGCAGGTTGGGCCTTGTGCGCGAGATGATTTCTGGCGTCAGTTCCCTGATCGGAGACAGCAGGGTGATCGCGGCGGCAAACCCGACCCCGGCAAGCGCTCCGAGCAGCAGCGTGCGGACGCCGAGTTTGCCCAGATCGACATCAAAACCGGCTATCGCAAAGCCGGTACTGACGATGGGGCCCATCAACGGCGAGATCAACATGGCGCCGATGATTACTGCCGGCGAGTTGAGCAGGAGTCCGATGGTCGCAATACCGGAAGCAATTGCCACCATGAATACATAGTTGAAAGTGAATGTGGCGTCTTCTTCGGTTTTGGCAAGGATTTCCTTGTGGCTGACTGATCGCACCAGGGCAATCCACCAGCGTTTCCAGGCACGTGGGCCCAATGGAATAATGCTCAGCAATCCATGCGATGACGGCTTGGTCCTGGCTTGTATAGGGTCTGTTTCGTTGGAATCCGGCAATGGCAGTGGTGGTTCTGTTTTTTTGTCGCTCATGGTGACAGCTTATTCTGATGTGATTTTGGCAGCCAAAGTTTTCCTGACAACTTTCCCTATGGTCAAACCCTGACAAAGGATCGAGAAAACAACGACAGCGTATGTCAGGGCGAGAATGAAATCGCGCTCGGGGCTAACAGGTAAAGATAGTGCAAGGGCGACGGAAATGCCGCCTCGCAATCCGCCCCAGGTCAACACGCGCCACGATCCGGCCGGCAAGTCGAAAGTGCGGCGGAACAGGCTGACAGGGCCGGCAACGGAGACAAGGCGTGCGGTCAGCGTAATGAGGATCACCAATGCTGCAGCGATGAAGAAGCCAGAGGATATGGGGATCAGGATTACCTCCAGACCAATCAGCACGAATAGCACCGAGTTGAGGATTTCGTCCAGCAACTCCCAGAACATGTCAAGGTGTTGCCTGGTTTTATCCGACATGGCCAGCGCACGGCCATGGTTGCCTATCACCAGTCCCACCACCACCATCGCCAGCGGTCCCGAGATATGCAACCGGGAGGCAAGTGCATAGCCGCCGAGCACCGCAGCAAGCGTGATCAGAACCTCCTCCTGATAACTGTCGATACTGCGCAACATGAGGAAGGTCAGATAGCCGATTGCCAGCCCAAACAGAATGCCGCCTCCGGCTTCCTCCAACAGCAGCATGAAGCCTTCGGTTACGGTCGGGATTTCTCCGCTGGCAGCCATGGCTACCATCAGCGAGAACAATACGACGCCGACACCATCGTTGAACAGCGATTCGCCGGCGATGACAAGTTCGAGTCTTTTCGGTGCACCAGCCGATTTCAATATCCCCATTACCGCGATCGGGTCGGTTGGTGAAATCAGGGTGCCGAAAATCAGGCAGTATGAAAGAGGCAGGGCAACCCCGAGCAGGGGCAGGGTGTACCAGAGGCTGAAGCCTACAAGCAGTGAAGAGAGCAGGGTGCCCATTACGGCAAGAATGCCGACTTGCCAGCGAACTGCACGAAGCTCGCTGAGATCCACATGCAGGGCACCGGCGAATAACAGCAGCGATAGCATGCCCTGCATCAGTACATCGGAGAAATCGATGGAAGACAGCAGAGCTTGCTCGTAATCTCGAAAGACACCGATACCGAGTTTGTCCAGCCCGATCAGAGAGAACGAAAGCAGCAAGGCGATGCTCATGACGCCGATCGTTGTCGGCAGTCCGACAAAGCGGTGGTTGATGTAGGCCAAAACTGCCGTCAGGACCAGACAGGAAACTGCAATATCGAACATGAATCTAGGCTTTCAGATCAAAGCTGGCCTGACGCTTCCGCTTCGACCATATGGATGTTTCAGGAGAAGAGATTACGGCCCGCCAGCAGAATCGTCGCTATGGCCAATAATGAGTTGCTTGAGCCCGATATAGGGAGGTTGCTCAGCTTCTGCTGCGGCGGGTATTTGAGTTTCCAGTTCAGTAATTCGGCTACGCAGGCTTTCTGTCGTCTTTTCCATCTCGTTGATCATGTGTTTCTGGCGTTTTACAAGCCATTGCCTTTTCAGGGTGGCAGGTGTCGTCAGCAGGGCGATGATGATGGCTCCGGAGGCCAGGGCCAGCAACAGAACCATGGCCAGAGAACTGTCGAAGCGCCAGAGCAGAAAATTGACCGTCACCGGCACATTGTTCTGCATGGCAAAGACGACGCCGATCAGGGCGACGAAGATGGCGGTGATGATTGTCAATTGCATGGAAGGCTCCTCTCATTCAAACGGAGTTGTGCTTCTCGTCTGCGGATGTATTCTGGTAACGATATTTGCATTATGGCACCAGCGACCTCTGGCAACCAGTATCGCCGAGACCAGTACCACCAGCATCACGGTTCCTTCCAGGTAGTGAGGCAACTGCAATACTTCCCCGGCGCTCAGGAAAAGCAGAACGGTAATGAGCCCGCGCGGTGCAAGCCAGGTCAGAGGCCCTGCCAGATCTGAGCGGACCATGCGAAAGATGGCGTATCGGCTGCCGTAAACGACCGCCAGGATAAATGCCGTGGCAAGCCATACTTCGATGTATGCCAGGTCGGACAAATCAGTCCAGTAGCCAAGCAGGATGAAAAAGAAACCGCGGACGGCGAAGGTCAGTTCCAGCGTCAGGAATTTGAACTCTTTCAATGTGGCTTCGTAGCTATTGTCGACCCAGCGCCTGAAAGGTCGAAACCGAGTGATCAAGGTCGGGTTGTTGAGGGCGAGCCCAAACAGAAGCACCATGATCAACGGCGACAAGTGCATCAATTCGCCTGCTGCATACAGGCCGAAAAGGCCCGCCAACAAGGGAATAAAACGGATATGGCCATCAATGCGCATCAGGATCAGCACCAGACCTACTGCACATATGGCCGCCAGCAACAGTGATAGTGCTCCGCCGCCAATGAGCGTCAGAAGCACGTCTTTCGCAGTGCCCCTGGAGTTGACCAGGGCAAAGAAGACCATGACCCCCAGGATGTCCGAGATGGAGCTTTCATAGACCACAAACTCCCGGCCATGGGCTGGCAGGAAGCTGCTGCTGGGAATTGCTATTGCACTGCTGATGACGGCGAATGGCACGGACAGGATCGCGGCTTGCCGCAATGACATGGATAAAATCAGGGACGCCGCAAGGGCAAACACGACGGTACATACGACAAAACCAACTACAGCCATCAGAATGGCACCTGCCGCCGCTCGCAGGCGTTCCCGGCGCAACTCGATGTCGAGCGCACCTTCCAATAAGATGAGAATAAGGCCTACTGCGCCGAGAATGGGCACGGCGACGTCAATGCCTTCCAGTGACATCCCGAAGGTCGCCAATACCGGTTTCCCCACAAGGCCCACGGCAATCAGCACGATGACAGAGGGGATGCCTGAAACACGGCCGAACCGCTCGATTGCGAAGGCAAGAAGCAAAAAAATGGACGCAGTGAGAATGGCCTGATATGTCATTGGCAGATCGATGAGAACAGCAAAGAGGGCAGGGCGCGAAGCTCTGTGCGAATCAGGGTGGCGACAGCGGATAGCATACGCGAGATTTCATTGCTCCATTTTGAGAATTTATATAGCTGCGTAACCTGTGGGCGCAGGGCAATCATCAGCAAAATCTCAGCGAATTGAGCGACTGATAAAATACTGCAATGAAACAATCCTGTTCCGAGTTTCTGGTCGTCCGCGAACGCCGCCTGCATGTCCGGTGCTGGGGTGAGCAAGCGGCTCCCCCATTGATGCTGCTGCATGGCTGGGGCGACATTTCCGCTTCGTGGCAGTTTGTTGTCGATGAGTTGCGCCGCGACTGGCGTGTCATTGCGCCTGACTGGCGGGGTTTCGGCAAGTCTGAATGGCAGGGCGAACCTTACTTTTTCCCCAGTTATCTGGCTGATCTTGATGCCATGCTTGATCATTACTCGCCCGGTAGGGCGGTGCCGGTTGTCGGACACAGCATGGGTGGCAATATCGTCTCGCTTTACGCAGGCGTTTTCCCTTCGCGGATTACCCATATTGTCAATCTCGAAGGATTCGGAATGAGCCGGACTTCGCCAGAAGAGGCGCCGGACCGCTATGGTGCCTGGCTGAGCAAGCTGAAGCAGCCACAGGCATTCCGCGGCTATACGGATCGGGATGATTTGGTCGCGCGTCTATGCGATGACAATCCGCGCTTGATGCCCGATCAGGCAAAATTCCTTGCCGCTCATATTGGCGTCGAGAACGGATCAGGAGGCATCGACATTGCCATCGATCCGGTGCATCAATTGAATAATCCGGTGTTGTACCGGCTTGAGGAAGCGATGGCCTGCTGGCGCCGAATCACTGCGCCGGTGCTGTTGGTGACAGGGGCTGATTCGATAATCACACGTAAATTCTTTCCTCCAGGCTCTGACGGACGCGAGCGCTTTAAAGCCTACCCTAATTTTAAGGAAACCAATCTCGCCGATTCCGGTCATAACATGCATCATGATCAGCCTGCCGCCGTTGCCCGCCTGATAGAGGACTTCGTTTCATGATCGCCGACCTGCACAGCCACTCCAGCGTATCCGACGGTATCTTGTCGCCGATGGAACTGGTGCGGCGCGCCCATGCCAACGGGGTCGAGCTGTTTGCATTGACCGACCACGATGAAGTCAGCGGCGTAGCTGAAGCGCAGGCTGAAGCACTGGCCTGCGGCATGCGTATTGTCAGTGGTGTCGAGATTTCAGTATCGTGGCGCGGCGACCATACTATTCACATCATCGGATTGGATTTCGATGCCTCCGACCGCGCGCTGGTCGATGGCCTTGCCAGCGTGCGCGCTGGCCGCGACGAACGTGCCCAGCGCATGAGTGCCGAGCTTGACAAGGTCGGCATCTGCGGCGTCTATGAAGGCGCCCAGAAATACGTGTCGAATCCGGCTCTCATCAGCCGCTCGCACTTTGCACGCTTCATTGCCGAGGCTGGTCATACGCGGGACGTGAAGTCCGTGTTCGATTACTGGCTGGCAAAAGGCAAACCCGGCTATGTCAGCCATGTCTGGGCGGAACTCGATCAGGCGGTAAGCTGGATACGCAATGCAGGAGGCATTGCCGTTATTGCGCATCCGGGTCGCTACCGCATCAGCCGGGGCGAGATGCGCGAACTGATCGTGGAATTCATCGCGGCAGGGGGTGAGGCTATCGAGGCGCTGTCGAGTTCGCATACTCAAGGCCAGGCGCGCGAAGTGCTGCGTCTGGCGCGTGAATTCAATCTGCTTGCCTCGTGCGGTTCTGATTTTCACGGGCCGGGTGAGAGCTGGATAGATATTGGCAAAATGCAGGCGCTACCCGACGACCTGACACCAGTTTGGACACGGTTCAAGACTCAACGTCCAAATCGACTCCAAACGATAGAGCCTTGAACCGGAAACATGGCTCAGTTCTTCGACATTCATCCAGAACACCCACAGCCGCGCCTGGTCAAACAGGCGGCGGAAATTGTGCGTGGCGGTGGTTTGATCGCCTTTCCCACCGATGCTGCTTATGCGCTGGGAGGCCATACCGGTGACGCCCAATTGCTGGAGCGCATTCGCCGCATACGTGGGGTCGACGATCACCATCTCTTTACGCTGATGTGCCGTGATCTTTCCGAGATCGCGACCTATGCCAAAGTCGATAATACGCAGTACCGTCTTCTCAAGTCTTCCACGCCAGGCAGCTATACCTTTATTTTGGAAGGTACACGCCAGCTGCCCCGGCGTGTATTGCACCCTAAACGCAAAACCATCGGCATCCGCGTACCCAGCCATGCACTTTCGCAGGCGCTGCTCGAAGCGCTGGGCGAGCCTCTGCTGGTGTCCACCCTACTACTGCCGGACCATGATTTGCCGCTCACCGAACCTGACGAAATTCGCCAGATGCTGGAAAAACGCGTCGATCTGGTGATCGAAAGCGGGCATTGCGGCATCGGCATGACTACCATCGTTGACCTGAATGATATGCCACCCAAGCTGATTCGTACTGGCTGCGGACCGCTGGCGCCGCTGTGTCTCGATTAGCGCTCTGGTAAAATCATTCAACTTCATGGAAAACTCGATTCAAATACTGGCGATTTCCGCCCTGCCTATCCTTTTCGCCATCACACTGCACGAGGCTGCCCATGGTTATGTGGCCCGCATGTTCGGCGATTCGACGGCATGGAAGCTCGGCCGCGTAAGCTTGAATCCTCTCCGGCATATCGACCCAGTGGGCACGATATTGCTGCCGGCAGTTACCTACATGTTGAGCGGTTTCATGTTCGGCTGGGCCAAGCCAGTACCAGTCAATTTTGGCAAATTGCGCAATCCCAAGCGCGATATGCTCTGGGTTGCCGCAGCAGGTCCGGGGGCTAATCTGCTGATGGCGCTGGGTTGGGCGCTGTTGCTCAAACTGGTGCTGGGCACAGCCGAATTTCAGTATTCAGAGGCGTTGCGGCAGATGGCACTGGCCGGCATTGTGGTGAACGGCATGTTCATGGTGCTCAATCTGCTGCCGCTGCTGCCCCTTGATGGTGGACGCATCGTGGTCAGCCTGTTGCCGCAACGGGCGGCATTGAAGTTCGCCCAGACCGAACGCTATGGCATGTGGATTCTGATTCTGCTGTTGCTGACCCATGTGCTCGACGCGATACTGCGTCCCATGATCGGCCTGTTCATGACCTTGATCGAATCGCTTTTCGGATTTTAGTTCTCAATATGTACGCTGAAAAAGTACTTTCCGGCATGCGTCCCACGGGACGGCTGCACCTCGGCCACTATCATGGCGTGCTGAAAAACTGGATTCGCCTCCAGCACGAATATCCCTGCCTGTTTTTTGTCGCCGACTGGCATGCGCTGACTACGGATTATGACGAGCCGGGGACGATTGCCGCCAGCACCCGCGACATGATCATCGACTGGCTGGCAGCAGGCATTGATCCATCGCTGGCAACGCTGTTCATCCAGTCGCGCGTACCGGAACATGCCGAATTGCATCTGCTGCTGTCGATGATGACGCCGCTGGGCTGGCTGGAGCGCGTACCGACCTACAAGGACCAGCAGGAAAAGCTTGAACACAAGGATCTGTCGACCTACGGCTTTCTCGGCTACCCGCTGCTGCAGGCGGCCGACATCCTGATTTATCGCGCCAACCGTGTGCCGGTGGGCGAAGACCAGGTGCCGCACATTGAATTTACGCGCGAGCTGACACGACGTTTCAACCACATGTATGGTCGTGAGCCCGGCTTTGAGGACAAGGCGCGCGAATCGGTAAAGAAACTCGGATCCAAGCGTGCCAAAAAATATGAAGAGCTGCGTACTCGCTATCAGGAAAAGGGCGACGCATCGGCAATCGAGCTGGCCCATGCGCTGTTGGACGATGCCCAGCACCTTTCGCACGGCGATCGTGAGCGTCTGTTCGGCTATCTCGAGGGCGGTGGCAAGATGATCCTGGTAGAGCCGGACGCGCTGCTTACCGAAGCTTCTCGCATGCCCGGCCTCGATGGGCAGAAAATGTCAAAGTCCTACGCCAACACCATCGCCTTGCGCGAGGACGAGGAAAGTGTCACGAAAAAAATTCGGACCATGCAGACCGACCCACAGCGCGTGCGCCGCACCGATCCGGGTGACCCGGACAAATGTCCGGTATGGCAGTTTCACGTCATTTATTCGAATGGCGAAGTGAAGGACTGGGTGCAGCAGGGCTGTCGTAGTGCCGGTATCGGCTGTATCGAATGCAAGCAGCCGGTGATCGAAGCTGTACTCAAGGAACAGGAGCCGATGCGCGAGCGCGCCCGGGCCTATGAAGATGACCCGCAACTGGTGCGCAACATCATCGCCGACGGTTGCGAGCGCGCGCGCAAGCTGGCGCAGGAAACCATGCGCGATGTGCGTGAGGCAATGGGCCTCGATTCCTACTGATCGCAATGACCATGCCCGAACCGACAGCCGACAACCTGAATCCTGCGCCACCCGGTGCAGGTGCCGGTCTGGAGGTTGCGGCCATCCTCGCCGACAGCCATATGCCCAAGCTCTATGGCGAGCCGATGGCGACAATGCCGGCCGATCTCTACATCCCGCCCGACGCGCTGGAGATTTTTCTCGATGCCTTCGAGGGTCCGCTTGACCTCTTGCTGTATCTGATCCGCAAGGCCAATCTGAACGTTCTCGACATCCCTATGGCACCGTTGACCAAGCAATATCTGGTCTATGTCGAGGCGATGCACCGGAAGAACCTCGAACTCGCCGCCGAATACCTGCTGATGGCGGCGATGCTGATCGACATCAAGTCGCGCATGCTGCTGCCGCGGCCACCCAAGCTGGAAAACGGCGAGCCCGAGGATCCTCGGGCGGAACTGGTGCGGCGACTGCTCGAATACGAGCAAATGAAAGCAGCAGGCGAACGCATCAATGCATTGCCGCAGGCCGGCCGAGATTACGAAACCGTGACGGTGTGGATCGCCACCGAGGTAGCGGAGCGCCAGCCCGATGTGTCACTGCACGATCTGCAACTGGCCTGGCTTGGCCTCATGAAGCAGGCGCGCGTGATGCAGCACCACAGGATCAAGCGCGAGGAATTGTCGGTGCGCGAGTACATGGCAAGCATCCTGCGCAAACTCCAGGGCCACGGTTTCATGGTTTTCGAAGACCTGTTCGATGTGGCAACAGGTGCCCCTGCGCTGGTGGTTAGCTTTATCGCCATTCTCGAACTGGCGCGCGAATGCCTGATTGAAATTACCCAGAACGAGGCGCTGGCGCCCATTTACGTGAGATTGCCTGATGATTCAGCTCTACAAGCCTGAGGACTTCAAGCGGGTCCTCGAAACCGTGCTGCTGGTGGCCGCAGAGCCGGTCCAGCTCGCCGATCTGAAGAAGCTTTTCGACGAGGAATTCGACGACGATACCTGGCGTACATTACTCGACGACCTGCGTCGCGACTGGGCAGGTCGTGGCGTCGAACTGGTGCAACTGGCGAGTGGCTGGCGCTTCCAGACCCGGCCCGAGTATCAAGGCTTCATTGAACGCCTGAAGAATGAAAAACCGCCGCGTTATTCGCGCGCCGTGCTGGAAACATTGTCCATCATCGCTTATCGTCAGCCGGTAACACGCGGCGATATCGAAGACATTCGCGGCGTTGCCGTCTCACCGAATATACTCAAGGTGCTCGAAGGGCGCAGCTGGATCGACGCCGTCGGCCATCGCGATGCACCGGGCCGCCCGGCCCTGTATGCTACGACCCGAAAATTCCTCGACGACCTCGGCTTGCGCAGCCTGTCCGAATTGCCACCATTGGCCGAAATTGAAAGGGTGATGAATCTTGCCGACAACTCCACGCTCCCGCAAGCGCAGCCCGCTCAGGCAGCCACAGAAGCCGTCGTCGACGGCGATACCACCGCGCAAAGCCGCGCCGACGCTGACACCAACGGCGACCTCCTCCCAGCGCCGGACCCGGACCGAGAAACCGGGAGCGCCGCAGGGTAAGGGCGGGCGTGACCGGCGCGGCTCCACGGTCGAGCTGTCGGCGATCAAGCTGCAGAAGGCGCTGGCCGATGCCGGCCACGGCTCGCGGCGAGAGATCGAGTCATGGATCGCTGAAGGGCGCGTCAACGTCAACGACGAACCGGCCCACATCGGCCAGCGCGTCACTACGGCCGACAAGGTCAAGCTCAATGGTCGTCTGGTTTACCTGAAGAACGTCGAGCGCCTGCCACGCGTGCTGATCTATCACAAGCCAGAAGGCGAGATAGTCTCGCGCGACGATCCCGAAGGTCGCCCCAGCGTGTTCGAGAAATTGCCGCGCATTCGCGGTAGCCGCTGGATCGCCGTGGGCCGCCTCGACTTCAATTCCTGCGGCCTGCTACTCGTCACTGACAGCGGCGAACTCGCCAACCGCCTGATGCACCCGCGTTACGAACTGGAGCGCGAATATGCGGTGCGCGTGATGGGTGAAGTGAGTCAGGAATCGCTTTATCTGTTGCAGGCTGGAATTGAGCTGGAAGACGGTTTAGCCCGCTTCATCCGCATTTCGCCTGCGGGCGGCGAGGGTGCCAACCACTGGTACCGCGTCGTTCTCAACGAAGGCAAGAATCGCGAAATACGACGCATGTTTGAAGCCGTGGGGGTCATGGTTAGCCGCTTGATGCGGGTGCGCTATGGCCCGGTGGGACTGCCGCCGCAACTCAAGCGCGGTCAGCATCGCCAGCTCGAAGACGCCGAGGTCAAGGCGCTGATGAAGATTCTCCAGCCTGCGGAAACCATGGATAAATCATCCGCCTGATTGCGTTCCTCTGTACGATCCTCCCCGACATCAGCACATTAACGGCGGCAGAAAGTAATTCAGGTTGCCGAAATCTATTATTTTGGGCTATTGATCCATTTTCACCATTACTGTTTCCAATACTTCGGGTACGCCAGAAGAACGTCTTCATTCCATTTTCTGGCAGATGCTTGATTTGACGCGTCAATACCCCAGGCTGGCTTTGGCACCAACATTTCTACAGCAAGTATCAAGCGGAATCTGGACGACGGCTTGTCTTTGATTTTTGCAGGCCTTAAATCCTTCGGTGACATGGAGCATTCCGGAAAACTGGGCAGGCGCAGTCAGGAAACTGTTTGATCGGCGAAGCTATGGCGCCTCGGCACCTTCTCTGGCTATCGTATTCCGCACTGTAATTCAGATGCAGAAAATATCTCGGTAAATCAACTTCTGTGGTTAGCTGAGAATGGGTCCAATTCTATTTGGGTCGTTTGAATGTGCTCAATCAGGTTGCGGCAATTGGATGCGGACTCATCTTTTCGCCAGACCACAACCAGATCGGAATGGATTTCGACATCGGTTAGTTCAAGTACCGACACATCGGGCCACACTTGTTCCTCCATCAGGGTTTTTGCAATCAAGCCGACCCCGCGACGGATAGCAACCATGGCCAGCATGGCTGGCAAGCTATCGACCTCCTCGATACGTGTTGGCGAAAAACCGGCGCTTTGCCATGCGGAAACAACCAGATTCGCATAGGCCCCCACAAATTTTTGGCCTAGAACAATGAACGTTTCATTGCGTAAGGAGGTCAGGGGAATGCTTCCCTGCTTGGCCAACGTATGATCAGAGGGAACGACAGCAGCTAGGCAATCCGGCAGCATGACTTTCCAGTCGAGCAAATGGCTGAAAATAGGGGTACGTGCCAGGCCGATGTCAAGCTTGTCCATCTCTAGGCCGCGCAGGATTTCATGCAACGGTGCCATGACGGGAACCGGTTCCACATCCGGATAGTGTTGATTGAGCAATCTCAGAAACCAGGGTAGCAGTTCATAACTGGTGTAACGGTTGTAGCCAATTCGGATCCGGCTGATTTCACCGCGGCCCACTGATTGAGCAACACTGACTGCCCTGTTTGCTTGAAATAAGGTTGCTCGCGCTTCGTCCAGGAAAGCCTGCCCTGCGCGGGTAAGCTGGATTTGCCGTTGCTGGCGGGAGAACAATTTTACGCCCAGTTCGCGCTCCAGATCGGCAATACGGTTGCTGACGGGGGGCTGGGAAACTTGCAGACGCAGTGCAGCTCGCCGGAAACTCAATTCTTCCGCGACTGCAACAAAATATCGAAGATGCCTCAGTTCCATTCATGGCCTCCGGGAAATGGAATGCGCCTCAACATGCGCACCGAGGAATGATGCCTACAATACCCCGTTGCTCTTGAGCTGCTCGAACTCCTGCTCGCTTACACCGAGCCAGTCGCAGTATACCTCGTGGTTGCTCTGCCCCAGCGGAATGCCCAGATGGGCCACCTCGCCCGGGGTGTCGGAGAACTTCGGGACGACGCCGCAAACCTTCACATCACCAAGTTCCGGATCCTTGACGCTGACGATATCACCGCGGTGGAGGTAATGCGGATCCTGCATGATCTTCTTGATGTCGTAGAGTTCACAACCAACGACGTCGGCACGGTCAAAGATTTCCAGCACTTCGGCTTCGGTATGCTGCTTGAGCCAGGCACAGATGATGTCTTCAAGTACGTCTACGTTGGTGACGCGTAGCTGCGGGCTGACGAAGCGTGGATCGTCAGCCAAGGCCGGCCCGCCAACAACATTGAGCAGGCGCTTCACGGTACTTTCGGTAAATGCCGAAATGGCTATCCAGCGACCGTCCCTGGTTTCGAACACACCGCGTGGGGCATTGAGCAGCAAGCGGTTACCCATGCGCTCGGCCACCATGCCGGTCTGGTCATAGTTGATGACCTGATCCTCGATCATGCGGAACAGCGGCTCGAATAGCGCGAGGTCGATCACTTGCCCCTTTCCCGCTGCATCGCCAATGTCATGGTCGCGCCGATAGATGGCTGCCATGATGGAATACGCACCGAACATGCCGGTCTGTTCGTCGGCAAGCGGGATCGGCGAGAGAAGCGGGTGCCGGTCGGCAAAGCCCTTGCGGGTAGTCAACCCCGACATCACCTCGGCAATGGTTCCGAAACCGGGACGATGACTGTACGGCCCATCCTGACCGTAGCCACTGATGCGCAGCATGACCAAGCCGGGATTGTCGGCGCTCAGCACGTCATAGCCGAGATTCCATTTCTCCATGGTGCCGGCACGGAAGTTCTCGATTACCGCATCGGCTTTCGCCGCCATGCGCTTGAACAGAGACTGACCTTTGGCCTGCCTCAGGTCGAGCGTCACCGACTTCTTGTTGCGCGCGTTCATCTTGTGGTAGAGCGATGCGCCATCCTTGAACGGCGTCAACTGGCGGTTCGAATCGCCGCCTGCCGGGTTCTCGACTTTGATAACCTCTGCACCAAGATCAGCCATCAGTACGCTGGCAAAACCGCCGGCAACCACGGTCGATGCATCGATGACCTTCAAACCGGCTAGAGGTCCCTTCAATGCATGGCTCCCTCTTTGTGTTTGTTGCCGTTCGTAGCGACGATCACTCATCCTGTAACCAGAGCTGCCCGGCTGATGGATGTTGTTGAACCCACCTTCTTACAGAGTCCGGGCGATGATCTCTCTCATGATTTCCGAGCTGCCACCGAAAATGCGCTGCACACGTGCATCGGTCCAGGCCCGGCCAATACCGTATTCGCTCATGTAGCCGTAGCCACCATGCATTTGCAGGAAGTCATCGATGAGCCGGTTCTGCATTTCGGTACCTGTCAGCTTTGCCATCGCGGCACGTTCGGAAGTAAGCTTCTTTTGCAGATGCAAGGCGAGGCAATCGTCGACGAAGACGCGGAACATCTCGATTTGCGCACGCGCATCGGCGAGTTTGAAGCGGGTATTCTGGAAATCGAACACTGGTGTTCCAAAGGCCACACGTTCGCGCGTGTAGGCCACGGTGGCCTCGAATGTTGCCTCCATCGAGGCCGCTGCCCGCAATGCGATGATCAGGCGCTCCTGAGCCAGTTCGTGCATTAGGTAGCCAAACCCCTTGTTCTCCTCGCCGAGCCGGTTCGTTACTGGCACGCGCACATTGTCGAAGAAGAGCTCTGAGGTATCCTGCGCATGCAGGCCGATCTTCTCCAGCTTGCGGCCCTTTTCAAATCCGGGCGTGCCTTCTTCGACGCAGATCAGAGAAACACCCCTGCTGCCCGCAGCTGGATCCGTCTTGGCTGCGACGACCACGATGCCGGCATTTACGCCGTTCGTAATGAAAGTCTTCTGGCCGTTGATGACATAGTAATCACCATCGCGAACCGCAGTGGTGCGTACCGCCTTGAGGTCGCTGCCCGTGCCGGGTTCGGTCAAGCCGAGCGCGCCGATCATCTCGCCGCTTACCATGCGCGGCAGCCAGCGCTGCTTCTGCTCTTCCGTTCCATACCTGAGGATGTAGAGGGAAACGATGTCCGAGTGCAGGGGGAATCCGAGGCCGCTTGCATTGACACGCGCCATTTCCTCGATGACTACCGCAGCAAAGCCGAAATCGCCGCCTGCGCCGCCGTACTCCTCGGGAACGGTCGTGCACAGAAAGCCGTTGTCTCCGGCCATCTTCCAAATAGTCCTGGGGACGATGCCGTCTTTCTCCCATTGGGCATGGTAGGGGACCACGTTATCGGCAAGGAAGCGGCGCACTTGCGTGCGAAAGTGTTCGTGATCCTCGGTCATGACAGAGCGCATGAATCAGTACTCCTAAAGGCGTTCGATGATGGTCGCTGTGCCAAGGCCACCAGCGCAACAGATAGTTTGCAGACCGTAGCGTGCGCCACGGCGCTCAAGTTCATTCAACAGCGTGGACATGATGCGTGCGCCGCTGGCGCCCAGTGGATGACCCAGCGCAACTGCGCCGCCATTCACGTTGAGCTTTTCATGCGGTACGCCTGTCTCGCGCATCCACATCAATGGGACCGAGGCAAAGGCTTCATTCACCTCGAACAGGTCGATATCCGATAATGACAAACCAGACCGATCGAGGACGCGACGCGTCGCTGCGACGGGACCGGTCAGCATTAGCGTGGGATCGACCCCGACCGTGGCAATGGCACGAATCCGCGCCCGCGGTTTCAGCCCCAGACGCTTCGCGGCATCGGCCGACATTAGTAGTACCACCGAGGCACCGTCCGATATCTGCGACGAGTTGCCGGCCGTGACTCGGCCATCGGGACGAAAGCTGGGCTTGAGACTGGATAATTTCTCCAAACTCGTTTCGCGCCGGATGGTTTCGTCCTTCGCCAGGTCGGGCAGAACTTCACCCGCCTTTTCCTTCCACTGCGCAATCTTGACCGGCACGATTTCCCGGTCGAAACGCCCCTCGTCCTGGGCCTGCGCAGCACGGCGATGACTTTCGAGGGAAAACTCGTCCATTTCGCCCCGGCTGATGTTCCATTTATCCGCGACGCGTTCAGCAGCTTCGCCCTGGGAAACCATCTCGAAGCGTTCGGCCAGCTTCCAGCCGAAGGCTTCACCGTAGATCTCGCGATTGCCGCCCATTTTCACGCGCGTCATGTTTTCCGCACCGCCCGCAATGACAACGTCGCAGGCGCCCGCTGCGATTTCGCCAACGGCCACGTGGACAGCCGTTTCAGAGGAACCGCATTTGCGGTCAACCGTAATGCCGGGAATCGACTCAGGAAAGCCGGCACCGAGCAGTGCGGTGCGGGCAATATTGGCGGATTGCTCGCCGACCTGCGTTACGCAGCCAAAGACGACGTCATCGATGCTGCTGGCTTCGATCCCGTTTCTGGTCAGAAGCTCCCTGAGCAAAATCGCGCTGAGGTGATCGGCACGGACATCTCTCAACGACCCCTTGTACTTGCCAACCGGCGTACGTACTGCATCAACTATGACTATATCGCGCACGACATTTCACCTTTCAACGAGCAATTTTCAAACCCGAACCCGGAACGCGTTCGCCATTGACATATTCATAAACGCCGCGGCCCGTCTTGCGGCCGTAATGGCCGGCCTTGACCATCTTGAGGATGAGGGGGCAGGGGCGGAATTTTTCGCCGAGCGTGCTATGCAGGAATTGCAACACGGCCAGGCGCGTATCCCAACCGGTCAGGTCGCCCAGTTCCAGAGGCCCCATCGGATGGTTGAAGCCAAGACGCAACGCGGTATCGATATCTTCCGCGCTCGCCGTGCCTTCCTGCAGCATGTACATGGCCTCGTTGCCAGCCATGGCCGACATGCGGCTGGTGGTCAGGCCAGGTGCTTCGTTGACGATAATTGAGGTCTTGCCAATCAGGTCAGACCAGGCACGAATTCGGGCAATGGTTTCATCGCTGGTGGCAATGCCCCGCACGATTTCGACCAGCTTCATCTTCTGCACCGGATTGAAGAAGTGCATTCCGCCTACGCGAGCTGGCTGCTTTGTTGCTGCAGCAATTTCGGTGACACTTAGTGCAGAGGTGTTGGTGGCAATAATTGCATCATCGGCAAGCACCGCATCGACCTCGCGCATGATGGCGAGCTTGACTGCCATCGACTCGGAGGCTGTTTCCACCACCAGCGAGGCACCGCGCGCGGCCTCCGTGAGATTCTCATTCGTGGTCAGCGCTGCCGTTGCAGTCTTCGCTGCATCCTCGCTCAGTTTGCCCAGCTTCACGCCTTGTTGAAGGATGCTGCTGATAGTCGCCACACCCTTGGCCAGCGCATCCTTGCTGACATCCACCAACACGATTGGCTGTCCCTTGACCGCAAACGCATGCGCAATACCGACACCCATGAGACCAGCGCCCACAACAACAACTTTTTCATTAGCCGACATCGATTCTTCCTTTTCTCTTTAAATTCACTTGCCAGTAAATACCGGCGCCCGCTTTTCCTTGAATGCCGCCGCCGCCTCAAGCCGATCCTGAGTCGAAAGCAGCAGCACGAACAATTCCTTTTCCAGATTTAGCCCCGCCTGCAATTCCATCTCTATTCCCTTGCGCGCGGCTTCCTTGGCATACGCGCTGGCCAGCGGTGGACGCGCCGAAATACGTTTGCCAATCTCGTGGGCCTGTTCGAGAAGTGCGCCATGATCAGGTGCGAGGCGCGTAATCACACCGAGGCGCAAGGCTTCCTGTGCATCGATGCGCTCGCCGAGCAGCATCATGTCAAGCGCCCGGCTGAGTCCGATAAGTCTTGGCAATCGCTGGGTTCCGCCTGCGCCCGGTATCAGACCGAGTCCGGTTTCGGGAAGCGAGAAACGCGCGTCGGCCGAGGCGATCCGGATGTCGCAGGCCAGCGCGATTTCAAAACCGCCGCCGTAGCAGACCCCGTGAATCGCGGCAATGATCGGTTTGGCGACACGATCAATGGCCTCGACCCAGGCTGAGCGCACCATGCGGTTGCGCGTTTCCACCAGAGACTCGGCTTTCTTGAATTCCTTGATATCCGCGCCTGCGCAAAAACCACGTTGGCCTGCGCCCGTCAACACAATGACGCTTACTGCCGGATCCTTGTCGAGCGACTCCAGCGCAAGCGGCAAGTTTTGACGAATCTCGTCGTTAATCGCGTTGATTGCATCAGGCCGATTGAGCGTTATCCAACCTACGCCATCACGACATTCAACAATGACTGCCTGCATTTCTGCGCCCTGCATTTTGCTGCTCCTATATACCAATGTCACCATCCGCCAGTTGGAGAATTGGTGATGACCGAATGCCTTAAATTATAAGACACATCACTGCAACCCGATTATATCTACCCGTAATATGCAGAAACCTGGCGTGACAAATGCTTTAATCTTCAGACTTCTTAAACCCATTTGAGACGAAGAAATCGAAGAGTTCCCTGGCTGTCAGTCAGCCGAAGACACTTTGGAATAAATTTAGACCGGGAAAGGTGACAAACTGATAAATAGTCGCCTTTCCCATTACTCGCAATAACTGGAGCAAGTCAAGCTCTCGGGGTGAGAATAACCACCGGGAATTCACGTTCGACGTACTTCTGGAAATGTCCCCACAAGGGAAATTTCTGTTCTATCAGGGGCCACAGCCGTGTTCGCTCTTCGGGACTAGCCTTGCGCGCAGTGACTTCCAGACGGCGGTCGCCTATATGAACCCAACCGTTCGGATTCGCTTGGAGATTCTTCCACCAATGTGGATCCTCCGGCAGGCCGGCGCATGAACCTACAACCACGAAATTGTCACCATCCTGCATATAAAAAATCGTCGTCGTAATTTCTTTTCCCGATTTGCGCCCTATGGCTGTAATCACAAGGGGGGAGCCGCCCAAGCTGTCGAATTGCTGTCCCTTGCCGCCAGTCTTAATATAGGCTTCGGCGTCTTTTTGGCCCGCAGCTTTTTGGGCCGCCCTGGAACGAGTTTGCAGCACCAACTGCCACAGTTCGTCGGTCAAAAAATCCGGCTTTGGAATCGGTTTTGCCTGTTTCTCTTCCATCATTTTCCTTTCTTATTGATACTGTGAAAAATCAAATAATACGCCTGCTTTGGTCATCCTACTGATGAACAGATTAAGGCATGTCTGCTTGCAATTTTCACTTCCATGGCTACGCTGTTAAAGGCCCAGAAACCCCAATGCGTTGTCCCTTAATACTTTTTTCTTTATCGAGTCCTTGATGTCCAATGACAGGAAGGCCTTTTTCATGCCGTCGAGACCGTAGCCATTGGTGCCGAACATCACCTTGTCCTGCCCGCGGCTCTTGATGAATTCGATTGTGGCCGGCTCCAAGTGCGCAGGATTGTAGGCGGATATGTCGCCGTAGACATTGTTGTGCCGCCATAACATCGAGCACCATTCGTCTATCCAGGGATAGCCGGTGTGTGACAGATTGATTTTCAGGTCGGGGAAATCGATCGCTACTTCATCGACGTACATGGGGCGGCCAACTTCACTGGGCAGCGGCTCCGCAGAGTGACCAACCTGCATCCCGACGGATATCCCCAGATCCATGCATTTTCCATACAGGGGGTAGCATTTCTTGTCGTTGGGGGCAATGCCGAAGGTAATGGGGTGCATATAGGCGTACTTGAAGCCGTATTCCTTTACTCCCCGCTCGATGTCTCTCAGGCTTTCGGAAATCCTGAACGGGTTATAGCCGGCTCCGCCGATGATGCGGCCTTTACCGCGGGTGACGATTTCGCCAAGAATATCCACCGTCATTTCTGCGCCGTAGATCAGCTGATGGTGATAACGGGGAGACCACATCTTCATGTCGCTCAGAACGACATAGTCAAACCCTGCTGCATCCATTTCGGCAACCAGTGCTTCAGGTGAGGCATTTTTCTTCATGAAGCCCTGATCCTGGATCTTCTTGTACTCTTCCCGGTTCGGAATGTGGCCCTTGAAGACCGTCTTGAACGTTCCCGAGCACATCACCTGGTATTCTTTGAATTGAAACATGAACTCCTTGTCAAACCCCCCGGCATCCGGGTAGTTCATCATGTCAATTCCTCTTATTTCTTCCATATTGTCTCCTTCCGAGTGATTGTTATGCAATCGGCATCATCGGTGGGTGTTAATCAGAATAAGCAAGCTTGCTGTTTCGTGTGATTGGTTTGGTCCTAGTTTGCGTTGGCCAGTTTATCCAACAACATTTTTCTGAGTTCTTCCTTGCGTACTTTCCCGGTCGGCGTCATCGGGAACTCAGTGGCAATTTCCAGCCGCTCTGGCCATTTGTAAGGGGTGACTTCGTGCTCCTTGAGGAAAGCGCCGAGTTCTTCGAGGGTGAGCGAGCCGGCGCCAGGCTGAAGAATCGCGTAGGCACAACACCGTTCACCCATGACCCGATCCGGCATGGCGACGATGGCGATGTCGCGTATCTTGGGATGAAACTTGAGAATGCCTTCGATCTCGCCCGGAGAGATCTTGGTGCCACCGCGGTTGATCAGGTCTTTTTTCCGGCCCGTGATCCGCAGGTAGCCTTCCGCATCCACATAACCTACATCGCCGGTATGGAACCAGCCTTCATCATCGCGGGTATCGTCAGTGCGCGCCGGGTTCTTGAAGTATTCAATGAACAGGTACGGGCCGCGATATCCGATCTCGCCAATGAGGATGTTCTTGTCATCATCCGAGGGCGTGGGATCGAAGAGTTTTATCTCGGAACCACCAAACGCTTTGCCGACGGTTTCGGTCTTGGCCCAGTCGGGGTCATCCACTCTGGTGACGGTATGCAGCAGGTCTTCGCCCATGCCGTAGCCATTGAGCGTTTCGGCGCCCAGCAACTTTCTGACTTTCAGCAGCAGTTCCTTGGGCACCAGTGCCCCGCCAGCAAAGACGATGCGAAGCGATTTGATGTCGAAACTGGCAAAATTTTCGTGGTCGAGAATGCCGTAGATGTGGGCCGGCGTGCCTTGAATCAGGTTTACGTTCTCAGCTTTGATTGTTCTCAGCGCTTCGCCGGGTTCAAATTTGTCCACGAGGACGACCTTGACTCCCTGCATGACACAGTAATAGGTGATGGTATGACCAAAGGTGTGGGTCATCGGACTCAGCGACAGGAAGGAGTCTTTGTTCGACAGCTTCCAGTCGTTGCCAAGGTGATAAACAAATGAGGTGATGGTGTTGAATGTGTGCAGAAATCCCTTGGGGTCGCCTTCGGTGCCGGAGGTGAAGTTGAGGTAGAAGATATCGTCAGGTCCGGTGCAGGGGACGATAGTTTCATTGCCACGGTTATTGGTCGTGAGGTCGTCGAAGGCTATATGGCCGGCAGGGACTTTGCCGCCCGGAAGTTCCCCGCGCACGATGAGTTTTTGCAGTGAAGGAACATTCTCGCGGATATCGGCATATTCCTCAAGGTAATTGCGGTTGCCATATTCAGACTGGAACACTAACGCTTTGGAACCGCAGAAATTGAGATTGGAGTAGAGATCCCGCTTTCTGGCCACCAGATGGATCGGGGCAATGATGGCGCCAATTACTGAGAGTGCTACCTGCAGGAACATGAATTGCGGGCAGTTGGGCAACTGCACAGAGACGATATCGCCCTTCCCGATCCCGGCCTGCTTTAGCTGCGACGCAAGATGCAGCGAAATGCGCTTGAAGTCGGCAAAGGTGTATGACTCATCTTTGTAGATAACCGCCGTCTTATCCGGGTGCATCTTTTCAGTTTCATTGAGAAAATCAATAATGGTCCTGCCTACCCAATACCCTTCATCTTTGAATTTTTGTATTAGGGGAAGAGGGACTTTTTTAGGATTAACCATGGCTGTCTCCAAAGATGGAATTGCATTACACGTTAGTTGAGTATTATTTGTATTTATGCCCGGATAAATCAGTCGAACTTGGGCGGTCGCTTTTCGATGAAGGCATTTACAGCTTCTGAGTGACCCGGTGTCATGTGAGCCACCGCCTGATAACCTGCCGACATTTCCAGCAGGGAATCCAGACGCAGATGGCCCGATTCGCGCATCAGCTTCTTGGACAGTCGCAAGGTCGCTCCCGGATTTGCGGCAATGCGCCGAGCCATATCATAAGCCGATTCCATCAACTGTTCGGATGGTACAACACGGCTCACCAATCCACACTTCAGCGCTTCCTCGGCATCGATGAGATCGCCTGTAAAGGTCATTTCAGCTGCCTTGGAGGAACCGACAATACGTTGCAGCAACCATGCACCACCATCCCCAGGTACGAGGCCAACCTTGATGAAACTCTCGGCGAACTTTGCAGTCTGGGACGCGATGCGTATATCACACATGCAGGTGAGGTCACATCCTGCGCCGATCGCGGCGCCGTTGACAGCTGCGATCGTCGGCACATCGAGGTTGTATAGCGCCAGCGGCAGTCGCTGAATTCCTGTCTGGTACCAGTCGCGAATCTCTGCCGGGGGAATCAAGTGATCAGCAAAACGCTTCATGTCCTTGACATTGCCACCCGAAGAGAAAACGCTCCCGGCCCCCGTCAGAACAACAACCTTGACGCTGAGATCGGCATTGATGCGGGCGCAGGCCTGGACGAATTCATCGACAGCCGTATTGCCTGTCAATGCATTGCGAGACTCAGGGTGATCCAGGGTCAGTGTGACGATGCTGCCATCTTGCTGGTATTTGAGGACGTTCATGGTGGTCTTTCAAACAGTGTTTAGGATGTGCTGACCGGAGCGGCCAGCTTCATGATGAATTCCAGCGGCGGTACGGTATCGTCGATGAGCGCATTGCCCAATACCTGATGCCAATAGGTTTCGCCGCCGTACTGGCCACGCCATTCGTGCAGTCGGCGTGTATATAGCTGGAGATCGAATTCTTCAGTCACCCCGATGGCGCCATGCACGGCGTGGCTCGATGCAGTAACGGTAACGGCAGCGGCACCTGCACGCGACTTGGCGATGGCGGCGCGCAACGGATCAACCTGAACGTCGGTGCCAGAGAGACCGATCAACGCAGCAGTGCGCGTGGCGAAGGTTTGCTCCGCCATGACGCTGATCTGGTGCTGGATCACCTGTAACTTGCTGATCGGCTTGCCGAACTGTGAACGGTCGTTAGCGTAGCTTATCGTCATTTCGAGCAGACGTTCCATTGCGCCTGCCATTTGCGCAGCGACAAATGCCGCAGCTGTAGCGCGCCAATTGGCAGAACCTTGAGTACGCGGTAGCTCAACAGCATTCTCGGGCATGCGTTCCCAGCGAATATCGGCAGCAACGCTGCCCTGGCCGCCGGAAGGTTGCCGGACTGCGCCGACTGTGGGCAGCAGCCAATCTGCCGAGGGGGAACTCAACAGCACCCAGTCTGCCGCGAGACCATAAGGAACTGCCGTGCATGTGATGGGACCGGTGTCAGGAATCGCATGCATTTGCTGCGCTATGGTGGTCGGCCCGGATGGAACCTCGACAACACTAGCCAGCGCAGCTCGTACCGGAAGCGTCAATGCCATGGGCAGGGGCATTGCATGTCTGCCACAGGCCATTGCCACCAGCGCTGCATCCGAGAGCCCAAGCCCGGCACCGCCTTGGGTTTCGGCGATCAGGGCGTCGGCAAAGCCGGAATCCTGTACTTCATTCCATAAAGCGCGGGCTACATCGCCAGAGGGTTCGGCCTCGATTTCGCGCACCCGTTTCGGGGTGCAGCAACCGGCAAGGAATTCTTCCAGCGCATCGGCCAGCAAATTGTCAACCATAGAAAGCTCCAGTTCTTTTAACGCAGGCCAAGACCGCGGGCAATCATTCCGCGCAGGATTTCCCGGGTACCGCCACGCAGCGAGAATGTGGGCGCTACCTGGCTGACATAGGCCAGTGTCTTGGCAAGTGGTGCCTCGACATCATCGTCCGGCGTCTCCGCCAATGCATCGGCAATCAGTGTCGGTATGGCTTGCTCCAGTTCTGTACCGAGATCCTTTACCAATGCTGCCTCGATGGCTGGACTCTCGCCGCGGGAAAGCTTCTCGGTGATCGACAGCGACATCTCGCGCAGCACGGCCAGATGGGAAACAAAACGACCGAGGAGGGCGATATTCGTTGTGCTGGGTTGGGTTTTTGCTTGAGTGCTACGGCGCAGGTAGTTAAGCCATTCCTCCAGTAGCACCACGCTTGAATACAAACGCTCCGGACCGCTACGCTCGAAAGCCAGTTCGGCAGTGACCTGCTCCCAGCCACAACCTTCCTTGCCGATCAGTGCATCGTCTGCCAGTTCAACATCGTCAAAGAAGATTTCGGAGAAGTGGGAGTCACCGGCCAGATCCATAATCGGCCGTATCGTGATGCCAGGCAGCTTGAGATCGACGATCAGCTGCGACAACCCCTTGTTCCGGTCAGCAGGCACACCCGAGGTACGCACCAGCGCGATGATGTAGTGCGAGCGGTGCGCGTTGGTCGTCCATATCTTGCGCCCGTTCAATTTCCAGCCGGTCGGCGTCTTCTCTGCCTTGCTGCCAACGCTGGCCAGATCTGAGCCGGCATTCGGTTCGCTCATCCCGATGCAGATGAACGCCTCGGCCTTGCATATTTTTGGCAGATAGAACTGCTTCTGCGCTTCGGTGCCGTATTTGGCAATCAAGGGGCCGCTTTGCCGGTCAGCAATCCAGTGGGCCGTGACCGGCGCACCTGCCGCAAGTAATTCTTCGACGACAACAAAACGTGCGAAGTGGCCGCGTCCTTTTCCGCCGTATTCCTTTGGCAGCGTCAGGCCAAGCCAGCCGCGTTCGGCCAGTTGGTGACTGAACTCTGCATCGAAGCCCATCCAGGAACGCGCACGCAGATCGGGCGCCATATTGGCAACATAACGGCGTGCAAAATCACGCACTTCGAGGCGCAGCGCCTCGTCCTGCTCCGGTATTGCCACCAGGGGAAGTTCATGGATCATGACTGTGACCGAAAATAGCGTGTGGAATATCCAAAAAGCGCGCGCCATCGGCGCGCGCGTACCAAAAGATGGGACCGCTTACCTCAAAGTTGCAACGCCATTGTTCAGCACAACGACATCGCGCTCCACTGCAAGCGAGCGGAACTGGATCTTGCCGTCGTTTTGCTTCCACATCTCGGTACGAATCGTATCGCCCGGATACACCGGCGAGGAGAAGCGCACCGAAATTCCGCCAAAACGCGAAGCGTCGTAATCGCAAAGGCTCTTCAAGATCGCATGACAGGCGATCCCGTAGGTGCAAAGCCCTTGCAGGATCGGACGCGGGAACTGCGCCGCCCTGGCAAGGTCGGGATCGACGTGTAGTGGATTCCAGTCGCCGTTGTGCCGATAGATCAGCGCCTGCTGCGGCAGCGTGGCCAAGTCGCAGACGATGTCAGGCGCGCGGTCTTCCGGCGTTTTTGGCAGGGAAGGCAGCGGAGGATCGCTCTGCTTACCCTGATTGTGCGGCAGGTCGAGCCAGCCGCCGTCACCGCGGGCAAACAGCACCCAGGCCAGCGTCGCCAGCTTGTCGCCTGTCTCGTCGTCGAACATCTCCCTCTGGTGCAGCACAATCGCGCCCTTGCCGGCACCCTTGTCGATGACGTTGGTGTTGCGCATGCGCGTCCGTACGCGGCCCTTCGGCGGCAGCGGCTTATGGACTTCGAGCCACTGCTCGCCATGCACAACTTTCACCCAGTCGATGCCGAACTTCGGCTCCTTGGGCCACAGCCCGGGGTGGGTCATTACCACCGGCATGGTGGGGACGGCCTGCTGATTCTTCTCATAGACGAAGCGAAGCTGCTTTGTATCCATGGGATCGCTCCCCATGCCGATCCCGAGCGCGTAAAGCATGCTGTCGCGCTCGGTATAGGTCTGGGTCAGCTCAGGAAATTCGTGGCTTTTCAGGTTTTCGTAATGAAGTGGCATGGATCGTGTTTCCCCAGGTATCGGGCAATTACATTGAACATCCGCCATCGACCAGCATGACGTGGCCGGTGGTGTAGCTGGCGTAATCCGAGGCGAGATAAACAACGGCAGGTGCGATCTCGCTGGTTGGCGCAAAGCGCTTCATGGGAATGCGTGCCATCATTGCGGCATAGAACTTTTCGTTAGTCTCGACGGTCTTCGTCATCGGCGTCGAGGCAACCGGAGCAATGGCGTTGCAAGTGATGCCATAGGTTGCCAGTTCCTTTGCTGCAGATTTGGTCATGGCAATGATCGCGCCCTTGGTGGCGGAGTAGTTGATCTGTCCCATGGAACCGTCAAGGGCCGCAGCCGACGTGATATTGATGATGCGCCCAAACTTCTGTGCCATCATCTGACGGGCAGCGGCACGAATGCTGCGAAACGTCGCGTTCTGGTTGATGGCGATGACCTGATCCCACTCTTCGTCGGTCATCTTCCACAGCATTGCCGGGCGGCCGACACCGGCATTGTTGACGATGATGTCAAACGACTTGTATTTCGCCACGGCATGCGCCACGAGTTCATCGAAGTAGCCGGGCTTGGACACGTCGCCAGGCGCTGCTTCGGCCTTGCCGCCAGCTTTCACGATGCCTTCTGCAACCGCATTGGCCAGATCGGCGTTGTAGTCATTCACGAGCACGGTGGCTCCGGCGGCAGCAAGTGCTTCGGCATAAGCCTGGCCCAAGCCTTGTCCGGCACCGGTCACGGCGGCAATACGTCCTTCAAGATTGATGGTCATGCTCATATAAATATCTCCATTGTTGCGATGGCGTTGTCGCCAACTGGTTGAGTTGCTACGATTAATAAGTTTGCATCACGCTGGTTCGAACAGCACTGCACCGGTTTTATCGGATGTTTGCTCGAACACAGATTTTATCTTCATGCCGATAGATACCTTGTTGATATCACAATTCACCACGTTGGTGACCATCGACAATCCTTCTTCAAGATCAACATAGGCTAGCACGTAGGGCACAAGATGCTTGAATGCCGGGTCGCCGCTCTGGTACACGATGGAATACGAATTAACGGTACCATGCCCGCTGGCAAATTTTGGCTTAATTCTGGAAGACCAGCAAAAGGGACATACTGCTTGCGGTGGATGATGCAATTTGCTGCAGACTCCACATTCTGCCAGCATCAATTGGCTGTCGAACGCAGCCTTCCAGTAGGCAGCGTTTGAAACGTCCACACGGGGCGCCGGACGGTTATAGGTAATGTCTTCCATCAGTCTGCTCCCAGTAGCAAAGTAACGCCACTGTGACGGCCGCTAAGATAACCACCCGTGCCGTGGCATAGCGCGATTTTTGCGTCCTTAACCTGACGCACACCGGCGTTGCCACGTAACTGGTGTGTGGATTCGATAGCCAGAAAGAGGCCACGCCGGCCAGGATGCGTATTCGATAGCGCACCGCCATCAATGTTAACTGGCAGTTCGCCACCTAGTCGGATACGGCCGTTCTGCACGAAAGCCCCGCCTTCACCCGGCTTGCAGAATCCCAGACCTTCAAGCGTGGTCAAGACGGTGATGGTGAAGGAGTCGTAGATCATGCACAGGTCTACGTCCGAGGTTTTGAGGCCGGTGGCGGCAAACGCCGCCGGTCCCGACTGATTGGCCGCCACGTCGAGCAGGCGGCGATGCCCGCCTTGTCCATGCGCCCCGGCTTCCGATCCACCAAGGATTCGCACCGGTTTATGCCGGCAGTTGCGTGCGACTTCGGGTGAAGCCACGACAATGGCGCCACCACCGTCGGTGATGACGCAACAGTCGAGCATATGCAGCGGCGCCGCAATGGGGCGAGAAGCAATGACATCGGCCACCGTAATCGGGTCACGGAAGCGCGCCAGGGGATTAATTGAGGCATGGGCACGAGCAGCTACGGCAATTTCAGCCAGTTGCTCGTGGGTGGTGCCAAATTCGTGCATGTGGCGTTGTGCCACCAATGCATACGTTGCCGCCAGGATGGTGCCGTAGGGGGTATCAAAGCTGTCCATATTGCTGACCATGGCCGGGTCTTCAATCTGGGGGCGTGGGGTTGACCCTAGCGCTGTGGCCATGGAGCGCGATGTGCTGCCATAAGCGATGAGCACCACGCGAGCTTTGCCGGCCTTTATGGCATCGGACGCATGCATGATGTGAGATAAGTAAGACGAGCCGCCAATGGCGGTACCATCGTACCAGCGCGGATGCAGGTTGAGATATTCGGAGATGTAGTTCACCCCCATGGGCTCGCCGACAAAGGCAAGCCCGTCTACGTCGGCCGGCGTCAAGCCGGCATCCGCTATGGCGGCGGCGGCCGATTCGCCGATGAATCGTAGCGGTGTGTAATCAGGCGCCTTGCGTAGAGGATGCTCGTAGGCGCCGACTATCGCAGGTAATTCAGGCAAGTTGTTTCCTACACATAGAATCCACGCAGTGTTGTAAATTGGGGAAGCTCAGAAACTCCATGTTGAGGATCGTAACTTCACAAATGAAAGGTTGCCGCGAAGGAAAGGATCGCTCCCAGTCCCTATGCGGACCCGAATCAAGCCATCCGGGCATGCCCGGATGGCTTCAACGCTAAGTACTGCCGAAATTCCCCTCCGACTCAGCCAGCGGCCGGACGGAACTTGAGCAGCGTCACGGTTTCCCTTACGTCGTCGAAAACCGCTTCCACGTCCATACCGATCTTGAGTTTGTCGAACGACGCGCAGTCGACGATATTGGTCATCATGCGCACGCCCGGCAATATTTCGACCAGCGCGATCACGAATGGAACTTCATCGGCCCAGCCTTCATGGAAGGCCTGATGCACGACGGTCCAACTCCACAGCTTGGCCTTGGGCGGAACTTCCTTCCAGTCCAGGTTGGGAGACAGGCACTTAGTGCATTGCGTGCGAGGGTAGAAAAACGTATGGCCGCAATCCTTGCATTCGGGGATCAATATCTTGCGCGCACGCAGACCTTCCCAGTAAGGCATCGACTCCGGCGACTGGATCGGCATCAGCTTCAGTGCAGCAGCCATCTCAATCCCTCCCCAGCAGCATTGTGGTGTGGTCGGACATGAAGCCGCCGTTGCCGGTGACCAAGCCGATCTTCGCATCATTTACCTGACGTACTCCGCATTCGCCGCGCAGTTGCTTGACCATTTCTGTCACGTGACTCATTCCTGCCAGGTGGCCGTGTGCCATCATGCCGCCCATGGGATTTACCGGCAACTTGCCGCCCAGGCCAATGGCGCCGGAGCTTGCAAAAGCGGCCCCTTCACCTTCGTCGCAGAAGCCCATCAATTCAAGCTGCAACATGACGGTGATGCTGAAGCAGTCATAGAGACACGTCAGGTCGATATCTTTCGGGGTCAGACCGGACGACTTGTAAGCCCGCTCCGCCGACTTGCGCGCGGCCATGTCCTGAATGTCAGGGGTTGCCATGACATTCCAGTGCGTCGTCTCGCCACCGCCGCCGAGTACGCGGATCGGCTTTTTCCTGGTTCCTTCGGCTACGGCTTTCGAGGTTACGATCACCGCCGCAGCGCCATCGGAAACGAGGCTGCAGTCCATCACGCGCAGGGGCGCAGCGATGAGCCGTCCGGCCATGTACTGTTCCAGGGTCAGGGCACCCTTGGAGTGCATTTGCGCCTCGGGGTTCATCGCACCGTAGGCACGGGCGGAAAGGCTCGGTCCCGCCATTTGTTCCGGTTTGATGTTGTAGCGGGCCATGTAGCGCTGGGCCAGCATGGCAAAAGCGATCGTGGCGATAAAGGAGCCGTATGGCGCTTCGAATTCCATCGTCGGACCGGTGGTAATGCCGCCTGACGATTGCTTGCCTTCTTCGGGCCGCATCCATGCATAAGCACCGCGCGCGGGGTCTGTTGTCGCGGTTTTGTCGCCGAACACGCACAGTGCAACTTCACCGCGACCGGCAGCAATTGCATCTGCTGCGGCCAGCACCATTTGCACCGGGGACGCGCCACCGGCTTCCATGGAGCTACAGAAGGCGGGCTTTAGCCCCATGATTTCGCAGAAAATGGGAGGAAAGCACAATATGGGTGCGGAATGTGGCAGGCCGGTATAGACCAGATCCACGTCCTCTTTTTTCAGCCCAGCGTCGGCAAGCGCGTTCCGGGTTGCCTCGCCATAAAGCTGCATAGCGGTCTTGTCAGGCTGCTTGCCGATTTTTGTGTCAGCAGCCCCAACGATGAAGGCATCTTTCGATCCCATATAAGCCCCTCTTTCTGAAAGTGTTAAGTGATTTTTGCTTTGCCTGCACATAAAGTATCGAGCAAACCAAGCTTGTACAGCCTAAGATAATAGGGAAGCGCTCAAGCGACTGTCAACAATATCTGGTTCACCGGTCAATAGATATCGAATTCAACGTTTTTCCTATATCGAAATGATATCAGTAGCTTTATCATGCGATCATATTGAATATATTGACTATTATAATAATAGACTTGGACATTCCGTGCTGTTTCAGCGATTGTCATATGAGGGGTTGACATAATTCAAGCGTTATTTTTCTCAGCTCCAGATGTCCCTATCGTTTTTGATTCACTTCGAACAGTTGGAGGGAAGTTTTGCTGACTTTTCCGCATTTTGATCCGCATTTCCCGCGCGATATGTGGGTTTTGCCTCGGATTCTGGAAAGCCAGTCTGTTCGCTTTGCTGATCGTCCCTTCCTCTCATGGACTGATGAAAACAAGCCGCTTTCCTTTTCTCAGGTTAACGCGCAAGTAAATAGCCTTGCTCATGGTTTTGCCGCAGAAGGGGTGACAAAGGGCGATAAAGTCGTACTCTACATGTCGAACTGCCTTGAGTTTGTGTTGACATGGTTTGCCCTTACCAAGCTTGGAGCAGCTGAAGTTCCTGTTGGTGACATACAGAAGGGCGTATTCCTTCAGCACCAACTCAATGTCAGCCAGGCAAAGTATATTGTTACTACGCGCGAGTTGATGGCGCAGATCGCCGAGGTCGAAGCAGATGTTCCGTTGCTGGAAACTTGCTATCTTCTCGGTGATGAAAACACATCTTCGCCGTTCAAGCGCATCAAGGTAAAACCATATTCTTCCCTCTATAGCGGCAATACTGAGAACCCCGGCATAGCAGTAGCGCCCAGCGATACGGCAGCAATCCTCTACACTTCCGGCACCACCAGTTGGTCCAAGGGTGTCGTGATGTCGCATTCGCAGATGTATTTCTTTGCTGAGGAAGACGTGCAGCTTGTTCGCCTTACCAGCGAAGATGTCTATATGACAGGTTTTCCGCTGTTTCACGGCAACGCACAATTCCTTACTGTTTACCCCTGCCTGATTGCAGGCGCACATTGTGTTCTTTACCCGCGCTTCAGTGCGTCGGATTTTATCGGTCGTGCGCGCCGCTCCGGGGCCACGGTTACCAACTTGCTAGGCGCGGTGATGTCCTTTATTTGCGATGCTCCGCCGCAACCGGATGATCGAGAGCACAAGTTGCGGCGCATCTACGCTGCGCCGCTTGCCTTCGATCTTGCCAAGACATTTACGGATCGTTTTGGACCGATGGAATTTGTTGACGGTTTTGGACAAACCGAGATATCGCTGGTATTCATGACGCCTCCAGGTGCCAATCGTCCGGAAGGCGCATCCGGCGTGCTGGTTGATCAATTCTTCGAAATCAAGCTTGTCGATCCCGATACGGATGAAGATGTCCCGGTGGGTGAGGGAGGCGAACTGTTAGTGCGCAACAAGCAGCCCTACATCATGTGTTCGGAGTATCTCGGCATGCCTGAAAAGACCGTCGAGACTTGGCGTAACCTCTGGTTCCATACCGGAGATGTTCTGCGCCGCGACAACGAGGGCTGGTATTACTTCATTGATCGCGTGTCGGACTCGTTACGCCGCCGCGGCGAAAATGTCTCATCGTTCGAGGTCGAGTTGGTCGTCCGTAGTCACCCAGCGATCCTTGAGTGCGCGGTGATCGGCGTCAAGGCTGATGAGCAGGGAGGTGAGGATGAAGTCAAGGCCTGCGTCATCGTCAACGACGGGATGGAACTGGATTTCGCCGATCTGATCGAATGGTGTGACCAGCGCATGGGTGCGCACATGGTGCCTCGCTACATCGAAATTTATAAATCGCTTCCGAAAACGCCGTCAGAAAAAATAAAGAAGAACGAACTCAGGAAGCTGGGCGTAACCGCAAATACCTGGGACCGGCAACGTGCCGGAGTAAAATTGGCAAAGACAAGAATTGAAGGCAAAGCAGTAATGTAGTTAAGCAGATGGTGTAATGGAAAATGGCTCTCAATATTGAGCGCTTCCGATTAACAACTGACAGCCCGCAGCTGTTTATGGAGTAAAAAAATGGATTTTGATTTTGATGAAACGCAACGCTCGATCATCGAGGGGATCAATCAGATTTGCAAGGATTTTCCCGATTCCTATTGGCTGGAAAAAGACAACTCGCATGAGTTTCCACACGACTTTGCCAAGGCATTGTGCGATGCAGGCTACTTTGGCATTATCATGCCAGAAGAATATGGCGGCTCTGGGCTGGGTTATACCGAGGCGGCGCTGATGATGCAGGCTATTGCCGAATCGGGTGCAGCAATTGCGGGTTGTTCATGCATACACGTCAATATTTTCATGCCGGGCGCCATTCGCAAATATGGCACCAAGGAGCAGAAGGAACGCTGGATTCCCCGCCTTATCACGTTGCAGGACCGAGCGGCGTTCGGCGTTACCGAACCAGACGCGGGGATCAACACCACACATGTGAAGTGCAAGGCCGAATGGGATGCGACACGGCAGTGCTATATCGTTTCCGGGCAGAAAATTTGGACATCGGTCGCCCAGGAAGCCAACAAGGTCATGCTGCTGGTTCGTACGACCCCGCTAGATAAATGCAAAAACCCCATTGATGGCCTGAGCCTGTTTTATACAGATCTTAACCGGGACTACGCCGACATCAAGCTCATAGAAAAAATGGGGAGGCATTGTGTTGATTCCAACGAAGTGTTCTATGACGGAATGCCGGTGCCGAAGGAAGACCTCATTGGCGAAGAAGGCAAGGGACTGAGATATCTGTTCAGCAGCCTCAATGCCGAGCGCGTCCTGGTCGCAGCTGAGTGCGTCGGTTTGGGCCGAGCAGCCCTGCGCCGTGCGACCAACTATGCTAATGAGCGCGTCGTCTTTGATCGCCCGATCGGCAAAAACCAATCGATCCAGCACCCTCTGGCGGCCAACTGGTGCCAGCTGGAATCGGCCAACCTGATGATGTTGAAAGCGGCCACGCTCTACGACGCAGGCAAGCCTTGTGCCGCAGAGGCCAATGCCGCCAAATGGCTTGCAGCAGAAGCCGGATTCGAGGCCTGCGAACAGGCCATCATGACCCATGGCGGCATGGGCTATGCCAAGGAGTTCCATGTTGAACGCTACTTGCGCGAAATCCAGATTTTGCGCATCGGGCCGATCCCGCCACCGATGATTCTGTCCTACATCGCTGAACAGGTGCTTGGGTTGCCCAAGTCGTATTAAATTCTCGAGCGCTTCTCCTTAGGGAGTGTTGTTTGCGCGAAACCCGGAAAGCCGCTTTTGGATTTGTTCAAAAGCGGCTTTTTCTTTTTAGAGATTCTGCAATCTATCAAGGAACCATCAAAATGGCAGGATTGTATTTCGAGGATTTTGAGCCCGGTAGAATCTATCAGCATGAGGTAACACGTACAATAACCCAGTCTGACGGCATTCAATATGCACTGATGTGCATGGAAACCGAGCCTACCTATATCGACGAGGACTGGGCGAAACACCATGCCAGGTTCAGGCGTATCGAGGTTTATCCTCTTTATGTCCTCGCAATTATCATGGGCGTACAAGTGACGGAACTCACACAGGGAACAACCTTGGGTAACTTGGCGATGGGTGACGTTAAATTTCCCAATCCCGTTTTCCCGGGCGATAGTTTGCGCGGCCAGACCACGATACTCGGCAAGAAAGAAAGCAAGACCAAATTCGATCGCGGCGTGGTCGAGTTTCTCCATGAAGGCTTCAACCAGCACGGCGAACTGGTTGCCACCTGCTTGCGCAAGGGGATGATGCTCCGCCGTATTGCTTCCCGGTAACAAGGCAGCAAACGAAAAATATCTTGAAAGGAATTCCTTATGGCTGGGCTCTATTTTGAGGACTTTAAGGTTGGGACGGTTTACCAGCACGAGACTGCACGATCTGTTACTGAGTTTGACAATATATGGGCTTCATTCATGCAACTGAATACGCAACCGCTTCACAGTAACTTTGATTTTGTCGCCAAGAATACTCAGAAAAAGAAACCCTTATTCAACAGCCTGTATACGCTTGGCATTATCACCGGACAAGCCTCGCAAGATTTGACGCGTGGCACGCTGCTTGAAACCCTGCTGTTGGACGAGATTGATTTTCCAAGATCTGTTTATGCTGGAGACACACTTTATTCCCGCACTACAGTCACCAGTCTGGATGGCAGTTCGAACCACAATGATGCTGGAATCGTCGAGCTCTTCCATGAAGGACTTAATCAAGACAGCGAGATTGTGGCGAGTTTCAAGAGGAAGTTGCTTATTCGCAAGCGCAATGTTGCAGCCTGGATGAGACCGCCCAGGTAATTTCGCTGATGCTCGTCTGGCAGAGCGTTCAAATACCCCGAAGATACGGACGGGGTTAACTGCAGGACCTTGAATCTGGTACTTCATTGGAGGTGATAGTGGCAAACCTCCTGAATAGGAAGAAAACCTGAAAGCGGTAATCATCGAATACTGCAGCGAACGCTTCGCCCACTACAATGACCTGCTCCCTGTAACGACACTATGGACGTTTACCATGACCGGGAACTGGCAAAGAGTCACTGGTTCAAGGATGTTTTCATAAACACAATGACAACGCCTGGATTGATAATGCGTTTGGTCACCGATTGGGCTGGATCTGAGGCCGTGGTAGAACCTTGCATGGCGTCGTTTTGGTGCGCCAATACCCGAACGACGATCTTTTCTTTAACGGAAAAGTGGCTTCTGTGGAGCCAGGCGAATGTCGGGGAAAGGTTACAGTCGAGGTTGTCGCTACAAACAGATTGGGCATGCATGTCGGCGGCACTCTGCGGTTGTCATCACCGGCCGCCTGATTTTTCTTGATAAATTACTACTTCACGTAAATACAAGGGGACACAATGAAACTGGGACTTATGCTCGGTTATTCCGGGCAAAAGATGAAGCTGCCGGTCGAGTTGGTGCAACTGGCCGAACAAGTTGGCTTTGACTCCGTATGGACCGGCGAATCATATGGATCGGACGCAATCACACCGCTGGCTTTCCTGGCCGCGCACACCAAACGGATTCGCCTCGGCGCAGCCGTTATACAGCTTTCTGCTCGCACTCCCGCCAATGCGGCGATGTCTTTTGCCACTCTGGATGCGCTGGCCGGCGGCAATCGCGCGATCTGCGGTATCGGCGTATCCGGTCCGCAGATCGTTGAAGGCTGGTATGGACAGCCATGGGGCAAACCCTATTATCGACTCCTTGATTATGTCAACATCATGCGCAAAATTCTCAAGCGCGAAGCCCCCATCACTCATCAAGGAACCGAAATATCGCTGCCCTATACCGGCCCAGGAGCCTTGGGCCTGGGCAAACCGCTGAAGTCCATTCTGCATATGAACCCGAACCTGCCCATCTGGTTGGGTACCGCCATGGAGGCCACGGTTCGGCTGACGGGCAAGATTGCCGATGGCTGCACGCCGATCGGTTTCGTGCCCGAGATGGCGCCGATGTACTGGGGATGGATCCGTGAAGGCCTGGCGCTGGCCGGCAAGAATGAAAAAGATTTTGAACTGCAGCCGATCACCCACATCTCTGTTACCGATGATGTATCTGCCGGGCTGGCGAAAATCAAGCCGCACTTCGCGCTTTACGTCGGCGGCATGGGACACCAAAAGAAGAACTTCCACAAGGATCTGATGATCCGTCTCGGTTACAAGGAAGCAGCAGAAAAGATCCAGGAATTGTTCTTGGCCCATCGCAAGGAAGAAGCCGTCGCCGCAGTGCCGGATGATTTCGTTGATCAGTATGCGCTGGTGGGTCCCAAGGAGCGCATCAAGAAGCGTTTCCGCGACTGGGAAGACTGTGGTATCACGGGATTGACGCTCATGGGTGGTAGCGAGACCGAAGTTCGCGTCATGGCCGAGATTGCGGATCTCACTCCGGCAAAATTGTGACGGCGAATCGGAACGACAGGGCGAAGAGAGAAAGTTGTTCGAGCGCTATATGAGCCTTTACAAGGTCAAAGCGGAGATTTGAGTTTTCATTACGTGCATATGCCGATGTCTGAGTGAAGCGGCTGAAATACGATTGATCTCATTTGCGCTTGGTCAGTTGCGTATTCTAAAAAAACCACTACCGTTAATGTTTAAAAAGCGCCACCGATTAGCTGATGGATATTTCGGGGGCCGCAGTAACTCCGGAACGTGACATGTATTGTGCCAGCGGTAATGTCTCATCGCCGAAGCATTCTGCCTGCATGACACAAACACCACACGTGGGTGCGCGACAGGCACGGATGTCAGCTCGCTCGCACAGTTTCAGATAAAAAAATTTCTTCCAGCGCATATTGCCGGTATTGTCGTGCGCCAGCGTTGCGAAATGCTCATTGAGCAAGGCCGAAAGTTCCAGCCGCGTTGGCAGTCCGAGGTCGTGCCAGAGATGGTCCTCGCCCATGCAGGCCCGTGCCACCACCTGCGCCAGCAGCACGACATTTTGATCACGGCCAAGGGATTCGGATGCCTTGGCTGCATCTAGCAGCAATGCCATCAGATCTTCGTATTCGTCGTGGCGGCTGTCGTCATCCTCATTTAGCCAATGTGGATCGATCAGGTCGAGATAATCGCGCGCTTTCATGATGGTGTAGTGAAACTTCTACCAGCCTGCGGATAAGGACTGCAATCGTCTTTGGTTGCCCGATATTTTTTTGGGGCGATGTGCCTAACCATGATGCGATAGCCTCGTTAGATGACAAGGCAGACAACGCACGATCAATGCCAGGAAAATTTCATTTCATAAACAAGGCTATAAGTTTCACCACGACATTGCAGCAAATTAATTGGCGGGAACGATACAAAAAAATGTCGTAATTGCCACATTGCAACCTCTACACCCCATTGTATTTTCAGGACATTCCTTTGGCACCAGACTTGCTAGATAGTTGTCAGAGGTTTTCATGAATACAAATTCATCAGTCATCATCAACGACACCACCCTGCGTGACGGCGAGCAGTCGGCTGGTGTCGCTTTCAGCCTGGATGCGTCTTGTTGCTGTTCAAAGTTAGAATGCCAATGGGAACTACCGGCCAATTTTGGACGGTCGAGGTTGCCATCCAAATCGAGTGATGGCAGATGCGATTATGCTGGATACATGAATTGCCGATTTTCAAATGCAGGTATTTTATAGCCAATAATATAGTATTTTACGGTTGCCAAGTGCCAGTTTGGCAGTGGACAAACTGGCACTTGTGATTGATGATTAAGAACACTTATTATCCCATTCGAAAGGAACAATTCATGGCCGCACCATCGCTTATTCAGTGGAGTCCCAAGCTCTCCGTTGGCATCGCGATTATCGATCAGCAACACCAGGAGCTTGTGAGAATCATAAATGAGCTTTACGAAGCAATGACCACGGGACAAGGCAGGAATGTGCTCGGAGATATTTTTAATCGACTGGTGAAATACACTGCGGATCATTTCTCTACTGAGGAGCGGCTCATGAGCCAGCATAGCTATCCTCAAGCAGTTGATCACAAGGCAAAGCATGCAGACTTGGTCAAGACCGCTCTCGACTTACAAGAGAAATTCAAGAGCGGCAAACTCTCCATAAGTCTCGACACCATGACGTTTCTCAAAGAGTGGCTCTCCAAACACATCCTGGTGACGGACAAGGTATTTGGCGCCTTTCTCAGCACCAAGGGCGTGAAATAAGTGGTACAAAAACCATTTTCCACAATGGCTTAACACTGCGGAGTAAGGAGCGCTGCACGAAAAGTCGCGCAGCCGCCTCAACTCGACGTTGATTGGCCGGTTTGGAGAATTCTGACCGGCAGCAATGCGCCGGTGTGGCAGAAAGTGCGCGCACCGGTGCCGTGGGCGCATACCAAGACGGCAGGAATGCCGGTGAGTGCAGGGTAACGTGGAGGGGGCGTGCCTGGTTATGTGTAGTGATTGTTACAAACAAGTTGCCGCCGTTCAATTTTTTCGAGTTATGGGCGGCAATGTGCCAGCTGATGGTCAGTGCCAGTTGTCGCCCCAGTTCCGGCATGCCGGCATAACCAGCGTAGCCGAATTCGCGTTCCTGATTGATGTCGAGAAAAGGAATGCGTGCCTTGAGCGCGGTATACAGGTTGCGCCCTCCGGCGATGAAGATATCGGCCCGGTCGTCCTTGTAGGCTTTGAGCAATGCAGCAGGGCTGCCGTCAGTGATCATTTGCGCGTCGTCGCCCATGATCTCGCGGATGCGCTGCTTGTCTTCCTCGGTGGATTTCCTGGTGCCGGTAGCCACCACTTCCATGCGTAGATCCTGTAGCGCCGACACCACGGACCAGCTCTTGACGCCGCCGGTGTACAGCAGGGCACGCCTACCTTCGAGCTTGCGCGCGACGCTGAGCAGCGCCTTGGCGCACACCACCATCGATGCCTCGGCACGATGCATGGTCTGTACTTCGCTGTAGCGGGCATCGCCCGAAAGGGTGCACAGGATGCGCAACCCCAGTTCGTCAAAGAGCGGTGCCAGATGCCAGAATTCCCCGGCGATGTTGTATTCGCCAATCAGGTTGACGTCATGCACCTTGACGCCGGGCGCGAGTTGCGCCCGCGCTTACGCGCTCACCGGATCGGGCTCTCGCGTGCCGCGGTTATCCCACGAGCTGCCGGCGCAGGCGATCGGCCCATGCACGATGTGGGCGACATCGGCGATGGGCAGCAACGCGATCTGCGCGCCATCGAAGGAACAGCCGCCGGCCGTGGCGCCCGGCTTGGTCTTGTGCAACCGGACTTTTCCTTGCTGTTGTGGGCACAGGCCGGCTCGTTCAGCAACAGTGCCACTTCCGCCATTTTCATCGAAGCTGCTCCCGGTTTGGTTCCGGCCGGGGAAAGTGGTGATCTGGCGGCCGCTGCTATCGCGTCGGCTGCCGCATAGGTATAGCAACCCTTGGGACAAGTCCGGCCGCAAGCGCCGCAGCCGATGCACTTCTTCGGATCAAGCGCAGATACAAACATCGGCGTCCAGGGGGTGCCATTCAGGGTCACTCCAGTTATGTGGCTCATTGCTTTTGGCTCCTTGTAGAGGTTATCGTACGATCGCTAAAACGACAGCAAGCCACATGCCTGTGCCTAATCTGTTGATATCAAATGAACTGCGCGCGGACAAGGCAAGGTTGCGATGGCATGAACAAGACTTTGTGGGGTTTGCAACAAGTGCAGCGATACCGACCTGGCTCACACAAGCAGCACTACACATGGCATGCTTTTCGCTGCATTTATCCGGAACTGCCCTGAAGAGGAAATGTCTGATGCATGTCGAGTTTGCTGTCAATTCGGATATCGAGCCCATGGCCGATCTGCTGCACGAACTGTTCACGCTGGAGTCCGACTTCCGGCCGCGCCGCGAGAAGCAGCTTGCCGCCCTGCGCTGGCTGATGGTACATCCGGACCACGGCCGTCTTTTTGTCCTGCGCGACGGCAATCATGTGGTGGGCATGGCCAATGCGCTGATCAGCATCAGCACCGCCGAGGGCGGCCCGGTACTGATACTCGAAGATGTCATTGTTGCCGCCAGCCATCGCGGCAGCGGCTACGGCCGCTTGCTGGTCGAGCATGTACTGCGCTGGGCGGCTGGCGCAGGCATGAGCCGCGTGACGCTTTTGGCCGACAAAGATAACTCGGCCGCGCTGTCTTTCTACTACAAGCTCGGCTTCGAAGAGTCGGCCATGGTCGTCAGGCGCAAACGGCCATGAGCGGGTTTAGGTATTGTTTCGTCTATTCGGAAAATTTCGGTTATCCGGATTTTGTGATTGATAATCTGAAGTGCGGTGCACTATGTCATATGGTTGAAGCTTGCGGTGAAACGGGTCATCTCGGTTCGGCCAGGTGCGAGCATAGCGGCCCAAGAATATTGAGCTGCTCGCATGGCAAGTAACGCATCGGATATTGGCCGTTCGGCACCTGTAGGTGCATACTATATCGGCGACGCAAGTGGAATGCGGCGAATCCATAACAAACAAGGAAGTCAATGAAATCATTGCACGACTCCCATTTCGATTCGGTTGACGACCTGTTGTCACGCCTGTCCGAGGTCGACTATATCGCGAGCCGGCAACTGGCCACCGCCGTTTACCTCGCCTTCAATCTTGAAAAGCCCGTGCTGGTCGAAGGCCCTGCCGGGGTCGGCAAGACCGAATTGGCCAAGAGCATGGCCGCCGTCCTGGACGTGCCGCTGATCCGCCTGCAATGCTACGAAGGCCTGGACGAATCGAAGGCGCTGTACGAATGGAAGTATGGCAAGCAATTGCTCTATACCCAATTGCTCAAGGACAAGCTGGCCGAACTGATGGAGGGCGCGGTGGGCCTGGCCGCCTCGATCGAAAAGCTGCACGCTCACGACGACCTGTTTTTCTCCGAGCACTTCCTCGAGCCTCGGCCGCTCTACCAGGCACTGCACCAGGAGCGCGGCTGCGTGCTGCTGATCGACGAAGTCGACAAGTCGGACCCGGAGTTCGAGGCCTTCCTGCTCGAAGTGCTGTCGGACTTCCAGGTTTCGGTACCCGAACTGGGTACCATCGTTGCCAGGATCAAGCCGCTGGTATTCCTCACCAGCAACAACACCCGCGAGATGAGCGATGCGCTCAAGCGCCGCTGCCTGCACCTGCACATCCCCTTTCCGGAAGCGGCCGTCGAGCGGCGCATCCTCGAACGCCGCGCGCCCGGCCTGTCGCAAACGCTGAACCGCGAACTGGTGGCGTTCGTGCAGAAGGTGCGCACACTGGACCTGAAGAAGCAGCCCTCGGTCAGCGAGACCATCGACTGGGCCAAAACCTTGTTGCTGCTCAATTCCGAACATCTGGACCTCGACCTGGTGCGCGATACGCTCAACGTCTTCCTCAAGTTCGAGCAGGACATCGCGACGGCCAGCGAGCAACTGCCCACCTTGCTGGCGAAAGCGCACGAGGACGCGGAGATGGCGTTCCTGCGCCATGCAAGCCACACTTGAGGATTTCTTCAAGGCGTTGCGCGGCAGCGACCTTGATGTCGCCTTGAACGCACAGGTGGATGCGGTGCGGGCAGTCGAACTGGTAGGGTGGCATGATCGTCAGTTGTTCAAGGATGCGCTGGGGGCGACGCTGGCCAAGACACTGCCGGACCGGGCGATCTTCGACGAAACCTTCGACTGTTTCTTCCGCTTCGATTCCTTCGCCACGCGGCAACCGGGGCATGAATCGTCCGGCGACACGGAAGCCCTGTCGGTGGAGCAGGCCGCGCAGGGCGGCGGCGTAGGCGAGCCTGGCGGCGAGGGCAGCGGCGGGCAATCGCTGTCGCAACTGCTGCTCGCGGGGGATGCGGCCGCGTTGTCGCGCCGCATGCAACAGGCCGCGCGCGAGGTCGGGCTGACCGACATCTGGCTCTTTGCGCAAAAAGGCTTATACACACAGAAGATTCAGAAGGCGATGGGTGCGGAATCGCTCGACCGCGAGATCAGCGCCGCCAGGCAGACAATGGCCCATGAACGTCACGCCCAACTGGAGCTGGCGCGCCAGCGCTTGTTCCACGAAGTGCGCGACTTTGTCGAACGCAAGCTGTCGATGCATGGCAAGGCTCCCACGCGCGAACTTCACGACGACTTGCTGCAGACGCAAAGGCTTTCAAACATCGACCAGCGCCATTTTGCACGCATGCACGAGCTCATACGCAAGATCGCACGCCGACTGGCCGAACGCCACTCGCACCGCAAGCGCTCGGAGCAGCGCGGACAGCTCGATTTTCGCCGCACGATGCGCGCCAATGCGGCCTACGGCGGCGTGCTGTTCGAGACGCACTGGCGCAGCACGGTGGTCGACCGGCCGCGCGTGGTCGCGATCTGCGACGTCAGCGGCTCGGTGCGCCAGTTTGCGCGCTTCTTGCTGCTGCTCCTCTACAGCCTGAACGAACTGATAGCCGACGTGCGCTCGTTTGCCTTCACCGATCATCTGGTCGACGTCAGCGCCAGTTTCGAATCGCTTCCCGTCGAGCAGGCGATTGACAATGTGATCCAGGCGCTGAGTGGAGCCCGTACCGACTACGGCCAGGTTCTGCTCGACATCGATGCCCAGCTGATGAATCGCATCGACCACCGCAGCACGGTGCTGATCCTCGGCGACGCGCGCAACAACCGCGGCGAGGCGCAAGTGGGGGTCATGAAAACGCTGTACCGGCGAGCGCGCAGGGTGATCTGGCTGAACCCGGAGCCGACCTCGTTCTGGGGAATGGGTGATTCGGAGATGAAGCGCTATCTGCCCTACTGCCACATTGCCCGTGAATGCAGCTCGTTGCGCCACCTAGAGCGCATGCTTGATCAGCTGCTGCGGATCAACAGTGCCAGCGGTTGAGTACCACCGATGTCGACCCGGCCGGCTACCGGCATCAACTCCAGATAGCCCTGGCAACAGGGACAGTGGGCCTCCAGAATACCAAGTCGCGAATCAATCAGTTCAGTGCAGGCGTGTCGAGAAGCTCCATGGCCGTGAGCCCGGCACCGCAGAGCGGGCAGTTCGATGCGCGCTTGATAACCATGTGTGGCTCCATTCAGAAATGGAAACCGCCAGAGTCAACCATTGCCACTAATTACAGCGACATAAATGCCGGCACCTGCCGGCTCAATCCTCGCTGAACAGGCCGACGACGATGCCGCTGGCCGACTCGGCGTCGTTGGACAGCTTGACGCAGTGTTCGCCGGCATCAATGAAGTAGAAGCGGGCGTTGGAGGTCTCCAGCGCGGCGGCGAAGAGGAACATCTGGTCATCGGCGGCGCCTACACCGTGACCGTACATCGGTTCTAGCGCGATTGTCGCAAACGCGACAAGAAGCCGATCTTCAAGACAGCTGTTCTGAATGATCGCTTTCCGCTGGTGCTATTGCATGGCTTTACCCGTGCGGATGTGGATGAGGATGTCTGTGCATTTCGCCATCGGCGTGAACGTGCCAGTGCGCATGGGCCAAATGGGTCTGCTTCAATAGTTTTTCATCGCCCAGAATTTCAGCCGGCGTCCCTGCACCCGCCACTTTGCCTTTGTCTAGAACGAATACGTAGTCAGCTATATCTTGAACGATGTCCAAGTCATGCGTTGCAGTCACAATAGTTCGATTCGTGTTGCGACTCTCAATCAGGAAGTGGATGACTTCTTCCTGGCTCTGCGGGTCTAGTGCAGCGGTAGGTTCGTCCAGGAGCAGCACCTCGGGTTCCAGAACCAGTACGGAAGCCAAAGCCACTCGCTTCTTTTCGCCGCCGGACAGTCGATGTGGTGCCCGATTCTTTAGGTGGCCGATCGCAAAGCGGGTCAAAATCTCATCAACGCGCTGCAGAATCCTGTCCTTGGGCCAACCAAGCTGAAGCGGGCCAAAAGCCACTTCGTCAAATACTGTTGGGTTGAAGAGTTGTACGTCCGGGTTCTGAAACACCAAACCAACTTGACACCTGAATTTGAAATTGACGTTCTCATCCGCCAGGGACTCCTCGCTCAACACATTTCCGAAGGCCTTCAGCTCGCCGTTGCTCGGAAAATATAGCGCGTCAAGCAGCCGCAGCAACGTGGATTTTCCAGAGCCATTTGCCCCGAGCAGTACTACCCGTTTCCCACGTCGAATCTGTATGGAAAGGTCGTCCAGCGCCTGTTGGTTCTGGTAAGCGTAGGACACACCGGTCAACTCGTAAACGTAGTCGCTCATCTTTGAAACCAACTGATCGTGGCAAGTAGTATTAGGGCAAACGCGAGGACAATCCAGTCGCGTCGCTGCGTATGGAATTCGTTAAGCAAGTGGACTTCTCCCCGATAGCCACGCGACACCATCGCCAGATGCACTTCCTCGCTGAGATGGAATACCTTGCCCAGCAATACACCCGCTACGGCAGCCACTATCTGGCGCTGTTGCGGCCCCTTTATGGGTGCCATGATGCGGCTGCGACGCGCCTCGAACATCTGAGTCGTAGTTTGCAGAAGCACGAAGATATAGCGATAAGTCATTCCGAGAATAGCCACGAGCACGACCGGAATACCGAGGCTGCGCATGGCCTTGAGTAAATGTGTCCAGGGAGTTGTCAGGATCAGCAGCAAGGCAAAAGTCGCGGAAGTCTCGGCGCGCCCGATGAGGAATGCGCCACTTCGCAATCCCTGGAGCGTCACAGTCCAATGCACCAGCGGGATTTGCCACACTGGAATACCTGGCACGATCACGATGGATGGCAAGGCGATCACCCCGGTAAAGAGCAACACGCTGATCCAGGCCTGTTTGCACAGCCTGGCCGCTGTAATGTAGGAAGTAAAAGCAAGAACTACCGCCAGCAGAAAAAGCGCAACAAGCACCACCAAAAACTTGGCTAACACGCTGCAAACAATCAGCGTCAGGAAACTTGCAAGTTTTATGCGCGGATCAAGCCCCTGTAAAAAGCCTCGCTGTGCGCCCGTTGCTTCGGCATCCAGAGCGTGCTCCATGGCTTGCATACAATCGTGTGCCAGTCTTTCCACAAAATGCCGGTGGCGATGGCGGTGCCCTCCTTGCACAAAGGATTGTTCACTCATGAAGGCTGCGGACTCCGCCGTATTGTGTGAACGCTAGACATCAGTCGAATCACAATTCTGGCGACTCATTCTTGAACGGACATTTCGAGATAGCAGGAACAGCAACAAAATCAACCCGGCACCGAATACAGCGGAAAGAATGTAACCAACACTGGCGTTATGCATAAAGCTCGGTGCATAGTCAGGAACAGCAGCCTTCCATAGGCTGGCAAGTTGCTTCATTCCTTTTGGGGCTGATGTAGGGGGAGCAACATTACCTGATGCGCGCAGGATTTCCTGCCGGACTTCGGCATTGGCAAAGTCCTCCACGCCCCATTCACCCCAAGCCGTGCCGGCTGCGATCAAACCCAACGGTGACAGGATCATCAAGCCCGCCACCAAATACCACAGCGCAAGGGTGGATTTCCAGACGCTAGTTGTAGCCAGCTTCTTTGCAACATTCGGAACCGAGAAAGCCAGCAGATCCGGATTAGCCCGCTGCAAGTAAGCTACCAGACCACCAGAAATGACCAGTTCAGCCAAACCTGCAATGGTGAGGTGGCCAATCATCATGGCCGGAACCGCGATAGTAAGCGGATACGGTGCGTACAAAGGAGCCCCGCTTGCATCGTGAAACAGCATCGGTTGAACGCCGAATTCAATTGCGGTCAGCAGGGCCGCGAGATTGATCGCGAGATATCCGGCAATGCCCGCCGCCACCACGCGGCGGGATGAACCCAGCGCGGACTTGCCGGCGATCAGCGTGTAGGTCCAATATGAAACCAGGGAGCCCACTACCGCCATGTTCAGGCAGTTCGCGCCGAAGGTCGTGATGCCCCCATCGCCAAAAAAGATCGCCTGGATCAGCAAGGCAATCGAGATCGCCACCATCGACGCCCACGGACCCAGCACAATCGTCGCAATCCCCACCCCGACAGCATGACCGGTAGTGCCGCCCGGCAACGGCAGGTTAAACATCATGATCACAAAACTGAACGCGGAGAACACCGCCAGCAACGGCACCATGCGCGTGTGCAACAGGCGCTTGACCCGACCAAATGCCACGTACCAGAACGGCAGGGCGGCCGCGTAAGTGGCTACGCAGGTCGCCGGACTTAGATATCCATCAGGAATATGCATGTAACACCTTTAATTGACGGGCGTAGCGCGTCTGGATTTCACTTCAGGAACGCGCATGGCCTTAACAGCGCACCGTTACGCCAGCTCCCAGCGAGTAGAGAGACTCTGCATCGTTCAGGCTGTGCTTGTAGCCAGGGTCAACATCCAGTTTCTCGTCGCCCCAAGTCCATATAAAACTCCTGCACCAACACAAAATGTATGAAGATATTTAATTTTGTATGAAGCGTGCCCAGGAGTCAACCCGGAATCTGTTCCAATAAAGTTGGAGTGTCGGTTATGCTAATAATTTGTCATTTGGGAGCCTGAACTATGCAGAGACTGACCATATCGCTTGATGATGATCTGGCGGAAGCCTTCGACGAGTTGATTCAAAAACGCGGCTATGCTAACCGCTCCGAGGCTGTTCGTGATTTGCTACGTCGCGAACTGGGAGATAACGCCTTGTCCACCGGAACTTCCAAACAGTGCGTGGCCGTGCTGAGCTATGTGTTCGATCACCACGAGCGACAACTATCCAGTCGTCTGACCAGCAAGCAGCATGATCATCACAATTTGGCGATTGCCACCGTACACGCCCACATTAGCCACGACGACTGCGTGGAAACAGTGATCCTTCGTGGTGCTACGCGCGAGGTTACTGACTTCGCCCAGTCGGTAATAGCCGAAACGGGTATACGCCATGGACAGGTGCAGATAATTCCGGTTGAAACAAAAAACAACCAAATTAAATGGCGCCACAAAGCCTAAGTTAGCCCTCTGTCTCTTCGCCAAGGATCGGTGCTGGCCGTTTGCGGGATTATGCCAGCGTGCGGATAGAGACTCAAGCCCATACAGGGCGCCTGCCATCATGCTGGCGGCCGCGCCAGCTGTAAATCGGATAGGCCAGAAGGAAGGGCTGGATGCGCCCGCGGTAAATATCGCGCAACGATGCACCGAACACGGCATCCTGTATCGCGAGTGCGAGGAATTCGCAAGCGGCGTCCGACAATGTGTTGTTATGCGTGACCCTGGTTGAGTATGCACCGCCGCGACGAGCCGGAAATTGGCCTTCAAGGTCTTGTGGCCGCCGACGCGTTCGAACTCCCGCTCTTGCAATACACGCAACATCTTCGCCTGGAAGGCCGGCGAGACGTCACCAATCTCGTCAAGGAAAAGCGTGCCGCCATCGGCGATTTCGAAGCGCCCCTTCCGCTCGTTGACCGCACCGGTAAAGGCCCCTTTTTCATGGCCGAATAGTTCGGATTCGAGCAAGGTTTCCGAAAGCGACGCGCAATTGACCTTGATAAATGGCCCCTTGGCTTGCGGTGAAAGGTAATGAATGGCGTTTGCTATCGCTTCCTTGCCGGTGCCAGATTCACCGCGCAAAAGTACCGTCGCCTGACTCGGCGCAGCCTGATGTACCTCGGCAAAGACATCCTTCATCCGCTTCGAGCGGCCAACGACATTCTCAATGTCGTACTTGCCCTGCAACTGCTTTTGCAGGCGGTATTTCTCTTCCATCTGCAACTGCCGTTCCTCGGCGAGTGCCTGATGCAGCTTCCAGGTCTGCGCCAGCAGGTTGAGTACCTTGCTGATCTGATAGATAGTGATCAGTTCAAGGTCAGCGGTGCTGCTTTTGACGGTCGTCGGCATCATGGTTCAGGCCTTGGCCAGTGCTTGTGTATATTTCCATGAGCACATTTCAAGCCAGAGACAACGCGCGACGATCGTCGTTGTGTTAGTGCAGGGTTGCAATCTTGACGGAACACTCAATACAAGTACTCGTCATCCCACGGGATTCCCTGTGGTCATTGCGAGCCCCGGAGGGGCGTGGCAATCCAGTTGTGCAACGCCATGGGCCTGCCACGCTTTGCTCCGATGACAGATGCTGATTCGGTGTTTCTTTCACACATTTATTGCTTGCCACTACTGCGTTGGCCGATTGCTGTAGTGATTATGTGCTTTGCTCGTACCACCCCTTGGTTGAATTCACTACCTCCACTACCAGCAGCATCACGGGCACTTCGATCAGTACGCCAACGACGGTTGCCAGCGCCGCGCCGGACTCGAAGCCGAACAGGCTGATGGCTGTTGCCACGGCCAGTTCGAAGAAATTGGAAGCCCCGATCAGGGCCGAGGGGCAGGCGATATTGTGTTTCTCACCCAGTTTACGGTTGAGCCAGTAGGCCAGCGCCGAATTAAAAAAAACCTGGATCAGGATCGGTACCGCCAGCAGTGCAATGACGAGTGGCTGACGCAGGATGGCTTCGCCCTGGAAGGCAAACAGCAACACCAGCGTGAGTAGCAGGGCGGAAATTGAAAACGGGCCGATTCGTTGCAGTGCTGCGTCGAAACTTGTCTGACCTCGCCTGAGCAGGAATTTGCGCCAAAGCTGTGCCAGCACAACCGGGATCAGGATATAGAGCACGACCGACGTGAACAGTGTGTCCCAGGGAACGGTGATGGAGGCCAGACCGAGCAGCAGCGCGACGATTGGAGCGAAGGCAAACAGCATGATACTGTCGTTCAATGCCACCTGAGACAGCGTAAACAACGGGTCTCCATTCGTGAGACGGCTCCAGACGAAGACCATGGCCGTACAGGGCGCTGCGGCAAGCAGAATGAGGCCCGCGATATAGCTGTCGATCTGCGCGGCTGGCAACAGCGGTGCGAACAAGTGACGGATGAATAGCGCAGCGAGCAGGGCCATTGTGAACGGCTTGACGGCCCAGTTCACAAACAAGGTGACGCCAATGCCGCGCCAATGTTGCCGCACTTGATGGAGTGCGCCGAAGTCGACCTTCATCAGCATCGGCACGATCATGACCCAGATCAGAAGCCCGACCGGAATGTTGACCTGCGCCACCTCCATGCGGCCGATGTGCTGAAACAGCGACGGAAAGGATTGTCCCAATATGATGCCGGTGACAATGCACAGAAAAACCCAGAGCGTCAGGTAACGTTCAAAAATATTCATTTGACTTCATCCCGGCTGTTGCCAATTTGTTCCAGTTCCCTTTTTATGCTGATACGGTCGAGCTTATCGAGCGGCAATGCAAGGAACAGCGCAATGCGTCGCTGCAAAAAGTTGAATGCCCGAAAGAAAGCACGGCGCTTGTCTTCGTCACGGCCTTCAACAGCAGCAGGGTCTTCGATTCCCCAGTGGGCGCTGATTGGCTGTCCCGGCCATACCGGGCACATTTCGCCGACCGCGTTGTCGCAGACAGTTAACACTAAGTCCATTTGCGGTGAACTGGCTACGGCAAACTCGTCCCAGCTCTTGCTGCGCAAATTGCTGATATCGAAGCCTTCGCGTTGCAGCAGTTCCAGTGCGTAGGGATTGACGTATCCGGCAGGGTGACTGCCCGCACTGTAGGCATGGAAGCGGTCTCTGCCATCGCGGTTGAATATGGCTTCGGCGAGAATGCTGCGCGCCGAGTTACCGGTGCACAGGATGAGCACGTTCTTGATTAAATGGGTCATCGGATTTCTGAGAGGTTTTACGTATTTTTTCTTGAGGCCGAAGCAAAAGCGGTATTAGGCAGACAGGCTTCGCTGCCCTGACAACAGTTGTCTGTGAGGAAGGCGATCAAGCCATCCATCACGACATAGTTGGCAGCGTAGTAGATAAAACGGCTCTCTGGCCGCGCTATAACCAGCTTCGCTCGCATCAGTCGCGCGACATGGAAAGAGAATGTCGCGGCGGGCAGTTTCAGCTTTTCTGCAATCGCTCCTGCGCACATGCCTTCGCGGCCGGCTTCTACCAACAGACGAAAGATTGAAAGCCGGGTTTGCTGTGCCAGCGCTGCCAGCATCGGGACGGCATCTGTCATTTTCATGTTTCCATTATAATGGAAACGAAATCAGGCGCAAGCGTCTGCAATCAGACTGTTACTTTCAGTGCCGGGGCATTTACTCCGGAAAACCTGGCCTGTATGGCATTGCTGCCTATGCAAAAAGAGTTGATAGCATGGGCTTCTGCGGCCTGTTCGTGCCCGATGTCACTTGATGTTGTCGTCTAAATCAGGTTACCAGTTCCCTTTGTTTTGACTGTATTCAGATGGAGATAGTCAGGTGTTCTGGTTGGTGCAATGAGCATTGCCTATTTCGCCTTTGCGGTTTTGATTGCCTGCGCCAACTCATAAACTGCCGTTGCATAGTAGCTGCTGCGGTTGTAGCGTGTGATGACATAAAAGTTGTTGAAGCCAAGACGGTATTCTGTCGGGGCATCGGGTGAAACGAAATCAATCAGCGCGGCTGGGCAGGGTGGGGCATCGTTCGTGCTGACACCAAACTGCACCAGTTGTTCCGGTGTGCGTTGCGGCTTGATGCCTTCGGCGAGCAGCCCCCCGATATCCGGGCCTTCAGCTGTGGCAGGTACCAGAATCGGTCCGCCTTTTTTCCATCCATGGGCGGCAAGAAAGTGCGCGACGCTGCCGATGGCATCGTCAGGACTGGATGAGAGATCGATCTTGCCATCCTTATCGAAATCGACAGCCCACTGTCGCAGGCTGCTGGGCAGGAATTGCGGCAGGCCAATGGCCCCGGCGTAGGAACCGCGATAATCACGTACGTCGAGTTTCTCTTCGCGCGCCAGCAGCAGCAGGGCTTCCAGTTCGCGGCGGAACAAGGCAGCGCGTGGCGGGTAATCGAAGGCCAGTGTCGTCAGCGCGGAGAATGTCTGGAATTGCCCAGTGTATTTGCCATAGATAGTTTCCACGCCGATGATGCTGACAATGATTTCGCGCGGAATGTCATAGAGTGCCTCGGCCTTTGCCAGGCTGGCTTCATGTGCGCGCCAGAACTTTACCCCGGCAGTGATGCGGCGTGGTTCGACGAAGCGCGAACGATAGGCCCGCCAGGAGCGGATTCCCGGTTCCGCGGGCGGCAGGATCGCCTTGATCACCGCAGGCAGCGATTCCGCCTGCGAAAACAGCCGCCGCAGTTCATCGCTGTCAAAACCATTGCGCTGGTGCATTTCGGCAATGAAAGCCTGTACCTCCTCGCGTTCGGCGAAGGATGTTGAGTCGGCATGGGAAAACAGGGGAAATGCGAACAGCAGGCAGAACAGGAGTCTCATGGCGTAAAGGCAGTAATCTTGTTCCTGAATTTTCTCAGGGCGTCCGCTGGTTGATAGGCACGATAACGCAGAGTTTCATAAAGTGCTTCGATCTCGCTGATTTCTTTTGCGTGATGGGGGACTGCAGAAACCGCGCGTTTCCCATAATCCCGCGGTCCTTCCCACGGTAGTGCTGCAACTCCGCGCTTTGTCAGCTGGCGCTGGAAGCGTTGCCAATGGCGTTGTACCGGATCTGTGCGCTGCCATTGACGCAACGTCCAGGCCGAGAGGCCGAGCATCAAGACACCGCAACAGATCATAAGCAGTGCTGCCATGGATTGCCAGTCGGGCGAACGCATGCCGAGATATTGCAACAGGTCGTGCTGACGCCTGGCATCATAGCCCAGCACCCACTGGTTCCAGCCGTTGACCATGGCATCGAGGCGATAACGCGCCGCGCGCAACCAGGGATGATCGCCGCGCATCAGCATGGGTAGCGGGTCGCCATAAGGTATGGCGGCAGCGAGGTTCTGCTCAACGCGGTCGGGTGCGATCGCTGCGGTGGGATCGATGCGACGCCAGCCTGCGCCACTAATCCATACCTCGGCCCAGGCATGAGCATCGAGTTGGCGCACCTCAAGATAGCCATCTACCGGGTTGATTTCTCCACCCTGATAGCCAGTCACAACGCGTGCCGGAATACCGGCTGCGCGCATCACGAAGACAAAGCTGGCAGCGAAGTGTTCGCAAAAGCCGCGTCGCGTCGAAAACAGGAAATCATCAATGTCATTCTTGCCCAAAGGCGGCGGTGACAGCGTGTAGGTAAATGGCTCATTGCGATAACGCAAGAGCATTGCAGCCGCGATACCCATTGCGTTGCTTTGCCCGGCACGCAGATCTGCGCCGAGCGCTCTTGCTCTGGGATTTATCCCCTTGGGCAAGGCCAGTGCCTCGTTTAATACGCGGCTTAATTCGTCTGAGCCGCTGCGAGTATCAGGATAAGAGGTGACGGCATAGCGCATGCGCTCTCGCACCGGTTTCCTGGCAAACAATTCGTAATCGCTGCCGATCACGCTGCCGGCAGGCAGGGTCCCGGGCAGTTCCAGTGCGAACAGCCAAAACTGCTGGTGAGGTTCGAGTGTCACTTGGTAGGGGAATGCGCTGCCTTTGGTGACGTAGGGGAGCGTGGTGCTGATCGAGGGACGGGCGATGCGCCAAGTGTGGCCATCGTATTCCGTCAGTACCGGGCCGCGCCAATAGAGCGCTTCGCGGGGGGGCATGCCGTTGTCGAAGCGAACCCGAAACGCAATTGCGTCAGAAAGTGATAGCTGGCTGATCGAGCCTATGGTCATGCTGTCCGACAGACCGCTGACCGAACGGCTACTGTCCTGCGGCAGTCCCCACAAGGGCTCTGCAATGCGCGGGAACAGCACGAACAGAACCAACATGAAGGGCACTGCTTGAGCCACCATGGTGATGGAAACGCGTAGCGCTGCAACGGGTTTTGTCTGCGGTCGATTGAGCGCGACCAATGTCGCTGTAAGTACAACGACGGTGGCGATCGCCGCCAATGCGGCCGGAATGCTCTGGCTGTAGAAGAATTGCGAGAAAACGAGGAAATAGCCGAGAAACACCACGGCATAGGCGTCACGCGCGGTTCTTGTTTCGAACAGTTTCAGCGCGAGAAACAGCACCAGCAAGGCAACCCCCGCATCCTTGCCTAGCAGCGTGCGGTAATGCATGCTGATGCCGACTGCGCCGAGCACGGCCAGGATATTGATGATCCAGATCGGTGGCAACTTGATGCGACGCCACAGCAGGAAGCCACGCCAGACCAGCGCCAATGCGGAGATAGCCGACAACCACGAGGGCAGCCAGGGCGTGAGTGGGGCGAAAGCACCAAGGGCGGCAGCACACAGCCAGAACACTTGCTGCTGGGCGAGAGGCGGAGATAGCCGCTTATTGGCCATACAGAGCCAAAGCCTGCAGGCAGGCATGTCGATGTGCTTCGCCGGAATCCGGTGCAAGTGTTTCTCCGGGCAGGCGCATGCCCCAGCTGAGGTGCGCATCGCCCGCTTCACACACCCAGCGTGCCATGATTGACAGACGGCCTTCAGCATCAAGCTCCGGTGGTAATTGCTCCCAGTCGAGCCAGAGTGATTGCGCATTCTCTCCGCAGAACAGCTTGGTCAACAGTTCATCATCATGCTGACGTGCCACCGCCTTCCACGCAACATGGCGAGGGGAGTCGCTGGGTTGATGGTCGCGCAGACCGGCGAAGTCATCGTTGCCGCGTCCCTGATGCTGTTTGCACTGGCCACCTTGCTGATCGCCGCTCCCAGTCGGTAATGGTGGTGCAACAGGGGCAGGGCACGGATAGACCAGACAAAATTGCCTGGGTTGCGCATAGGCCCAGGCGCGAATCAGGCCGAGCGGATAGCGCGTTTCGATCATCACACGCGGCAAGGGCATCCATCCGCGCCGGGTAGTTTTGACCGGCAATTGAGCTTCGAAGTGATCGGCTGGAGGCAACTCCAGCTCAATCAGCTCACCCTCACCGGCACGCATGCGCAGGGCAGGGCGATCCGTCTTGCGTGCGTTATGCAGCACCAGGCCAAAATGTGCTGCATCGCCCGCAAATACCGGCGTACTGCGCCCTGGGGTGATATGCAGAAAGGCGAGGTTGCGGAAAGTGTTGAGGATCGCCGAAACCCCGAGTCCACCGAGCAGGAAGGTCAGCACATGCCCCAGGCTCAGGCTGTAGTTCATTGCCCCGACCAGCATGACGGCAAGCGATATGGCATAGCAGATGCCAGCACGCGTTGGCAGCACATACACGCGGCGCTGGTTGAGAATGACTGGTGAAGCTTCCGGCGGGCGCCCGCGCAAGGCCCATTCGTAAAATTTCTGCTGTAGCCGCGCCGTGAGTTGCATGGCCGTCTTTATTCAGGGAATCGGAACTGCCTCGATCAGTTGCCGGATGGCAACTGCCATGTCGCCGCCATTGGCAAGACGCAAACGATGTCCGGCAACTGCGGGCAATACGGCCTGGACATCTTCTGGCAACACATGCTCGCGTTGCTCGATAAGGGCCCATGCCCGGGCACTGGCGAGCAGACCAAGTGCTGCGCGCGGCGAAAGCCCGGCCGCGAACTCGGGTGTATGGCGCGTGTGTTCGACCAGTGCCTGTACGTAATCGATCAGTGCCGGGGCGGCATGAATCTGCATCGTCTGCTGCTGCAAGCCAAGCACGGACTCCGCCGATAGCAGTGGCGTCAGCGCGGCAACCATGTCGCGTCGGTCCGCGCCCGACAACAGTTCGCGCTCCGCAACGCGATCCGGGTAGCCCAGGGCAATGCGCATCATGAAGCGGTCAAGTTGTGACTCGGGCAAAGGAAAGGTGCCGATCTGGTGCGCCGGGTTCTGTGTGGCGATGACGAAAAAGGGATTCGGCAACGGCCGCGTTTGTCCCTCGGCCGTGACTTGTCGTTCCTCCATGGCTTCGAGCAGCGCGCTTTGCGCTTTTGGTGTGGCGCGGTTCACTTCGTCGGCCAGAATCACACCGCCAAAAATCGGTCCTGGATGAAAGCGAAAACTGCCGCTGTCGCGATCAAATACCGAAACGCCAAGAATGTCGGCAGGCAGCAGGTCGCTGGTGAACTGGATGCGCTGAAAATCGAGGCCGAGCAGTTTGGCCAGCATGTGGGCGAGGATGGTCTTGCCTACCCCCGGGACATCCTCGATCAGCAGGTGGCCGCGCGCCAGCAGGCAGGCCAATGCCATGCGGATTTCACGACCCTTGCCGAGAATGACACCGCAGGCGGCATTCAAAACGGCATCGATACTTGCAGCCGATTGCGGAGTGGGCATGTGGAAGACAATCCTTGCAGGAGAGTGCAATGGATTGTAAGTCATCTTCCTCGCTGGGCCGGATCAGTTAAAATCATTACCTTACAGCTTTTTCCAACATCATCTCATTCCCATGATTACCGGCTCCATTCCCGCACTCGTAACGCCCATGCACGATGATGGCAGCCTTGATCTGCCCGGCTTGCGCAAGCTGCTCGACTGGCATATCGCCGAAGGTTCGGACGCCGTCGTTGTTGTCGGCACGACCGGTGAGTCACCGACAGTGGGCGTCGAAGAACACTGCCTGGTGATAAAGACCACGGTCGAACATGTTGCCGGGCGCATTCCGGTGATTACCGGCACTGGCGCCAACTCGACGCAAGAAGCCATCGAACTGGGCGAATTTGCTCGTAAGGCTGGTGCAGACGCACATCTTTCGGTAGTGCCCTATTACAACAAGCCGACTCAGGAAGGACTTTATCGCCACTTCAAGGCTATTGCCGAAGCGGTTGATCTGCCCCTCATTTTGTACAACGTACCTGGTCGCACCGTGGCGGACATGTCCAACGAGACAGCATTGCGTCTTGCTGCCGTGCCGCGCATCGTCGGCATCAAGGACGCAACTGGCAATATCGAGCGTGGAACCGATCTCATCAAACGTGCACCCAAGGGATTTGCTGTGTACAGTGGCGACGATGCCTCTGCACTCGCACTGATGTTGCTGGGCGGACAGGGCGCGATTTCGGTGACGGCCAATGTCACGCCGGCATTGATGCATCATATGATCTCGGCCGCGTTAGCAGGCGATCTTGCCAGGGCGCGCCAGATCAATGAACGGTTGCTGGGTTTGCACAAGGATCTTTTTGTCGAAGCCAACCCGATCCCGGTGAAATGGGCGGTACAGCAACTCGGCATGGTCGGTGGTGGTATTCGTCTGCCGCTGACGCCACTGTTGCCGGAGTATCACGAACGTGTGCGTACCGCGATGCGTGACGCCGGAATTACCCTCTGATTATATTGACGGAAGAAATACATGACGCGCATTAAGCCCCGGCTAATTCTGCTGCCCCTATTGACGCTAACGCTGCTTGCAGGCTGCGGCGGCAAACTGTTCGAATCGAAGAAAGTCGACTACAAGTCGGCCGGCGTTGTTCCCATGCTTGAAATTCCGCCGGATTTGACGACACCGGGGCAGGATGAAGCCACAGCCTTGCCCGGTGGCAGCGAGACCTTCTCGCGTTACATCCGTGAGCGGAAAGGTCTGGCGGGCGCGGCGTCCGATCCGGTCATTCTGCCCAATGTCGGCAAGATGAAAATCGAGCGCGACGGCAATCAACGCTGGCTGGTCGTGCCGGGCAATGCGCAGAAGCTCTGGCCATTGGTCAAGACCTTCTGGCAGGAGAACGGCTTCATCATCAACATCGAGCAACCTGAAACCGGCGTGATGGAAACCGACTGGGCGGAAGACCGGGCCAAGATCCCGCAGGATTTCCTGCGTAACGCAATCGGCGGCATATTCGATGATGCGTATTCGACAGCAGAGCGCGACAAGTACCGTACGCGTCTTGAGCAGGGAACGGAACCTGATACCACCGAGATTTTCATCAGCCACCGCGGCATGTATGAAACATACATCAATGAAGGCAAAGAGCAGACGCGCTGGCAGCCACGTGCGGCAGACCCGGAACTTGAAGCCGAGATGCTGCGCAAGTTGATGGTCAGGCTTGGGGCTGACGAAACTGTGGCGAAAAATGCGGTAACGGCGGAACCCGGACAGGATCGCGCCAGGATCGCCAAGACCGCAGACGGCAACAACGCTTTGGAGATTGCCGAATCCTTCGATCGCGCCTGGCGCAGGGTTGGTCTGGCGCTGGATCGTGCCGGATTTACGGTGGAAGACCGTGATCGCACGCAAGGCCTGTACTTCGTGCGCTACATTGACCCCGCTGTCGATGCGAAAGCCAAGTCGGGAGATGAGAGCTGGGTTTCCAAGCTGGCATTCTGGCGCAGTAAACCTGACAAGACCAAAATCGAAAATCAGTCGCGCTACCGTGTCCAGGTCAAGGCGAGCGGTGACAATTCTCAGGTTCAGGTGCTGACAGCCGAAGGCGGCCTGGACAAGTCAGATACGGCGAAGAAGATACTGAGTATCCTGCAGGAACAGCTTAAATAAAGCTGCGATGAGCAGGATGATTAAAAGCCCGGTTCGCCGGGCTTTTTTTGTTCTTGAAGGGTGGAACTGCGGCTGCTATCTTGTCGTCAGCCGTGTGAATAACGCCATCCTTCTTGCAGATACCGTGCCATTCTCTACCCCGGCCTTGAGGGCACAGCCTGGCTCGGATGCATGGCGGCAATCATGAAAGCGGCACTGGCCGAGAAACTGGCGAAATTCGCGAAACGCGTTTTCGATTTCACCGAAACTCAGGTGAGCGAGACCAAACTCCTGCACGCCGGGGCAATCAATGATTTTGTCACCCTCGGGGGTTTGGTAGAGCCGGCCGTAGGTTGTGGTGTGCTTGCCGGAATCGAGTGCAGTGGAAATTTCGCGCGTGGCGGCGGCGGCACCCGGGATCAATGCATTGATCAGCGTCGATTTACCCATGCCGGATTGCCCCACCAGAACGCTGAGATGTCCCTTTAGTTGCGGCCTCAGTTGATCGGCATTGGCTTTGGCCGACATCTCGACGACTTCGTAACCCAGAGCGACATAGGTTGCCAGCATCGAGCGTGCGTTTGCAAGGCCATTCGGCAGATCACATTTGTTGAGCACGATGACGACATGCATGTGCTCGTGTTCGGCAGCCGCAATGGCGCGGGACAGCAGTTCGTCGCTGAAGGCGGGTTCGGTGGCGACGACAAATAGCAATTGGGTCGCGTTGGCTGCGATCAGTTTCTGCCGGTACTGGTCACTGCGGTAGAGCAGGGTGGTGCGCGGCGCGTGGCGCAGTATCTGCCCCTGATTGTCAGCGTCCGGTTCAACCTCGACGCGGTCGCCACAGGCGAAAGGACTCTTCTTGCCCTTGGGGAAGCCGGTGACGATGCGCCCGTCGTCGAGGCGAATATCGTAGCGACGACCGAAGGCAGCCACGATGGTGCCATGACTGGCGCCGGACTCACTCACGCTGGGTCAAGCCGGGCGATGCGCAAGCTTGCCGGTGGATGCGAATCATGGAACAGAGAATGCAGGGGGTCAGGGGTCAAGGTCGAGGCATTGTCGCGATAGAGCTTGACCAGCGCGGAGACCAAATCACCGGCATGGGTTTGCCTGGCAGCAAAGGCATCCGCCTCGTATTCATGCTTGCGCGAAAAGGCCGAGAGCAACGGCGACAGTGGGAACAGGACAACCGGCAATACCAGCATGAACAGGATCAGCGCCATGGCCGTGCCTGGATATTGCACACCGAGGGTCGTATAGAACCAAGGCTGCGTCATCAGCAGGCCGAGCAACCAGAGCATGCCAAGGCTGATCAGCCAGGTCGCGGCGATGCCCTTCCAGACGTGACGCAGCTTGAAATGGCCCAGTTCGTGTGCCAGCACGGCTTCAATCTCGGCAGGTTGCAGGCGTTCGATCAGTGTATCGAAAAACACGATGCGTTTGGCCGAGCCAAAACCGGTGAAATAGGCATTGCCCTGCGTCGAACGTTTCGAGCCGTCCATCACGAATACGCCGCTGCTACGAAAGCCGCAGCGCGTCAGCATGGCATCGATGCGGGCACGCAGCGCAGCGTCGGCAAGCGGCGTGAACTTGTTGAACAGCGGTGCGATCAGTGTCGGGTAAGCCACCAGTACCAGCAGGTTGAAGCCAATCCAGAACAGCCACACCCATAGCCACCAGTGTTCGCCCATTTGCGCCATCAGCCACAGTATGACAGCCAGCAACGGCGCACCGATCACTACGGCGAGCAGGGATTGCTTGGCCAGGTCGGTGAGATAAAGCACAGGCGTGGTCTTGTTGAAACCGAAGCGCGCGTCGACGACAAAAGTTCGGTACAGCGATAACGGCAGGTCGACAACAAAGCCGATCAGTCCGAAGACGGCAAACAGCGCCAAACCATAAGCAAACCCGCCATCGGCGCACCAGCGCTGGATCATCTGTGCACAGGCATCAAGCAGGCCCCCCAGGGTAAATGCCAGCAGCAATGCGGTTTCGACGACGATTTGAATCAAGACAAGATAATTCTTCGCCACGGTATAGCCGGCCGCCTTCTGGTGCTCGTCGAGCGTGATGCGAGACGCGAAGCGCTTTGGCACCTGATTGCGGTGCGCGGTGACATGGGTGATCTGGCGCAGGGTCAGCCACAGGCGCAACGCCGTGACGGCAAGTACGAAGAGAAAAAACAGCTGGGTCGGGAGTATGTTCACGAGAGATGGCATGGGCTATGAGAAAATTGCAGCTGGTTATACAACAACGCGGCAAAAAATTATGGCACAGGATCAAAATGCGCTGGTCTGGCTCGACATGGAAATGACCGGGCTCGATCCGGACCGTGACCGCATCATCGAGTTGGCAATGGTGGTAACCAACAGCAATCTCGAAACCATCGCCGAGAGCGCCGTATGGGCGGTAAAGCAGTCTGACACAGTGCTGGCCGGTATGGATGCATGGAACCAGAAAACCCACGGCAAATCCGGCCTGATCGACAAGGTCAAGAATTCAGCATTGGCCGAAGCCGATGTCGAGGCGCAGGCGATCGAATTCATCAAACTGCATGTGCCGCAGGGCAAGTCGCCCATGTGCGGCAATTCCATTTGCCAGGATCGCCGTTTCATGGCGCGCTATATGCCAAAGCTGGAAACCTATTTCCACTATCGCAATCTGGATGTGTCGACACTGAAGGAACTCTGCAAGCGCTGGAGGCCGGAACTCGCCAAGGGTCTTACCAAACATGGGAGGCACGAAGCGCTGGCGGACATCTACGAATCGATTGAGGAAATGAAGTACTACCGCGAGCATTTTCTCAAGATTTAACTGGCCAGTTGATACCCTCCTCAAGGCGGCCATCAAGGCGGATGAGGAAAGACTCAGGGAGCCGGCAGGCAAGGAGGATGCCGATGACGGCGGCTGTGTCCATCTGTTCCAGCGTGCGTTGCCGCTTCTGGAACTGCTGGAGCGCTCCCTGACGGGCAAGGCGCCGGTAACCTGGGGCGTTTGATCGCTTGCTCCGCAGAGGATTCCATTACACCAGGCCACTTCGACTTGCCATCCGGCTGGCATCTTCATCCAGGCCGGGGCAGAACAGGGCGCAATCAGTTGGCGGAGTACGCCAACATTGCAGTGCGCTAGCGTACTGAAACGTGCGTAAGCAGTGCTTATGATGATCCTCAGGTTTTCCGGCTTTTTCGGTCGATCGCTCAATGAAGGCAATTTCCAGATACCTGACCGACTTTTCTGAATTTTCAGTTTAAGTTTCGCCTAAGTATTTGGGCCTAGATTGAAATCGTAATTGAACAGGTTTTTCTTCCTTCGATCATCACCATGAAGGAGATGAAGTCTCTTCCACGGCATACCGAAAATCAGCAACGACTCTCACGCTGAAAGGAATACAGAATGAACTTTGCACTCAAGCCCATTGCCATGGCAGTGTTCGTTGCGGCCACTCCACTTGCTGGTACAGCATACGCTCAGATTCCGAAAACACCCGCCGCATCGGTCGCTCAGCCCGCGTCAGCTGCGATCAAGACGGCGATCTCAACAAAATCGCCAAGCGACTGGATCATTTACGACGACACCACTTATTACACGCCGGTGGTCGATGAGGTCAGCCGACACCTGGCAGCCGCACGCAAGGCATTTGATACGAACGACAGCAATAAAGCTGCCACGGAGATGCGCGCCGTGGCTAACGAACTGAAACGGCAGGCCACTATTGCCGACAAGCAGGACAAGTCGCTGGTCAAAGCAGACAAAGCGCTCCTGGAGGCTGACAAGAAATATAGGCGGGACACAATCAAACGTATTAATGCCAGCGCCCAGAAAGTCAGTACAGCTGCTGCAGCCATCGAAAGTGGCAAGATCAAGACGAAGGCTGATCTGGACAAGGCGATTGACAAGGCTACACGTACCGACATGGAGCGCCGTTGGCAAGTGACCGACGTGGATACTTGGTATCCAGTAATTGAAGAGCCACAACATCACTTCACGAATGCTGTTACGGCTTATGCCAAGAAAGACTATAAGGTTGTGGCATCAGAAATCCACAAGGCGACCAGTTACCTGCGCCTTGAGGCCGCTCGTGCAACCGGAGAACCAAAACAGAAACTCGACAGCTCGGTTGTGCAACTTGACGCTTTGTCGGACTCGGCAGTGAGATCTGCGCTAAAAGACATGCATGCCCATGGATCGGGCGGTACGGTCGGAAGCGCGATCGAGCAAGGTATAAAGTTGGACGAACATTCGATGTCCAAGGATTTTGTGAAAGCCAACCAAGCGCTCGCCCTGGCGCACCGTGCCAAGGCGGCCGAAGCTTGGGCGCGCAATGATTACCACGAAGCTGGTTACGAGCTCAAGGCCGCCGCCCATGGCCTGAAAAGCGCCTCTGGCTGGTTAGGTAAGGAAGCCAATGCTGACGAGTCAAGGGTGGTAAAAGATACACGCGCCTTGGGCGACAAGCTTGCCTCCGACGCCAGCTGGACGCGCGATGAGGTCGCCAAGGGCTTTGAGGCGCTGGACAATGACATCAATTCCCTGGGCCACAAGATCGACACCACCAATTAGGAATCACCAGTCCATGTTGGTACTTGACGCCACGCTAACGCTGAAAGGACTTGAAACTTGGGATCTGTATGCAAGCACTCGGTGAGTTTCAGTCATAGGGCAATAACATGACTACTCGCGTGAAATCAGCACCTGTGTTCAGGCGCTTGCCTATGCGTTCATTTTCGATCAGCAGGGACTCATGGCAAGCCTCGGTATTGAAGATACCAAGATATCCCATATCAAACGTTGACAAGGCCGGTATTGCTCACCCATGAATCGTGCAAATAATTTGCAACTGTGTCGTTGGCATGCCGTTTCCGATGAGCGGGCATTGCAACAGGCGGCGATTGCGAGCATCAACGCAAGCGCGGTACGGGCTATTGAGGAACGCGGTCAATTTCATCTCGTGCTTGCCGGAGGGAACACCCCGCGAAACATCTATCGTTTGTTATGTTCAGCCAAAACCAACTGGTCCGCGTGGCATATTTATTTCGGCGACGAACGCTGCTTGCCGGCTGATGATTCGGCGCGCAATTCGCGCATGGCTGCCCAAGCCTGGCTTGATTTCGTTCCAATTCCCCCGCTTCAGGTGCACGCGATACCAGGGGAATTGGGCGCATCCCAGGCCGCCCTGATGTATGCCGAAACACTGCGGACGGTCGGCGACTTCGATCTGGTACTGTTAGGGCTTGGCGAGGACGGCCACACGGCGAGCCTGTTTCCCGATCATGAGTGGGGGACATTGCCCGGGTCGCCTGACACAATTGCGGTGTTCGATGCGCCCAAGCCACCGCCGCCTTTGCCAAATCATGGAGCAATCTGATGACACAAATCGCCTCGAAGAGCAAAGTGCTGACGCAGGCCATGAAGGCATGAACAGCGCATGGTTCACCGACCCATACCGAGCCAGGCATCGAGGAACAAAAAGGACAGTAGACTAATAATCTGCTGACAAAGGTCAAACTGACATGAGAAACACAAAGACAACCCCCACCTCAACCACACCGGCAGGACGGTTGACAGAAAGCCCGGTGTGGAAGGCGCTAGCCGAGCATCATCGATCGATCAGTGGCCGGCATCTGCGGCAGCTCTTCGCCGACGATCCTCGGCGTGGCGAACGCCTGGCCGCCGAAGCGGCAGGGATTTACCTCGATTACTCCAAAAACCGCATCACCGACGAGACGATGCGACTGCTCGTGAAACTGGCCGAGGAACGCGGCCTGCGCGAGCGCATCGACGCGATGTTTCGTGGTGAGCAAATCAATGTGACAGAAAGGCGTGCTGTCCTGCACGCCGCCCTGCGCATGCCTGAGACTGAAAGGCTGATCGTCGATGGCGTCGACGTCGTACCCGAGGTTCATGCAGTTCTCAAGCGCATGGCGGCATTCTCGGACCAGATCCGCAACGGACAGTGGCTGGGACACGGCGGCAAGCGCATCCGCAATATCGTCAACATCGGCATTGGCGGTTCCGACCTCGGCCCGGTGATGGCGTACGAAGCGTTGCGCCATTACAGCCGGCACGACATGACATTCCGCTTCATCTCGAATGTGGACGGCACCGACTTCGAGGAAGCCACGCGCGATCTCGACGCGGCAGAAACCCTGTTCATCGTCTGCTCGAAGACCTTCACGACACTGGAGACCCTGACCAATGCCCACACCGCCCGCGCCTGGTGCGTGAATAAACTGGGCGATGAGCGCGCCGTGCGCAGGCACTTTGTCGCCGTCTCGACCAATGCCGAAGGCGTATCCGGATTCGGCATCGACACCGAGAACATGTTCGGCTTCTGGGACTGGGTTGGCGGACGCTACTCGATGGAGTCGGCGATCGGCCTGTCAACCATGCTCGCCATCGGACCCGCGAACTTCCAGGGGATGCTCAAGGGTTTTCATGCCATGGATCAGCATTTCCGCAGCGCTCCATTCGAACAGAACCTGCCCGTGCTGATGGCAATGCTGACGGTATGGAACCGCAATTTCCTCGATGCGCAGACAGTCGCCGTATTGCCTTACGAACAGTATCTGAAACGTTTCCCCGCCTATCTGCAACAACTGACGATGGAGAGCAACGGCAAGCACGTCACGCTCGATGGCAAGCAGGTCGACTATCAAACCGGGCCCATCTACTGGGGCGAACCCGGCACCAACGGCCAGCATTCGTTCTATCAGTTCATCCATCAGGGAACAAGTCTGGTTCCGTGCGACTTCATCGGCTTTTGCCAGACCCTGAATCCGATAAGCCACCATCATGATCTGCTGATGTCGAATCTGTTCGCGCAGACCGAAGCGCTGGCATTCGGCAAAAGCGAAGAAGAAGTCAAGGTCGCGGGTACGCCGGAATGGCTGGCGCCGCACCGCGTCTTCGAAGGCAATCGCCCGACCAATACGATACTCGCAGAGCGACTGACGCCGGAGACGCTGGGGCTGCTGGTTGCGCTGTACGAACACAGTGTGTTCACGCAGGGAACCATCTGGAATGTCAATTCGTTCGATCAATGGGGCGTCGAGCTGGGCAAGGTGCTGGCGGAGCGGACGATTCCGGAACTCGAAAGTTCGAGCGAGCCGCAACTCAAGCATGACAGCTCGACCAACGCGCTGATCCGGCGTTATCGCCGGCTTCGGAAGGCACGCTCATGAGTGCCATGCTCAGTCCATTGGCCGGCAAGCCGGCACCGCAGTCGCTGCTGGTCGATGTGCCGAAACTGCTTGCCGCCTATGTCGACCAGCGCCCCGACCCCAAGGTGCCGGCCCAACGGGTCGCGTTCGGTACTTCCGGGCACCGTGGCAGTTCGTTCGCGCGCAGCTTCAACGAATGGCATGTACTGGCCATCAGCCAGGCGATCTGCGAATACCGCAGCATCAAAGGCATCGATGGCCCGCTGTACCTTGGCATTGACACCCATGCGCTGTCGCAGCCGGCATTCGAGACCGCGCTGGAAGTGCTGGCCGCCAACGGCGTGCAAACGATGATCGCCAGGGATGGCGAATTCACGCCGACGCCGGCGATCTCGCATGCCATCATGGTCTACAACCGCGGCCGCACTTCAGGGCTGGCGGACGGCATCGTCATCACGCCTTCGCACAACCCGCCCGAGGACGGCGGCTTCAAGTACAACCCGCCCAACGGCGGGCCGGCGGACAAGGACGTCACGGGATGGATCGAAGCCAGGGCCAATGAGTTATTGCAAAGCGGCCTTCAGGGTGTGAAAAGAATTTCTTTCGGCAAGGCCTTGCTCGTATCCACGACGCATCGACACGACTATCTCAACGCTTATGTGAGCGATCTCGGCAACGTGCTCGATATGGGCGCGATTCGCGACGCCAACATCCGCATGGGCGTCGATCCGCTTGGCGGCGCGGGCGTGCACTATTGGGCCGCAATTGCCGGGCACTATGGATTGAATCTGACGGTCGTGAACAAGGATGTCGATCCGACCTTCCGCTTCATGACAGTCGATTGGGACGGCCGGATTCGCATGGATCCGTCATCGTCCTGTGCCATGCAGAGTCTGATCGGGCTCAGGGATCGCTTCGACATCGCCTTCGCCTGCGACACCGACCACGACCGGCACGGGATCGTCACCCGCAGCGCGGGCTTGCTGCCGCCCAATCATTATCTGGCGGTCGCCATCCACTATCTGTTCCAGAATCGACCGAAGTGGAGCAAGGATGCAGCGGTTGGCAAGACGGTAGTCAGCAGCCGGATGATCGATCGCGTTACAGCGAAGCTCGGCCGCAAGCTCTGCGAAGTGCCGGTCGGATTCAAGTGGTTCGTGGATGGCTTGCTCGATGGCTCGCTTGGCTTTGGCGGGGAGGAAAGTGCCGGTGCCTCTTTTGTCCGCCAGGATGGCAGCGTGTGGACGACAGACAAGGATGGCATCGTCCCGGCTTTGCTATCGGCGGAGATCACCGCGCGCCTGGGCCGCGATCCCGGCGAAATCTACCGCGAGCTAGAGCGCGAGTTTGGCGAGTCCTGCTACGACCGGGTTGATGCACCGGCGACCCCGGCGCAAAAACGAATGCTGGCGCAACTCTCGCCGCAGCAGATACGGTCTGCAGATCTGGCCGGAGAAAAAATCCAGGGCATCCTTGCCCATGCGCCAGGCAACGATGCCCCCATTGGCGGGTTGAAGGTGATCGCGGAGAATGGATGGTTCGCGGCGCGTCCGTCCGGCACCGAAGATATTTACAAGATATATGCGGAAAGTTTTCGCGGCGAGCAACATCTGCGCCGCATCATCGATGAAGCGCAGGCTATCGTGGATGCGGCGTTGGCCGCACCGGCTCAGCAGCCGGAATTGACTTCGGGAAAAATGTGAAGGCAAAGTTATGCGCGACCAAACACGAGCCGGCCACCCGAAAGAGTATCTTTTATCCACGGATATAGAGGGATTCGATTCCCTGGCCGAACTTGCCCTGGATATGCGTTCGTCGTGGCATCACTCCACGGACGAAGTGTGGCGGCAGCTTGACCCCGTGCTGTGGGATATCACGCATAACCCCTGGGTTGTTTTGCAGACGGTTTCGCGCGAGGAACTGCAACGCGCTTTGGCAGATCCCGCATTCCGCAGGAATGTTGACGACATGGTGCAAGTCAGGCGCGATGCGGCGGCGGCGCCAGCGTGGTTTCAGCAAACCTACCCGCAATCGAAACTGGGCTGCGTTGCGTATTTCAGCATGGAATACATGTTGAGCGAAGCTTTGCCCATTTATTCGGGCGGGCTGGGCAATGTGGCCGGGGATCAGCTCAAGGCCGCCAGCGATCTGGGCGTACCCGTGGTTGGTGTGGGACTGCTTTACCAGCAAGGATATTTTCGTCAGGTGATCGACAAGGATGGCGCACAACAGGCCCTCTTCCCCTACAACGATCCCGGACAACTACCCATCACGCCATTGCGAAAACCGAACGGCGAGTGGTTGCGGCTGGAAATCGCGCTACCCGGCTACTCGGTCTGGCTGCGCGCCTGGCAGGTTCGGGTCGGGCGCGCGAAACTTTATCTGCTGGACAGCAATGACGCCGCGAATTACCCGGCGCATCGAGGCATCACCAGCGAGCTGTATGGCGGCGGGCCGGAACTGCGCCTGAAACAGGAACTGCTGCTCGGCATCGGCGGCTGGCGGCTGCTCGCGGCGCTCGGCATCGAGCCGGAAGTCTGCCACTTGAATGAAGGGCATGCGGCCTTCGCCGTGCTGGAGCGCGCGCGAAGTTTCATGCAGGAGAGCGCGCAGCCTTTTGACGTCGCGCTGGCCGTTACCCGAGCAGGGAATCTCTTCACTACCCACACCGCCGTGGCCGCCGGCTTCGACCGTTTTGCGCCGGACCTCATCGCGCAATACCTCGGTGGATATGCCGAACAGAAGCTCGGCATATCGCTGCGCGAGTTGCTGGCGCTGGGCCGCCAGAATGCAAACGACGCGGCCGAACCTTTCAACATGGCCTATCTGGCGATTCGCGGCAGCGGGGCGGTGAATGGCGTGAGTCGCCTGCACGGGAGAGTGAGCCGGCACCTGTTTGAGCCGCTCTTTCCGCACTGGCCGCGGGACGAAATCCCGGTTGGGTATGTGACCAACGGCGTCCACACGCCGACCTGGGATTCGGCCACGGCCGATGGTCTGTGGACCGATGCCTGCGGCAAGAAACGCTGGCTGGGAACGACAGATACCCTGGAGCAGGACATGCGTCGCGTGTCCGATGCCAGGCTTTGGCAATTTCGGACCGCCGCCAGCAAGGCGCTGGTTGACTACGCCCGCGAAAGATTGTCGCGACAACTGACCTCTTCCGGGGCGTCTTCGGAAGCGGTTGAAGGCGCGAAACATTTGTTCGATCCCAATACCTTGACGCTGGGGTTTGCCCGCCGCTTTGCCAGCTACAAGCGACCCAACCTGCTGCTTCACGACCCGGAGCGACTGCTGCGTCTATTGACCAATCCGCAGCGCCCGGTGCAGCTCATCATGGCGGGCAAGGCCCATCCCGCGGACCTGGCGGGGCAGGCCCTGATCCAGCAATGGATCCATTTCATCCGGCGCACCGAGGCGCGCGCCCATGTGATCTTCATCAGCGATTACGACATGCTGCTGACCGAGCAGTTGGTGCAGGGCGTGGATGTCTGGCTCAACACGCCGCGGCGTCCCTGGGAAGCGTGTGGCACCAGCGGCATGAAGGTGCTCGTCAATGGCGGCATCAATCTCTCGGAACTGGACGGCTGGTGGGCGGAAGCCTACACGCCGGAAGTCGGCTGGGCGCTGGGGGATGGGCAGGAACATGGCGACGATCCCGCCTGGGATGCGACCGAAGCCAACGCGCTCTACGACCTGCTTGAGCGGGAAGTCATTCCCGAGTTCTATGCCCGTGATGAGAATGGCATTCCCACCGCCTGGGTAAACCGGATGCGGGAAAGCATGGCGCAATTGACCCCCCGCTTCTCCGCCAACCGGGCAGTATGCGAATACACCGAGCAGCACTATCTGCCGGCGGCCATAGCCTATCGTGAGCGGGCTGTAGATAACGGTGCTATCGGCGTGAAGATGGTCGAGTGGCGACACGAGCTGGAACAAAAATGGGCCGCGCTGCGCTTCGGCGAAGTGAAGGTTGAAACCGATGGCGAACAGCACGTATTTGACGTGCAGGTATATCTCGATGACATCGATCCGGCGGCAGTGCGGGTCGAGCTGTATGCCAATGGCGCAAATGGCGCGCTACCTGTGCGCGTGGAGATGAAGCCCGCGCGGCAACTGGTGGGCGCAATCAGCGGCTACGCCTATCGTGCGGCCGTGCCGGCAGCCCGCCCGGCGACAGATTACACGGCGCGACTTGTGCCGCGCCATGAGGGCGTGGCGATCCCTCTGGAAGATGCACGTATCCTGTGGCAACGGTAATCCGGTCAATAAGGAGGTGCCATGTTGAAAGGTATTTTTCTGGGAGTCGCATTGACGTTGATCGTTGCCCTGGCCGGTGCCTACGCGCTGGTGCGAAGCGGACTTGTTCCGGCCAATGCCGACGCAGAACCCGGTCGGCTGGAAACCTGGGCGGCCACCACTTCGCTGGAGGCGACATTGGGTCGCCTCGCTCCGAAGGGTGAAAATCCGGTGCCGCTGACCGAGCGGAATCTCCTCGATGGCGTGCAACTCTTTGCGCAGAACTGCGCGCTTTGCCATGGTTCCGCGAAGGGGGCGGCGTCCCCGTCACCGATCGCGAAAGGCCTTTATCAAAGGCCGCCGCAACTGGCGACCGATGGAGTTGAGGACGACCCGGAAGGCGATTTGTTCTGGAAGATCAAGCATGGAATTCGCCTGACGGGCATGCCTTCGTTCGGGTACTCCCTCAACGACCGGCAGATCTGGACGCTCGCGCTTTTCCTGAAGCACATGGACAAGCTGCCACCTGCGGTACAGCAAGCCTGGCAGCAAGTCCGGAACTGGCCGGCGGGGTCCCTCGATCAGACGGGCCAAAAATAGTCCACACGCTACGTCCGAGCGCCCTCTGCGCGATTACGGGGCGGTGGTATACCTGCTTTGGATTGGTTGCGGTCACTGCTATAGGCGGGGCATCAGGCAATTCCCGGCCAAGAGCGGACTTTTAGATATATTCTTGACAGCGGTCATTCGCGAAGAAAATTATGGTCTATCCCCAACTCCCCCCGACAAGCCGTGCGCCGTCTCCCATGTCAAACGTTAAGCATCGCGAGTACCAGCCGATATGCCAACCCTAGGAGAACCTTTCGAAAAGCTTGTCGCGCAGATACAAGCTCGGATTGATCCAGCTTCACAAGTTACGCACAACGAGTTTTTAACGGACCGCCTCGGTCAGCGACGACAGTTCGATGTAGTAGTTCGGGGCCAGTTTGCTGGCCAGAAGATGCTAGGCGTGGTGGAATGCAAAGATCTCAACCGGAAGGTCGGAACGCCGGAAATCGACGCGTTTCAAACCAAAGCACAAGATATCAACGCAAATTTCAAGGTTATCGCTTCCAAACGTGGCTTTACAAAGCCGGCGCTACACAAGGCCAAACACTACGGCATACGAGTCGTATCGCTTCTTGATCCTGAGATACTTAACCGCAAGTTTGCTTTTGGTGATTGGTGGTTCGCGAAAGTCATTCGCTGGAGCAGACTGAACATCCAAGTACACCCAGCTGATAAATCACAACCAGTCCCAGAGGTGCCACCACAAAACCTATTGATTGACGGCAAGAGAGTTTTAGATTGGTTTACGAACTATCTCTTGCGAGAGGGTCACAAAGACAAGACGCTCGGTTGGGTAGTCGGCTTCCAGATGACCTTCGATCTTCCAATTCTCATTACAGTGTCTGGTGTGCCTATGCAGTGTGATGCCATTTCGTTTTTTGCAGAGCGCGAATGTCGGGAGTACGAACGCTTCGTACCGCTCTCAGCTGAGGCGTTCGTGGATTGGCACACCAGTTCGGCCACTATTCCAGCAAACACCACAATCTCTATGGAAGCTGTACCGACTGACTTTCACGAGTGGACACAACGTAATTTGAGCAAGCAGAGAGAGTCGTGTATTTTTGAAATAGCACTCGAGGCACATGAACATCAGTTTGACTATGTTGCAGATGTTCCTAATCTGGAAGCCATGTGAAGCAACGCCTATCCTATCGTTGCAGCCGACGGCCTCCGGCTACGGCTGAACCCCAACATTCCCGAGCGGCAGCTTTTTCAATCAGCTAATGACTACAGCGGGCACGCAACCGCCCTTATGTCCCGATACTTGAGCGACTGCAAAAGCACTATTGCCGCCATTGACGTTTCGTTGCCCAACCCTGTATTGCACGCCGCTTGCCGCATGACAGGCAACCCGACATGCCCGTCTGCGATCAGTCGAAGTTCGGCAAACCCAAGGGCATAGGCTGCGCGCGGCCCAGCGCGGTGCTGCTCTAACGCGTCTGATTGTGCCTGGCGCCATGGCGTGCGATAAAGGCCCTTTGTGCGATGGCGTACGGACGCTGTAAAGGCTGACCTGTATAAAAGAGATTGGCGGCATGTGGTTGCCGCTCCTGCTTGTTATCGTGGTTACCGGCCTCGTGGCATGGGTCGTCGCGCAAAAGAGAAAGTAAGCGAAGGGTTCGCCGGGGCTCATATCCGGTATTGACGGATGCGGCTGGCAAGCAAAATGGAATCGCAGAGTCGAAACCATGGTTTCATTATTTGAAAGGAGTACCCCCATGTACGGATTCAGCACTCGGCTGAAACTGCCCTTCGATACGGCCGTCGCGAAAGTCACCGAAGCCCTGAAGAAGGAAGGCTTCGGCGTGCTCACCGATATCGATGTCAAGGCAACCTTGAAAGCCAAGCTCAACATCGAGCATCGGCCCTATCGCATCCTCGGCGCATGCAATCCTCCACTGGCTCACCGCGCGATCGAAGCCGATCCCGACATCGGCTTGCTGTTGCCATGCAACGTGGTTGTGCGCGAAGAAGCTGATGGAAGCATAATAGTTGCATTCATGGATCCCGAGGCGGTATTGAAGCTGGTTGACAAAGCGGAAGTGACCGCCCTTGGCAAGGAAGTGCGCGCATTGCTGCAGAAGGTGTGTACCAGCCTCAAGGATTGAGGGGTGGAACGAGATGCGGGCGCGATGAGGAAAAATTGACATGAGCGAAGCAATGCCCAAGGCCGATGCACCAAATCCCGGTGTGGTCGCGTCGGTGCGCGGCAGCGTCGTGGATATCCGATTCGATGCACGGCTACCGCCCATCTACTCCCTGCTGCATGCGATGGAGGGGAAAATCGTCATCGAGGTTCTGGCTCAGCTCGACGCGCGCCATGTGCGCGGAATTGCGCTGACGCCGACGCAAGGTCTGGCGCGCGGCATGACGGTGGAGGACAGGGGCGGGCCGTTCGCCATGCCGGCATATGGGAAGAAGTTGACGGATCAGGAGATCGCCGACGTCGCAAGCTATATCCGCAATGCCTGGGGCAACCGCGCAGCTGTTGTCGGTACGGGCGATGTGGCCAAAGTTCGTGCCGAGGTGCGGCAAGCCGCCGCCCAATGAACTCTAAGTGGGACCGGGGCGCAAAGATGTTCAAGCAGTTGAAGAGTTGGCCACGCGGGAGTCAGTGGTGGTTATGCCGGCTTTGGGTTGGTTGCGGCTGCGCACTATATCCATTGCCACGTTTTGGCCTGTTTCCTGTTAGTACCTTGGCGAAATTATGTAAACATACTGGAGGAGAGCCACTATAGTAGCGTGCCTCAGAGGGTGTTAGACTGCACTCGGAAGTATGCTGTTAGAGATTCTTGGAGTTCAGTTTTTGGTGCCAAAATCACCTAAGAATTAGGCAATTATGCCCAATTATGCCAAGCGTATGATTGTAACTTTTTTAATATAAAGACTTTTGTGGTGCCCAGGAAGGGACTCGAACCCCCACACCATTGCTGGCGCCAGGACCTGAACCTGGTGCGTCTACCAATTCCGCCACCTGGGCAGGGGGCGCTTCAAAAGAGCCGCGATTTTAAAGGAAAACCCTGGATTGTCAAACAAAAAAACCAAGCATGGCATGAGTAAAATCCGAGGTGCCGACCCGATGCTGACACGCGAAAAAGCCGGCTATGAGCATCCTCTGCCGAGTCGTGAATATGTGCTGGCCAAACTTGCAGAGCAGTCGGTGCCCTTGCTCTTTGACGAAATCTGTCGCCTGCTCGATATCGATTTACATGAGCGTGAACCTTTCCTGCGCCGCCTTGGCGCAATGGCACGTGATGGCCAGCTCATGCAGGATCGGCGCGACAACTGGCTGATTCCCGACAAGGCCAATCTGATCACAGGCAAAGTACAAGGTCATCCTGACGGTTTCGGTTTTCTGATCCCCGAGGCCGGTAGTGAGGATTTATTTCTCTCAGCCAAGGAAATGGAGAAGGTGCTGCACGGGGATCGCGCGATTGCACGCATTATCGGTACCGACCGCAAAGGGCGTCCCGAAGGCAAGATCGTCGAAGTCACCGAGCGCGCCAATACGCGCATTGTCGGCCGCGTCTATTGCGAACACGGCGTCTGGTTCGTCGTGGCTGAAAACCAGCGTATTTCACAGGACATCCTGCTCGCGCAGGACAAAAAGGCCAAGCAGCAGGAGTCAAAACTTAAATCAGGCCAGGTAGTGTTAGTCGAGATCATCGAACAGCCTTCCAAACATGCACAGGCCATCGGGAAAGTGGTCGAAGTCTTAGGCAACTATGCCGATCCCGGCATGGAAATCGAGATCGCGCTGCGCAAGCATGAACTGCCGTTCGAGTTTTCACGCGAGGCTTTGGCACAAACAAAAAAACTGCCCGATGCGGTACGCAAATCGGACTGGAAAGGCCGTGAGGATTTGACCGCTTTGCCATTGGTTACCATCGATGGCGAAACGGCGCGCGATTTTGACGACGCCGTTTATTGCGAGCGGCAGGGCAGGGGGTTCCGCCTGGTCGTCGCCATTGCCGATGTATCGCATTACGTTTCGGCCAATTCGGCGCTGGATCAGGAGGCTTACGAGCGCGGCAACTCGGTGTACTTTCCCCGCCGCGTGATCCCGATGCTGCCGGAGAAGCTCTCCAACGGCCTGTGTTCGATCAACCCGGAAGTCGAGCGCCTGTGCATGGTGTGCGACATGGCAATCAGCGCGAGCGGGGAAATCAAACGCCATCGTTTCTACAGCGCCGTGATGTTTTCCAAGGCACGTTTGACATACACCGAAGTTGCTCAAGCCTTGTACGAAGGCAACAAGGACACCCGGCGCAAGCTGGCCAAGGTATTGCCACACCTCGAAGATCTTGATGCCCTGTTCCGGGTGCTGCTCAAGGCGCGTGCGAAACGCGGCGCCATCGATTTCGATACGGCCGAAACGAAAATGGTGTTCGACGATCACGGCAAGATCCTGCGCATCGAACCCTATGAGCGCAATGACGCGCACCGCCTGATCGAGGAATGCATGCTGGCGGCCAATGTCTGCGCATCGGAATTTCTGCGCGACAACGAACAGGCAGTGCTGTATCGCACCCATCCGCAGCCAAAGGAAGAGAAGGTGACCAAGCTGCGCGACTTCCTCGCTACCTTTGGCTTGCAATTGGGCGGCGGCGAGACGCCTCACGCCAAGGACTACGCCAAGCTGCTGGAAAAGCTCAATGGTCGTCCTGACAAGATACTGCTGCAAACCGTGATGCTGCGTTCGCTGCAACAAGCCATTTACAGCCCGGACAATGTCGGCCACTTCGGCCTTGCCTACGAAAGCTATGCTCATTTCACCTCGCCGATCCGGCGTTATCCCGATCTGCTTGTGCATCGGGCGATCAAGGCAGTACTCGCCGGTGGCAAATACGCACCCGGTTCATGGGATGAGATCGGGGTGCACTGTTCGGCGACTGAACGCCGTGCCGATGAAGCCACGCGCGATGTCGAAAGCTGGCTCAAGTGTTTTTACATGCAGGATCGCATCGGCGAGATTTTCAGCGGCAGTGTCTCCTCGGTTGTGCCCTTTGGTATCTTCGTTGCGTTGGATGATGTTTTTGTTGAAGGGCTGGTGCATGTCTCCGAACTGGGGCGCGACTATTTCACCTTTGATGAGGCTGGCCATCAGATGATCGGTTCGCGTACGGCGGTGCGCTACCGACTCGCCGACCGGATTCGGGTGCAGTTGGTACGCGTTGACATGAACAGCAACAAGATAGATTTCAGGCTCGCGACGTCTCAAGACGTTTCAGAGAATATATGTAAACCTATAAAAACAATTAGATAAAAATACTATCGTTTCTTGACGTTTCACTCAATCGCCTATAATGTGAGTAGCTAGGTGAGTAGCTAGCAATCAATCTTGCATTTTAGGAGGTCGATTATGGGGCGGTTGAGTGCGATTAGAGTTGAACAATGGATGAAGGCCGGCAAACCACTTGCCGGTAAGTCCGATGGCGATGGTTTGACCTTCACGTTATCTAAAAACGGTACGGCATCCTGGGTGCTTCGTTACCGTTTTGGCGGCAAGCAGCGAGAGTTAACGATTGGTAGTTACCCTGACATTTCACTTGCGACGGCCAGAAAAATAGCTGCATCTAAGCGCGCCGAGGTTGATCAAGGAATCGACTTAGCGACCAGGAAGCGTCTGCTAACAATAGAGCGGGCACAGGCAAACAGCTTCCGCGAGTTGGCCGAGGACTATATGGTTAGGGCAGCACCGAACCTGTCTGAGAGTTACCAGGCGGAGATTCGCCGGTATCTGGATAAGGACATCCTGCCCAGGATTGGCGCTATCCCAGCGAAGGAAGTCACACCAGCCGATATCGTTGTGATGGTGGAGCGGATAGCTGCTCGATCCCAAACCACTGCGCGCACAGCATTCACAATGGCGAGTTCCATATTTACGCATGGCGTTGGGAAGCACTTGGTAACTGGAAACCCATGTGCGCTCCTTAAGGTTTCTTCCATCCTGGGCAAGATGAACAAACCGCGGGCCCGCGTGAGTTTGAATGATGATCAACTTCGTTCCTTTCTTAGCGCACTCCCGGCTCTAGGTAAGGAAAACGAACTTGCCTTGAAAATCATTCTGGCTACTGGAGTACGCAAGGGCGAGTTGTCGCGTGCCGGTTGGTCTGACGTGGATCTAAACGCCGGTCTTTGGCGGATCCCTCCGGAGAACCAGAAGGGAAGGCGTAGAACGAAGGAGTCCGGAAAGAATTTCGTCATCCCACTTTCAGCGCAAGTGGTGACATGGTTTCGGGATCTGAAAGCCTTTGCATTGAACTCGCCGATGGTCTTACCGGCTAGGCATCGTACAGGCAGTGAAACGATTAACCACGCCACGCTTAATAGGGCACTCTCAATTCTGCCGGCAGGAATCCCGCGAGTGACTCCGCATGATCTGCGAAGCACGACACGTAGTCACCTTGCCGCGCTGGGCGTTAGTATTGTTGTCGCTGAACGGTGCCTCAATCACACACTGGGCGGGCTTGTTGCGATATACGATCAGCATGACTACCTTGAAGAGCGGCGCCACGCTTTGAACTTATGGGCATCGAAATTAGCAGCCCTGGAGAAAGGCGAAGGGTTCAACGTGGTGTCGGTGAGGGCAGCGTGATGGATAAGGCTATGCAACTGTCTCGTATCGCCTACTAATACCAACACTGTATCGCCGAATAGGCGAAAGTCTAGGAGTCTCTGGGTCTTGATGATGGGAATGTGGTTTGTTTGAAAACCAAGGCTTGAAATCTTCTTCCGTGACTGTAGTCTGAGTCTCAAGAGGCCAAATTGCGAAAACTCATCTTCATAGGATTCATCGCGCTGGGCGCGCTAATCGGTTTGATCTCCGCATCACAAGGCAATTGGGGAACCCGCCTTGTGATGATAGGAGTCGGGGCACTTTTCGGAGCGCCCATTGGAGGGGCTCTGGCTAGCATCGGCAGGAAGGGGCGGCAACATCTCGAATGGGATGAAAACCCACTACCGGGAAATAGTGCCTCCGCAAAGGATCTGATTGCAAACTACTGGCGTGACGAGGGACATCCGCCGTTCGCAAAGCCCGGGGAGAATGAAGACGAGATGCGCCGATGGGATCGAGATATCTCAGGCTGATTACTTCTTCAGTAAGTCTTTCATCATGCTCTTTGCGTTATCGAATGTCGCTTCCGCATCCTTGCCTACCTGTTTGCCTGACTGCACCAACAGCGATTTCTTTGAGGCAAGTGTTCCATCATCGGTCTTGATGATCTTAGCCTTGGCGTCAAAGTTTGCTTGGGCCGATGCGGCATCCGAGCGTATTTGATTGCCATGGGTGCGAACTTCATCCCGAATGGGTGATGTCGCAGGAGTGGTTCGATACATAGGTGAAGTGTTCCCAAATCGTGAAGTTTGTTTCCGGTTGGATTGGTCAAGGCTGTTGATGTCGGGCGTCAGTGCAGCATCGTCTCTCTGTTGTACATGTTGTTCCCGAACATCGCCAAAGGATGCAGGCAGTGCGGTCCCGTCGGAGAACACCCGATTCGGGCGAAGTGATTGCCTTGCCAATTCGGATGCCATCAGGGTGTGTGCCGCAGCGCTGTCGCCACCATACTGTTCCGCGTAACGAGTGAACATTTCCAGATTGTGAGGGTCCTGTGCAATATCAATGGAAATGGTTTCTCCTCTCTCATAGGCAGTGGATACGCGTTCGGCGAAACTGGTACG
>JBASWL010000023.1:0-24888 GCA_049276455.1 Georgfuchsia sp. | reverse complement strand
TTATCCTGCCCTCAGGATGCAATGCAAAAAGTAAAACCAACTCATCAGGCCATTCTGACTGGAGATATTATTCATAATATGGAATCCACTTCTTCTATAATGAATCTTAGTTCAGAAAGAATCACGTTGTCAACACGTGTGTTGCACCCGCGACACACGTGTGTTGCGAGTTAACTTTCATGCAGGAGGCTGATCCCACCTGTTTTTGCCTCACGCTGCGAAAAAATCATGCTCGTAATAATCGTTTTGCACGATGATCCATGTCTATCGCGCTTTCGAGTGAATCACATAGGAGAAGTCATAATGTTTCCGGATCAAGGGGGCAAGAAGCCCGGTACTCACCAAGACTTAACCGACGCCGCGACTTGGATCAAACGATTGGAGAGATCCGAAAGAATATCCGGCCTTAAAATCAACGAGGTAATCGCATGCTTGAAGTTAAAACCAGGTGACGTAGTTGCCGATATCGGGTCTGGCATAGGTGCTTTCACCCTATTGTTTGCCAAAGCTGTTGCGCCATCAGGAAAAGTTCTGGCTGTTGATCTATGGCAGGGTCTCCTGGATCACGTCAAGGAAAAAGCAAGAAAAGAAAGCGCGAGCAACATCCAGACGATTCTTGCCAAACCGGATAACCCTAACCTGCCGAAAAACGAGGTGGATATGATCTTTTTCCACGATGTTTTTCATAACACGAATGATCGCCAGGCATACCTGAGCGTGCTTGCCGCTGCTCTCAAACCCGGCGGGCGAATTGCAATCATCGAACAGGAATTTGATGACCCGATTGCAAAGAAATGGGATCTTGACGAAGACAGGATCAAAAAAGAGGAGGTAGAGCACTGGATGACCAACATTGGATTTCATCTTGTCGCTGAATACGATATTTTCAAGGGTAAGAACAATCCCGAGGGAGCCGGCATGCCAGAGAGATGGTTCGTAATTTATGGTTAGCACAACACCCTCTCCATAAATTCACGGTATTGCGGTCTTTATGCGGAAGGCACAATCAGACCTCGCAGTAATTGAGGATATTGATCCAGCATGGATTGATACAGTATCTGAACCGATGAGTCATCTATTGCGCGGGGGTGATCCAACTCGACAGGAAAATCCAAGATAACTCTGGAAGGCTGGGCAGAGAAAAATAGAATCCGGTCAGCCAGACTGAGCGCTTCGCGCAGGCTGTGGGTAACGAACAGCACGGTGGGGAGATTGCGGCGCCACAGGTCTTGCAGCAGGATTCTTAATTGATTGGCGGTTGGCGCATCGAGCGACTGGAACGGCTCATCCAAGAGCAATAAGTCCGGCTCGACGATAAAGGCACGCAACAACGCTACTCGGCGCTGCATGCCCCCCGACAATTGGCCGGGAAACATTGCGCCACAACTTGCCAAGCCCACCAGCGCTAGCAAGTCCTCCAGTGCCGCGACCTGATGCGCGCGCGATTGCGGGGCCAGAACTAGTTCCAGATTTTGCCGCACGCTCAGCCACGGCATCAGGCGCGGCTCCTGGAACATAAAGCTGGTCTTTGGACTAGCCTGTATTCCTTGCCCGGAGTGAAAGGCAATGCTGCCATCCACATCCCGATCAAGCCCGGCGATCAGATTCAGTAAAGTCGTCTTGCCGGCACCGGAAGGGCCCACAATAGCGACAAACTCGCCGGACTGAGCGACAAATGCCAGCTTTTCGATCACACATACGCCATTGGCGTACGCTTTCCTACGGATATCCACCTCAAGGAAAGTCATGTGCGCCACCGATTCATCTGCATTTCCAACGGGCGCAGCAATAGCGCTTCGATACTAAAGACGACCAATGTAAAGGCCAGCGTATATGCCAGAATTCCGGTGATATCAAAGAAATGAAAAAAACTACCGATCTGAAATCCAATCCCGTTGCTGCGGCCCAGCAGTTCCACCACCAGAACAATTTTCCAGATTATCGACAGGCCATTGCGGGCTGCGCCGAATAAGTACGGCGTGAGTTGCGGCAAATACACTTTGAAGAAAGTATCGCGGCGCGATAATCGATAGGCTCTAGCCACTTGTAACAGATTTTTGTCCACCGCACGGGCGCCTTCGCGCAAGCTGATGGCAACCATCGGGATTTTATTCACTGTCACGGCGATCACGGCCGCTGTTTCGGATAGACCAAACCAGATATAGCACAGAATTATTGTGACCAGAGCGGGTATGTTCAGTGCAAAAATAAGAAAAGCATCGAGCAGGCGATCCCAGGTTTTCGATCCACCCATCAATATGCCCAAGGCCACGCCAATCAGCATCGCAGCGGTAAAGCTGATGGCGACCCGGATCAAGGTCATGCCGAGATGAAATAGTAAATCACCACTTAGTATTCCCTGCCACAGAGCTAGCAGCACTGCGCTCGGCGGCGGCAAGGTCTTGCTCTCGATGGTGCTCGCCAGCACTTGCCACGCGCATATGACCAGGAACCCGGGCAGGATACGTGCCCACCGGCCTTGAGCAAATTGCGCACCGAGTTTCAATCCGTTCTGCATCGCGGAAGTGCAAAGCCGGGCCAAAAAGTGCCGTTTGTCAGGCTCGTTGACTTGCCAATCAGTTTTTCGCCACCCGTGGCTGCCAGAATCTTGAAGGTGGCGGCTACCGCAGTCATGGTGTCCGGATCGGAGCAGACAGGTATGCCGGCGCGAAATTTCGCGCGCAGCATCTTGAATACCGCATCGTTTTCAGCACGCATTTTTGGCCTGATCTGATCCCATTGCGCATCGGAACTGGCCAAGATGGCTTTCGCTTCGTACGATGCGGCCAAGAAGCCTTTGACCGCTGCACTATTGGCCGCTGCCCAATCCTCACGGAACACCCAGCCGAGCAATGGAATCGGTTTTTCAATTCCCAGCCCCGAAAGGATTTCAGGCAGCTCGATCAATGCATGCAACCCGTCCACTTCCAAGCGTGCCGCATAATTCCAGGCATTAAGCGCCGCATCCAGTTGCCCGCGCAAAATCAATTCATTCAGCAATGGCGGTGCCGCATAGGTCGGCTTGGCGAATTGCGTCAGATCGACACCGAGTTTGCGTTGCGCATAGGCGCGTAGCAGCAGCCAGGTTTTGTCCGATGGGCCACCGGCAATGCCCAGTTTCTTGTCCCGCAAATCGGCCAATTGCCTGATGCCACTATCAGACTTAACCATCACCGAACCAACCGCGTTGGAATACGGTGCAAAGGTATATAGATTGGACTCGGCGCGCTGGCGACTGACCCAAATCCAGTCGCCCACCATTATGTCAACCGCGCCCCCTTGCAGCGCAACGATGTAAGCATCGCCCGACCCCAGCGGGACGATTTTCAAATCAATACCGTGCTTTTTATCGAGTTCATGGCTTCGGATAACCTCCAACTCCCAACTGACCGTGCCAAATTCAAGTGCGCCAACACGCACGACAGGCAATGGTTTTTCATTCGCGCCCAAGCTGACCAGCGGCAGCAGCAATAATGCAGTCAGAATGAAATGTAGGAATCGGGTAGACATAGCGTTGCTCCGTGGTAAATATTGTGTGAGGCTCTTAAGCAGATTTGAGTAACCCCCGCTGCGGGTCATATCCGACTGCGGCAATCAGGTAAAACACAACAGTGCATGCGGCAATCACGGCGAGCGAAGTCGGTTCGATCTGGCCATACAAACTAAAGCGCAATGCTTCGATGGCATGGGTAAACGGATTGAAACGGGTAAGTTCATAAACCCATTGCGCGCCCGATTCCTCGATTTTCCAAAGTGGATATAAGGCTGTCGACAGGAAAAACATCGGGAAAATCACGAAGTTCATGGTGCCGGCGAAATTTTCCAATTGCTTGACGTACACCGACAGCATCAGGCCGAATGAAGCCAGCATCAATGCGCCTAGCGCCACAATCGGCATGGCAATGGTGATTTGCCTGACGCTCAGATCAATGCCGAACAACAGCGCCAGCATGAAAAACGCAGCGGCCTGCAGGACCGACAGAAAGGTGGTGCCGAGCAGCTTGCACACCAGCAAATAGGCGCGCGGCAACGGCGCAGTCAGCAACAGGCGCATCACGCCCATCTCGCGGTCATACACCATCGCCAAAGAGGATTGCATGCCGTTGAACAGGCATACCATCATCACCAATCCAGGCACCATATAGACCCGATATTCAACGTATGTGTCATATGGCGGCAGGATTGCCACGCCAAAGACATTCTGGAATCCGGCGGCAAACACCACCAGCCACAAAGCCGGGCGCACCAGCGATGAAACTAGCCGTCCCGGCTGGCGCAAGAACTTATTGATTTCGCGGCCGGCGATCGCGCGTAGCGCAAGCAAGGCATGGGCGGTTTTCATTTTTAGGCGCTCATTGCCTTATCTCATAACTTGCAAGGCGATTCCTTCTCGTCGGCGCCTAAGGTATCCAAGTTATTGGTGGGGTGCAAAAAACCGTCGATGGGAGCAACTCCCGCGATACCCCCGCCAAAGCCGCCATGTGCCAGGAAGACCGGCTGCCGCAATTGCTGATCCCATGGGCGAAACGACAAGCGCGGCCCCTTGAAGCCATCCAGTACCAGATCAGGACTGCGTAATGCGCGCCGATGATCGCGCGTATTAGGCAGCTTTATCGCGACGTCAATGATGGCCTTGGTGGCAATCCATGCCGCCCAATCGGCACCTGCCATTGGCCTACTGGTCAGCTTCTTAAAACGGCGCGATAACTGCGGCCCGCCATAGAGATCCCATGAAGTTTGCCAGGCTTCGGCCACCAGTCCGGCGTTGCCGACCACCAGACGCGGCAGATTCGTACGGTAAGGCACATCGTGCGCAAATTCGCCGTCGGCATCGACCACCCACACCACATCGGCATCAATCCCTGCGGTGAGCAATGCCACATTGCCCAAATCGCGCTCACGCGGATCATTGGAGAGTTTAAAGGTCTTGTCGGCCACCACTTTGATGCCGTAACGCTTGATCGCTTGTCTGGTCGCGGCGATGCGAGATGCATCGGCAGCTACCGCGCTGGTCAGGAGCAGCACTCTATTCCACTTGTGAGCAGTCAGGAATTGCGCCAACGCATCCGCCATCATCGACTCGTCCGGCAACGTATGAAACAGGTTTGCGCTGCAGGCGGTGCGGCGCAAATTGTCCTCCGGCGCAGATACATTGAACAGCAGAATGTCGGTGGTCTGCAGCGCCTTACTCAACTCCATCACAGCTGCACCCGGTAAATCAAGCAGAAAATGCCTGACACCCTTCCGCGCCATCGCAATGATCTGTGCCCGTGCTTGCTGTACATCATCAAGCGGCACATCGCGCAGCACGATTTTCAAGCCCGCGAGGGCTAGCTGGAAGCTCGATTCAGCAAGGGCGACCTCGGCGCCAGCCTTAGGCCGACCCAGCGGATGGCCGGGATAACTTTTTTCCAGCTGCTTTGCCTCGTAGCGCGCATCATCCGGGGCATAGACGATCCCGATCGTCAATTCGCGCGCCTGTGCTACGAAGCCCACGCTCGCCAGCAAGGCGCAACCCAGCAACTTGCGCCAGCAGCCGGATCCCCAATCGATTGTCGGCGGCTTAATCATCGATCACCACGCTATGCGGTAGCCGACCAACCTTGACTGTTTTCACGGCGCGGCCGCTGGCTAAATCTATCACTGAAACATCATCCGACAAGCCATTGGCAACATACAGCGTCGCATTGTCGCGCGACACGGCCACTCCCCAGGCGCGTTTGCCGACCAGGATCAGATTCCGCACAATCCTGCTTGCCACATCGACCAACGCCACATGATTCGCCCTGCCCAGCGCCACGAATGCTGTCTTGCCATCGCTACCGATCATGATACCTACAGGGTTTATATCGTCGGGCCGAAACCCCTTGAGTTGGAATTTGATGGTGCCGACGACGGTTTGGTCAGCAGTACGGATGATACTTACCGAGGCGTCAAGCACACAGGTGACCCATAGCTCCTTGCCGTCCGGGGTCAGCGCAAAACGGCGCGGCCGCTTGCCGACCTCGAGATTCTTGACAATCTTGCCGCTGGCAAGATCGATCACATGCACCAGATTGGCCACTTCAGAGGTTGCATAGAGCGTCTTGCCGTCCGGCGTGACAAGCACTCCTTCCGGCTCCTCGCCTACCTTGAACTGGTTGATCACTTTCCTGGTGGCAAGATCGAGAACGACGATGGCGGCCTCGTCTTCATTGGAAAAATAGATCTTTTTGCCGTCCGGCGACAGATCGAAGATTTCGACGCCCTCCTGCAGTTTAATCGTATCGACCACTTTATTGCTGGCGACATCAATCACTATGGCAAGGCCATCATCGCCGCATACGGTGATCAACCGCTGGCGATCGCGCGTCAATTGCAAATGACGCGGGCGCTTGCAAACCTTGATCGATGCGATTTGTTGCTGGGTCTTGCCGTCCAGTACAGTGATTAGATTGTCTTTTTCGCTGGAGATAAAAACCTCTCCGGTCTGTTTGGCCGATGCCGGTACGGCAAGCCCCATCGCAACAACCATCGCGCAGACCGGCAACATTTTTTGTATCGTAATAATCATGAAGTTGCGTCTCTCTTTGCGGTTATTCGGTCAAGCGTAAGAAGGCATCCGTCAATGATGCGCATTTCTGAGTAGCAATCAGTTGCGCCGACAGTCCATCGAATTGCACGCGGCCTTTGGCCATCACAATGATGCGATCCGCACTTTCGGCCTCATCCACCAAGTGCGTGGCCCACAAGACAGCCATGCTTTGTTCCTTGCACAAGGCTTTGACATCCGCAATGATCTGCGTGCGCGATGCCGGGTCGATGCCGACGGTGGCTTCATCCATCAATAACAATTTGGGGCGCGTCATCAAGGCGCGTGCCAATTCCACCTTGCGCCGGTTACCGCCGGACAATATCCGCGCCGCGTCATGCGCGCGTTCCGACAACCCGAAGCGCGACAGACCGGAAGCAATCCTCTGTTTTGCTTCTAACCGCGCGATGCCGTGCAAGTCGGCCTGAAACTGCAGGTTGGCGGTTACGCTCAGATCCAGATCCAACGCAGGCTGTTGGAACACGATCCCCAGTTGCGATAAGGCCGCAATCGGCGTTATGCCGATATCTGCGCCACAAATGGCCGCTTTCCCCTGGTCCGCGATAAAGAGCCCTGAAAGTATCTGAAACAGCGTGGTCTTGCCGGCACCGTTAGGGCCGAGCAACACCACGAATTCGCCGGCGGCAACATACAGGCTGACGTTATCAAGGATTTCGCGGTTCCCAAGCGATTTGCAAACTGAAGTCACATTCAGCACCACTTTCTCACCCCAGCTCAATCAACATTACAAATGCGGGTCGCCAATTAGTATGACTAGACCCATCGTGCTCACCCAGTAGTATTGGGAAAACTGCGAGTAACTACAGGACTCAACAATACAACGTAAGACAATTTCATTAAAGGGATATGAGGTTTCGGTCCCAACCGTAAATGTGGGTAACCCGCAAAAGTTTGCCAAGCTGTCGCGATGTCATAACCTCGCAGAGAGAGTCGTTGTTGTCGCGTTATCACCGTACTTTTCAGCCGCGCAAGCAACATCCACAAACAAAGCGCAACCCGTTTTGACTTGAAGCGCCTCCAACGTCACGTCGGGCGCGAGTTCCAGCACTTTGAGGCCAGATGAAGTAACTTCCATGACGCCAAGATCGGTGATAATCAGATCAACCACGCCGATGCCCGTCAACGGCAAAGTGCATTTGGGAAGAATCTTCAACGATTCGCTACCATCCTTGTTCTTGGCGGTATGCTCCATCAACACCACTACTCGTTGGACCCCGGCCACCAGGTCCATGGCACCACCCATGCCTTTGACCATCTTTCCTGGGATCATCCAGTTCGCCAGATCACCATGTTCGCTGACCTGCATGGCACCTAGAATGGCCAAATTAATTTTCCCCCCGCGGATCATCGCAAACGAATCGGCACTGGAGAAATAACTTGCACCTGGCAGTGCCGTAACGGTTTGCTTGCCTGCGTTGATCAGGTCGGCATCCACTTCGCCCTCTTTAGGAAATGGGCCAATACCCAATAAACCATTCTCCGACTGCAGGACAACCTCGATTCCTGGTGGTACGTGGTTGGCCACCAAGGTTGGCATTCCAATCCCGAGATTGACGTAGTACCCGTCTCTGAGCTCCTTCGCAGCACGGGCCGCCATTTCATCTTTCGACCAAGCCATAATATTGTTCCTTCCTGTTAGACCCGAGTGGTTCTTTGTTCGATGCGTTTTTCGGGTGATGGGTTATGCACCATCCGATGAACAAAAATTCCTGGGGTATGAATCCCGTCTGGATCCAACTCGCCAATTCCCACCATTTCTTCTACTTCGGCTATCGTGATTTTTCCGGCCATCGCCACGTTGGGATTGAAGTTCCGCGCTGTCTTGCGGTAGACCAGATTGCCTTGTGGATCCCCCTTCCAAGCTTTAACCAGCGCCACATCGGCAACCAAAGAACGCTCCATGACATAGACGACGCCATCGAATTCGCGGGTTTCTTTCCCGTCGGCAACGGTGGTTCCCACCCCCGTTTGGGTAAAGAAAGCTGAGATTCCTGCGCCTCCGGCTCGTAACTTCTCGGCTAAGGTGCCCTGCGGCGTAAATTCCACCTCGAGTTCCGCATTAAGGTATTGCCTCTCGAACTCTTTGTTCTCACCAACATAGGACGAGATCATTTTTATTATCTGCCGCGTAACCAAAAGTTGGCCAAGACCAACTCCGTCGATGCCAGCGTTGTTACTGATTACCGTCAGGTTCTTGACACCACTATCACATAATGCCGCAATCAGAGCCTCGGGGATTCCGCACAAACCAAAACCTCCTACTGCTATGGTCTGCTGGTCACCGACAATCCCCGTCAATGCTGTGCCTGCACTCGGATATAATTTATTCATGTAGCAGTCCTCACTGTAATATGCCTCCGTGTATGTCAGTAACCGAGGCAATTGGCGCCATCGAAATCAACAATATTTCATACTTACCTGCCAGCAAACTCACTCATCGAGACCAATCCATACAGAACCCAAAAACCGACAAAGAACGAGGCAATAGCAAGGAATTGAGTCATACTACTAGCGATGTCACATCGCTTGGTCTCTTCTTCAAGTTCAATATTCAATAAGGTGTAAGGTACAGGCAGATTCAGAAGTCATCCACTAGGGAGATCAAGGACACGGCGAGCGATAATGTTTCGCTGAATTTCATTGCTGCCTCCATATATTGTGGCTGGCCGCGCCTTGTACCATGCCCCAAGGATATCGACAGTCTCACCGCCCATAGTTACCTCGCCTATCAGGCTGCCGCTTGCCCCTGCAGTTTCAATCAATAAATCGGCAATGCGCTGAAATGTTTCTGTTGACCATATCTTGAGCAACGACACATCTTCGCCCAATAGCTCGCCTCGAACCAGAGTTTTGGCAAAGCCTGCATAGGCGTCAGCAAGATGCGCTACGTCAAGCTGAAGCGTTACAAATTTCTCTCTAAATACTGTGTCGTCGCACACTCCTGCTAGCCTTGCAATGCGGGAGAGAACCTGAAGTCCGTATTCGCAGAACTTTGGGCTGCCTAGAGATACGCGCTCAAAACCTAGCAGAGACTTTGCGATAGTCCAACCTTTATTGACTTCTCCCACTAAGTTATCAGCTGGTACATACACGTTGTCCAGGAAAACCTCACAAAATTCTTCATGCCCGGCGATATCGCGAATAGGGCGTATGCGTATACCGGGCGTATTTATATCAGCAAGCAAAAAGCTTATACCCTCCTGCTTTTTAGCCTTCTGGTCGGTACGTACCAACAGAAAGATATGTGTCGCATCTTGTGCGAGTGTTGTCCATGTCTTCTGGCCATTAACAATAAACGCAGAGCCACGCGCGTCCTCAATGCGCTCGGCGCGAGTTCGCAGACTCGCCAAATCAGAGCCAGCGTCTGGTTCTGAGTACCCCTGACACCAAATGTGCGTACAATTTAAAATGGAGGGTAGGAATCGCTGACGCTGAGCTTCAGTTCCATAGCGAATTAGCAAAGGTCCGATCATCAGGACACCATGATCTTGGTAACGTGCTATGCCCCAGCGTTCTTGCTCCTCCAAAAAGATCAGTAATTTTGCAGGCGACAGCCCCATACCACCAAATTCACAAGGCCATGCAGGCGCGATCCATCCCTTTTTCGCCATGCGCATATACCATGCACGTAGTCTTGACCAGCGCAACCTATGAGACGGATAGCGGAGTTGCGCTGGATAATTCGCCTCAAACTCTGAACGCACGATGCGACGAAACTCATCGTCGCCCATGTTATTCCAGTCTTGCTCCTGTTGAACACCGTAAGTCATTTTCAGTTCGCCTATATCTAACTTCGTGTCACTGAGTTAACGTTCCTGAACAGAAACAAGGTTGCCATAGCGACGGCGATGTGTTGCCGCATTCCCGAACTGGGCCGCCAAAGTCATGGAACGATTGACGTAAACGCCAAGCTCATACTCGTCTGTAGTTCCGATGGCGCCATGCAACTGAATGGCCTGTCCGGCAATGTAAACTGCTGCCTGGGATGCGCGTGCCTTCGCACTACTGGCAGCGGCCGTTCTATCTTGTGCGGTTTGATCACTATCGCCAAATACGGCCAACGCTGCGCTTATCGCTGCGCGCGTCAATGACTTCTGTATCCACATATCGACAGCACGATGCTGTAGAACTTGGAATGAACCGATAAACTTGCCAAACTGTTTCCGCATCCGAAGATAGTCGAGAGTAATCTCAAGAGACCGCTCCATTAGTCCCAATAATTCCGACGCAGTACATAGTGCACCTGCATCAATAGCTGCGCTGAGTGCCGCCTCCGCTATGGCACCGCGTGCAAGAAATGCATCAGGTGACGCTTTAACTCCGTTGAGTATTAGCCAGCCGGTTGAACTACCATCACTAGTTTTCTCTCGCTTAATGGATAAGCCAGCACTAGTGGCCGGAATCGCAATCAGTGTAGCTACGCCCTGGATATGCGCTACGACTATAAAATAATCCGATTGGGGCGCTAACACAAAGCGAAACTCGCCATGCAATGAGATTGAGCCGTTTTTGAGTTCTACCAGAAGCGAGGACACTCCCACTGAGAGATCGCCACGAGGAGATTGCCATGCTATAGTAATAATCCTGGATCCGCTCGACAGATCTTCTAGCAAGCCATTACGTATAGCTCCAGGAGCACATGCCATCAAGCATTGCATTGTCACAACAGCAACGGCAACGAAAGGTTCAGTGTAGCAAGCGTAACCCAAGCGTTCAGAAATAATAGCTGCTGCGCCTATACCTAAACCGGTTCCACCTTGCTCCTCTGGCAGCAGGGCCGCAAGCCAGCCTTGTTCGGCGAAAGTACCCCAAGTAGCCTGATCAAAGCCATCGGCTGTATCGCGGACGCGCTGAGTGCGATGAAAGTCAGGTCGAGCAAGATCGGCTGCTGCTTGAGCTACTAGGCGTAAGGTTTCTTCGTTGTCGGCAGATAACGAATTCATAATTCAGTTGGCTCACATGTATGTTGATAGTGAAAGAGGGCTCTTCACAAAAGAAGAGGCGCGATGTACAACTTTCAACCTATGACCAAGCCGACTCTCGATCAGGCGCAATGCATTTTCACGTGCGCTGTGGCCAAAGGTGTCGTAGTAGGCTAGCTGCTGTAGTCTGCGTTCCGTGACAATGCGCGCATCGACAGTATGTCCGGTGGAAACATAGCAAGTGATGAACCCATCCCAATTCATAATCCGAACGATGGTTTTCTCTTCGTCAAACAAAGAACCGTTCTTGCAGCGAATAAAAAATATAGCGAAGGCTGCGCCCGTTTCTGTGAGCGCCCAGGAGGTGGGTAAAGAAGCTGGTGTCGTGGTCGCTCGACTTGAAGATAGCAGGACAGTGTCCGATCGCTTCGACGGCTGTATTATCTGCAATGGTTTCAAACGCGGCATTCTCATACTTGATCGCGCCGGTAGATTGATGATTACCACCACATCACCTGACTGAACCAATGCTTGGTGGTAAAAGCACAGATCCATATCGCCCGAGGAATAATTGCCAAGGTCTGCAATGGATTCCAATGCCATTTGGTATCTTTCGAAGATATTCCATGAAATATAGATAACAAATTAGTGCCCCAAATGTTTGTCCTCTATATATGTAACACTCCTTAGACTGGTTGCCTTACAGCCTGCCTGATAAAAGCAGCTATATCCTCTACATGCGACCCGGTAGAAAACACCTCCGCTACTCCAAATCCTTTCAAGATCGGGACGTCGTTCTTGGGGATGGCCCCGCCGACGATAACGCACAAGTCACTTCGCCCGGCCTGTTCTAGACCATGCATGATCTTTCTCATCCAACCCACATGAGCGCCAGACAGCAAGCTACAGCCAACCACATCGACGTCCTCCTGTAGCGCTGCACTGACAATGTTTTCAGGAGTCTGCTGAAGTCCCATGTATATCACCTCAAACCCATTGTCTCTAAGCGATCGAGAAATATATTTCGCTCCCAAGTCATGTCCATCCAGGCCGGGCTTGGTAATGAGCACCTTTATGCGTTGTTCGGATTTTTCTATCATGGCTAAATAATCCTCGCCTCTTTATATTCGCCCCAGACTGACTTCAGCGCGGTAGTAATTTCCCCTACGGTGACATATGCCTTTGCAGCTTCTATTAATAGGGGCATCAGGTTGTCACTACCCTTGGCGGCGCTTGTAATCCGTTCCAGGCATTGTTTGACCTTTTTGTTATCCCGCTGCTCCTTGATAGCCTTAAGGTTTGCAATATGCCTTTCAATTGCCTCAGTATCGGGACTATGCAGTTCGCCTGGTTCGCCAATGTCGTCTTCTGGTACCTGGTGCTTGTTCTTTCGCACAACCACCCTTTTGCCGGACGCTATGTCGTCCTGCTGCTGTCGGAAATATTCAAATATTTCCTTCTGCATGTACCCTTTGCTGATTGCCTCGATTGTTCCACCAGCCTCATCGATTTCCTTCATTGTTTTAATGAATTCCTGTTCGAATCGATTGGTCAGCCATTCCACATAGTAGGAACCTCCCAGCGGGTCAACCGTCTTGGTGATATTGGTTTCTTCGGCTAACACCTGTTGTGTTCCCAACGCCAGTCTCTGGCTTTTTGCGGTTGGAATGGCATAGGCCTCATCGTATCCCGGGTGCGGCATTGCCTGTGCACCTGCCAGCGCACAAGCCAAGGAACCAATAGCAGATCGAACCAGATTTAGCTCAGGCTCTTCCGAGTACATCCACAGAGGGTTATGAAAGCCGGTGAACTTGAAAGCCATCGCCGAGGGCTTCGTGGCCCCGTATTTCTCCTTCATTATCCGAGCCCAAAGGCGTCGTGCCGCCCTCCACTTGGAAACTTCTTCCAACAAATGAGTTGTTGAGCAACCAAAAAAACTGAACTTGGGACCGATCTCGTCGATACTGAGTCCACGCCCTAGCGTCTCATCAATCAAGCAAAGCGCATTGGAAAAGACGAAACCGATCTCCTGCGACGCACTTGCCCCCCCTTCCGCCATGTTCACCGCCTTCATATTGACCGGGAAGAACTTGGGCAAGTTCCTAGCCGCATATTCAATCAAGTCGACAGCGAATCTGACACCGTGCTTGACCGGGAATACAGTAGTCCCTTTAGAAACTGCGCTAGATAGAGGGTCATTCGAGATGGATCCCCAGATTTTAGAGATCGGACTGCCCCGTTTTTCTGCGAGTGCCACGTGAAACGCAATGATTATGGGTGACAGCGTTTCAATATTGCCGTTGAAAGGCACGCCCTCCATCGGCAAGCCGTCCCATAATGCCTCCCAATCCCGCAAGGTGTCTATGGGAATACCGACTCTGCCGACCTCATCCTCGGCACGCGGGTCATCAGAGTCTATTCCCATGTGTGTCGGCAAGTCATACACAATGTTAAAACTCGACTGCCCTGCTTTGTAGAGATACTTCCACCTCTCGTTGGTTTTCTCTGGTGTATCGAATCCTGTAAACAACACGTAGCGCCAAGGCTGATGGCGGGACATCTCAGGATACGGCCCACGTGTGAACGGATACTCTCCAGGAAACCCCAAGTCCTTGAGGTAGTCGAGATCAGCAATGTCAGCTGGCGTATAGATAGCCGCAACTTCGAGTCCCAGATCCGTGGTTATCTTAGGCGAATTCCCTATACCGAATTTTTCGACCCAGAGGTCTTGTTCATGTCGGATTTTCTTAGAAAGCTCCATACTTCTCCTTTACTCCGGCTGATTACCGAAGAACTGTGACATATAAACATACGCTGTTTTTCAATCATTCTGCATTATCCATACAGCGCCGCCGAAAGCAGATTTATATTTTCTGCGCCGCAAATAATTCATTATGATGAAGTCTATTACGTCATTATAAACTATTTCCCGCACGTGTAAAGAGGGAGGCGCGCCCGGTTAAGAAATGCGTTTTTCAGGTCAGATGGGTACCGTCGCGACAAACGATCACACAGCTTTGACCCGATGCCGCACTCGTGATCAACCCCTTCATCCGTGTCGTCCGTTGGTTGGCAAACAGATAGGCGTGGTACGGTCGTACTTCACCGAACACTTGAAGAATGCTCGCCAGCAGCGTATCGGCGCCAGCACGCATATCAACGGGAACAATGGACATCCAGATGGCGTCGGTACGGATCATCGCAACCACTTCCGTGACCAGGCGCTGCAATAATCCGGATCAAGCAATCTTGGATGCCTATCTCATTTCCGGAAATGCGCAGTAGCCTGGGTTTCAATGGAATGCCAAATCTCAGTGGCCATGGGCTGGCGAGATTCTTCAAGTATGTGGCCGACTAACCCTACTGCGCGCGCCATTACGCCCAATCCGCGACATATCTTCCAATCGAAACCCATTTCACAGCATAACGCTCCAATCGCTCCAGTGGCATTCACAGGAAGCATCTTGCAATCGCCAGTACGCTCGGACTCCTTAGAAATAGCAGTCATAAGCCGTAAGTAAGGTCCATCGAACCCTGTCTCTCTGGCCAGCGCATAAAGTCTAGGCGTACGTGGGTCTATGGGCTTATGAAATGGGTGACCAATCCCTGGAATGATCTCCCGCTTCAATTGGAACGATTTCACTATGTGGCGCGCCACTCTGCCCAAATCAGCGCTGATATCTGGCTTTGGCATTGCGTCGTAGAGCATCTTTGCAGCACCCTCTATGCTGCCCACAAATACGGTTCCGAGACCATTTAGTCCCGCTGCAACTGCGCCCTGGAGGGACTCCGGGGCTCCTAGATAAGTCATGCGAGCAACGATAGCGCTCGGCGTGATGCCATGCTCAACGAGAGTGACTACCATCGCATTAAACATGCGAGACTCACTACCATTAGGAACACGGCCTGTGAGTTCCAAAAAGCCCATATCACCAAGATTGAGGTTTCCAAGAATTTCTTCCGGAAAATTTTTCCCAAACAATGTAATACTTCCCGCATCGCTCCAGCCAATGTCTGTTCGTATCCGTATGTTCTTCTTTGGCATATTTCATCTCTCCTGCGAGTTTTAATTCGTAGTGAAATTAGATTATGATATATGCGTGGCCTCGTCCAGAAAACTTTGTAAGACTTTTAATTCGAGTCGTTTTCTGGGGCTGTGGTTAAAGGCGATGCATGGCTAAGGCGATAGCATGACATTCCTAGACGTTAATCTAAGAAGCTTCTCATATGTGAAAGTGAATAGAGTTACTCCGAAGTCGATCAAGAGTTGATTGAGCAATTCAGAATCATCTTAGTGCCTATCTGTGCCAATTGGTGCGCAGAGCATGCGCGCACCAATTGGGGAATTGCATTATTCCTGGACGGTGGAGTATGGTTAGTCAATCAACAAATATTTCCTTTGTGTGCAGGGTATCGAGATACTCTTTCACAGCATCAATCTTGCCCTCTCGAACAACAAAGACAAAGTGATACAAATTGTTGTATACCCTCCCGGAGTCGGTTCTTCCGTAGGACTCTACCTCAATAGCAACTCGGTCTCCCTCAGCAGTGATGCCAGAGGGGAGCGGAGTCATCTTTAACCCATCAGGCATTGTATTAAGGGTACTTGATAGCATTTCCTTAAACCCCATTTTGGTTTTGGTTCCGGCAAATGGAAATTTGTCTGGCTTGCCGCCAACCCAATAGGTACTGTTGTCGGACATCATTGCTATGCAATCATCAACCTTACCGGCTTGTATCTTTTCCAAAAAGCTCAAAACAATTCTTTTATTTTCATCTGTTTTCATTTCGCATCACCTTGATTAGAAATTCATAAATGGAATCTAATAATCGCATCCACCTCAGCATGTGCACGTTTATTAAATTAGGTTTAGTTGAAACTATAGATAACCTCACTACCCTATATGTTCCTGGCACACAGGTTGCAACATAAGAGAGCATGCCAATGACATTGGTGAATTGGGATCTGACAATTGAAAGAGACTTGGGTGGCAGATCCCGATGCAAACTAAACCACCCTTGCCCTTGATAACTCACTACAGTTTGCGCGGGGGGCGCCCCGCAGGGAGTCCTTCGAAGTCCTTTTTAATTGGCTCTCAGACCTGCGGGCGCCGGATGCAACATAAACGTAGCGAGATCATGGAGGTCAGCCTCTTCGTCCTTGGTCATTGGCACCGGGAATGTCTTTGGCATCACCTTCCCAGGATTCTTGATGAAGGCAATCAACTGCTCCTGGTTCATCTTGATCGTGCTCATGTCATAGCCAATCAGGTTCTTGCCATCAAAGTGGTGACATGCCGCACAGAGGCTAGAATAAACAACACGGCCACGATCGATGTCAGGGGTAACCCGATCAGATTTTGACTCGGTCAATTTAGCCCCAGCTGATTTCGACTTTTCAGACTTTGCCCCCCCTAATTTCACCTCACTAGATTTCGGCAGCGCCATAACGACCAAAGTCGGCCGCCCAAGCGCACCAAACATCGTGTGCGAAGTGTTGCCCGACGTGAACGCGACAAATTGCCTACCATTCTGCTCGTAGGTGATCAAGCCGCCCGACATCGATCCGCCAGTTGATAGCTTCTTGATAACTTCGCCGGTCGCGCTATTGAATACCATGAAATTGCCTGCGTTGTCGCCAGCCATTACGATACCGCCAGCGGTGGGGGTAATGCCGCTCAAGACAGCGCCTTTAGTCTGAAGCTTCCAGCGCACTTCCCCTGTATCCGAATCAACCGCTGTGATCCATCCACTCTCAGCTTCGGTATAAAATCTACCTGCCATATTTAGACCAGGTACTGTTACCTTCGAACCGGGCTCACTCGCCAAGATCGAGCACGCATCCACGGCTCCGACAAAAATAGTGTTCCGCTCCGGATCATGCGCCGGCCCATTCCACAACACACCGCCGGTTACTCCAGGGCATATCCTGATGCCCTCGGGCGTCGGCTGCCGGATAGTCTCATCAACTGTGGTAACCGGCGTCTTAGCCACCAAGGCATGCGTGGCGCGGTTGACCAGATGCAGGTAGCCATCCTTGCCTGCCGCAGCTATCATCTCTTCGCCTTTGCTGTTCGAATACAGTATGGGCGCTGCGGCCAGATCGTGGTCATATCCGTCATTAGGTTTGAGTTGATACCACCACTTGAGCTTACCGGTTCGCGCGTCGAGCACCACGACACTATTGGTGAACAGATTCGCACCCGGCCGCTCTGCCGGGGTAAAGTCAGGGATGGGATTGGCGACAGGAATGAAAACCTCTGCGGCAACCGGATCAATGGTGAACGTCGACCAAGTGCCCCCCCCACCATGGCCACTCCAGGTTTTGTCCGGCCAGGTATCGGCACCAATTTCGTCCCCAATGGGAATAGTATGAAAGCGCCAAACCTCGCGTCCTGTGGCGGCATCGTACGCAAGAATTCGTCCACGAATACCAAATTCGCTGGCGGCTGTACCGATGATAACTAGCCCATTCCAGGCGATTGGGGCACTGGTAATGATTTCGCCTCGCTGCATTTCGCCAACCACACTATTCCATATTTCCGCTCCGGTCTTTGCGTCAATTGCAAGCAAGTGAGCGTCGTCTGTGCCACGAAACACGCGGCCATTGAGGTAAGCGACGCCACGATTTACTTTGAGCCACGCGTCTTGAACTCGTCGATAGGAGTGTCTCCACTTGGTAGAGCAAGTCACAGGATCTAGTGCAATCGTATCGGTCGGGGTCGTCAGGAACATCGTATCCTCGACCATTACAAGGCCGGAGTGAAACGAGGCGTTAGAATCAACCTGGATGCGACAAACCTCGGATAAGAGTGCGGCGTTATTTGTATTGATCTGATTCAATGGAGAATAGCGCTGCCCCTGTAGGGTCTTGTTGTAACCACCCCAGTCCCCACCCGGCGTATAGCCTGCCGTCATGTCGCCCCCCCCTCCCATACTTGCGGCAAGGGCCGTGGAAAGCATAACAGCCTGTAGGCCCAGAAGGCAGCTAAAAATCCACGCAGCCGAACTACTTAAGAAACTTTGGAATATGCCATGATCACTTTTCATTCTTAACTCCTTTCATAATTGTACTTATTAAGAAAAAATGAAACAGCTTGTCGAACTTAGCTTCTGATCAAACTGCTTTTCGGATCTACTATTGGCAATTAAAGCCGGAATTCGGGGTCTAAGTGAATAGCTACAACAGTAGGTGATTAAGATGCGATCTGTACCCACCCTTGGCCTTGATAACTCGTACCTCACCGCTCAGATATTTCTCCGCGCGCAGTTCTTAATTGGCTCGCAGGCCTATGGACGGCGCCACTGTAGTAAAAATTCGGTGACGTCGCGGATGTCAGCCTCGTCGTTCGCGTCTAGTGGCTCCGCGAACGTCTTTGCCATCGCCGGCGAAGGCTCCTTAATGAATTTGATCAGATGCTCTTTGCTCCATTTCTCACTAAGCATGGTCATATCCGTGCCGGGAATGCGGTCGCCATCGACGCCGTGACATATGGAACACAGGGCACCATAAACATTACGACCATGGTTGACGTCAGGCTTAAGAGCAAGGCGCGGTTTCGCATTGGCAGGCTTCGCTTCGGCAGACTTTGGCAAAGCCATGACGATCAAATTCTGCGCCCGTCCATACGCGCCCAATATCGTGCGTGAAATGTTGCCCGATGTGAACGCTACATACTGCTTGCCTTGCTGCTCGTAACTGATCAAGCCGCCCGCCATCGATCCGCCAGTCGCCAGCTTCTTGAGAATTTCGCCGGTGTCGCTGTTGAGCACCATGAAATTGCCCCAGTTGTCGCCGGCCATCACGATGCCACCGGCTGTGGGTGTAACGCCACCCACGACAGCAGCGTCGGTGTGCAGCTTCCAGCGTATTCCCCCGGTATCTGCATCGACTGCTGTGATCCAGCCAGTCTGACCCCCGAGGAATTTCCACTGACCGCCGATATTGTTCGTCCCTACAATCACCTTCGAACCGGGCGCACTCACCATAAACGAGCACGCATCCAGAGCCCCGACAAAAATAGTTTTCCGCACCGGATCATACGCCGGGCCGTTCCACAACACGCCGCCGGCGATGCCAGGACATGCCTTGATGCCCTCGGGCGTGGGCGGCTGGGGATTCTCATCGACCGTCGTCACCGGCGTCTTGGCAACGGCGGCATGCGTGGCACGGTTGACCAGATGCAGGTAGCCGTCCTTGCCCGCCGCAGCCACCATCTCCTCGCCTTTGCTGTTTGAATACAGCATGGGTGCGGCGGCCAGATCATAGTCACGTCCGTCGTTAGCCAATAGTTGATACCACCACTTGAGCTTGCCGGTGCGCGCATCGAGCACCACCACACTGTTGGTGAACAGGTTCGCGCCCGGCCGATCTGCCGGGGTATAGTCAGGGATGGGATTAGCGACGGGAATAAATACCTCAGCGGCGACCGGATCAAGGGCGAACGTCGACCAAGTGCCCCCCCCACCATGGCCGCTCCAGTTCTTGTCCGGCCAGGTATCGGCGCCTGTCTCGTCACCGATAGGAATGGTATAGAAGCACCAGACCTCGCGTCCCGTGGCGGCGTCGTAGGCGAGAATTCGGCCGCGAATACCACCTTCGCTGAAGGCCACGCCGATGATGACCAGCCCATTCCAGGCGATGGGTGCTGCAGTAATTGCCTGGCCTGCCCGCATATCGCCGACAATATTGCTCCATATTTCTGCTCCCGTCTTTGCGTCGAGCGCAAACAAGCGGCCATCGTCGGTGCCGCGGAACACGCGGCCATTGAGGTAGGCGACGCCACGATTGACTGGAAGCCACGGATCCTGCGCCCGTAGATAGGTATGCCGCCACTTAATTGCGCAAGTCACCGGGTTGAGTGCGATCGTATCGGTCGCGGTGGTCAGGAACATCGTGTCCTTGATCACCACTGGGCCAGACTGAAACTGGATGCCCGAATCGATGCGGACGCGGCAAACCTCGGACAAGAGCGAGGCATTCTTGGTGTTAATCTGCGTCAAAGGCGAGTAGCGCTGACCATCCAGTGTCTTGTTGTAACTTTCCCAGTCTCCGCCCGGTGTGTAGCCCGTTTCCCCTGACACACCCAAACCCACGGTCATTGCTAGCGCTGGAGAAAGCATGACAGCCTGCAGGCCAAAAATGCAAATAACAAGCCACGCGGCTGATCCACTAAAAAAACTTCGGAAATTATCATGAACGCTTTTCATTATTGGCTTCCTTAGTTAATATTTCTACTACAAACTGCTCATCCGAATTTCATATTCAAACAAATCGCTTCGAAGCTCCCTAATTGACAATGCGTACATGTGAATAGGCATTCGGTAATAGAGATAGAGTGGATAGGCAAAAGGACGGCGGATTTCAATGCGACTGATCGTCCTTGGTCACAACTTTCCTATGAAAAGCCACCATCAACGCGAAGTAATGATCCTGTCGTATAGGTAGACGATGGACTCGCAAGATAAAGCACGGCTGTAACAATTTCTTCGGCTCTTCCATTACGGCCTGCAGCGTTATCACGCTTACCATGTCGGTCGGATGGCCAGTGTTTAGAAACATCAGTCAAGAATGGGCCGGGTGATAAGGTGTTAACGCGAACTGTGGGACCATATTCATGTGCCAGTGCAATTGTCAGCGCGTTGAGTCCCGCTTTCGCCGATGAATAAGGTGTTGTACGCGGGGTAGGACGATCTGCACCAGTACTCGATACATTAATAATCACTCCTCCGCCATCAGCTACCATACGCGCACCGACTAGGGTAGAAAGACGGAACGGTCCTTTCAGATTAACCCCGATTACCTTGTCGAAAAGTTCTTCAGAAATCTCAACCAGGGACGGTGCGAGTGGTGACATCCCTGCATTATTAACAAGGATATCGATCTTGCCAAAAGCAGCATAAGCAGCATCCACCAGACTTGGAATTTCGTCCCAATGGCCAACATGGCAAGCATAGGCTAGCGCACGGCGACCCATAGCTTCCACCTCGCGCACAGCAGCCTCACATGCATCCTTATTACGACTTGTAATTATGACATCTGCCCCTGCCAGCGCAAAGATACGCACCATCTCCAGACCGAGGCCTCGGCTACCGCCAGTAACAAGCGCGACCTTACCAGTCAGGTCAAAAAGCGAAGTTATATCCCTCATAGCAGTTCATCCTCATCGAGTCAGGGTTAACCTGAAATTAGTATCCGACTGATAATCCCACATTTATAACTTAACCTTAGGCTTTATCATTTGCCCTGCCAAATTGGTTTTCGCTTCTCAGCAAAAGCCAATGCTCCCTCGCGGGCATCATCTGATTTAAATATTGGTGCTGTTATTGCTTGCTGACGCTCGAACATATCGATGCTGCTCCAGTCCTGCGATTCTTGAATAACACGTTTACTTGCGGCAATGGCCAAGGGCCCGTTGGCGGCAATCGTGCGGGCCAATTTTATTGCTTCATCCAAAGCGGTTCCGGGGGGCACAATACGGTTAAGAAGTCCGTAATTTGAGATTTCTTCAGCAGAAATCATATCCCCCGTAAGGGCAAGCTCTAAGGCGATACGATAAGGTAATTGGCGAGGAAGACGCACCAATCCACCAGCATTTGCAACAAGACCTCGTTTAACCTCAGGTAAACCAAAACGGGCTTCCCGTGAGGCAACAATAAGATCACATGAAAGAGCCATTTCAAAACCACCGGCAACGGCATAACCTTCCACTGCAGCGATCAGGGGCTTTTTCAGATTGGCGCATGTAAGACCAGCAAGACCTCGGTCTCCGATGCGAATATTTTCACCTCGTAAGAATGCCTTAAGATCCATACCAGCACAAAAGGTTCCGCCAGCACCGGTTAGAACACCAACCTGTAGATCACTGCTGGATTCCAAAATATCAATGGCATTGGAAATACCTTCTGCGACCTCCCGATTAACACAGTTTTTTGCTTCGGGTCTATTGATTGTGATTATGCCGACTCCATCGGCCTTTTGAAAGATTACTGACTGCATAATTTACCGCGCGGCCATACGCATGGCACCATCAATACGGATGGTTTCGCCATTCATCATTTGATTTTCGATGAGATGAATTGCGAGTGTTCCAAATTCATCGGGACGGCCCAAGCGCGGGGGGTTTGGTACAGAAGCCCCTAGTGCTGATTTAACATTAGGGAGGAGTTTGTTAAGAATGGGTGTGTCAAAAATACCCGGTGCTATAGTACATACTCGGATGCGATGCTGTGCGAGATCACGTGCTGCAACAATCGTCATACCAACAATACCTGCCTTGGACGAGGCATAAGGGATTTGTCCAATTTGTCCTTCATATGCAGCAATTGAACTAGTCAGTACAAAGACGCCCCTTTCATCACTGATGGGTTCATTCTTAGCCATACTTGCGGCTGCAAGCCGAAGAATATTGAAGGTTCCAATCAAGTTAACACGTACAACTGCTTCGAAGAGTCCCAGATCACCAGGCTCACCCGCTTTATCAAGGATGCGGAGATATCCACCCCGGCCCGCGCAATGGACTACTGCCCGAAGGGGACCAATTTCCCTAGCCGCATCTAGGGCAGCTTGGATTTGATCATCATTTGTCACATCTGCGGCCACAAAATGGGCTGCATCCCCTAGGGTTTTAGCAACTTCTGCACCAGATGAATCAGGAAGGTCAAGGATGATTACGCCCTTTGCCCCTTTAGCGATAAATTGCTTTACAGTGGCCAGTCCGAGCCCAGATGCACCGCCCGTTACGAGTGCCGTAATACCATTTACTTCCATAATTCATATTTCCTATTTTTAGAGTCTTTCAATAATAGTGGCATTCGCCATGCCACCTGCTTCACACATTGTTTGTAATCCGTACCGCCCCCCTGTTTGCTCAAGCGCATTTAACATCGTGGTCATCAATCGCACGCCTGAGGCTCCTAATGGATGCCCAAGTGCTATGGCGCCTCCACGAGGGTTAAGACGTTCTGGGTTGGCACCAAGCTCTTTCAGCCAAGCAAGAGGTACAGAAGCAAATGCTTCATTTACTTCAAAATGATCAATGTCATTTATTGAAAGTTTTGCTTTTTCCAGCACTCTGCGGGTTGCTGGAATTGGAGCCGTTAACATCATTACTGGGTCATCGGCAATAACGTCAAATGCGACAAAACGCGCCCGTGGCTTTAACCCCAATTTATGAGCAGTTTCATCTGACATGATAAGCATTGCCGAGGCCGCGTCAGTTAGTTGAGAGGAATTACCCGCTGTGACGTTCCAGTTTATATTTGGGAAGCGTGTAACGTTTGCTTCATTGGCGAAAGCAGGTTTCAATCCGGCCAATGATTCTGTGGTAGTTGAATCGCGGATTGTTTCGTCTATTTCTAGATGTCCTTCAGGGGTATTAATCGTGACAATTTCGTTGTCGAAATGGCCGGCATCCCGTGCTGCGGCAGCACGTTTATGTGACTGCGCGGAATAGCTGTCCATATCTTCACGTGACAGGCCCCATTTCTGCGCGACAAGTTCAGCAGATACGCCCTGCGAAACAAGACCGGGTGCATAAAGCCTGTCCAATCTAGGGCCAAAAGGGTTATGGTTCAGCCGTGCACTTCCCATTGGAATTCGGCTCATGGACTCAACCCCCCCAGCGATGACAATGTCATACGCTCCAGCCATAACACCCTGAGCCGCAAAGTGTATGGCTTGTTGGCTCGATCCACATCTTCTGTCAATTGTAGTTGAAGGGACATGGATCGGCAGTTCAGCAGCGAGCCATGCCAAACGACCAGGTGTTGAAGCCTGTTCACCTACTTGATTTACGCAGCCAATAATAAGGTCATCGACATATGTCGGATCAATATTGTTACGAGAAATAATGGCCTTATATATTTCAGCGAGCAACTCAACAGGATGGATGCTCGATAAGCTTCCCCCTGGTTTGCCGCGGCCCATTGGGGTGCGAATACAGTCAACAATAACAGGGGTTTTCATGAGAGTCATTCCAATTAGAAGTATTATTTGCAGAACAGTCCATTGCTTCGTTATATTGAATCTCGTTGCGCCATTATAAATACCATTTCCTAACTTGTAAAGAGTATTACCTCATCCGGACGCGTGGTTGCGTGACACGCTGGAGAAACTCCCCACCCGCCTCAGCCGTCAGATCGATACGCTGCTGCCGCTGCGTGCAAACGGGCGAGTAGAGGACTTCCACCTCCAAGTAAGTGCGCTTTGCCGGGCGCACCAAAAAAAAGTGCCCGCACTAGGCGGGCCGGTGCACGTCAAGATAGTTGTCGCCTCGTTCATGCAGCCAACGGCTGAATATTGTGACCAGCCAAATGCGTCTTTATGATGGAGTCGCGTTCGGGGTTGAGCGTTACGGCGCCGATCGGTGCCCA
>JBASWL010000022.1:0-1707 GCA_049276455.1 Georgfuchsia sp. | reverse complement strand
TGGAACGAGAGTTGGAAGCCTATCTTGAGCGAAAAGGGGATTCGCCCTCACATTTATCGGGAAGACACACATGACTATTGTAGGTGCGGGATTTGCGGTTAGTGGAATATCCCTAGCTATTAGGGCTCTCTACGGCGTCGTTGGGGAAATGAACACTTTCATTGACAAACACATTGAGGACATGAAGGCTAAAGTGGTCCCCGTTTTTAAGACAGCGGTTTAAGCTGTGCGCTGTCATGAGGAACGAGAAGATATGAAGGAAGCGAAGCATCGGAACGCCTACTCGCCGGAGTTCAAGGCGAAGGTTGGACTGGAAGCATTGAGAGGGATGAAGACGGTCAACGAGATTGGCCAAGAATACGGCGTTCATCCCGGCCAAGTGGGGCTATGGAAGAAGGAAATACAGGAACAAGCCAAGACGTTGTTTGAAGGCAAGAGAGGGCCCAAGCCGGTGGCAGCGCACCAGGAGCCGGAACTGCTGTACAGCGAGATTGGCAAGCTGAAGGTACAACTCGACTGGCTCAAAAAAAAGTCTGGGATCAGCCTGCCATGATCAGGCAAGAGTGGATCGATCCTGAAGATACGGTGGCAGTGGTTCAGCAATGCGTTCTCGCAGGAGTATCGCGCGCCACAGTGTATGCCCAGCAGAAGCCCAAATCTGTCGATGAACTGGATTTGCTGCATAGTCGCCTGATCGACGAGGAATACACCCGTCATCCGTTTTATGGCACCCGCAGGATGGTCGTCTTTCTCCTAACGGTGGGTCACACTGTCAATCGCAAGCGGGTGCAACGGCTGATGCGGCTCATGGGGTTGGCGGGCATGGCGCCAGGACCGAATACCAGTCGTCCGCATCCAGAGCACAAGGTTTATCCCTACCTGCTGCGTGGTGTGCCAATAGAGAGACCCAATCAGGTCTGGAGCACCGATATAACGTACATCCGCCTGGCGCGTGGCTTTGTCTATCTGGTGGCGGTCATCGACTGGTACTCGCGGCGAGTGCTCAGTTGGAGGATCAGCAACAGTATGGAAGCGGTATTCTGCGTTGACTGCCTAGAGGATGCCATTCGAGTATATGGCAAGCCGGAAATATTCAACAGCGATCAAGGCTCGCAGTTCACCAGCGTTGCCTTCACCAGTGTTCTGGAACGTGAAGGCATCGTCATCAGCATGGATGGGAGGGGCCGCGTATTTGACAACATTTTTGTCGAGCGACTCTGGCGCAACGTCAAGTACGAAGACGTGTATCTGAAAGGCTATGCCACGATGGGCGAACTGATGGTCGGTCTGTCCATATATTTCGCCTTCTACAACGGTGAACGTCCGCACCAGTCGCTTGGCGACAAGACGCCCGATGTCGTGTATCGAACCGGGGTGGGTGGTGGCGCGATGATCGTGGATAAGTTTGGCGACGCGAGGGAGGAAACCCCTGTTCCGCTACGCTCCACAGGCGTTTCCTCCCTCGCAGAAGCAGAATCAATAGCAACAACCAAAGCAAAGGCAAAACCGGGGCAGCGCCGTCCAGCTGCGAGTGAAGTCAAATGTCCAGCTTAAACCAGGCAGGATTCTGTCTTGACTACGGGATCCACTTTATTCAAAGGTGGCAGCGGTATTGGCTGGTGATGATGAATTTGTACCAGATCCGGCGCAACTGCCAGTAACGGTAAAGTTTTTCGTCAATCCATTTGCGATAAGTGCTTTGTAGCC
>JBASWL010000021.1:0-274456 GCA_049276455.1 Georgfuchsia sp. | reverse complement strand
ACGTGCGCTGTATTGATGGTGATGCCACGGGCCTTTTCTTCCGGCGCCGCATCAATCTGGTCGTACCCCTTGGCCTCGCCACCAAATTTCGCCGACAGCACCGATGTGATCGCCGCCGTCAGCGTCGGCTTGCCATGATCCACGTGCCCTACAGTCCCTACATTTACGTGCGGCTTCGTCCGCTCAAATTTGCCTTTTGCCATGATCGGTCACTCCAAAAAAATCTTCTGATCCGTAGAAAAAACGCCTTGCTGGCGACCTTAATCCATACCCACACACACAAATACTCTCAAAACCTGGTGCCCATGACGTGGATTGAACACGTGGCCTCTCCCTTACCAAGGGAGTGCTCTACCACTGAGCTACATGGGCAAAACCTATTCTCTCAGGGCTCGCATATATTTCCTGGAGCGGGCGACGAGATTCGAACTCGCGACATCTTGCTTGGAAGGCAAGTGCTCTACCAACTGAGCTACACCCGCTTCGTCCCCATCTCACAGCCTGCAAACCAAACAAACAAAAAGCGCGGACTACCGGACTACAAAACAACCCAAAAAATTCTACTATTACCTGGTGGAGGGGGAAGGATTCGAACCTTCGAAGGCAGAGCCGTCAGATTTACAGTCTGATCCCTTTGACCGCTCGGGAACCCCTCCAGCGAAACCGCTTATTATCACTGACTGTCCGACTGGTGTCAATTGACGTTTTGCTGCCTTGGTGTAGTTCAGTTTGAAATAGCGCGCGCAGGTTACCATTTTGCGGCAGAAATCCGGATTTTTTATCCTTATCCACTACGCCCTGCTCGACACAAGAGCTAGGCTCTAGCGTCCTATCCAGCAAAAAGCCAGAGGTTGCACCATTGACACGGCACAATTCACCCCATTACTGGCCGACCGAAACGCCATAATCGTCCCGATGCAGATTCTGTCGCTACGGAGAGAATATGTAGCAGACATTACCTACGTAATCAGCAATTATGGTCACAACCGAAAAAAACATGCCTATTTGTTGAAGCCCAGCCTGACACCTGCTTCTCGCCCATACGCCGTTTGCGTATTTACAGATTCCCGGTGCAATCCAATCGACACCATAGATCGTCGCTATGGCTGTTGTCATGCTGATAATCTTGATAACATTGCCAATGACATTGACCGCCTGCATTGTAGAAAAATTAGTCTGGGAAGGGATGGGGGCACCATCAAAACCACTTATGCGAAACCAGGTAATAAAAGTTGCCAGGGCTTGTTCCCGCTTAGGCAACTTTACATAGTTGCCGATGAGCTCTAAAGGCCGAGGAATCGAAACTCGCGTACTGCTTGTCGCATTGGCGCCAGTCATTGCCACTGCAGTTGCATTAACGCTCTATTTCACACTGCTGCGTTATAACGACGTCGAAGCGGAATTACGCCAACGCGGCTTTGCGATGACACGCCAACTTGTCGCAGCAACCCAGTACGGTCTGTTCTCGGGAAATATCAATGAACTGAATCGTCTGACGCGGATTCTCAAGCGCGAACCCGACGTTTCCGCGATCACCATCTACGATCAACATAACAGGCCACTCGCGGCTAGTGGGACTCCTTTTGCTTCACCACAACCCTCCGGCCTGATGGATGGCTGGAATGGTGAAGATAAAAACGGGAACATCCTTTCTTTTCACAACAAGGTTTTTGCTTCATCGTTGCCACTTGTCGACCCCTATTCCGTGAAATCCTCAAAACCCTCTCCCAATCTCTTGCTGGGCAGCATCACGGTTGAACTGTCTCGAAATAATCTTGTCGCCCGCAAACGCGAAATCCTTCTTTTCACCGTGTGTGCCGCCTTATTTATTCTTCTGGTCGCCGGATTGATCGCCCGCCGCCTCGGGCGTGACATTTCAGAACCCGTGCTTGCGCTGGAGGATACCGTCAACAAAATTCGCGAAGGTTTACTGAACTCCCGCGTTTCGCCACATCCTGCCGGCACCCTGCGCATGCTGGAAGAGGGTATCAATGCCATGGCGACTGTCCTTGAACAGGTACAAAAGCACAGTGAAGAAGCATTGATCAGCAGCAATACGCAACTGCAACGGCAAAGCAATTTCGCCGGCGCCTTGCTTGAAGCGCAAGCCAACGCCGGCATCTGCCTGTTCATCATCGACGATTGGCAAATAATATTTGCCAACAAGGCCGCGCTGGATTTTTCAGGCCGGAGCCGGGAAGAACTGGAACATATGAATGTTTCCGACGTAGTGGTTCAGCAGGATAGGGGTGAGCTTAATCGTCATTACCAGCGCGTATTGCGAGGCGAGGCGCTGACCTCGCGCATTGAGGTTAATCTGGACACTCAGGATGGAACAGAGCGCTGGACAGAAATTGTCACATTCACGATACCCCGTGACAACAAACACCTGGTTGCGATGCTTGGCGTAGACACGACACAGCGCAAGCGCGATGCCAGACAGTTGCTGAAGGCGCACGATATATTGCGGGTGCAAAAGGAAGAAGCGGAACGCTCCAACACGGCAAAGTCACGCTTCCTCGCCGCCGCAAGTCACGACCTGCGCCAACCGCTGCATGCCCTCAAGCTTTTTTCGGAACAGTTGCAAGAACACGTCACAACACCAACGCAGTCAAGTCTAGCCGACCAGATAGACGCCGCCATCAACAACATGTCCGGATTACTGGAATCGATATTGGATATTTCAAAAATCGATCTTGCCGCCGCGCAACCCAATATTTGCGAAATCGAACTGGGTCCTCTGCTTGACAGGGTCGTGGCATTACACCAGCACGCAGCCGAGAACAAACAATTGCGCTTAAGCGTAGGTAGAACGTCGCTCAGGATATTGAGTGACCCTGACTATCTTTCCCGTATTGTTTCCAATCTACTATCCAATGCACTACGCTACACCGGGCAAGGGGCTATCCTGATCGGTGCGCGGCACACCGGCAACAATATCCGTATTGAAATATGGGACACGGGAATAGGCATCAAGGAGGAGCACCTCCCCTTACTGTTCCAGGAGTTTTACCAGGTCGACAATCCCGAACGCGATGCACGCAAGGGATTAGGACTCGGGCTGGCCATCGCGCACCGGCTCGCAGGCAAATTGGGCCATAAGATCAGTGTGCGCAGCAAGCCCGGGGTCGGCTCAGTATTTACCGTCCTCGTCCCACGCGCCAAGGCAGAAGATATGCTGTGCGATTCCTCCACTGCGAAAACACCCAGCGCACGCATTCTGCTTGTCCTTGACAACGAAGCGCAGCAAACCGGGCTGGCGCTGATGCTGGAGAACTGGGGCTATTCCGTGCGGAATTGCCAGGCATCAGAAGTCGCGCAGGCGCTCGAATCCGGCGAGACCCTGCCCGATCTGATTATGTGCGGCCAGTCCAGCATCGGCCAGATTGATCAAAGCCTGATGACGCCCACCGTGAATGAGGTACCGCTTATCGGCATTACCGATGGCACCGAACCATCAGACTCAGAGTGGTTCAGGGGGACTTATTACCCACTTGCCGCGCCGGTGAAACCCTCCCGGCTACGCGCACTGATTCTGCATCTGCTAACGGAAAGGAAGTACGCTAAAGCTTGATCCCAAGCTTTTTTAGTGCAATCAGCGCCTGGGCCCGGCTATTGACGTTGAGCAGTTTGTAGATGTTGAAGAGGTGCATCTTTACGGTACCGACTGTCACCCCCAGCAGGTCGGCAATCTCGCGGTTCGGGTAACCCTCGGTCAACAGATCAAGCACCCGGGTCTGGGTTGGTGTCAAGTGAACCTTGGTGTCACGCGCTGGCACTTCTTCAAGCACTGCATATTTTTCCGGAACACAAACTTCACCCTTCAGTACTTTCCGCAAGGCACGAATCAATATCTTGCTGCTGCTGGATTTACCGACAAACCCCGAAGCACCATGACGCATGACCTTCTGCACTGTATCCGGATCCTCAAGCGCAGATAGCACGACGACGGGAATAGAGGGATAGCGCTTGCGTAATACCCGGAGAAAGGAAAAACCGTTGAGACCAGGCAGCATCAGATCAAGTACGATCATCTCGATATCCGAATTTCCTTCCAACAGCGCCAGCGCTGTTGTGGAATCACTGGCACCCAGTGCACGCGCACCCCGCTCCAGGTCGCGTAGCGCTTGCAGCAACCCTTCCCTCACCAGGACATGATCTTCAATGACCAGAAGCTTGAGCAAGCCGATCTCTCCCGCGGATAATATGTCATCAGTCTAACCCATAAACAGGATTGGGGGCGATAACGAAAACGGGTAATATTGTCTTTTTTCAATCAGGGTGCCGCCATGACCGATTCGACGACCACGGATGATTCGATGGAATTTCTGCGCAAGATGTGGGGGAATATGGGCATTCCGGTTCCTGGAATGGTGGTCCCGACGCTCGATGTAGGCGAGCTGGAGAAAAGAATTGCCGACCTCAAGGCTGTCGAGGGCTGGCTGAAGATGAACCTCAACATGCTGCAACTGCATATCCAGGGATTGGAGATGCAATGCAGCACATTACATGTCATGAAAAATCTCGGGCCGGGTGGCGATCCAGCAGCGGCCAATAATCCTTTCTCCAATCCCGCATCGTGGCCATGGAATGTAATGCAGCAGATGGCAGCAGCTGCAACATCCACAACCGCTGAGCAAAAACCGGAGGGGGAGGAAAAGAAGGGTTGAACTCCTTCGCAACATAACCCTTACCCATGTTGCGCCTCACTGAAATCAGACTGCCGCTCGACCACGATGAGGCAGCGCTCAGGCTTGCCATTGCCGACCGGCTCGGACTCGACCCAGTAGCTGGTTGGTGCTACAAGGTATTCCGCCGTGCTGTCGACGCACGCAAGAAATCCGCCATCACATTCAATTACTCTATTGACATTTCAGTAGCGAATCAAGCCGAAACTCTTTCCCGGCTGCCCGTGAATTCGCATGTCGGTCGCACCCCGGACATGGAATATCGCTTCGTCACTCAGGCGCCGACAACGGAATTCCTCAGGCCGGTAGTGATCGGTGCCGGACCGTGCGGACTGTTTGCTGCGCTGGTGATGGCACAGATGGGCTTTCGACCCATCCTGCTCGAACGCGGCAAGGAAGTCCGCCAGCGCACCCAGGACACATGGGGTCTGTGGCGCCGTGGCCAGCTCGATCCCGAGTCGAACGTACAATTCGGCGAAGGCGGCGCCGGCACCTTTTCCGACGGCAAGCTCTACACCCAGATCAAGGACCCGCGCCACCTCGGTCGCAAGGTGCTGACCGAATTCGTCATGGCCGGCGCGCCTGCGGAAATTCTCTATGTCGCCAAGCCGCACATCGGCACATTCCGCCTGGTCGGCATGGTCGAGCGCATGCGCGCCTCCATCGAGGCGCTCGGCGGCGAGGTCCGCTTCCAGCAAAAGGTAACTGATTTCGAGATCGAAAATGGCACGTTGCAGGCCTTGCATCTTGCCGACGGCGAACGACTGGCGACGAACCACGTCGTGCTGGCCATCGGCCACAGTGCGCGCGACACTTTCGAGAAACTCCACGAACGCGACGTATTCATTGAAGCCAAGCCGTTCTCGATCGGTGTACGCATAGAACATCCGCAATCCCTGATCGATCGCGCCCGCTATGGCGAATTTGCCGGGCATCCCCTGCTCGGCGCTGCCGACTACAAGCTGGTGCATCACTGCGGCAACGGGCGCTCGGTCTACAGCTTTTGCATGTGTCCCGGCGGCACAGTCGTTGCTGCGACGTCCGAAGCCGGCTGTGTGGTCACCAACGGCATGAGCCAGTATTCACGCAACGAGCGCAACGCCAACAGCGGCATCGTGGTCGGCATTTCACCGGACGACTATCCGGGCGGCCCACTGGCCGGGATCGAATACCAGAGACATTGGGAAAGCCGCGCCTTCGAAGCCGGTGGAGGCAACTACGCCGCACCGGCACAATTGGTCGGCGATTTTCTCTCCGGGCGCGCATCGACCGCGCTCGGCAAAGTAATTCCCTCGTACCAACCCGGCGTCTTTCCGACCAATCTCAGCCGCTGCCTGCCCGACTACGCCGTAACAGCAATACGCGAAGCCCTGCCTGCATTCGACAAGACAATCCGCGGCTTTGCCATGGAAGACGCGGTGCTGACGGGCGTTGAAACGCGCACCTCATCGCCGCTGCGCATCAGGCGCGATGCCGATTTCCAGAGCATCAACACCGCGGGGCTCTACCCCGCCGGCGAAGGCGCCGGCTATGCGGGCGACATTCTTTCATCCGCTGTCGACGGCATCAAGGTCGCCGAGGCCGTAGCATTGAATCTGGTCCGTGATCAGCGCGATTGAAATATCTGCGCGACAGCGCGCGCGCAACTGAAACCAGGCTTGCGAAGAGAATTTACAGCAACCCGGCCTTGCCTGCCTTCCAGCGCTCATATTCCGTTGTCAGCAATGCCACATGCTCACGCTCTTCGGCGGCGAGTTCCTTGTAAAGATCCTGCTCGACCGATCCTTCTGGCGAATTGGCGCCCTGTTCGCTGTAGAACTTCACCGAACGCTCTTCGAATGCAATCGCGATGCGAAACAGGTTGGCCGGATCCTCCGGCTTGCGCTCCACCCCTGCAAAGATGGCAGTTCGATCAAGCTGGAAGTCATCGGCTGGCGCCGGCAAATCCGCATGGTAGCGCCTGGACAATGTCTCGATATGCTCCTGCTCCATCGCCGCGAAGCGGCCGAAGAGCTCGCGCAATACCGGATCCTTTGCCTCGCTCGACGCACGCAGGTAGAACGCATGGCCGCCGAGTTCGATCTCGAATGCCGTGCGAATGGCATCCAGGCTTTTGCTGTCCTCGATCACGCCGCGCTCCATGATTTCCAGCTTGCCCTTGCAATACGGACACATGCCATAAGGGAAGGCAAACCCCTCGCTCACCTTGCCGCATGAGCGGCATTTCCAGCTGAGCTCAAGGTTGGCGCAGCAGATGTATTCTTCTTCGCCTTCAATCGGGCGGTGACATTTCGGACAGCTTGTCATGATTGGCTCTCGCTCTGAGTGGTTGAGGGTACGGCGTTGCCGAGGGCAGAGGGCGGCACGAAGGCATCGGCATCTTCCTGGGTCACCGGCCATTTCTGCTTGCCGTTATGCAAATAGGCGCCGATGGCCCTCGCCGCGCGGCGGCCGGCGCCCATGGCAAGGATGACGGTGGCCCCGCCGGTGACGATGTCGCCACCGGCAAACACCCCGGGCAGGGTGGTGGCCTGCGTCTCTGGATCGGCGACGATGTAGCCCCATTGATTGAGGCCCAGCCCCTGTGTCGACTGGGTGACGATCGGGTTGGCATTGGTGCCGAGCGCATAAATCACGGTATCGCATTCAAGTTCGACGTATTCGTCGAGCGGCACGGGTTTGCGCCGGCCCTTGTCATCCGGTTCGCCCAGCACCATTTTCTGCACCTTCATGCCGCGCACGCTGCCATCGTCGCCGGTGAAGATTTCGACTGGCGCATGCAGGAAAAAAAACTCTATGCCTTCCTCCTTGGCGTGACGAATCTCTTCGATACGCGCCGGGGCCTCGGCCTCGGAGCGGCGATAGACGCAGCGCACGGTCGGTGCGCACAGCCGCTTGGCCACGCGCAGGCAGTCCATGGCCGTGTTACCGGCGCCGATCACGACGACACTCTGGCCCAGCGTGATCGGCGTATCGAGATAGGGGAACCTGTCGCCGCCCATCAGGTTGACGCGGGTGAGGAATTCGTTCGCCGAATAGACCTGGCCGGCAAACTCGCCCGGAATGCCGAGAAAACTCGGTGCGCCGGCACCCGCACCAATGAAGACCGCGTCGAAACCCATCTCGTACATGAGTTGTGCGATGGAGAAGGTCTTGCCGATCACCTTGTTGGTTTCGAACTTGACGCCCATGTCTTTCAGGTTGTCGACCTCGCGGCTGATGATGTCGCGCGGCAGACGAAAAGACGGGATCCCGTACTGAAGCACGCCGCCGATCACGTGCAGCGCCTCGAACACCGTGACCTCGCAACCATAGCGCGCCAGATCGGCGGCAACGGCCAGCCCGGCGGGTCCGGAGCCGACCACGCCGATCCGGCCCAGCGGTCGCTCGAAGCGCGCCGGCTGGGCCTTGGGCGCACGGGCATTGTCGCCGACGAAGCGCTCCAGCCGGCCGATGGCCACCGGCTCCATCGCCACCTTCTTGTTCTTGCCGACGATGCACTGGGCCTCGCACTGCGATTCCTGCGGGCAGACACGGCCGCACACTGACGGGAATAAATTCGATTCATTGATGGCGCCGAGCGCGCCATCCAGGTCGCGCACCAGCAGGTGGCGAATGAAGCGCGGAATATCGATCGATACCGGGCAGCCGGCGATGCAAAGAGGCTTGGCACACTGGATGCAGCGTTCGGCCTCAACCAAGGCATCATGCATGCTGTAGCCCAGATTCACTTCCTTGAAGTTGCGCGAGCGCTCCAGCGCATCACGCTCCGGCATCTCCACGGCGTGCGGCGAAAGTTCACTGAGCTTCTTGTAGTTGCGCTTGTTCTGCTCGAACAGCACCTGCTCCACCTTGCAGACATGTGCGTAATCCTCGCTTGCCCTGGTTTCCTCGCCCTTGAAGCGCCGCTGGCGCAGCAGAAGTTCCTTGAAGTCGACCTGATGGCCGTCGAAGTCGGGCCCGTCGACGCAGGCGAACTTGACCTCGCCGGCGACGCTGACGCGGCAGGAACCGCACATGCCAGTGGCATCGACCATGATGGCGTTGAGCGAGACCATGGTCTTGACGCCATAGGGCCGCGTCGTCTCGACGCAGGCGTTCATCATCGGCAGCGGCCCGATGGCGATGACCAGATCCGGCTTGTCGCGTTCGAGCACCTCCTTCAGCGCCGAGGTAACAAAACCCGGTGTGCCGTAGCTGCCGTCGTCGGTGCAAACAATCAGGTCGTCGCAGAATGCGTTGAAGCGGTCTTCCCAGAACACCAAGTCCTTGTTGCGAAAACCGATGATGCCGGTAGTGCGATTGCCGGCATCCTTGAACGCGCGCAGTTGCGGATACACCGGCGCCACGCCAAGCCCGCCACCGACCAGCACGACGTGTCCGACCTTGCCCACATGCTGCGGCATGCCCAAGGGGCCGACAAAATCGGCAAAGCTGTCGCCTTCCTTGTAATGGTCGCGCATTTCGACCGTCGTCTTGCCGAGCGACTGGATCACCATGGTGATGGTGCCCTTGTCGCGATCATAATCGGCGACTGTCAGCGGGATGCGTTCGCTGCCTTCATGCAGGCGGAGCATGACAAAATGGCCCGGTTGCGCCGATTTCGCCACGTCGGGTGCCAGCACTTCCCACAGGAAAGTGGTGTCGGAAAATGCCTCGCGGCGGATGATCTTGTACATAGCCTAGCCTTGTTGTCAGTTAATCCATTCCGGTAATCCGGTCACTGGTCGTGTTGAACCTGTCAAACTGAATTTATATTGCCACGATTGTCCTTCGACAAGCTCGACAGCAAGTAGAGATTTTTCGGATTTCCGGGCATCCCTGTCATCACGCCTTGCAAGGACGGAACGCCATCATCGCATACACATTTCTCAGAAGAAGAAGGATATCAAACGCGCTTACTTTTCCAGCTGCATCATTTGATCGCCGTGATCCATATCGTCATGGATGTCGTGGCCCATCATGCCCATGCCTTCGTGCATATCGTGATCCATCATGTGCATTCCACTCTTGCCGCAGGCCATGGGACAACTGTTTTCCATGTCTTTCATCACAGCCTGCATGTCCGCCATTTGCTCCTTCATCAGCGGCATGCGCGCCTTGGGGTCGGCGGTCTCCTCCATGGCCTTCATGCGCTTTTGCATCGCTTCGATCCTGGCATGCATTTTCGTTGCGTGTTCCTGCATCATGGTGCATTGTGGATTCTCGGTCCGGGCTTGCTCCGGGTGATGGCAGGCATGTTCGGCAACCGGCTTGTCGGTGGCGAAGACCACTATGGGTGCGGCAAAAGCCGCAGTCAAAGCGAGTGTCATTACATTGCGCAGGGTATTCATGGTCTTTCCTTTCAGTTGGGGGGTGTTTATCAATAACGAGGGTAGTAGTTTTTCAGGCATATCTTGAAGTTTAGCCAAAATCAATCTGAAGCATGCGTGTAACCGACATGGGTATGACCATGCGACGCTGGCATGGTTTCGCCGCCCATTGAGTCCAGATCTACATCAGGCAGCGCCTTGGCGATCATCTCCTGGTATTGCTCGGGCGCCATGCCAGGCAACTTGCGCAGGAATGCAACCATGCTCCAGATCGTCACGTCATCGTGGCTCATCCCCCAGGCCGGCATTGCGCTCATCTTGAGGCCATGCTTGATGATCCAAAAAGCCTCGCGCGAATCCACCGGATCCACGTTGGTTTCGCTCAGATTGGGCGGCAATGGATACAACCCGGCACGCAGTTCGGAATCCTGCTTGCCAGGCGCCAGATGGCAGTCAGAACACATTGCTGCGTAGTGGCCGGCGCCATTCAGGATCAGCTGCGGGTCATCGAGATTGGCGGGTACGACAACCGTGGAGGCATGGCGTTCAACAGAACGATCCCGCGAGGCTTCTATCAGCGCGTAAGTAATTTTCCAGTGCGGGCTGTCCGCGCCGGGGTTGTAAATGCCAGACCACGCGAATGCGCCAATGCCAAGCGCGAATACCAGCAGCAGAACCAGCGTCACCTTTGCGAATTTCATATACCCTCGCTGACGAAATATGTAGTTGTTAATATGCAATGCAGAGCCCCGATTGACTCCTTTTGACTGCCGCTGGCCACACCATGATTTTTTCTATTTATCATTATTAGAAATACAGGTACGGCTACTTGTTCAGCGGCTCCCCTGGATCACCCGGCCGCACTTCTTTTCGATGTCGGGTTCGATAGATCTTGCTGACCGACTGCACGACTACGATTCCATCTCCCGCCACGCCGGAATGGGCTGCATCCATGATGGCTTGCGCTGTAGCCTCTGCGCGCTGAGCGGAGGTGAAAATATCAACCCGGGCATGTGTTGTTATCCCTTCGTGGTTATAAAAATTGGCATATTCGCCATAACCCTTGACTTGTGTCACGCTGATGCCGGGGACTGCAAGTTCCTGCAGGCGCCTTTCAACCTGCACCAAAGCATCGCTGCGAATAAACGCGGTCACTTTGCAATAATCCGTATTCTCCATTGCCAATCCTCCTTTGAAATTTCAATCCTGGTTTCCAGGCACATACGTCGTCAGCGCCACGTCTGGATCATTGGGCCGACCATTTCGGCGCCGTTCCAGAATGAGCAACGTCCAGCCGTATATGACCGGCAGCACCAACAAGGAAAGAACTGTGGCGGTGACCATGCCGCCGATCATCGGCGCCGCGATGCGCCGCATGACATCCGAGCCGGCTCCGCCGCCCCACATGATCGGCACCAGGCCAGCGATCACTGCGGTCGCGGTCATGGCGATGGGGCGCAAGCGCAGCGTGGTGCCGGACAGGACGGCGGCCATGATTTCGGCGGCGCTCAAATACCCGCCACGTTCGGCACGGCGACTTTCTATGGCCTGATCGATGAAGGTCAGCACCAGCACGCCGATCTCAGCCGATACACCGGCCAGGGCGATAAACCCTACCGCCACCGCCACTGAGATGTTGTAGCCGAGCAGCCAGACCAGCCAGAAACCGCCAATCAGGGCGAACGGAATGGACAGCATCACCACCAGCGGCGCCGTGATGTTGCGGAAATTGAAATAGAGCAGCAGGAAAATGGTCAGCAGGGTTAACGGGATGACCATTTTCAGGCGTTCGGCGGCGCGCTCCATGTATTCGAATTGTCCCGACCAGACCAGCGAATATCCTGCTGGTATTTTTACCGTGCTGTCGACCTGCTTCTTCGCCTGCGCCACATAGCCACCGATATCGCTGGTCTTGATGTCCACGTATACCCAAGCATTGGGAGTAGCATTTTCCGTTTTAATCGCAGGAGGGCCGCGCTTCAACTTCAGATCGCTCACCAGCGACAGAGGAATCTGTGCTCCGGTCGGCGTTGCGATCAGTACGCGCTTCAACGCTTCCATGTTGTCGCGCAGTTCACGCGGATAGCGCACATTGACCGGGTAACGTTCCAGTCCCTCGACAGTTTCGGTCACGTTCATGCCGCCGATGGCCGATTGCACGACATCCTGCACATCGCCCACTGTCAGCCCGTAGCGCGCCGCCTCTTCACGCTTGATATCGAAATCAAGGTAGTAACCGCCGGCGGCCTTGTCGGCGAAAGCCGAGAGCGTGTCCGGCAATGTCTTCAATGTCTTTTCGATATCGCCGGCGACCTTTTCCAGCACGTTCAGGTCGGGACCCGAGACCTTGATCCCGATCGGTGTCTTGATACCGGTTGATAACATGTCGATGCGGGTCTTGATCGGATAAGTCCATGCATTCGCCAAACCCGGAAACTTGATTGCTGCATCCATCTCGTCCATCAACGCTTTGGTGGTCTTGTCGGAATTCGGCCACTCCGATCTTGGTTTCAGCTGGATGGTCGTTTCCAGCATGGCTAATGGCGCCGGATCAGTTGCAGTGTTGGCTCGCCCAACCTTGCCGAACACCTGGGCAACTTCGGGAAACGTCTTCAGAATCTTGTCGGTCTGTTGAAGCAGCTCCTTCGCCTTGGTAATGGAAATGCCGGGATAAGTCGTTGGCATGAAGAGTATGTCGCCCTCATCGAGTGGTGGCATGAATTCGGAACCAATTTTCAGCACGGGATAAGCGGTGGCTGCCAACAGCAGCAAGGCGAGCATGACGGTCAGACTGCGCCGTTTGATAGCAAGTTCCAGCAACGGGGTATGCAGACGTTTCAGCCAGACATTGATCGGATTGCGCTCTTCACTTGGAATCTTGCCGCGAATCAAAAGCCCCATCAGTACAGGCACCAGGGTAACTGCCAGCAGTGCGGCTGCGGCCATGGAATAGGTTTTGGTAAAAGCCAAGGGCGAGAACATTCGTCCTTCCTGTGCCTGCAGGGTAAATACCGGGAGGAACGAAACGGTAATGATCAGCAGCGAGAAGAACAGGGCTGGGCCGACTTCCTTGGACGCCGTGGCAACCGCCTCCCATCTTGCTCGCAGGTTGCTGCCCTCGTTGCCCAGGTGTTCCAGGTGTTTATGGGCATTCTCAATCATCACAATCGCCCCATCAATCATCGCGCCGATGGCAATGGCGATGCCGCCCAGCGACATGATGTTGGCGGACAATCCCTGCCAGCGCATGATCAGGAACGCGATCAGGATACCGACCGGCAGGCTGATGATGGCCACCAGCGCGCTTCTGGCGTGCAACAGGAACAACAGGCAGATCAGCGCGACGACGATGGATTCCTCGATCAGCTTGTGCTTGAGGTTGTCCACGGCGCGCTCGATCAGGTTGCCACGATCATAGACGGGGACAATTTCGACGCCTTCCGGTAGTCCCTTTTTCAAGTTTTCCAATTTCTGGCGTACCCGCTCGATGGTGGTCAGCGCGTTCTCGCCGTAGCGCATGACCACGACGCCACCGGCGACTTCGCCCTCACCGTTGAGTTCCGCCAGACCGCGGCGCAATTCGGGACCGAGATGGATGTTCGCCACCTGTTTCAGATAGATCGGCGTGCCATTGGCATCGACGCCAATGGGAATGACTTCCAGATCGTGCAGGCTTTTGATATAGCCAAGCCCGCGCACCATGTATTCGGTTTCGCCCATTTCCACTAGGCGGCCGCCGACGTCATTGTTGCTGCGCTGGATGGCCTGTTTGACCTTGGCGAGCGGAATGTTGTAAGCCAGCAGCGCGTCCGGTTTGACTTCGACCTGATACTGCTTGACGTAACCGCCAATGGAAGCGACCTCGGAGACGCCATCCACCGTCTGTAGCGGATAGCGCAAGTACCAGTCCTGGATCGAGCGCAACTGCGACAAATCATGGCGGCCCGACTTGTCCACCAGCGCATATTCGTACACCCAGCCGACGCCGGTGGCATCCGGCCCCAGTTTGGGAGAAACGCTGGCGGGCAGGCGATCGGCAGCATAGTTCAGGTATTCCAGCACGCGGGTGCGCGCCCAGTACATGTCGGTGCCGTCCTGGAAGATCACATACACCATGGAAAAGCCGAAGAAGGAATAGCCGCGCACCACCTTCGTTCTCGGTACCGACAACATCGCGGTGGTCAACGGATAGGTCACCTGATCCTCCACCACCTTTGGCGCCTGGCCGGGGAAGCCGGTGAATATGATGACCTGCACGTCGGAAAGGTCGGGTATGGCGTCGAGCGGGGTGGATTTCATCGCCAGAAAGCCGGCCAATGAAATCAGCAGCGTCGCAATCAGGACCAGAAAGCGGTTTTTGATCGAGGCGTCGATCAGCGCACGAATCATCGTTGGCCTCCCGCGCCCATGCCATCCATTTTCGGTGTGGCTGCTTCGATCATTTTGGCCGTTGCTTCCTTCAGCTTGGATTCGGAATCGATCAGGAACTGGCTCGATGTCACTACGGTCTCGCCAGCCTCCAGACCCTTCACGATCTGCGTTTGCCCATCTGTGGTTACGCCGACCGTGACCTTGCGCGGTTCAAACCGGCCTGGCGCGCGCCGCACGAATACCTGTTCCTGCGTGCCGGTGCGCACAATGGCCTCGGCGGGAACAACTAATGCATCGAATTGCTTGCCCGACTCGATATCGACATTGGCGAACATGTCCGGCTTCAGCGCCAGCTCCGGGTTGTCAAACTCCAGACGGATTTTGATGGTGCGTGTTTTTGCCTCCATGTAGGGATAAATATAGGTCACCTTGCCGGTGAAGGTGCGCCCCGGAATGCCAGCCACCTGCATGCTGGCCGTATCGCCTTCGCGCACCCAGGGAAGATCATCCTCGTAGAGATCGACGGTCACCCAGACGCGCGACAGATCCGTGATCATGTAAAGCTCGGTTTGCGGGGTGATGCGCTCGCCCTCACGGGCGCCGATGTTCATCACGATGCCATCAAACGGAGAATGAATATGTATGCCCTTTATGATTTTGTGCTCGGTGGCGAGTTGCCGGATCTGGTGCTCGGGAACGTCAAACAGTTGCAGACGCTCTTTGGTTGAACGCAAGAGACTCTCGGCCCCTTCGCGCACATCGGCAAACAGGCTTTTTTTCAGCTTCGCCACACTGTCCAGGGCAAGCAGATATTCTTCCTCGGTAGCGACGATCTGGGGCGAATAGATTGCAAGCAGCATACTGCCCTTTTTCACCGGCTCGCCGGTTTTGTCGGCGAACAGCTTTTCGACCCATCCATCATATTTCGGATGCAGGCGCGCCACGCGCTGCTCGTCATAGGTAACCCGTCCTATGGTGCGGATGTGCCGCGACAGAGTCGTGCGTTTGACCTCTGTCGTGCGGACACCCATATCCTGCACCATCGTTGCATCTATCTTGACGGTTCCGGCGGAAGCATCCGGCTCGGTGCTTCTTTCCGGATAGACGGGGATATAGTCCATGCCCATTTCGTCTTGCGCCGGGACGGAAGACGTAATGGCCGGATTCATCGGATTGCGATAAAAAAGCGGCTTGCGCTCCCCTGCCGCCGGTTGCATGGTGGCTGATTCAGTCAATTTCCCGGACGATATCCAGTAGCCGACGACGCCGCCAATCAGCAAGGCAATGGCTGCCGTTGCGATAATGTTCTTATTCATTAACCGTCTCCTTGTCTGTTTTCGCGGCGGCATCGCGCTGAATCGATTTGGGGATCGTCGCGCCGATGGCCGCTTCCAGCCGCGCCCATGCCTGCCAGCTTGCACTCAGCGTTTTCCAGTATTGCGTTTCATAGTTGTAAAGCGTGACCTGGGCACGCACGAGATTCAGGAAATCCACCTTGCTCACTTGATAGGATGCGAGCATGGATGCCGTCGTCTGCCTTGCCTGGGGAATGATGCCGGTTTTGAACAATGCTGCCTGCTCCCGGCCGGCACGATAATCAGCCAGCGCCTGTTCGATCTCGGCTTCTACCTGCACTACCCTGTCGTCCAGGCCATATTCTTCCTTCAACACTTCGGCCTTGCGTTGCGCCAAAACGCCATCCTGTCTTGAGCCTGTGAAAATCGGCAAATTCATGCTGAACGTAATACTGGACATGTCCGCCCGCGAACTTCCATTCGGATTGTTGCCACGGCGGAATCCATATGCCGCGCCCAGCTTGAAGTCCGGGTAGTAATCCTTCTCGGCCAGCGTCACGCGCGTGTGCGCTGCTTCCAGAGTTTGGCGTTGGGCGAAGAGCACGGGCCGCTCATCCATCGACATCTTGCGCAATGTCTCGAAGTCCGGCGGAGACGGCAGGGATTCGTCGGTGTTATCCGGAACGGCCACCCTGGTTGCCGCCGAACGTCCGAGCATGGCATTCAGCGCTGCCGCCTGCCCCCGGCGTGATGCCTGCAAACTGATTTCCATCTCCAGCAGTTTGGAAAGTTCCACTTGCGCCAACAAAACATCGGACTGCATGCCCTGACCGGTCTTGTATTTTGTTTCGGCAATCTTGACGAACTGGCGCAGCAATTCCTTATTGCGCTGCACGATGGATATGGCCCGATCCAAAAAGAACAGGTTCCACCAGCTTGATCGCACATTCCGGACCAACATCAGCCGCATCTCGTCCACATCGAATTCAGCAGCCTTGGCTTCAAATTCAGCCGCTTGCTCGCGCAGTCCCAGCTTGCCTGGAAAGGGCAGGGCAAAGCCCAGACCGATCTGCATCTGCGTCATGGCTTCCTGCGATAGCGAAAACGTATCCGTCGGCAGATTGAGCGCGTTCAGCGACAGCATTGGATCAGGCAGCGTACCAACCTGGGCCGGCACCTCGGCCAACGCTTGCGCCCGGGCCTTGATTTTTTCCAGCCCCGGATTTCCCGCCAAGGCAACTGCAACTGCACTGTCCACATCAAGTGGAACTGGATTTGTCTCTCCCTTGCTTATCGCCGGATTACCGTTGGCCTTCGGCAATGGATCACCTACGCCCGCTGCCAGTACGGTTAGCGGCAAAGCAATTGCCCCCAAGCAAGACCAGACCGAAACTCTCGCGAAACCCAATATCATCATAATTTGATCACCCCAGTTCTCGCTCGGCCAAAAAAACCGTTAGCTCTTCGCCTGCCTTCGGATTGCGATAAACCACCAGCTTTTCCCATTTCATTTCAACCATCCCCGGCGAGTTTTTCTTCATGCCAGGCACACTGATGCCGGCAGATGCGGCAGATGGTGCTAATAGCATTATTACGCCACCGGCTCGTATCCATAAACGTATGATTTCCTCCTGTTCAAGCATTGGGAAAACACCGAAACGGTGAGGATCAGATCAGCGTTTCCCGAATGCCCTACGCCGATGTTTATTTCGCAATCTTGATCTGTGTAATCAACGGCGAATCACCGCTGACTTTTACAAACTCGAATTTGACCTGATCGCCAGGTTTCAATACGGCCAGTTGCGATTTATCGGCTACCGCGAAAAACATCGTCATGGCCGGCCACTGGAGCTCCGGCACTGCTTCATGTTTCAGCTTCACCTTGCTGGCGGCCTTGTCCACAGCCACCACTTCTCCATTCACAGTATGGCTTTTTTGCGCTTCGGCCATGGCATGGTGGTGCTCATCGCCAGCATAAGCAGTTATGACTGAGGCGCCAAACAGGGCGCATGCAAGTGTAATCATCATTGATTGTTTCATTTTTCTGCTTTCCTTTTCTGTGTTGAACCTATCCGAGCGAAAACCAACCTTATGGATCCTGATGCTGCAACATCAAGACCGATGATGCACATAGGCACACCAGACCTCGACGGCAAACAAGACCACCGTTGGTCAATATGCACTGAAGGATCGACAGAACAGCAGAATTAAACGCATTCCCCGGGCAGGCGCCCGAGCAAAGGCTATAGCGTGAAAGCTAGACGATCCTCAGCACCAGGCCGGGATCGATCGAGGCGGATGAAACGGAGATGAGGGAATCGGCTCGGGAATGCCTCTGGTCGGACTGGCAACCAAGAGTGCGCCATCAGGTGCATAGACAGGCATAACAAACGACATAAGCGCCTGAGCGCTGCTCAGGTAGCAGGCAAAGCATTTGTCGCAGGGGGCTTTACCGGGATGCGACTTGCCATCGTGATGCTGGTCGCAATGCGACATGTCAGACATATCGCCGGCAGCGACATGCATTTCCATCTTCTGCCCATGCGCCTGACAGGTAGGCATCGTCACTGCTGCCAACCCCTGCAAGGGAAGGCATATCAGTATGACAAGCAATGTCATCAGCCGGCCTAGTCTGGAATACATCATTTCATTATGCGCATAATTTGCCGCCGGATCAATGCGTAACTGGTTTTTATACGGGAATTATTGTATCGTTATGTTAGTTGCACAATCGTTTGATTGTGTGCATCAGGTGATCGGGGGCTTGCGTGCAAAATTATTCATTTCGGGTTTTCTCCAGGTTTTCAACATTCGTGGCTTCGCTCTTCCTTGCGACGGCACTCGCCCTGCTCACTGGCTGCGGCGGTTCCGGCGGAGGGGGAAGCGACGGTGGCACTGGCGGAGAGACACCTACCTCTACCATCGGTGCTGTTCAATTGCTGGTAAGCAGTCAGCAAATGCCGTCATCTGCAACGGCCACAACGACTTTGACAGCAGTTGTGGTGGATTCCAATCGGCAAGCCATGGCTGGTCAAACGGTATCCTTTTCAACTACTGACTCATCCGCCACCATCTCCAACCCAAACCCCGTTACCAGCGCAAGCGGTACTGTCTCCGCAACTCTTAATATTGGCTCCACCAGCAGGGCAAATCGGGTGATTACCGTAACAGCCAAGGTCGGCAGTGTTTCTGACAGCAATACGGTAAGCGTTACAGGCACCGCCATTACCATTAATGGAAACACTTCACTAGCGGGTGGCACGGTTGGCACTTACACAATTACCGTAAAAGACTCGACTGGCGTAGCGCTGCAGGGTGTAACGCTTGCGGTAAATTCGCAAAACAATAATCCTGTTGTTTTGACGCCATCTACCGGGATTACCGATTCCTCAGGGCAGATTGCCGCTGCGGTAACCGCGACTAATTCAGGTTCAGGGACTGATGTTTTGACCGTGACGGGGGCCGGGGCCAGTCAGACCCAAACAATCACCATCAACACCACGAATTTCGCTTTCGCCACAGTCAATGGAGATCCGATTACAGATACGCCAGAGATCGTGGTGGGTACTACCTCCATTCCAATAACAGTTGACTGGTCCAACAGCGGCACGGCTGTGCCCGGTACGGTTATCTTCTCCGCCACGCGCGGAGTGTTTTCCCCAACCTCGGTAGCTACTTCGGCGGGGGTTGCCTCTACATCTGTCACTTCAAGTTCAACTGGGGATGCCATATTTACTGCAAAGGGTATCGGCAGTGGCGACCCTTCCACCAGCCTAAATGTAGTGTTTATCACGACTAGCGCTTCTTCCATCAACACACAGGCTTTCCCCAGCACTGTTGAGACCAATCTCGCCGGCAGCAAAACCAGCCAATCGGTAATTAAAGTGGTGGTGCGCGATGCGCAAAATAATCTGGTTAAAAACGCGGTAGTTGATTTCTCATTAAACGATTCCAGTGGCGGTTCGCTTGATTATGGAACGGCAACAACGGACGTTACTGGTACAGCTTCGGTAAATTACATTGCTGGCACCACCAGCAGTGAATCAAATGGAGTAGAGATCAGCGCAACCGCGTCTTCTATTATTGTTAATGGCACTCCGGTCGTTATCGCCCCCATTACCTCGACGGTTAAACTGACCGTAGCAGCTCAGGCCTTGTTCGTAAGGCTGGGCACAAACAATGTGATCTCATCTTCCGGTGACACCTATTCCATAACTTATTCAGCCTTGGTTACAAACATTGCAGGCAATCCCGTCCCTGACGACACACCGGTTACATTTTTGTTGCGTCCTACATCGGAAGGTATTGCCTTTATAAAGGGAGCATATGAACCTGGTTGGGTACTCGATATTGATAACGTTCCACCGACATACGGAACGATCACGGGTTGCCCGCGGGAGGATTGGCTGTATAACGGCGTCGTTTGTTCTGCCAGCGTGACTTCTGACTGCAATCCGGACACCAACGGAAATGGCGTCCTGGATCCTAATGGGGTGGCTACAGTTAACACAACGGCGAAAACCTCAAACGGCATAGCCGTCGCGAACATAACTTATCTGCAGAATTATGCCACGTGGGCCGTTCTTGATCTGATAGCGACAGCTGGTACAAGCGGAAACGACCCACCAGCTACGGCAACATTCACACTTCCGGCTCCTGCAAGCGCACTAAGCAACCCAGTTCCACCGCCATTTGTTGTAAGTCCATACGGTCAGGGAGCTACTGGTCCTGTTGATAATAATGCTGTTTGCACCAATGCACTGTAAGTGATGTTGTCAGCAGCAGAAAGAGCAGCTGCCCGGATGGGTTAGCTGCTCTTAAATACACTCTTCAATACAATAGGACTCTGGTAAAGCTGGCTGAAATGGCTGTGCGCCATTCAGGTAGATAAGGACGTCTCTTGCCTTGCTCTGACTACGCAGCTACTTCGCTGTTTTTTTTGGCCGCTGCCAGCCGGCAATAGATACCTGCTTGGCTCGCGACACTGTGAGTTGATCAGGCGGTGCATCCTTCGTTAAAGTCGTGCCGGCGCCAAGGGTTGCACCGCGGCCGACCGTCACTGGCGCAACAAGTTGCGTGTCAGAACCGATGAATACATCATTCTCGATCACTGTGCGGTATTTATTGGCGCCATCGTAATTGCATGTAATGGTACCGGCGCCCACATTCACCCTCTGGCCTATATCGGCATCGCCGATATAGGCCAGGTGATTGGCCTTGGAGTGGTCGTCAATGTTGCTGTTCTTCACTTCGACAAAGTTGCCGATGTGCACATCCTTGCCCAGTTTTGCGCCGGGGCGCAACCGTGCATAGGGGCCGATAATGCATTCCTCGCCGACAATTGCATCCTGCAAGTGACAGAATGCTTCTATTTTTGCGCCGCGCTTGACGATCACGTTGCGCAACACGCAATGCGGCCCGACCGAGACACCATCTCCGAGTGTCACTCTGCCTTCGAATACGCAGTTGATGTCAATGCTCACATCTCGGCCACAGCCCAGTTCTCCACGCACGTCGATGCGGAAGGGATCGGCCAGCGTCACGCCCTGATGCAGCAGCGCGGCGGCGGTATTGTGCTGATGCACGCGCTCCAACTCGGCAAGTTGCAGTTTGCTGTTGATGCCCTGCACTTCCCATTCGTGCGCCGGGTGCGCGGTATGTACTGCCATGCGCTGAGCGACTGCCAGCGCCACGATGTCGGTCAGGTAATACTCGCCCTGCGCATTCTGCTTACCCAATTTCGGCAACCAGCGCATCAGCGCGCTGGTTGGTGCAGCGAGAATGCCGGTGTTGATTTCGCAGATTTTTCTCTCGGCAGCACTGGCATCTTTTTCCTCGACGATGCATTTCACTTTGCCACCAGCACGAACTATGCGGCCATAGCCACGCGGGTCGGCAAGCATGACAGTCAGCAGCGCCAGCCCATTGTCGGCAATGGATAAAAGGTGGCGCAAGGTATCTGCCTGAATCAGCGGCACATCGCCATAGAGCACCAGCGTTGGCAGCGTCGTGTCGAGATGTGGCAGCGCCTGCAGCACAGCGTGTCCGGTGCCAAGTTGTGGTTCCTGCTTGACCCAAGTGACATCGGGCGCGGCGAGCGCAACGGGCACCTGTTCCCCGCCATGGCCGAACACCACGCACAGGCGGGCGGGCTTGAGGGAGCGCGCCGTATCGAGTACATGCGCCAGCATCGGCTTGCCCGCGATCGGGTGCAGCACCTTCGGCAGCGCCGAATTCATGCGCTTGCCCTGGCCAGCGGCGAGGATGACGATATTCATTGCGGCATCCCCAAATGACATATGGTCATGACGTGATTAGCGCGGTAGCGTAGAACTGCCCATCAGGAACTGATCAACCTCGCGTGCGCACTGGCGCCCCTCGCGAATCGCCCATACCACCAGCGATTGGCCCCGGCGCATGTCACCGGCCGCGTACACGCCGTCGACATTGGTCGCATAGCAGCGTTCACCATCGGTCGTGGCTTTGGCATTGCCACGCGCGTCTTTCTCCACGCCGAATGCGTCAAGAACGCCGCCAACCGGCGCAGTGAAGCCCATGGCAAGGAATACAAGGTCGGCCTGTATTTCAAATTCCGACCCCGGCACTTCGCTCATCCGGCCATCCTTCCATTCGAGACGAACGGCACGGATCGCTTTGAGCTTTCCGTTCTCGCCGACAAACTCTTTGGTGCCGATGCTCCAATCACGGATGCAACCCTCTTCATGCGATGACGAAGTGCGCAATTTCAACGGCCAATACGGCCATACCAGCGAACCGTTTTCCTGTTCAGGTGGCCGCGGCAACAATTCGATTTGCGTCACGCTTGCCGCGCCATGCCGGTTGGAGGTGCCGACGCAGTCTGAGCCAGTATCGCCCCCACCGATCACAACGACGTGCTTGCCCTTGGCTGAAATCGGATTTTTTTTGGCGCCGTGGTTTTCCTTGTTCTGTGGCACCAGGAATTCCATCGCGAAATACACGCCTTCGAGTTCGCGCCCCGGCACCGGCAGATCGCGCGATGTCTCGGCGCCACCAGCCAGAACGATGGCATCGAAATCCTTCTTCAATTGCTCGGCGCCGATAGTCTTCTTTGCGTCGTTGGCCACACCCTTGGGCAGTACAGTCTTTGATATGAGCACGCTATTCTCAAAGTTGACGCCTTCGGCCGCCATCTGCTCCATGCGCCAGTCGATCAGTCGCTTGTCGAGCTTGAAGTCGGGAATGCCATAGCGCAGCAGGCCGCCAATGCGATCGTTCTTCTCGAATACGGTAACGTCATGGCCGACGCGCGCCAGCTGTTGCGCGGCAGCGAGCCCGGCCGGGCCGCTGCCGACGACGGCTATCTTCTTGCCGGTCTTGCGCTGCGGCGGCTGCGGCACCACCCAGCCGTTCTCACCGGCCTTGTCGATGATGATGCGTTCAATCGATTTGATGCCAACCGGATCAGTCGGTGGAATGTTCAGCGTACAGGCAGCTTCGCACGGCGCCGGACAGATGCGGCTGGTGAATTCCGGAAAATTGTTGGTCGAATGCAGTACCTCGATCGCTTCGCGCCATTTGCCGCGATAAACAAGATCGTTCCAGTCCGGAATGATGTTGTTGACCGGGCAGCCTGTATTGCAGAACGGAATCCCGCAATCCATGCAGCGAGCACCCTGAATCTTCGCATCTTCATCGCTTAGACGCAGGACGAACTCCTGATAGGTTTTGACGCGTTTTGATACCGGCAGGTAAGTCTCGGACAAACGCTGGTACTCAAGAAATCCGGTGGACTTGCCCATTACGCAGCCTCCTTTTGCATCTCGGCTGTTTTGCTCTGCGCCATCTCCTTGAGCGCCCGTCGATATTCGTGCGGCATCACCTTGACGAACCGAGTCCTATACTCGGCCCACCGCTGCAAAATATCTTTCGCGCGTTCGCTACCAGTGTATTCGACATGCCTTGCGATCAGTGATGTGAGCAACTCCTCATCAGCGCGGCCCAGGTGGCGCAAGTCCACTTGACCATGACCTTCGAGCTCGCCGGTCTCGGAGGTGGCAATTTCCTCGGGCAAAGGCTCCAGCGCAACCATGGCGAGATTGCAGCGTTTTTCAAACTGCCCGTCCTCGTCCAGCACGTAAGCCACGCCACCACTCATGCCGGCGGCAAAATTGCGTCCTGTCTGGCCCAGTACCACCACCGTACCACCCGTCATGTATTCGCAACCATGATCGCCGGTACCTTCGACAACCGCAGTCGCCCCCGAGTTGCGCACGCAGAAGCGTTCGCCGGCAACACCACAGAAAAATACATCGCCACTGATGGCACCGTACAACACGGTGTTGCCGACGATGATGTTTTCTTCCGGCTTGCCGCTGAATTCGGCAGGCGGACGAACCACGATGCGCCCACCCGAGAGCCCCTTGCCAACATAGTCGTTGGCTTCGCCGATGAGATCGAGCGTCACACCCTTGGCGAGAAAGGCGCCCAGGCTCTGCCCGGCCGTACCCTTGAGGCGCACTGTAATCGTGCCGTCAGGCAAGCCGGCATGGCCGTAGCGCTTGGCAACCTCATGCGAGAGCAAAGTGCCACAACTACGGTTGATGTTGCGGATTTTGCTTTCGATAATAACCTTCTTGCCATGGTCGAGTGCCGCCCGGGCCTCGTTGATCAATTGATGATCCAGCGCCTTGTCCAAACCATGATCCTGTATTTCGCACTGATGGCGCGCAACTCCGTCAGGCATGGCGGGGCGGAAGAAAATCCTCGAGAAGTCGAGTCCCTTGGCTTTCCAATGATCAATGCCTTTCTTCATGTCGAGCAGGTCGGCGCGGCCGATCAGGTCATCGAATCTGCGAATACCGTTTTGCGCCATGAGTTCGCGCACTTCCTCGGCAACGAAGAAGAAGTAATTGACGACATGTTCGGGTTGGCCGCTGAAGCGTTTGCGCAGCACCGGGTCCTGCGTGGCAACACCGACCGGACAGGTATTGAGGTGGCACTTGCGCATCATGATGCAGCCTTCGACCACAAGCGGCGCAGTGGCAAAGCCAACTTCGTCCGCGCCCAACAAAGCCGCGATAAATACATCACGGCCAGTCTTCATCTGGCCGTCAGCCTGGACCCGGATGCGTCCGCGCAAGCGGTTCATCACCAGCGTCTGCTGCGTCTCGGCAAGCCCGATTTCCCACGGCGTGCCGGCGTGCTTGATTGATGAGATTGGTGAAGCGCCGGTGCCACCGTCGTGGCCGGCGATGACGAGGTGATCTGCCTTGGCCTTGGCGACGCCCGCGGCGACCGTTCCCACCCCCACTTCGGAAACAAGCTTGACCGAGATGCTGGCTTGCGGGTTTGAGTTTTTCAGATCATGGATCAGTTGTGCCAGATCCTCGATCGAATAGATATCATGGTGCGGCGGCGGCGAGATGAGACCGACGCCGGGCACCGAGTGACGCAGAAAACCGATGTATTCGGACACCTTGTGTCCCGGCAACTGTCCACCCTCGCCGGGCTTGGCGCCCTGGGCCATCTTGATCTGCAACTGGTCAGCACTTGCCAGATATTCCGTCGTGACACCGAAACGGCCCGATGCCACCTGCTTGATTTTCGAACGCAGCGAGTCACCTTCATGGAGAGGTATATCACGCTCGATGCGGCTCTCGCCAATCAATTGCGCCAGCGTCTGGCCGGCCTTGGCCGGCTTGAAGCGCATCGGGTCTTCGCCACCTTCGCCAGTATTGGACTTGCCGCCGATGCGGTTCATGGCAATAGCCAGTGTGCTATGCGCCTCGGTCGAGATGGAGCCGAGCGACATGGCGCCGGTGGCGAAGCGCTTGACGATTTCCTTGGCCGGTTCGACTTCGTCGAGCGGCACCGGGGCTCCTGCCGGCTTGATCTCGAACAGACCGCGCAGCGTCATGTGACGCTGGGTCTGGTCATTGATCAGTTGCGCATATTCTTTGTAGGTGTCGTATTGCCCTGAACGCGTCGCATGTTGCAACTTGGCGATGGCATCAGGCGTCCACATGTGCTCCTCGCCACGCACGCGAAAGGCATACTCGCCGCCACAATCCAGTGCGTCGACCAGCAGGGGATCATCGCCAAAGGCGGCGGCATGCCTGTTCAGCGCCTCCTGTGCCACCTCCCTGAGACCGATGCCCTCGATGCGCGTCGGCGTACCGGTGAAATATTTAGCGACAAAGTCGGACGACAGTCCTATCGCCTCAAAGATCTGCGCGCCACAATAAGACTGGTAGGTCGAAATGCCCATTTTCGACATCACTTTCATCAACCCCTTGTTGATGGCCTTGACATAGCGCTTCTGCGCCTCTGCCACGCTCGGCTTGCCCGGTAACTGAGCGGTGATAGCTGCAATGCTCTCAAAGGCAATCCAGGGGTGAATCGCCTCTGCGCCATAACCGGCAAGCGTGGCGAAATGGTGCACTTCGCGCGCAGCGCCGGATTCCACCACCAACCCGCAGGATGTACGCAAGCCAATGCGCACCAGATGTTGATGCACGGCAGAACAGGCCAGCAGCACTGGAAGTGGCGCGCGCGTAGCGCTGGTATTGCGATCAGAGAGAATAATGACATTGAATCCTTGGTTCACTGCGCTCTCGGTTCGTTCACACACACGGTAAAGTGCGCGGCTGAATCCGGCTGTTCCTTCCGCTGCCACGGTGGTGTAGTCGATCACTACCGAACGGAAAACCTCCTTCGTCAATTCATCAATCTGCTTCAGCTTGGCCATGTCTGCAGGCACGAGAATCGGCTGATGCACTTCAAGGCGCGGGGTCGGTTCGGTTTCATGCACGCCAAGCAGGTTGGGATTGGGGCTGACCAGCGATATCAGCGACATGACGATTTCTTCGCGGATCGGATCAATCGGCGGGTTTGTCACTTGAGCGAACAGTTGCTTGAAGTAGCTGAATAGTGGCTTGTAGCGGTCCGACAGTACCGGCAAAGCGCTGTCGTTGCCCATCGACCCTGTGGCTTCTTCACCATTGGTCACCATCGGTTCAAGAATGAACTTGAAGTCTTCCTGTGTGTAGCCGAAAGCCTGCTGCAGATTGAGCAGCGGAGCAATCAGCTTGTCGCGTGACTTGACCTCGGGCATCTCGTCCACATAATGACGCGACTTTTTGATCCATTCACGATAGGGCTTGGCTGTGGCAAGCGTGTTCTTGATTTCATCGTCATCGATGATCCGTCCTTGCTCGAGATCAATCAGCAGCATTTTCCCGGGTTGCAGACGCCACTTCTTGACAATGCGCTCCTGCGCAATCGGCATCACACCGCTTTCCGATGCCATGATGACCAGGTCGTCGTCAGTGACAAGATAACGCGCCGGACGCAGGCCATTGCGGTCAAGTGTGGCGCCGATCTGTCGCCCATCAGTAAAGGCTACCGCCGCCGGGCCATCCCATGGCTCCATCAGGGCCATGTGAAATTCATAGAAGGCGCGGTATTCTTCCTTCATCATCGAATTGCCGACCCAGGCCTCGGGAATCAGCATCATCATGGCATGGGGCAAGCTGTACCCCCCCATAACCAGAAGTTCCAGTGCATTGTCAAAACTGGCCGAATCGGATTGACCGTCGTAAATCAGGGGCCAGATTTTCTCCAGATCTTCGCCGAACAAGGGGGAGGAAATGCCATTCTCTCGCGCCCGAATCCAGTTGACGTTGCCGCGCAGCGTGTTGATCTCACCATTGTGGGCAATCATGCGGAAAGGGTGAGCCAAGTCCCAAGTGGGAAAGGTGTTGGTCGAGAAACGCTGGTGCACCAGCGCCAAGGCTGAGACCAGACGCGAATCCCGAAGATCAAGAAAATATTTACCAACCTGGTCGGCCAGCAACATGCCTTTGTAGAGCAACGTACGCGTCGATAGGGAAGGAACATAGAACATCTTGCCATCAGACAACTTCAGCGCCTGCACGCGATGTCCGGCCTCCTTGCGGATAACATAGAGCTTTCGTTCCAGGGCATCGGTATCAGCAACATCCGCGCCACGGCCGATGAAAATCTGGCGAATCACTGGCTCGAGATCCTTTGCGGCCTGAGCCAAGCCTTCATTGTCGACCGGCACGTCGCGCCAACCAAGCAGCACTTGACCCTCGTAACGCACGGTACGTTCAATCGCCGCCTCGCAAGCGCGACGGCTTTCGGGTTTTTGCGGCAGAAAAATTACACCCACGCCGTATTCGCCGAATGGCGGCAACTTCACCCCTTTGCTCGCCATTTCGGCACGGAAGAATGCGTCGGGAATCTGGATCAGTATTCCCGCACCATCACCAAGTAAAGGGTCGTAACCAGTGGCACCGCGGTGTTCAAGGTTCTTCAGGATCTGCAGTCCCTGCTCAATGATGGAGTGGCTCTTCTTGTTCTTGATGTGCGCGACAAAACCGACACCGCAGGCATCATGTTCATTGGCCGGGTCGTAGAGACCCTGTCGACTGGGCAGATCCATCTTTTCACTTTCCTAGAATGCTGGGAGGCTACGCGACGATAAAGCGGCGAAACCGGTAAAAAAGCCGGGGGCATACGACTCCCCGGCTTTGGAAAAAAACTTGTAGCACTAGCGTTTAAATATACCGCTGATTGGCTACGAACTCAATACGTTGCGGCGCAGCAAGCACCGGTTCAGATCTGGCTCAGACCTCGCCAACAGCGAACAGGCGTCGGTGTTCCTTCATGGCGTAACGGTCGGTCATCCCAGCCACGTAATCAGCAATTGCACGTGGCTTGTCAATTTCTGCCATGTGCTGATACTGGGGTGGTAATAGACGCGGGTCGGACATAAAGGCAGTGAACAGGTCCGAAATAATGCGGCGGGCCTTGGTAGTCATGCGCAACACTTGATAGTGATGATACAGGTGGTCGCGCAGAAATGCCTTCAGTTGCTGGTTTTCCGCATGCATGACGACGCTGAACTGCACCAGAGCGGGTGCCGCATGAACATCGTCCAGAGAGCAAATGCCTGATGTTGCGATGCGCTGATTTGATTCGGCGAGCAAATCGGTCACTTGGGCATTGATCATACGTCGGATTGTTTCGTGCACCAGACGGCGGTCTGTTAGCGCAGGGAATTCCGCTATCGCAGCTACGGTGTGGCGCGCGAAAAGCCCAACTTCCCGCAACTGTTCCAACGAGAGCAGGCCGCTACGAATACCATCATCGATGTCATGATTGTTGTAGGCGATCTCATCGGCGAGATTGCAAATCTGCGCCTCAATGGAGGGCCGACGTTTTTCTATGAATCGCAGGCCAAGTTCATCGAGTTCCTGCGCATTCTTGAGCGAGCAGTGCTTGAGTATCCCTTCGCGCGTTTCGTGCATCAAGTTGAGGCCATCGAAGGCGCCGTAGCGTTCTTCAAGTAAATCGACGATGCGCAGCGATTGCAGATTGTGTTCAAAGCCGCCGTATTCGCGCATGCATTCGTTGAGTGCATCCTGACCGGCATGGCCGAAGGGCGTATGGCCAAGATCGTGCGCCAGCGCGATAGCCTCCACGAGATCGTCGTTGACATGCAGCGCGCGGGCAATGGTGCGAGAAATCTGACCGACTTCGATCGAGTGCGTGAGTCGCGTGCGGAACAGGTCGCCTTCGTGATTGACGAATACTTGCGTCTTGTACTCAAGCCGCCGGAATGCGGTGGAGTGGATGACACGATCGCGGTCGCGCTGAAACTCGGAACGTGCAACAGGCCCTGTCTCATCAATAAGACGACCGCGCGAATTGGATTCAGTTACTGCAAATGACGCGAAATCAGCCATCCCCTAGGGTTTACAGCGGGTTATCGCAGCAGGCATCAATGGCGGCAAGCACATCTGCCGGCTCAACCGCGCTGGTCGTGATGGCCTCACCGATACATTTGAGAAGGACAAGACGCAAACATCCGCCTATGTTCTTCTTGTCATGCCCCATAAGATCAATATATTTTTCAGCTCCTAGGCGCGGTGCCTTGAGCGGCAATCCGGCACGCAGAAGCAAGTCGCTGATGCGCACAACATCGCTTGATGTGAGCCAGCCAAGACGCGCCGAGAGATGCGCTGCCATCAACATGCCGGTTGCCACGGCTTCACCATGCAGCCACTTGCCGTAACCAAGCGCAGTTTCTATGGCATGACCAAATGTGTGTCCAAGGTTGAGCAGAGCGCGGCCACCTTCCTTGGCGGTCTCCCGCTCGTCGCCCGCCACCACTTCCGCTTTGTTGACACATGATTGTTCGATGGCATGGGTCAGCGCATCAGGATCACAGCTGACCAGCCGATCCATGTTGGCTTCGAGCCAGTCGAAGAAGGCGCTATCCCTGATCAGCCCGTACTTGATGACCTCAGCCAGACCGGCGGAGAGTTCCCGCGCTGGCAGTGTTTTCAGGGTATCCGTGTCGGCAAGTACCAGCTTCGGTTGCCAGAAGGCGCCAATCATGTTTTTGCCAAGTGGATGGTTGATACCGGTCTTGCCGCCCACTGAAGAGTCTACTTGCGCGAGCAGGGTCGTCGGGATCTGGATGAATGGTATGCCGCGCTGATAGGTCGCCGCAGCGTAGCCGCACATATCACCGATAACGCCACCACCCAACGCAATCAGCGTCGTGCTGCGATCGCAACGCTCACGCATCAGAGCATCGTAAATGGAATCCAGCGTCTTGCCGGTCTTGTATACCTCGCCATCAGGCAGAATGATCTCGATAACTGACAGGCCTTGACCACGTAGAGCGCTCGTTAATGGCGCCAGATAAAGCGGCGCTATCGTTTCATTGGTGACAATCGCCAAACGTCTGCCTGTCAGATGATCGACCATCAGCGCTGAAGCCGCGTAAATGCCGGGACCGATAAGGATGGGGTAGCTGCGATCCCCAAGTGAGACTTCAAGCGTGTGCATCTGAGGCCAGTGCCGCGAGTATTTGACGAACCACATGAGGAGCTGAGGTACGCCCCACTTCAACCACGAGATGCGCGACCTCATGGTAGAGGGGGTCGCGTTGCTGGTGCAGTTCGCGCAATCTGGACAACCGATCTTTCACCTGTAACAGAGGGCGACCCGCATCGCGTCGTGTGCGTTCATATAAAGTCTCAGGGGATGCAGAAAGATAGACTACTGTGCCTCTGTTTCGCAGGCATTGCCTGATATCAGGATCAAGCACCGCGCCACCGCCGGTCGCCATGACGATATTATCTTCCTGGCAAAGACGTTGGATGGTCTCTGATTCGCGGCGGCGAAATCCGGCTTCGCCTTCAATATCGAAAATAGTCGGGATATTTACGCCAGTCACTGCCGCTACTTCGTGGTCGCTATCCACAAAGCGTGTCTGTAGCCTCTTTGCCAGCAGGCGACCAACGGTCGTCTTGCCGGCACCCATCAGACCGACAAGGAAAATCGATTGTGGCAAAACAATGAACGCCAAATGATGCTGATTCTATTGGAGCGTCAATTCCTCTGTGACGATGCGAGGAGTAAGAAAAATAAGTAGTTCCGTACGGTTTCTGTTTTTCGTCTTCTGCTTGAACATCCAGCCAAGGAAGGGTATATCGCCCAAAAGAGGGACTTGACTAGTGGCATCACTCTCCTGGTCGGTAAATACTCCGCCCAACATCAAGGTGCCGCCGTTTTCCACAACCACGTTAGTCTTGACCTCCTGCTTGGTTACGCTGGGACCGGCATTGGTGGTAACAGTTCCCACGCCACCCTTGTTGACATTCAATTTGAGTTGAATTTTCCCATCGCTACCAATCTGTGGGGTAACGTCCAGTTTGGTCGCTGCATCGACCGACACTGTAGTTGGTCCATTAGTGCCCCCCTGAAGTTGATAGAACAAGGTTTGTCCATCAGTAATGGTGGCTTGACGGCCATCTTGGGTCAATATCTTGGGTGACGAGATACTCTTCGAATTGCCATCGGTTTCGCTGGCAGAAAGTTCGAGTTGCAATAGTCGGGTTTGATTGGCGTTCAGCAAGGATAAAACAATATTTCCAGAGCTGGCCCCGGCTGCAGAATTAAAGCCCCCATTGAGTATGGCTTGCTTCCCGGCGCCATAAGTCGAGGTAATGCCAGCAGGTGAATTGGGGCTGCTGGCAAGAGTCCCTGTCATCGTGGCATTCGACGGATTAGCGATAAAACTCAGCTTGGAGCCAAGGGATCTGGAAAAATCGGTCGTAACGCTCACAATCCGCGCTTCAATCATCACCTGCTTGATTGGTAGATCCAGTGCAGCCACTCTTTCCCTGATCTTGTTTAGCTGGGCTCTGGTTTCATCAACGAATATCGTATTAGTTACCGCATCGGAGGCAATGCTGCCGCGTGCCGAGATGAGGGAGTTGCCGGATGTTTGGCCACCGGACGGTACGCTTTGCTGTTGTTGATTTCCGCTCCCTTGGGACGGCACAGTAGAACCTGTTCCATATGCGCTGCTACTGGGATTCGAAGCCAGAGGACTTCCAGTAAGTGCCGCCACAATTTCAGCAGCAGGCCTATACCGAACCTTGATGGATTCCTGCTCAATCGGTGCAGTGTCCTGCCGCGCGACCGTCAAGTCGTGCGCTTCCTTTTCGTACTTTGCCAAATCTGCGGCCCTGCCAACCACAACAAGGTTGCTATAACGGCGCATTGAAAGGCCATACATCCGGCTTATGACGTCAATCGCAGTTTCGACCGGCGTGTTTTCCATTTTCAGTCGCTCGATCTCGCCAGTTACGCCCGGCATTATTACAAAGTTAAGACCTGTGATGTCCTGGAATATGCCGATCATCTGGCTTACCGGAACCGGTTGCGTAAAATTGAAACTGACTGTCTTCCCTTGAATCTCCTTTGCGTTCGCCAAGCTGTTGGGGTCATTGACGACGCGCCGGACCTCGATTTTTACCGTGGTATCGAGTTGCGTCACGTTGTAGTCCCAATCGCCGCGGCCGGCAATAACCATCTGGGTTCCTTGGCCCAAGGCCGTTGTTGTGGCACTAACGACTGGGGTGCCAAAATCCCGCACATCGAGTCGCCGCGCCAAACGATCAGGTAATTTCACACCTTGTAGCAGTAACACAAGACTTGACCCTTGGCGCTTTACATCTATGAGCGGATTGGGGTCCGATAAATCGATATTTATTCTGGCTACATCCGATGACTCCACACGGAAATCGACATTCTGTATGGAGTTGCCCTCGTCAGATGATCGACCGGTAACAGCACCAAAGGTGGGAGATATCCCGGTACTGGAAGTTGCCGCCACAGAAGCCACCACTCCTCCCAGAGAGATGTAGAGCACACTGCCATCTAATTTCGCATCGTAGCGGCTAGAGCGATTCAGATTCAGAACAAGCCGGGTGCGGGCGCCAGCCTGGACAATATTGATGCTTTGCAAATCGGACAATGAAACCTGCTTCGTATTGCTGCCTGACTCATTTGTTGTGTTGATAAAGTCAAATGCGATTCGTGGCGGAGACGATACAGTGAAGGAGGACGGCAAATTAGCCAAGGGTTGACGCAATGTGACCTTTAGGAGTGTCTGGCCTGAAATAGCAGAAGCTTCGATCTTCTCAATCGCATTGGTTGTAACGGCTACGCCTTCGTCGTCGGCAACAGCCTCGCATGTTGCCGTGACAACTCCCAGCGCAAAAATGAACGCTGCGCATAAACCAATCCATCGTTGTTTCTGAATCATTTCCGGTCTCCTTTACCCTGCGCTGGGAAAACGGTATCCCGCTCGACCCATACCCCTTTGTCGAAAAGCTTTTCCTTCAGCAGCACATGGCCCGAAGAATCATCGCTGGCAGGCGTTATCCGCTGAACACGGCCGTAGTTCTGCCCCATGTATTCCCCTATCCGTACCTGCCTTACCGGCTCCCGCTCCACCTGCACCAGCGCACGAACGTCCTTGTCTACAATGATCGTCCCGACAAAACGTATTGCCTCCAGTGGTGCTTTGGTCAATGGATAGCTGTCGGGATTCAACGGCGCCGGCCCGCCGGAGCGCAATACTCGTGTACCACCGACAAGGCCGCCTGAAACCACCTTTTCTGATGAGAAAGGTGAAATCATGTCACCTGGCTCGTAGGGCTTGACATCCAGCGGCTTGATTTGTGGCAAATCCGGAACATGGCCGCGCAGATCTTTGGAGGCTTCCAGCATCCAGGCGCGCACATCGCCATGATCGTCGTTGCCACAGCCCGCCAGCAACAACGAGAATATTGCTGCGGCAAAGCCAATAAGGATCCTATTCCATTGTTTCATTTTCTGCGGCCTCTTTTCTTTTTGGCTGCAGCCTTATTTTTTTTCTGGGCCGCCATCTCGGACTCGTCCAGATAACGGTATGTCATGGCAGTTGCCTGCATTGTCAACACATTGCCATTGCTGGATTTCTTATCCTTATCCTTTGGCGCCAGTTTGATGTTATTTAGCGTTACGATACGCGGCAGCTTTGCGATATCTGCAGTAAACTCCCCTAATTCGTTATAACCGCCGGTAAGAACCAGACTGATCGGCACAGAGGCATAAAATTCCTTTTTTGCTTCCGCCCCTGGTTTAAATAGTTCCTGTTTGAGGCCGCGCGTCAGAGCCGCTTGGCTGACGTCGACAATCATGCCGTCCATTTCGGCCTTGTTTGGCAACTGCTTCAGCAGATCACCGAACGACCTGTCGATTTCCGCGAGCTGCTTGCGGTATTCGTCAAGGTTGATTGCCTTTGACTTTTTTGCAAGCCAATCAGCCTTGAGCTCGACTTCTTTTTTCCGCTTTGCATCAAGTTCGTCAAGTTGTCCGCTCCATCCGACGAACCATGCGGCAACGAGCAAACCTATGAACAATGCAGCGAGTATGACCCACTTCGGCGCAGTGGGCCACAAACCTGGATCTTTGGGATCCAATGTCTTGAAGTCTTCTGCCAAGCCTTTTAAATCAACGGCAGGCATCTTGAACGTGGGCAGGGCAGGTTTTTTCATTGTTCTAGCCTTTGACTGCTCTATCATTGTGCGGTTTCGACTTGGTCGAGTCCGCCGATGGTTGTGCAATCATCACCGTTAGTTGAAAGGTGAACAACGAGTTATTGCTAGCAGAAGCTAACGCTCTGATTTCAATGGGAACCGCGTGTTCGAATAACGTCGACTCTTCCAATGAGCGGATTAAAGTCGATACGCGCGCTTCCGATAGAGCTTCACCGGTAACATTAATTCTGCGCCCATCCTGACTCAATAAAACCAGCCTGATTCCGTCCGGAACGCAGCTCAGCAATTCATTGAAAAGTGTCACCGTTTGCGCCCGATTTCCCTGTAACGACTCTATGACCTGTTTGCGGGCAAGCAAGGCATCGGTCTGTTCTTTGATGCTGGAAATTTCTGCAATCTGCTTTTTTAGAACGCTGATTTCCTTTTCCAGGTAATCGTTTGTCGCCTGCTGCGAGCTTATATATCCGTTGATAACGGTAAAGCCAAGGAACCAAATAACCCCAGCCAAAACAACAAGCAAGCCGGCCACCGCATAAAATTGCTGGCGCCTAGCCTTTCGCTTTTCTTCCCGATGCGGCAGGAGATTGACTCTGATCACTAGTCGAATCTCCTCAAGGCTAGGCCACAGGCAATCATCAAGGATGGCGCATCTGCAAGCAACGCACGCTCCTTGACCCGTGACGCCAAAGTCATGTTGGTAAATGGGTTCGCCACAATTGTATTCACTTGGGTATGAACAAAGACCACCTCACTCACATTGGGTAAAGTGGCACATCCTCCCGACAAGACGATATGGTCAATCTGGGTATATTGCGTTGATGTAAAAAAGAATTGCAAAGCCCGGGCCACCTCTAGCGCCAAACTTTCCAGAAACGGACCGAGAATTTCTTTCTCGTAGTTGTCAGGCAGGGAACCTGATCGCTTGCCCGCCTCCGCTTCTTCAATGCTCATGCCGTAGGCACGCATGATGTCTTGGGTGAGTTGCGCGCCACCAAAAGCCTGCTCACGGCTATATACCGTTTGGTCATTGCGCATCATGGTTACATTCATGACGTTAGCGCCCACATCAACCAGAGCAATACATTGATCACTGCCTCCGTCAGGCATTTGAGTTTCCACCAACTCAAATGCGGCTTGAGCGGCATATGCCTCTATGTCCATGACCCAAGCCTTCAACTTGGCCCCAAGTGCACAAGCAACTCTGTCATCAACCATCTCCTTGCGCGATGCAGCAAGGAGCACTTCCACATCATCCGTTCCGGAGGGAGCAGGTCCAATTACCTGAAAATCGAGGTTGACCTCTTCCAGTGCAAACGGAATATATTGATTTGCCTCGGATTCGACCTGAACCTCCATCTCCTGCTCTCGGAGATTCGCCGGCAAGATAATTTTTTTGGTAATGACTGCAGCCGTTGGTAACGCCATCGCCACCAACTTCGCATTGGTACCCATGCGCCTTAGCGCTTTCCCGATTGTCTCGGTAATTGCCTCGCTATTGACAATTTTTCCATCAACAACAGCATCATGCGGGAGAAGTTCTATCGCATAGCGCTCTACTTTCATGCCGCCCTTATCGGTGCGCGAAAGCTCCACCATCTTGATCGAGGATGAACTGATGTCCAATCCGATCAATGGCTGGTTGTTTGGATCGAAAATAGAAAGGTCAACCCGCAAGAAATTTCCCTTAAAAAATATTGACTTACATGTAAAGCTGACAATTTACATCAAATCCTAGCAGCAACCAATATACCTGTAAAGCAAATTTGCTATTCCTGACGGCAATAAATCACGAATAAGCTTAGCCAATATAATAGGCAGGTGATAGCCAAAACAGACCCTGCATTACCCAACTCTTTGCGTTGGATCCTACTTTCACTGCTGTTCCTGCTTGGCCTGATTCTGATCGGAACTGCATTGGTAGGGATCATTGTGATCCTCGCCTACCCCCAGTTGCCGTCTCTGGATGTGCTGACCAACTATCAGCCGAAGGTGCCCTTGCGCATTTATACCTCCGACGGCTATTTGATTGGCGAATTTGGTGAGGAACGGCGCAATCTGGTCAACATCAATGACGTGCCGCAGGTCATGAAGCACGCGATTCTGGCGGCCGAGGACGAGCGTTTCTATCAACACCCTGGAATCGACACCATAGGCGTCTTGCGCGCCGCCTATTCAAATTTCGTCAGCGGCGGCAAGCGTCAAGGAGCTTCGACCATCACCATGCAGGTGGCGCGTAACTTCTTTCTTTCCAGCGAAAAGACACTGACACGAAAAGTCTATGAAGCACTGCTTGCTTTCAAGATCGAACATAGTCTGGGCAAGGACAAGATTCTCGAGCTATATGTCAATCAGATTTATCTTGGCCAGCGTGCCTATGGTTTTGCCGCCGCCGCGCAAAGCTATTTCGGCAAGCCGCTAAATGATCTAAGCATTGCAGAATCCGCCATGCTGGCCGGCTTGCCCAAAGCTCCGTCAGCCTTTAACCCGGTAGTCAATCCCAAGCGCGCCAAGTTGCGGCAAAGATATGTGCTGCGGCGCATGCACGAATTGAAGTTCATTACCGATGGCCAACTCAAAAGTGCCAGCGCTGAACTCCTGCATGTAAAACACGATCCGAACAATTACGGCATCCACGCCGACTACATCGCGGAGATGGCGCGTCGGATCGTGGTGGATCGCTTCAGCAATGCCGCCTACAGCACCGGCCTGCAAGTCATCACCACCATAACCAAGGCCGATCAGGAGGCTGCTTACGCCGCGCTACGGGAAGGCGTACTCGATTATGACCGTCGCCACGGCTATCGCGGTGCCGAAGCCTACCTCGATATGCAGGACATCCATACCGAGCAGGATGAAGTACTGGAGGAGCTACTCTCCGATATTGACGATATGGACGATCTCAAAGCCGCCGTTGTGCTCGAAGCATCGACAAGCCGGCTGCGTGTCTATATCAGCGGCGAGGGCATCGTCACCCTCAGTGGCAACAGCCTCAAATTTGCCTCACGCATGCTTGACGACAAGGCCCCGGCCAATAAACGGCTGCGCCGAGGCGCGGTGATCCGCCTGATGAAAGACAGCAAGCGCCAATGGCAGATTTCCCAGATGCCTGTGGTCGAATCCGCCTTCGTCGCTGCCAGCCCGATTGATGGCGCCATCCGTGCCTTGGTAGGGGGGTTCGACTTCAACCGCAACAAGTTCAATCATGTCACCCAGGCTTGGCGTCAGCCGGGCTCAAGCTTCAAACCCTTTATTTATTCGGCAGCCATCGAGAAGGGGTACACCGCAGCCACAATATTTCCGGATGAGCCGATTGTCATTTCCGCCGACGAGACAGGCAGTCAGGCATGGGAGCCAAAAAACTACGATAGCAAATACGATGGTCCAATGACTCTGCGCACAGCGCTCGCCAAATCCAAGAACATGGTCTCGATCCGCTTGTTGCAGGCAATCGGCCCAGGATATGCTCAGGCCTACATCACTCGCTTCGGTTTCGATGCCGACAAGCATCCGCCCTATCTGACTATGGCTCTGGGTGCAGGTTCCGTTACGCCGTGGCAGCAGCTGGCTGCCTACTCCATCTTCGCCAATGGCGGTTACAAGATCCAGCCTTATATCGTGCGCCAGATTCTCGATGAGAAAGGCAGGGTGCTGGCGCAGTTCGATGCCCCGGTGGCTGGTGATGAATCATTGCGCGTCATAGACGCACGCAACGCCTACATTTTGGACAGCATGATGCATGACGTCACACGCAGAGGCACTGCGGCGCGTGCGGGACAGGCATTGAAGCGCTATGACATCGCAGGCAAGACCGGCACCACCAACGATTCCTTCGATGCCTGGTTTTGCGGCTATCAACCAACGGTAGTCGCAATCACCTGGATGGGTTTCGACCAGCCAAAAAGTCTGGGTGATCACGAAACAGGTGGCGGTGCCGCCATGCCGATGTGGATAAACTTCATGGAGAAAGCCCTGAAGGGCGTGCCGGAAAGCTATATGGATATGCCGGAAGGACTGACATCGATTACCGCGACTGCTCCCCAGAGTATGGCGGTCGTACATGAATTCGTTTATTCAGAGCAACTACCTACAGCTATCAAGAACCCTATCCCGATTACGCCACCCCTTGACCAGGCCCCGGCACCGCTCCGCGATGCCGTGCCCACGCCGGTGGGGAGACAGAACTAAAGCAGGCCGAGGTCGACGCGCGCACCAGTCTGTTCACTCATGCATTGCTCAAGTACTTGTATCAATTGCGGGCCGTCGCGCGTATTCACCCAGATATCTCCCTCGGGTTTGAAGTGAAACCCGCCGGAACGGGCCGCTACCCAGATTTCACGTGCGGCTGTGTGCCGATTGATGATGATTCTTCCACCGTCGGAAAACTCCAATTCGATTACACCACCGGGCTTCAATTCGTAATCGAAATCTGCATCGCAGTCGGCAAGCGCTGCTTCGATGCGAGTCAACATTTCATCGGCAAGTTGATTGAATCTGGATTCGTCCATCGCGTGCTAGTATCAAAATTTTCGTTGGAAGTCTGAGCCATGCGCCTGTTCGCACTCATCATTGCATCTATTGTCGCGCTTGTTACCTTGCTGAGCGCATGTGGCACCAAGGGGCCGCTGACCCTACCGCCCGATTTGCCGCAAGCTACAGTGCCGCTGGCAAATCCTAACATGGGAGCAGGGCAACACTGATGGTGCTAGCAAAACGCCAAGCCGGGACTCTGCATGTCGCAGGCTGTCAGCCTCACCGACATTGCTGAATAATTCGGCACACCTTGTTACGTCTATTCACGCAAAGCGCTGACCGAAGCCCACAATGCCTACCGCGATGCGCTCACCCGTCGGGCATACCGCGCTTATCTGCTACGCAGCCAAGGCCAATTCGAATCTCGCCGTGCTCAATCTCTTCGCCCGTCTCGGTGCCGGGTTCGATATCGTCTCAGGCGGTGAACTTGCCCGCATACTTGCCGCCGGAGGCGAAGCAAAAAAGGTCGTGTTATCTGGTGTATGCAATGGTCGCGAGGAAATCGCGCAGTTGTTCGCAGGGGAAAGAACACTCCCTGAAGATTCAGGCCGGTAAAATATCCACCCAATAACGACCGATGACGTAATCATTACTGCGCTGCTGTTCCTCGTAGGGCCGCAGCCGGTAGCGACTCCCGCCAAGAGTAAAAGTTATCGGACTAGAGTCCTGCCATACTCCCGGAGACACAGCCAGCAAGGTTATCTCGCCCGCGTCGAGGGCTGAATCCAGCAGCAAGCCCTCTCCACGCAGACCTTCGCAGTCGATATCCACTGCGCCTGGCACTCTGCCCACGGTCTCGATGCCGACGTTGCCCATCACCTGGTTTTCGTGGCCGATGCGGCGCACGATCCCGATCAACCAGTTGTCGCCTCCCTCCGGGCACATTACCACCAGCGATCCAATTCCCAGTCCTTCATGGTCTGCCAGCTCTGCCCGCGCCCGCATGCCGCCACGGCTGACATCTTCCACCGTCCATGAACCACCTTTCGGCCTGTTACCCCGCAGTGTTGAAAAAGCAGCTTGAAATCCTTCCACTACCCACATCCTCGACTTCACCTGATACCGCACTTGTGAACGCACCGGCGGTTTCGGCGCACAGAAAGCGTCGAGGTGCTGCAACACGGCAATCATTGTGGCTACTGGAAATTGTTGATTGAGCACGAGTTCTTTTGGCACTGTTTGTCTTCTGGAAATCTCGTTGCACAATGATTCAATTGCTGATCTTGCATTGGTCGTGGCGAAGAAACGCAATGTCTGCGTAACTTCTGGCAATTTGGCCAAACGCGTCGGCGGTAGCGGCTTTGCCGCATCAACCCAATACACGTTCTCGGGCCTTACCTGTGCTGTCAAGGAAAATGCAGGCAGAAAGTAAGTCAGCAATTGATCGGCAAGCTCTATTTCCAGCGGCTGAAGGTTATCCATCGATGCCGCATGAAACAGCAACAGACGCAAGTATTCCGCTACGATCGTCGTTGGCGTGCCATCTCCAAGGGCCAATTTTTTCTCCGCCCAGCGGTTCTTCTCGGCCTCAAGATAAAGCCTGCCCGCGCTCGACCACAAATCAGTGTCAAGTGGCCCATAGCGGAATTTGTCCCACTTGAGGCAGCCACTGTAAGCACGCAGCAAACGCATTTGTATCACGGGCAGCGTAGCGCGCATTTCATCGCGCAGCTTCTTGTCAATCTCTAACCGGTCAAGCAAGACCCAATAACTGGCGGCCAGTTGCCGCAAGAACTTGCGGGCAGCCTGCCATAGTCTTTGATTTCGACTTTGGCTTGAGCCGCTGCCGGCCAAGGTCAGGTATTCCCGAGCCAGTTTGCGGGCCGCCACAGTGCCGACATCATCGAGTTGGAACAGCACTTCGGCGCGGCGTTGCGGTTTGATCTCCTCATCGCCGCTGGTCGATTCCAGCCACGAATCAACTTCATTAATGGCTTCAAATGGATCGGAACGATTCAGTTGATCGAACAGTTCGCGTGCTGATTTCGGATCGACGAGGGGGTGATCCGATTTGCCTGAAAAAATTCCAGGGAGCTTAATCACAGTGTAACCAATGCTGTATTAAGTGAATGCCCCATGCAACACCAAAGCCGGTGAGGTCAGTAGCGGCAGCGCCCAATCCGCCACTGCAACTGGAAGCTGAAAGATCAACGTGCAACCAGGGAAGATCATTGGTAAATTTTTTCAGGAAGCGGGCAGCAAGAATGTGGTCGGCTTCCCCCTCCAGCGTGCATTGCTTGATGTCTGCAACTTTGGAATCGAGCGCCGGTTCGTAGTCTTCATCGAAGGGAAACAGGCACACTCGTTCGCCGCTCTGGCGCCCGGCATCAACCGCCATCCGGCCCAGCTCATCAGTGGTTGCAAATACACCGGAATAGCGGCTGCCCAACGCCGCATGCATGCTACCCGTGAGCGTGGCGAAGTCGATCATGACTTGCGGCTTGGATTTTGCGGCCAGCGTCAATGCATCGGCCAGCACCATGCGACCTTCGGCATCGGTATGCACAATCTCGATAGTGGTACCGTTAAGCGCCTGCACCACCGAGTTCTGCGTGTAAGCCTGCGGCGAAATGTGGTTGTGTGCAATCGCCAACCAGGCATCCACAGCCACCGGCAGCCTGAGCGCAGCGATTGCCTGCAACAGGCCCAGCACCACTGCCGAACCATTCATGTCCTCGTGCATGCCGGCCATATAGCGAGCCGGCTTGAGGTTATGACCGCCGGTGTCGAAACAGACGCCCTTGCCGACTAGGGCGATATGCTTCTTCGCTCCTTTTGGCTGCCAGCGTAAACGAACGATGGCGGCATCCTTGTGATCCGAGCCCTGCGCCACAGCACAGAAAGCGCCTGCCCCCATTTTCTTCAGCCGTTGGTAGTTGTATTCCTTGATGCCCCAGCCTGAGGCCTTCGCGAGTTCGCGAAGGCGGCGGCGATAGCTGGCCGGCGTCAGCTCATTGGGTGGCTGAGCGGTCAGTTCACGTGTTAGCAGATTTGCTCGCGCCAGGATCGGTACAGTATTGAAATTACTCCCCATTGGCGCGCCATATACATGGACCTTGCGCAAGGGCTTGGCGGGTTTCTTTTTACGCACCGGCAAAGGCGCGCCATTGAGCAAGGCCACGTAGGCCGAATCGCAGGCAACATACGGATCATTGTCATAAACACCGATGGCCAGCTCCTCCGGCGCCTCGTCGAGCAGCAGCATGACTGCCTTGCGCAGCAGGGTCAGTCGCTCGAAGCGTGACTTGGCGGAATCGACCATGGCGCAGGCCAGCCGACTGCCATTCGGCAAGTCAAGCGCCAGCGGCGTTTTGGCAAGGTCGGATAGTTTGCTGTCGCGGCGCTTCAGCATTGCCAGCCATTGTTCTCGTGCCGGCATATCGTCAGGCAGGGCTATAACTTTGGGTAACAACAGCAATGCGTGAGAATGCTGGGGGAAGCGGCTCGCTTGGAACGGGCCATGAATCGACAGCTTGGCTAGAGGCACGAGGTTTCCTTTAGAATGGTGCGAAGATTATAGCGTTCGCATCGAACCATACCCCATGCAGCAATACCTCGATCTGATGCGCCATGTACTGGAACATGGCAACGTGAAAAGCGACCGCACCGGCACCGGTACGCGCTCGGTGTTCGGCTGGCAGATGCGCTACGACCTTGCCAAAGGCTTCCCGCTGCTGACTACAAAGAAGCTGCACACGCGCTCCATCATTCACGAGTTGCTCTGGTTCCTGCAAGGCGATACCAATATTGGTTACCTCAAGGAAAACGGGGTGCGCATCTGGGATGAATGGGCCGACGAAAACGGCGATCTCGGCCCGGTGTACGGCAAGCAGTGGCGGCGCTGGGAAACTGCAGACGGGAAAACCGTCGATCAGATCACGCAACTTGTCGACGGTATAAAGCACAATCCCGATTCGCGGCGACACATGGTCACGGCATGGAATCCTGGCGAAGTCGACAAAATGAAGTTGCCGCCCTGCCATGCACTGTTCCAGTTTTATGTCGCTGAAGGAAAGCTGTCCTGCCAGCTCTATCAGCGTAGCGCCGATATTTTTCTAGGTGTGCCGTTCAATATAGCCTCGTATGCTTTATTGACGCTGATGATCGCGCAAGTCTGCGGCCTGGAACCCGGCGAATTCGTGCATACACTTGGCGACGCCCACATCTACTCCAACCATATCGAACAATCCAATTTGCAATTGACGCGTGCGCCGCGCACCCTGCCAACAATGAAGCTCAACCCGGCGGTCAAGGACATCTTTGGGTTCCGCTTCGAGGATTTCATACTCGAAGGCTACGACCCGCATCCCCATATTGCGGCGCCGGTAGCGGTGTAGCGTGACATTGCTGACACTCATTGCCGCTGTTGCCCGCAATGGCACCATCGGCCGCGACAACACACTGCCCTGGCGGCTACCGGAAGACCTCAAGCACTTCAAGGCACTAACTATCGGCCATCCCATCGTAATGGGACGCAAGACATGGGAATCACTGGGGCGGCCCTTGCCAGGTCGGCTCAACATTGTGGTCACTCGCGATACGGCATATCACGCCGAAGGCGCGACAGTCGTCAACTCACTGCAAGATGCGCTTCATCTTGTGATTGATGCGGAAGAGCTTTTTGTGATCGGCGGCGCGGAAATCTACCGTCTCGCACTGCCCCTTGCCGACCGTTTGCAGCTTACCGAACTTGATGCTGATTTCGATGGGGACACGCATTTCCCGGCTTTCGCCCGTAGTGCCTGGCATGAGACTGCCCGCGTGCAGCATCGCGCCGATGCTGGTTACGACTACGCCTTTGTCACTTACGAACTCAGGACACAGTCGACGTAGTAGACCACCTTGCCGTTTCTCGCGTCTTTCACCAGACCGTGAATATCGGTCTCGAAGCCAGGAAAACGTTCATTGAACTCGCGCGCAAAACCCAGATAGCGCACGATGGTCGCATTGAAACGCTCGCCCGGAATCAACAGCGGAATCCCCGGTGGATAGGGCGTCAATAGCACCGCCGTAACGCGGCCTTCGAGTTGGTCGATAGTCACACGCTCGATCTCGCGGTGTGCCATTTTGGCGAAAGCGTCGGCGGGACGCATTACCGGCACCATGTCCGACAGATACATCTCGGTGGTCAAGCGCGCAATATCGTTCTTCTTGTAGACGCCGTGAATCTCGCTGCACAAATCCCTCAAGCCGGTACGCTCGTAACGCGGATGCTTGGCGACAAACTCGGGCAGCGCTTTCCAAAGCGGCTGGTTCTTGTCGTAATCATCCTTGAATTGCTGTAATGCGGTCACCAGCGTGTTCCAGCGGCCTTTGGTAATGCCGATAGTGAACATGATGAAAAAGGAATAGAGGCCGCATTTCTCGACGATAACACCATGTTCAGCGAGATACTTGGTGACGATGGCAGCGGGAATGCCGAAATCGTCGGCAAAGTCGCCGTCGATATCGAGCCCCGGCGTGACGATGGTAGCCTTGATCGGATCGAGCAGGTTGAAGCCCTCGGCGATATTGCCGAAGCCGTGCCATGGCTCGCCCGCCTTGAGCATCCATGCATCACGTTCTTCAATACCTTCTTCCGAGAGATCTTTCGGGCCCCACACCTTGAACCACCAGTCTTTACCCCATTCCTCGGCCACCTTGCGCATGGCCCGGCGGAAGTCGAGCGCCTCGGCAATCGATTCCCCGACCAGCGCCGGGCCGCCCGGCTCTTCCATCATCGCTGCCGCCACGTCGCACGACGCGATGATCGAGTACTGCGGCGAAGTCGATGTGTGCATCAGATAGGCCTCGTTGAACACGTCGCGGTCGAGCTTGTTGTTCTCTGCATCCTGCACCAGAATCTGCGAGGCTTGGCTCAAACCGGCCAGCAGCTTATGTGTGGACTGGGTTGAGAAAATCATCGACTCCTTGCAGCGTGGGCGGTCGGCGCCCATGGCGTGATAGTCGCCGTAGAAATCGTGGAAGGCCGCATGCGGCAGCCAGGCTTCGTCGAAATGCAGCGTATCGATCTTGCCGTCGAGCATTTCCTTGATTTCCTCGACGTTGTAGAGAATGCCGTCGTAGGTGCTCTGCGTGATGGTAAGCACGCGCGGCTTGCCTTTGACCTTGCTGGCGAAGGGATGGGCAGCGATTTTCTTCTGAATGTTCTCCCAGACAAACTCGCTTTTCGGGATCGGGCCGATGATGCCGAAGTGGTTGCGCGTCGGCATCAGGAACACCGGGATTGCACCTGTCATCATGATCGCGTGCAGCACCGACTTGTGGCAGTTGCGATCGACAATCACGACATCACCCGGCGCCACGGTGGAATGCCAGACAATCTTGTTCGAAGTCGAGGTGCCGTTGGTGACGAAGTAAAGGTGGTCGCTGTTGAAGATGCGCGCCGCATTACGCTCGGATGCGGCTATCGGGCCAGAGTGGTCAAGCAGCTGGCCCAACTCTTCGACCGCATTGCAGACATCGGCACGCAGCATGTTCTCGCCGAAAAACTGGTGGAACATCTGACCGACCGGGCTTTTCAAAAAAGCTACGCCGCCGGAGTGGCCGGGGCAATGCCAGGAGTAGGAGCCATCCGCGGCGTAGTGCACCAAAGCGCGGAAAAACGGCGGCGGCAGTGAATCAAGATAGGTACGCGCTTCGCGCACCACATGGCGCGCAATGAACTCCGGCGTATCCTCGTACATGTGGATGAAGCCGTGCAGCTCACGCAGGATGTCGTTCGGGATGTGGCGGCTGGTACGGGTTTCGCCATGCAGAAAAATCGGGATCTCGGCGTTTTTATAGCGGATCTCCACAACAAAGGAGCGCAACTCGGCGATGGTTTTTTCCGCCGCGTTGGCCAGTTCCTCATCATCAATCGAGAGCACGAAAGCAGATGCGCGCGATTGCTGCTGCGCAAACGAAGACAAGTCGCCGTAACTGGTCACACCGAGTACATCAATGCCTTCCAATTTGATGGCCTCGGCCAGGGCGCGAATACCAAGGCCTGAGGCGTTCTCGGAACGGAAGTCCTCGTCGATGATGATGATTGGAAAATGAAAACGCATTTTTTACCTACCCCCTTGGCCCCCTTCCCGCGGAAGGGGGCAACGGTTGTTCGTCCGCACAATACGCGGACTCCATGTTTCTGGCTGGCCCCGCCTTGGGGCGGCCCGGCGGCGGGGCCTCGGTTGTGCGAACCGCCATGTGCATTTCAGATTTTCGGTAAAGTCACACCGGTCTGTCCCTGATATTTTCCGCCGCGATCCTTGTACGAGGTCTCGCAAACTTCGTCGGATTCAAAGAACAGCACCTGGGCACAACCTTCGCCTGCATAGATTTTCGCCGGCAGCGGCGTGGTGTTGGAAAACTCCAGCGTCACATAGCCTTCCCACTCCGGCTCGAACGGCGTGACATTGACGATGATGCCGCAGCGCGCGTAGGTGCTCTTGCCGAGGCAAATGGTCAGTACATTGCGCGGAATGCGGAAGTATTCGACAGTGCGCGCCAGAGCGAAGGAATTCGGCGGAATGATGCAGTAATCGGCAGTCACTTCAACAAAGGAATTGGGATCGAAATTCTTCGGGTCGACGATGGTGCTGTTGATGTTGGTGAACAGCTTGAATTCGCGAGAGCAACGGATGTCGTAACCATAGCTCGACGTGCCGTAGGAGACGATCTTCTGGCCATTGGCCTCGCGCACCTGGCCAGCCTCGAAAGGCTCGATCATGCCGTGCTGTTCGGCCATGCGGCGAATCCATTTGTCAGATTTGATGCTCATTTCGGTGAGGAGTGAGGAGTGAGGGGTGAGGAGTATAAGGCAGGAACGTGGGGGTTTAACTCTTCACTCCTGCCTCCTTACTCCTACTGTTTTCAGGTGTTCTGCACCACAATGTTGGGAAACTTCGACGTCATGTCCTTGGCCCTCTCGGCAATCCTGATTGCCACCTGACGCGCGATGTCGCGGTAAATCTCCGCCACCCGCCCTTGCGGATCGGCCACCACCGTAGGATTGCCGGCATCGGTCTGTTCGCGGATATGAATGTCCAGCGGCAACGCACCGAGCACCTCGACCTCATTGTCCTGCGCCAGACGCGAGGCGCCACCACTGCCAAAGACATGTTCTTCATGACCACAGTTGGAACAGATGTGGATGCTCATGTTCTCGACGACGCCAAGGATGGGAATACCAACCTTCTCGAACATTTTCAACCCCTTTATCGCATCAAGCAATGCGATGTCCTGCGGCGTGGTGACGATCACCGCACCGGTGACCGGTACCTGCTGCGCCAATGTAAGCTGGATATCGCCGGTGCCCGGCGGCATGTCCACAATAAGGTAATCAAGATCACGCCATTGCGTGTCCTTCAGCAACTGCTGTAAAGCCTGGGTCACCATCGGGCCACGCCAGACCATGGGCGTGTCCTTGCTGACCAGAAAGCCGATCGACATGGTCTGGATGCCATGCGCTTCCATCGGCTCGATGGTTTTTCCATCTTTCGACTCGGGCTGTCCTTCGATGCCCAGCATCAAGGGTAACGACGGACCATAGATGTCAGCATCGAGAATACCGACCTTCGCACCTTCGACAGCCAAAGCCAGCGCCAGATTGACAGCAGTCGTTGACTTGCCGACACCACCTTTGCCCGATGCCACCGCAACGATGTTCTTCACGCCCGGAATCAGCTTGACGCCACGCTGCACAACATGCGAAACAATTTTGGTATAGACGTTGACGCTGACTTTGCCGGCTCCCCCAATGGTGTACAACTTGTTTTCCACCAGTTTGCGGATGCTCTCGATCTGGCTTTTCGCCGGGTAACCGAGCTCAATGTCGAGTGTGACGTCGTTGCCGGCAATCCTGATGTTTCTGGCACAGCGGCTGGTCATGAAATCCTTGCCGGTATTAGGATCGACGACTTCCTGGAGTGCAGCCTGAATTTGTGATTCGGAGATACTCATGATGCTTTCTCTGATTGCGGAGCCCGCAAGTATAGACGCCCGGAGCCGCAGCGTCTCGTTTGCTAGAATTCGCGCCTGCCCTCTCCCGTACCCAGCCATGACTTCGCGCAAAATCCTCGTCACTTCGGCCCTGCCCTATGCTAACGGAGCCATCCATCTCGGCCATCTGGTCGAGTACATCCAGACCGACGTCTGGGTGCGCTTCCAGAAAATGCGTGGGCATGAGTGCCATTACGTCTGTGCCGACGACACCCACGGTACGCCGATCATGCTGCGCGCCGAGAAGGAGGGCATCACGCCGGAAGCCTTGATCTCCCGCGTCCATACTGAACACAGCCGTGATTTCGCCGGCTTTCATGTCGCTTTCGACAACTACCACTCGACCCACTCCGACGAAACCCGCCACTACGCGGAAGAAATCTACGCCCGGCTAAAGGCCGCGAACCTGATCGACATGCGCGCCATCGAGCAATACTACGACCCGGCCAAGCAGATGTTTCTGCCCGACCGCTTCATCAAGGGCGAATGTCCCAAATGCAACGCGAAAGACCAGTACGGCGACGCGTGTGAAGCGTGTGGCGCCGCCTACGCCCCGACCGACTTGAAGAATCCCTATTCCGCCGTTTCCGGGGCCAAGCCCGAATTGCGTCAGTCCGAGCACTTTTTCTTCAAGCTTTCCGATCCGCGTTGCCAGAGTTTCCTGCGCAACTGGACGCGCGACGACCGCCTGCAAAACGAGGCAGCCAACAAGATGCAGGAATGGCTTGGCACAGAAGGTGAAAACAAGCTCACCGACTGGGACATTTCGCGCGACGCCCCGTATTTCGGCTTCCGGATTCCGGACACCGAGGACAAATACTTCTACGTCTGGCTCGACGCGCCGGTCGGCTACATGGGTTCGTTCAAGAATCTTTGCGACAGGCAGGGGCTGGATTTCGACGCCTTCTGGGCCAAGGATTCGACCGCCGAGCTGTATCACTTCATCGGCAAGGACATCCTCTACTTCCACGCCCTGTTCTGGCCCGCCATGCTCGAACATGCGGGTTACCGCACACCAACCGGCATTTTTGTGCACGGTTTTCTCACCGTGGATGGCGCCAAGATGTCGAAATCGCGCGGCACCTTCATTACCGCCGAAAGCTATTTGCAGCAGGGCCTCAATCCGGAATGGCTGCGCTATTACTTCGCCGCCAAGCTCAATGGCAGCATGGAGGATATCGACCTCAATCTCGAGGACTTTGTTGCCCGAGTGAATTCGGATCTCATCGGCAAGTACATCAATATCGCAAGCCGTTGCGCGGGATTTGTAACCAAACGATTTGAAGGAAAGTTAAAGCTTCCCGAAAATACCTTCGACTATGGTGCATCGCTGTTTGGCCTCAGCGCAGATCAACCGCTCGGAGAATTGACCGCAAAAGCCGATCAGATTGCCCAACTCTATGAGTCGCGCGATTATTCAAGAGCCTTGCGTGAAGTCATGGCCTTGGCGGACTCCACGAATCAGTTCGTAAACGACGCGAAACCTTGGGAAATCGCCAAGGACCCCGCGCGGAATGCTGAGCTGCAAGCAGTTTGCAGCGTCGCACTGAACCAGTTCCGCATACTTACAATTTATCTCAAGCCGATCCTGCCAAAGTTGGCCGAGCAAGTGGAGAAGTTCCTCAACATCGCTCCGCTGCATTGGGCCGACGCCGCTGGCCCAATGCCAGACGGTCACACCATCAACAAATACGAACACCTGATGACTCGCATTGAAGCCAAGCAGGTAGCAGCACTGGTCGATGCCAACAAGGAATCACTTATGGAAACACCCACGCCCATCACACCCTCTCCCCAGCCCTCTCTCGTCACGGGAGAGGGTAAGAACGAGAACGGCGCCGCTGGCACGGCGACTATTGGGATCGACGATTTCGCCAAGGTCGATCTGCGCGTGGCGAAGATCGTCGATGCCGCCCATGTCGAAGGCGCCGACAAACTGATTCGCCTGAGTCTCGACATCGGCGAAGAAAAACCGCGTCAGGTATTCGCCGGCATCAAGTCCGCCTACGATCCGGCAACCTTGGTGGGGCGCCTGACGGTCATGGTGGCCAACCTCGCGCCGCGAAAAATGAAGTTCGGCATGTCCGAGGGCATGGTGCTGGCGGCCTCGGACGAGAGCGGCGAGACAGGTGGTCTCTACATTCTCTCGCCGGATTCTGGCGCCACCCCAGGCATGAAGGTCAAATAAGGTATCGCGGATGGAAGCACGCCGTCTGGTCATTACCGGCCTCGTGCAGGGCGTCGGCTTTCGCTATCATATGGTTAACGCGGCGCTTCGCTTGGGCATTGCGGGTTGGGTGCGCAACCGGCGCGATGGCAGCGTCGAGGCGGTCATCAGCGGCGATGCCGAAACAATCGCCGCAATGATCCATTGGACCAGAAGCGGTCCGCCTGCGGCGCGAGTGGATCAGGTATATGTCGAACATCTGGACACCGACTCGTCACTGGCAGGGTTCAGTCAACAGCCAACGGAGTAGGATTGCATCTATCAGCCTGATAGTCAGGCTCGATTGACGATTGCCTTCATCCGGCGCCACAATTAGCTTGCTGTCTTTCAATCCGCAACTTTTCTTAAGGAGTCTTGCTATGGCTGTACTCGTCGGTAAACCCGCCCCTGATTTTTCTGCCCAAGCGGTTTATGGCAATAACGAAATCAAGGAACTCAAGCTCTCCAGCCTCAAGGGCAAGTATGTCGTGTTGTTCTTCTATCCGCTCGACTTCACCTTTGTCTGTCCTTCCGAATTGATCGCCTTCGATCACCGTCTCGAAGAATTCAAGGCCCGCGGTGTCGAAGTGCTGAGCTGCTCCATTGACTCGCACTATACCCACCTCGCGTGGAAAAACACTCCGGTCAACAATGGTGGTATCGGCCAGGTCGGCTATCCAATGGTGGCCGACATCAACCACGCCATCGCCCAGGCCTACGACGTCGAATCCGCCGGCGGTGTCGCTTTCCGCGGTTCCTTCCTGATCGACAAGGCCGGACTGGTTCGTCATCAGGTTGTCAATGACCTGCCGCTCGGGCGCAATGTCGACGAGATGCTGCGCATGGTCGATGCCCTGCAATTTACCGAAGAGCATGGCGAGGTCTGCCCCGCCGGCTGGCAAAAGGGCAAGAAGGGCATGACGGCGAGCACCGAAGGCGTCGCCAAATATCTGGCCGAGAACGCCAAGGCACTTTAGCGCCACATTTTCAAGCTTTACGATGTACAAAACGGCCTCCTTCTGGTGGCCGTTTTGTTTTTTACTTTAATAATATTGATTTAAGTCAATAGATTGGAGTGATTATTTCAGAATTGTTGCAAAGAGACGACATTACCCTGAGTGAAACAGCGTTAAACCTTGGCATCCATGAGACTGCATGCGCATAATTCGCCCCGACTGATTGAAGTCCGGGTTCGGCAAGATGTATTAATGAAGCTGTCCTCGTGAAGCTGTTTCCACTCTAGGAGATTAACCAAATGCAAAAGAAACTGATCGCTCTGGCCATCGCTGGTCTTGCCAGCACCGCCGTGTTTGCCCAAACCAATGTCACACTGTACGGCGTTGCCGACGTGACCATTGATTCCGTCAAGACCTCTAACGCAGCACCTCTGACGAACCCACTGGCCAATGCAGACTACGGCAACACTGGTCGCGTCAATTCCAATTCCTCCTATGTCGGCTTGAAGGGCACGGAAGATCTGGGTAACGGCCTCAAGGCACTGTTCCAGTTCGAAACCGGCTTCAATGCCGATACTGGTGTCTACAGCGGTTCCGGTCGCGACACTTATGTCGGTCTGACTGGCGATTTCGGTACCCTCTTTGCTGGCAACTTTACAGGTGCCACTCGTTCTCTGGGCAATCGCATGGAAATGCTGCCGGGCAACACCGGTGTCGGCACTGCGGTTTCCCTGCTGGGTAACCTGCCGAACGTGGGCAATACCGCCACGGCCGGCACGTTTGATACGCGTATGAGCAGCGCCATCGCCTACAAGACCCGGGACTACAACGGCCTGAACTTCATGCTTGATTACTCGTTTGGTGAGAACAGACAACTCGAAGACGGCACAGGTGCTGGCACACAGAATGGCGGCAAGACTTATGAGTTTGGTGTCAACTACGCTACCGGCGGCTGGGATCTGGGTTATGTCTATGGCAGAGTTGATGCTGGTGACAACGTAGTTGGCAACCTTGATCTCATCAAGAACCATCGCATCGGTCTGGGTTACAACTTTGATGGTGGCCACAAAGTGACCTTCCAGTGGGACAGGCAGGAAATTGATTTCGTCGGTGGTGGTGATGTGAGACAAAATGCCTACAGCCTGCAAGGCAAGTACATGGTCACCGAAACCGGCGGTCTGATCGCCGACTACACCGTAGCCAAGGATCTGGAATCCGGCGGTACCATTGGCGCAACAGGTGCCAAGCTCATCACAGTGGGCTACCTGCAGAACCTGTCGAAGCGCACGCTGGTCAAGGCTGTGTATTCACGCATCAACAATGACGACAATGCAGCCTACAACTTCTCCACCGGTGCTGTAGGAACAGGCAATACCGCAGCTTCCGTATTGGCTGGCACCAATACAGCCGGTTTCGGCTCTGGCGCTAACGTTACAGCCTTTTCGGTTGGCGTTCGTCACTCTTTCTAATATCGGCCAACCCCGATCCTGGAAGAAAAAAGGCCGCCTTCGGGCGGCCTTTTTTCTGCTTGAAAATACCGCGCATAAGGTGCAAGAAGTTTTGGGCTTCTTTCCTGGAAGCCTGAACTGCCCTTAGTTCTCGTCATTGTTGCGCGGCCGCACCACGGTCACGCTGCAAGGCGCTTCGAGCACTACGCGCGATGAGTCACTGCCCAACAGGGGACGGAGCACAAGACTGTGCCCCAGGCCTTCCTTGAAGAGCGAAGCGCCAATCACGATCTGCTCCACCTGATTGATTCGAACGTAATCGAGCAGCGCGTCGGCAGGATTGTCATCTTCGAGAACGTGGAAACTCAAATGGCTGGGGGCGATGCCCAAGCCGCTGGCCTAATGCCTTAACTCGACCCTTTGCCGAATATGCGACCCGGCAATCCTCGTTGACAACCGCGATGAGTTTGACCCTTTCCTGCAGTGCGACTGCCTGTGCTGGATGCTCGAATTCTGGTGCAACGGCGGCCAGAATGATGCGTGACCGCGCAGAAGTCTCCTGTACTTTAAGCGGTGCCGGATCAAAACCGACAGCCCATCATCGATGCCTCAATTGATCAAATCGGCTTCACCATTGGGCCGGTACATCATGTTTGAAGGTTTGAGATCGAGAAGTACCACATACTGTTCATGCAGATGATGCTACGGCGGCGTTATCTCGCACCAGGTCCGCAATGCGTTCGACCACTGCCACCGGATCCGCGTTGTAACCGACCAGATCGCCGACGAAGGCAAATCGTTCAGCACCATGTCGCAACGCATGATCCAGGCATGCATTCAGCGCCTCAGGATTGCTATGGATATCGGCCAGCAGCCCCAGTTTCATCAATACACCAAAATGGAATGCCCCCCGTGCAAACGCGGGTAGGTAGCCAGCATATCTCCTTTCAGGCGTTGTGGTGAATCTGGCGATCCTTGGTTTCCGGCAACAGCAGGGTACCTACCACAGCGGTCATCAGCGCTACCACAACCGGGTACCAGAGGCCGTAGTAGATGTCGCCGGTTGCCGCCACCATTGCAAAAGCCACGGTCGGCAGGAAGCCGCCAAGCCAGCCGTTTCCGATGTGATATGGCAGGGACAGTGACGTATAGCGGATACGCGCCGGGAACAATTCCACCAGCCAGGCGGCAATCGGGCCATAAACCATGGTCACGTAGATCACCAGGATGGTCAGCAGCAGCAGTACCATCGGGATATTGACTTGGGCCGGGTCTGCCTTCAGCGGATAGCCTGCCGTCTTGATTGCATCGTCCATCGCCATGCTGAATGTCGCCATCTTCGGTCTGAACTGGTCACCCGGTATTCCGGTTCCTTCGAAACTGGCTATCACCTTACTGCCAACTTTGATGCTCGCCACTGTCCCGGCGGGTACAGCTTCATTGGCATAAGGAATCGACTTTTTCGCCAGCCAGGTCTTGGCAATGTCGCAGGAGCTGGTGAATTTGGCTTTGCCTACCGGGTCGAACTGGAAGGAACACTGCGTAAGGTCGGCCATCACGGTCACCGGGTTGCTTTGCTGCGCCTCGTATATCGCCGGATTGCCGTATTCGGTCAGGCCGTGGAAAATTGGAAAGTAGGTCGTTGCCGCAAGCACACAGCCGATCATCACTATCGGCTTTCGTCCGATTCTGTCCGACAAGGCACCGAAGACAACGAAGAAAGGCGTACCCAGCAGCAGCGAACCAGCGATGAGCAGATTCGCCGTTTGCGGGTCTATCTTCAGCGTTTGCAACATGAAGAAAAGCGCATAGAACTGGCCCGTATACCAGACCACAGCCTGGCCCGCGGTGCCACCAAGCAGCGCAAGAATGACGACGCGCAAATTGTCCCAGCGTGCAAATGACTCGGTCAGCGGCGCTTTGGTTCCCTTGCCTTCCGCCTTCATTTTCTGGAACACGGGCGATTCATTCAACTGCATGCGGATGTATAGCGACACGATCAGCAGCAGGATCGAGAGCAGGAAGGGAATGCGCCAACCCCATTCGTCGAACTCACTACCAAGCCAGCTGCGACAGGCAAGAATGACCAGCAGCGACAGAAACAAACCCAGCGTCGCCGTGGTCTGGATAAAACTGGTGAAATATCCCCGCTTGCCCTGCGGCGCGTGTTCCGCTACGTAGGTTGCGGCACCTCCATACTCTCCACCTAGCGCAAGGCCTTGTAGCAAACGCAGCGAAATGAGAATAATCGGTGCAGCCACGCCGATTTGAGAATATGTAGGCAGCATTCCAACAACCGCAGTCGACAAACCCATGATGAGAATGGTAACGAGGAAGGTGTATTTTCGGCCAATCAGATCGCCGAGTCGGCCGAATACCAGCGCACCGAATGGGCGCACTGCAAAACCGGCCGCAAAAGCCATCAAGGCAAAGATAAAGCCGGTAGTTTCATTGACGCGGGAAAAGAAGTGCTTACTGAGAATTGCCGCGAGTGAACCGTAAAGGTAAAAGTCGTACCACTCGAAAACAGTGCCCAGCGATGAGGCGAATATGACCCTGCCCTCCTCCGCGCTAATGCCTCTGGCATTATTTGCGCCGCCGACATCACGCATGCCAGTGGTCATATTTTCTCGCTCCTGTAATTGGTATTAATTTTTCGCCGGCATGCTGTGTGTGGCAAGAAAAAAACACATTCGTGCATCACCTACTTCGCCGATGATGACATCGTAGGAAGACATGCTTACTAAGGACTTACAGACGGGACCTCTACCGCAACCGGGCGCGCACCTTCCGCTGGCGGAAAGGTGACACCTACGCGGATACCCGTTTTCGCGCGGGTATTGGCAATCGAGACCGTGGCCTGATGCAGTTCGGCAATCTCCTTGACGATGGCCAGCCCCAGGCCGCTACCGTCCGATTCCTGGCCCAGCACTCGATAGAAGCGGTCAAACACCTTCGGCCGCTCGTCAGCGGGAATGCCGGCCCCGGAATCCTCCACTTCGAGCAGAGGTTCTTCTCCGTCGCGCGTGCGTACTGTCACCCAGCCACCTGAGGGCGTATATTTGATGGCGTTGTCGACAAGGTTACTGAGCATTTCGCGCAACAACACTGGCATACCTGAAATCTGCATATTTCCCTTGGCAGGCTCGAACCCCAGATCGATGCGCTTGACCAGCGCCTTGACCGCCCATTCGCTGGCTACATCACGCGCCAGCAGATTCAGGTCGACCGTCTCGAACGTGGCGCCGCGATCGGCAATCGCCTCAGCACGCGTCAGCGTCAGCAGTTGCTGTACCAGGCGCGATAGATTTTCCGCGCCCTGGGCAATGTGGCGCAGGCTGTGCGCCATCACTTCGGGCCGGCTCTCGCCCTGGATAAGCTCTATTTGCGAACGCAAACCCGTCAGTGGCGTCTTCAGTTGATGCGCAGCATCGGCGATGAAACGCTGCTGCGCGCCGAGTGTGGAATCGAGTCGCGCCATTACGTCGTTCAACGCCTCGATCAGCGGGCGTATTTCATCTGGAATACCCTCAACATCGATGGGTGCCAGATTCGATGGCCGCCGCCGCCGCAAATCCTCCTGCAATCGCTGCAATGGCGTGATGCCGCGCATCAGGGCGAGGTAAACCAGCAGCACAGCGACCGGCACAATAATCAGCTGTGGTACGATGACACCGGATGCGACGATGGCAGCAAGTGTCTTGCGTTTCTTTAGCGTTTCGCCAACCTGAACCAATACCGGGGGAACACCCTCCGCCAAAGACTGAAGCCTGTATGCTATGCGCATTTCCTCGCCGAGGACTTCGTCATTGCGATAGAAGGTAACCCCATAATCTCCGGAATCCGAAGCGTCGATCCATGGCATATTGGCATCACCAAAAATCAACTCGGTCGTGGGGCCAAGAACCTGAAGGTAGATATGATCTTGGGCCTCAGCCCGCATCAAGTCCTCGACTTCTCTCGGCAACTTCACCTTGGTCTGACCGTTTTCAAAGCGGACGTGTTGCAACAGTATCGCCACGTCTCCAGCCAATTTCTCATCATAAGGGCGGTTGGCAACGTTACTCGCGACCTGGTATGTGGTCACAACACCAAGCACCCATAGAAACAGCATCAGCGCCATCAACCACAGCAGAATTTCGCCGAGCAGCGAATTGAAGGCAAAATGCAGATGGCCGAGCCGACGTTTCACTATCTGTCAGAAGTTGTTGCGGGTTTTTCGATGCAGTAGCCGAGTCCCCGCAGCGTAGCGATGTGGATACCAAGGGGTTCGAGCTTCTTGCGCAGGCGATGTACATAAACCTCGATGGCATTGGTGCTCACCTCGTCTCCCCAGCCGCACAGATGCTCGACAAGTTGGTCCTTGCTCACCAAACGACCCGCGCGCAGCAGCAAGACTTCCAGCACTCCGATCTCGCGCGCCGAGAGTTCGAGCAACTGGCCCTGCGTCGTCACGGTGTGTTCAGTCTGGTCGTAGACCAGTGGGCCAAATTCAATACGCGTCGGCAGCCCCGTGCCACGCCGCGTAAGCGCTCTGACGCGAGCCTCGAGTTCTGGTAGCGCAAAGGGTTTGGTGAGGTAGTCGTCGGCACCCGCATCAAGGCCGCGCACGCGATCCTCGATGCCATCCTGAGCCGTCAGAATAATCACCGGCAGCGGAGATTTCCGGCCCCGCAGGCGCCTGAGAACATCGATGCCAGGCAACCTTGGCAATCCGAGGTCGAGGATCAACAGATCAAATTGCCCTGACAGCAATGCTGTATCTGCTTCGCTGCCAGTTGCGACATGATCGACCGCATAACCGGATTTGTGCAACACACGCACAATCGCATCTGCAATGATTGCATCATCTTCGGCAAGCAGCACTCGCATATGAACCTGCTCCCTCTTCGGGTTTTATAAAGTCTAGCATGGCAATCTCCATGATCAGCGGCTATCCGGATTTCTTGATTGATAATCTACAGGGCAGCGCCCAATGTGTTTGGGCAAGTGATCACTGCTATCTCTGAAAACAGGGAAGACAAGTGCATTGCCCATTACCAGCAGTAACGCCCTGTTGCCATGCACTAATAGCTTAGGTGGCTTTAACAGGTGTGGGAATATTCTGCAACTATTGGCTGTTATGCGGAAACGGGTAGACTTGCCTCTTAATTTGGTCACCTCACACAGCAAAACAACTCAGTTCATAACCCATCTCGGCGAATAACTGCTTTGGAACAAACATGAGCACCAATCATTCTTCCCAGCAGACTTTCTTTGATGCACATGCCCCGTTCAACAAAATGGAGCAGGCGCATCTGCAGTGGATGCTGGAACGCATGCAGCTTGCCTACTATGCGCAAGGCGAGGTGATCATTTCGCCCGAACAAGGCGTTGTGGAACGCTTCCATGTTATCAAGCAGGGCAAGGTGCAAGGCGAGCAGGAAGTCGCAAAAGCCGTCGAGGCTGATACCTGGACGGAATTGGCTGAAGGAGAATGCTTTCCTCTCGGAGCGCTGTTGGCGCGGCGCGCGGTAGCAAGCGTTTATCGCGCGGTCAAGGATACTTTCTGCTATGAATTGTCGGCTACGGATTTCGAAGCCCTGCTCAATCTTAGCGTTCCGTTCAGGGATTTTTGTACGCGCCGCATCGCCAATCTGCTCGAACACTCCAAGCAAATAATACAGACACAGTACACCCGATCAAGCGCTGAACGACAATCCCTGTCCAGCCCCCTTTCCATCATCATTCGTCGCTCTCCGGTCACTTGCGCACCACAAACCTCTGTGCGCGAGGTGTTGGAGCGGATGCATGAGTCGCGTATCGGGTCAATGGTGGCGGTAGATGAAGCGGGACGGCCACTCGGCATCCTGACTCTCCCGGATGTGCTGACTCGAGTCGCATTACCGCAGATCGATATGGCACAAGCGGTGATAGGTGTCATGTCCACAGAGTTAACCGTGCTGCCGCCGCAAGCCCTGGCTTATGAGGCAGGACTGGTCATGGCCAAACAGGAATTGAGACATGTGCTGGTCGTCGAGAACGAACGACTGGTCGGTCTCGTGTCGGAGAAAGATTTATTCGCTCTGCAACGAGTAGGCTTGCGTCAGCTTGGATCCGCGATACGCCACGCAGAAAATCTTGGCGATTTGCAACTGGCTGCCGCTGATATTCGCAGCATGGCCGACAACATGATGGCGCAAGGAGTTGCGGCAGAGCAGCTGACGCAGTTCATTTCCACCTTCAACGATTTACTTACTTCTCGCGTAGTCGAGCTTGAGTGCTCGAGTCTCGTAACGACACCATTGGCTGACCGGCTCTGCTGGATGGCGTTGGGTTCTGAGGGACGATTCGAGCAGACGCTAAACACTGATCAGGACAACGCACTCGTTTTCACGGTGCAGGAAGGCATGACGGCGGCAAAGGTGCGTGAGCAATTGCTGCCCATTGCCAAACGCGTTAATGACACCCTGGCATTGTGTGGATATCCAGTGTGTCGTGGCAAGGTGATGGCCTCAAACCCGCAATGGTGCCTGTCGCTCGATGAGTGGAAGCGCATCTTTTACAATTGGATCACCAATGGCACACCGGAGGCACTATTGCATGCCTCGATTTTTTTTGATTTCCGTGCACTGTATGGCGCGCAAGCCATTGCCGAAGAATTGCGGCAATGGCTAACTCGTGCTGCCAGCGACAATAAACGTTTCCTGTTCCAGATGGCGGAAAATGCAATGAGAAACCGCCCTCCTCTCGGTCTGGTACGCGATTTTGTGGTGGGCAATGAAAACACAATAGACCTCAAGCTGAATGGCATCACTCCGTTCGTCGATGCGGCCCGCATATTCAGTCTGGCTTCAGGTGTATCACATACCAGCACCATTCAACGCTTGCGGGCAAGCGCCGTCACAATGAAAATTGATTTGGCCGAAGTTGAAGCGTGGATTGATGCCTTTCTTTTTATCCAGGTGCTGCGCATGCGCCATCACGACAAGACCAAAACGCAGGGCGTCGGCAACAAGGCACTGGATAACTTGATCGATCCGGAAAGCCTGCACGAATTGGATCGGCGCATCCTCAAAGAATCGTTCCGTCAGGCACGCAAGTTGCAAGCCCGGCTGGCACTGGACTATCAACCGTGAAGCACTGGCTGGCGAGCTTCCTGGGTAATGGACCCCAACTGTCCCTACTGAAGCAGGAACGTCTTTCCAACTGGCAGGAATTGCCTAATCCCACAAAGGCCACGGTACTTGGCAATGCGCGCTGCGTCGTGGTGGACGTGGAAACCAGTGGGTTGAATCTATCAAAAGATCGGCTCATCTCCATTGGTGCGGTGGCTGTAGTAAATAGACGGATTGTCTTGGGCGACAGCTTTTACGTGGTGCTTCAACAATCGATTGTCAGCAACAAGGCCAACATTCTGGTGCACGGGATCGGTGGCATGGATCAGTCCGATGGCATGCTCGCTGCCGATGCACTGTTGGCCTTTCTTGAATTTATGCGCAAAGATCCGCTCATCGCTTTTCATGCCTATTACGACCAAACCATGATCAAGCGTGCGATGCGCCGCTATCTTGGTTTTTCCTTCAGGCATCTCTGGGTTGATATGGCTTATGTCATGCCTGCTCTCAATCCCGCGCTTGCTTCGAGGCATCAGTCACTGGACCACTGGATCGCACGCTTTGATATTCGCAACGATGCACGTCATAACGCTCTCGCAGATGCGTTAGTCACTGCCCAGTTGTTTCAAGTTGCCATTGCGCAGGCACGCAAAAAGAACATTAACGACATTGGGGGCATGCTTTATCTGGAGAAGGTGCAGCGCTGGCTGAAACGTGCAAGTTGACCGTCACGCCATGCGCTCCTTAATTGCATATTAGGTATTACTGGCGCATTCTATTGGTAATGCTTAAATATTCAGCCGCAATTAACAGATGAACAGCGATGAAATGGACGCGAAAATATTAGCCTCTGAGACGGCGTACTCCGGATTTTTCGAACTCAGACGACTTACGGTGGAACATGATCGGTTTGCCGGTGGAACAACAGGCCACTTGACACGTGAAGTTCTGCACAGGAGTAACGTTGCTGCCGCGATACTGTACGATCCAAATGTCGACAAAGTTGTTTTGATTGAAGAATATCGGGCGGGTGCGCATGTTGCCGGGGTTAATCCCTGGATGATTGATATTGTTGCGGGACGCATTGAGTCTGGCAAGACTGCGTTTGAAACAGTATCGCGGGAAATCGGGGAAGAATCCGGCTTAACACCCAGCGCGATTGAATTGATCGGTATCTACCTTACTGCGCCCCATCTCTCCAGCGAGAAAGTGCACCTTTATTTCGCCACGGTGGATGCTGCACGTGTCATTGGCACACATGGGTTAGCCCATGAGGATGAGGATATTCGCCCAGTTGCACTAGCTCGTTCGGATGCGCTTTCGTTACAGAAATCCAGGCCGCTATCGCTATGGGCTGGACTAGCCCTGAATTGGCTGGAAAATCGCTTGCACTTCCCATCAGGTTGAACAGCTGTCAGCGAGAACATGTGGTTCGGGAAATACCGGCAATGGCAACGCCGCTGCATCGAGGATAGATTTCAAGGCTGGCTCTGTTAATTATCTGTCAATACCCATTTCAGTAACCGAGCTGATTGATCCGCTCGCGCTGAGTCAGGGCACAGTCTAGTGCAATGTTGCAACAATCATGCCGGAACACTTAATAAAAAGCCCCCGTCATTCCCGCGCAGGCGCGGACGACAAACCCGGGACTTATAAGCCGCTATTTACTTGCAACCCTACACTAGGGAAACACTTAAGTACGATTCCGTCATTGCGAGCAGCCTTCAGCCGCGAGCGTAGCGTGGCGGGAAGCAATCCATGGTGCATGCAAAATCAAGCGCTTGTGGATCGCCACGTCCCTGCGGGACTCGCGATGACGAACTTAATCAGCGCTTCCCTAGGTATGAAGGCTGATTGATGGGTTTTTTTGTGCGCACAATCTCGCGGCCATCATGAGAATCGTCCCAACGACTCAAAAACCCATCAATTCGAGATTGCAACTTTGGCAATCGGGCAATTTTTCTGGCCGAGCGAGTGATAACTGCATTCTTCGGATGGAGAAGTCGTTCATCCGTGGTTGATTCGTCACTTGTAAGGTTGATGTAATTATTACTTGCGCACAATGCCCTCGCTGCTAAAAGTAATTGTTTGCCGTAATCAGAACTAATCACAAAAAGGAGGAGCATGCAATGCAGATACATACCCATGACGTGCATGGATATTGGAAGGCTACGCTCGGGCTTATTTTCAAGATGCTGGCTATCTGGTTCCTGGTTTCGTTCGGCGCCGGCATTCTGTTTGCCGACATGCTGAACGGTATCCATCTCGGCGGCTATCCGCTCGGGTTCTGGTTTGCCCAGCAAGGTTCGATATACGTCTTCATCGTGCTGATTTTCTGGTACGGCAAGAAAATGGGCGAAATCGATCGCCGATTCGACGTTCACGAAGACTAAGGGGGAACGACAAATGGATCTGCAAACTACAATTTACCTTGCCGTTGCCGCATCGTTTTCGCTTTACATCGGTATCGCCATCTGGGCGAGAGCCGGTAGTACCAGCGAGTTCTATGCTGCAGGCGGTAGCGTCCATCCCGTCCTTAATGGCATGGCAACCGCTGCCGACTGGATGTCAGCTGCCAGCTTCATTTCCATGGCTGGCCTGATTTCCAATATGGGCTACGGCGGTGGACTGTTCCTCATGGGATGGACCGGCGGCTATGTGCTGCTGGCGATGTTGCTGGCACCTTACTTGCGCAAGTTCGGCAAGTTTACGGTGCCGCAATTCATCGGGGACCGCTTCTATTCGAAGTCCGCTTCCGCGGTCGCGGTCGTTTGTCTGCTCATCGCATCCCTGACCTACATCATCGGCCAGATGACAGGCGTTGGTGTGGCATTCTCCCGCTTTCTGGGCGTGTCCAAGGAGATGGGCATCTACGTCGGTATGGGCATTGTGTTCATGTACGCAGTATTTGGTGGCATGAAGGGCATTACCTATACCCAGGTGGCCCAATACTGCGTACTGATCTGTGCATATGTCATTCCGGCGATATTCATCTCGATTCACCTTACCGGTAACCCGATTCCGCAACTCGGCCTCGGTGCCGATCTGACGGGCCAGGACGTCTCCCTGCTGTCCAAGCTCGACTCGGTGGTGACGGACCTGGGATTTGGCAAGTACACGACCACGACAGCCGGCAGCACGCTGAACATGTTCGTCTACACCTTGTCGTTGATGATCGGTACCGCCGGTCTGCCACACGTCATCATGCGATTCTTTACTGTTCCGACGGTGAAGGATGCACGTAGCTCGGCGGGTTGGGCGTTGGTCTTCATCGCGATTCTGTACACCACCGCGCCTGCGGTTGCCGCGATGGCCAAATTCAATCTGATCGGCACGGTCAATGCGGGGGCCTTCGTCAATGACAAAGATATCTATGCGCCCGACTCTGCCCTTGTGTATTCCGAACAGCCGGACTGGATGAAACGTTGGGAAAAAACCGGCCTGCTCAAGTTCGAGGACAAGAATGGCGACGGTCGCATCCAGTACTACAATGACAAGTCGACAGATCCTGCGTTTCTTCAGAAGGCCGAGGGTCTTGGCTGGAAAGGCAACGAACTTGATGTCAACCCCGATATCATCGTGCTGGCCAATCCGGAAATCGCGCTGCTGCCGAACTGGGTAATCGCTCTGGTGGCAGCCGGTGGTCTGGCTGCGGCGCTTTCCACAGCCGCAGGTCTGTTGATGGCCATCTCCTCCGCTGTTTCGCACGATCTGATCAAGGGCGTGTTCAAACCCGACATCACTGAGAAGGGCGAACTGCTGGCAGGCAAGCTTTCCATGGCGGGCGCGATTTTGGTGGCGGGCTATCTCGGTCTGAATCCACCGGGCTTTGCGGCAGGTACTGTCGCGCTGGCCTTTGGTATTGCTGCCAGTTCGTTGTTCCCGGCGATCATGATGGGCATCTTCTCCAAGAAGATGAACAAGGAAGGCGCGATAGCCGGCATGTTGTCTGGCCTGTTCATCACGCTGTTCTACGTGTTCGCACACAAGGGCATCTTCTTCGTCAAGGGTACCGAGTATCTGGATGTAATTGGTGGCGCCAACAGCTTCTTTGGCATCACGCCGGAAGCCTTTGGCGCAGTCGGGGCGCTATTCAACTTTATCGTGGCCTACGCCGTGGATAAGGTAACCAAGGAACCGCCGGAGCATATCCAGCACATGGTGGAGTCCGTTCGCATTCCTCGCGGTTCAAAAGCCGTGGATGGGGCGCACTAAACCGTAACATGCAATATCCCCAGCCTGATCCAAACGGATTTGGCCGGACTTCAGGGCCTCGCCGGGTTAGACTGGCGGGGTCTTTTTCATGGTCGGGCATGCCGCCGTACGGTGCACTGCGTCCAACACTGGAGTAGCCAATGGTTTTTGATGTCAACGTCGCGATAACCTGGGTGTTGTTCCTCGCCTTGTTTCCAATTTCATTCTTCTGGTTGCGGCGGGCCTGGCGGATATTGGTACGGCGTGATTTTTCGGAGGTCGGCCTCAAGGGCGGAGAATCGCCGGTTAACCCGGAGAAATTCGCTCCCTATGCCGCTGCCATCAATCTGATTGCCGGGTCGATCTCGGTTACGGTGATCATCATGGTCAGCGGCGGACTTTGGGCTTACCAGACCTGGAGCGCTGTCGCCGGCGTCACGATATGGGGAAAGTTCATTGCCGACTTTATTCTGAGCAGGCATGCCCACCCAATAGTTATCAAGATGCCGAAATGAATGCCGCGTTGATGGAGGGGCAGCCACTGCAGGGAAAATAGTATGGGCCCCTCCCACCCCATGAGCGCTGAAGATGAGTACCCAACGCGCGCCTCAAGTTCGGCTGTCAGCACCTGAATCGAGGCTGCGCAGGCACTTCAACACGCTGATACCCAACAACCTTGCTCGTCCGAGATCGAAGATCAAGAAATCAAATTGTCGCGCAAGTAATGCCGTCGCTTGCGGCATGATCGACTGCGTAGCCGGACTTGTGCCGCGCCCGAGCATTCGCGTAGGAATGCCAAGTCCCTTCTCGGCAAGGAACATGTGCACACGACGCGGGCTTGGGGCACCATAGTCGAAAAAATCATTGCGGCCCCCTGGATGACGGAGAAAAAAGCTCTGGCTGGTTCTGCGATCCCGGTTCGACCAAGCCGAAATGTCGCCACATCACCGCCGTGGCGATGCGGCCGCGCGGCGTCCGCTGCAGGTAGCCCTGCTGGATCAGGAAGGGTTCCAGCACGTCTTCAATCGTATCGCGCGCTTCGCCGATCGCGGCAGCGAGGTTGTCCACTCCCACCGGGCCACCGCCAAATTTTTCCAGCATGGCGCCGAGCAGTTTGCGGTCCATGATGTCGAGGCCGAGATGATCGACATCGAGCATGGTCAGCGCGGCATCGGCGACATCGCGCGTGATGCGGCCTTCGGCGCGCACCTCGGCGAAATCGCGCACACGACGCAGCAGCCGGTTGGCGATGCGCGGCGTGCCACGCGAACGCTTGGCGATTTCCACCGCGCCGTCGTCCACAATCTGGCAATCGAGCAAGGCCGAGGAACGGCGCACGATCAGGGCGAGTTCTTCCGGCGTGTAAAACTCCAACCTGGCGACGATGCCGAAGCGGTCGCGCAGCGGATTGGTCAGCATGCCGGCGCGCGTCGTCGCCCCGATCAGGGTGAACGGCGGCAAGTCGAGCTTGACAGAACGCGCTGCCGGCCCTTCGCCGATCATGATGTCAATCTGAAAATCTTCCAGTGCAGGGTAGAGGATTTCTTCCACCACCGGCGACAGGCGGTGGATTTCGTCAATGAACAGCACATCGTGCGGCTCAAGATTGGTCAGCATCGCGGCAAGATCGCCGGCACGTTCCAGCACCGGACCGGAAGTGTGGCGCAAATTGACGCCCATCTCGTGGGCGATGATGTGGGCAAGCGTGGTCTTGCCGAGGCCGGGCGGGCCGAATAGCAAGACGTGGTCTAGCGCTTCGCCACGCTTCCTTGCCGCCTCGATGAAGATTTCGAGCTGGTTGCGAATTTTCTGCTGGCCGACATATTCGGCCAGCCGCTTTGGCCGCAGCGCTCGCTCGATCGCTTCCTCCTGCGGCGATTCCTTGACGGTAGCGATCAAGCGCTCAGTTAATTTATCAGTTTCGACAGTCATGGGCAGAGTTTACTTCATGCCTTCGAAAGCAGCTTCAGTGCCTGGCGAATGCCATCGGACACGCTCGCATCGGGGGGCAACTGCTTCATCGCCAGCAGTGCTTCGCGCTCGCTGTAACCGAGGGCCAGGAGTGCATTGAGAATGTCGCTGCCCGCGTCGGGTAGCGAGCCCAATGCATTGCTCCCTGTGGGTTTGGGTAACTTGTCGCGCAGTTCGAGCAACAGGCGTTCGGCAGTCTTCTTGCCAATGCCGGGTATCTTCACCAGCCGGCCAACTTCCTGCAAGGCCACGGCTTGCGCAAGGTCGTTTGCGGAGAGGCCTGAAAGAACAGCCAGGGCGATGCGTGCGCCGATGCCCGAGATTTTCAGCAATTGGCGAAAGATCGCACGCTCATCGTCAGTGAGAAAACCAAAAAGAAACTGGCCATCCTCACGCACCACCATATGAGTAAACAGGGCGACGCGCTCGCCGACACCGGGCAGGTTGTAGAAGGTACTCATCGACACGTCGACTTCATAGCCGACGCCATGCACGTCAAGCGTGATGTGCGGCGGGTTTTTTTCAAGCAATAGTCCAGTCAATCGTCCGATCATGGTGTTCCTGTGTTGTCAGCGGCCACGAAGTATCTCCTCTATCCGGCCCACGATCTGGGTCATTACCTGCCTTTGATCGAAATTCGCATATTGCTGGCGAAGGCTGCCGCATTATCGCGCAGGGCGGAACCGGACAACACGCGTGTCAACTTTTCGGCAAGGGCTTGCGATGGCTGCTCTGGATTCAACACAGCAACTCTGAACGTTGGTCACAAAACCTTGAACTCACACCAACCGCCCGTTTCGCATCCGAAAACCTGTCGTCGACAAAGTACCCAGACCCTGTCCGCCATGGGCGTGACAGATGGCACAAGCCAGCGCATCTGCAGCATCAGCACTCGGTGAGCCAGGCAGGGAGAGCAGGCGCACTACCATGTGCTGCACCTGTTCCTTGGCCGCTTTGCCCTTGCCCACCACTGCCTGCTTGATTTGCAGCGCAGTGTATTCGGCCACCGGCAAACCTGCGCTAACCAATGCGCTGATGGCCGCCCCGCGCGCCTGGCCAAGCAGTAGTGTCGATTGCGGATTGACGTTGACGAAGACTTTTTCCACCGCTGACTGTTGCGGCTGGTGTTCAGCGATCACCTCGGCAAGGCCTTCGAGAATGGTGGCTATGCGCCCAGGTAACGACAACTGGTCATTGGTGCGAATGCAGCCGCCGGTCACATATTGCAGGCGATTGCCGATCTTGTCGATTACACCGAATCCTGTAATGCGCAGGCCGGGGTCAATGCCAAGAATGCGGACCGAATTGTTCATGGACTGCAAGATACACGTCCGCGGCAATAGTCGCCACACAGATGAAAGCGGAAATACCCGCCTTCATCGTTACTCAGTGCATGCTCGCAGCCCGTTGTGTACGCGGTTTGATCTAAGGCCGCCAGTTTTGCAGGATGCGCATGTAGTTCCCGCGCTCGAAAGCCGCTGGATCCGGGCAGCGCACCAGGTTCATGCAGCCGTGCATCTCGGAAAGCGATGCGTAACCGCGTTCCTCAATGATTTGTGAAAGTCCGCTACGCAGCGTGTCTAGATGTTGCGGCCCGCTCTTCAGAATCGCCGAGACGACCTGTACTGTGCGGGCGCCAGCCATAATCGCCTTGACGGCATCCGTCGCGGTATGCACACCGCCAGAGACCGCAAGATCCAGCTTGCGTTGCGCGGACAGAATCGCCAGCCAGCGCAAACGCAGCAGGAGTTCCGACGAGTCCGAGAGGTGCAATTCGTTGCGTACTTCCAGTTCTTCGATGTCGATATCCGGCTGGTAAAAGCGGTTGAAAAGCACCAGCCCGTCAGCGCCGGCAGACTCCAGCCCGGCCGCAAAATTTGCCAGAGAAGAGAAGAACGGGGACAGCTTGACTGCGACCGGTATCCGGATTACCTGCTTGACTGCGCGGACAATGTCGAGGGTACGGCGTTCGACTGCGGCACCATCTTCATTGGGATTCGTGGCCACATAATAGACATTGAGTTCCAGAGCGTCGGCACCGGCCTGCTCGATGAGCTTCGCGTAATCCAGCCAGCCACTTGCGCTGATGCCGTTGAGCGAAGCGATCACCGGTACCTGCACCGCCTCCTTGATGCGGCGGATCTGATCCAGATAGGTCTGGGGTCCCAGCCGATACTCCGCAGGCTCCGGGAAAAATGAACTCGCCTCTGAAAATGCATCAACATGCGACTGGATGTCATGAAGCGTCCGCCCCTGTTCCATCTCGATCTGCTCTTCGAACAGCGAGTGCATCACGATGGCGGCAACGCCCGCATCTTCCAGCCGGCGCACCGTATCCAGGTCGTCCACCATTGGCGAAGCTCCTACCATGAACGGATGCGGGAGCTTTAGTCCAAGATAAGCGGTAGAAATATCCGTCGAAGTCTTTGTAGCTAGCGATGTGGTCATGATGTCATTCGCCCTTATTATTGTTGATGGGTTGAACCGGGAGCGCCATATGGGCATAAAGCGCCTGCCGATCTTCGGATTTGTTCTGCAGCATATGCATCAAATCCTTGAAACGTTCAGGATCTTGCTGCTCCACCACACGGAAGCGGGTCTCGTTGCGTGTGTAGTCAGTTACCTTACCCTTAGGTGCAGGAGAATCTACGTGCATTGGACTCTCGCCCGTGCCGTGACGACGTGGGTCGTAGCGATAAAGTGGCCAGTAACCGGTATCGACGGCCAGTTTCTGCTGTGCCGCTCCATGGGCCAAGTCGTAACCGTGTGCAATACAATGCGAAAAAGCGATGATCAGGGACGGGCCCGGATAGGCTTCCGCCTCGGCAAAGGCTTTTACCACCTGTGCATCGTTGGCGCCAAAGGCGATTTGGGCAACATAAACGCTACCGTAGGACATGGCCAGCAAGCCGAGGTCTTTTTTGGCAACCGTTTTGCCCGCAGCCGCGAACTTCGCCACCGCACCCGTAGGCGTGGCCTTTGATGCCTGGCCCCCGGTATTGGAATAGACCTCGGTATCCATGACCAGGACATTGACGTCGCGACCGGAGGCAAGAACATGATCCAGACCGCCATAGCCGATGTCATACGCCCATCCATCACCGCCAACGATCCAGACGCTCTTCTTTACCAGATAGTCGGCAAGAAGTTCCAGCCGTCGCGCTTCTGGTCGTGAAATTCCCTTGAGTTGCTCGTGCAACGCGGCAACGCGGACGCGCTGTGCTGCAATCCCTGCTTCGTCCTGCTGCTGGGCTGCAAGCAATTCACCGACCAGTTGATCCCCCACCTCACCTGCCAGTACTTGCAAAAGTTCCTGTGCCTGCCTGGTTTGATGATCAACGGCAAGGCGATAGCCGAAACCAAACTCGGCATTGTCTTCGAACAGCGAATTGCTCCACGCCGGTCCGCGCCCATCACGATTGACTGTGTACGGTGTGGTCGGCAGGTTGCCGCCATAGATAGATGAGCACCCGGTGGCATTGGCGATCAGCGCCCTGTCTCCGAAGAGCTGTGTCAGGAGTTTCACGTACGGTGTTTCGCCACAACCCGAGCAGGCACCAGAGTATTCAAACAGCGGCTCGAAGAACTGCGTCCCCTTCACATTGAGCGGCAACTGGCTGCGATCCGCCTCGGGCAGTGCCAGGAAGAATTCATAGTTGTCGCGCTCTGGCGCGCGCAATGGCAGCTGCGGAACCATTCCGATAGCCTTTTGCCGCGGATTCTTCTTGTCCTTGGCAGGGCAGACTTCCACGCAAAGATTACAGCCAGTGCAATCCTCGGGTGCCACTTGCAGGGAGTACTTGCTGCCCTCCAGATATTTTCCCTTGAAATCCATTGATTTGAATGTCGCTGGGGCCCCCTCAAGCGCCGATGGCGGGTAAAGCTTGGCACGTATCGCCGCATGCGGGCAGACCAGCACGCACTTGTTGCACTGGATGCAGAGTTCCGGATGCCACTGTGGAATTTCAAGCGCCAGATTGCGCTTCTCCCAGCGGGTAGTTGCAGTAGGCCAGGTGCCGTCGACCGGGAAAGCGCTCACCGGAAGATTGTCGCCTTTGCCCGAGAGCATGACTGCAGTGACCCGCTGGACGAAGTCTGGTGCCTCAGCCGGCACAATCGGCGGCATGGCCATTGCGGAATTCGCCTCGGCCGGCACTTTCACTTCGTGCAAATTCACCAACGAATCGTCGACCACGGCGAAGTTCTTGTTAACTACCGCTTCGCCCTTGGCAGCGTAGGTTTTCTTGATCGCACCCTTGATGTAGCCGATCGCTACCTCGCGCGGGAATATCTCCGCCAAGGCAAAGAAACAGGTCTGCATCACCGTATTGACGCGCCCGCCCATGCCGGCGCGGCGGGCCACATCGTAGGCATCGATGGTATAGACCTTCAATTTCAGATCAATGATCTGCTGTTGAACTTCGCGCGGCAGTTCGTCCCACAGCTTTTCCGCAGGGAACAGTGAATTGATGAGCAGTGTGCCACCGGGGGCCGCTACCTCCAACACATCGTAGCGCTCGAAGAAGTTCCATTGATGTACGGCAACAAAACTCGCACGCCGGATCAGGTAGCTCGACTGGATCGGCCGCGGGCCGAAGCGCAGATGCGAAGTGGTAATGGCGCCCGACTTCTTCGAGTCATAGACAAAATAGCCCTGCGCAAACTGATCGGTCTCTTCGCCAATGATCTTGATCGAGTTCTTGTTCGCGCCGACCGTGCCGTCAGCACCCAGTCCGTAGAACACTGCACGCACGACATCCTTCGGTTCAATGTCGAAGGAAGAGTCTACCGGCAGGGAGAGGCCGGTCACGTCATCAACGATACCCACGGTAAAGCGCCGCTGCGGCTTTTCCTTGGACAATTCGTCATACACGGCGCGCACCATGGCCGGGGTGAACTCTTTCGATGACAGACCGTAACGCCCGCCGATGACACGGGGGCGCGTCTTTGTAACACCCTCTTCCTCAGCATCGCGCAGGGCTGCGATCACATCAAGGTAAAGGGGGTCGCCGAATGCGCCCGGCTCCTTGGTCCGATCGAGAACAGCGATGGTACGTGCAGTCGTTGGAATGGCTTTGATGAAATCGGTAGTGGCAAAGGGCCGGAACAAGCGTACCTTGAGCAGCCCCACTTTTTCGCCACGTGCCACCATCCAATCGACGAGTTCATGCGCCGTTTCCGCGCCCGAGCCCATCATGATGATCACGCGCTCGGCCTCGGGATGACCGACGTAGTCGAAGAGGCGATATTGGCGGCCCGTGACCTTGGCAAAGCGTTCCATCTCCGCCTTCACCATTTCCGGGCAGGCGTCATAGAAGGTATTGCAGGCTTCGCGCGCCTGGAAGAAAACATCCGGATTCTGTGCCGTGCCCCGCAATACGGGGTGATCGGGTGACAGCGCACGACGCCGATGGGCAGCGATCGCTTCTTCATCCACCAGCAAACGCAGGTCGTCGTCGGAAAGAACCGCTATCTTGGCGACTTCGTGCGAGGTGCGGAAACCGTCGAAGAAATGAAGGAAGGGGATGCGTGTCCGCAGTGTGGCGGCGTGGGAGATGGCGGCGAAATCCTGGGCCTCTTGAACCGAACCGGCAGCCAGCATGGCGAATCCGGTCGAGCGGCAGGCCATGACATCCGAGTGATCACCAAAAATGGACAGGGCGTGTGTGGCCAGGGTGCGCGCTGACACATGCATCACGAAAGGCGTGAGTTCCCCCGCGATCTTGAACATGTTGGGAATCATCAGCAGCAGGCCCTGCGATGCGGTGAACGTGGTCGACAACGCCCCGGCCTGGAGAGCGCCATGAACCGCCCCGGCAGCACCACCCTCGGATTGCATTTCGGAAACCTGCGGCACTGTGTTCCAAAGATTGTGCATGTCCTTGGCTGCCCACTCGTCGGAGTGCTCACCCATATTGGACGAAGGTGTGATCGGGTAAATAGCGATCACTTCGCTCAGCCGGTAGGCTACCGAGGCAACTGCCTGGCTTCCATCAAGGGTTTGCATTGTCATGGTCATAGCAGAGTTACTTTCAAAGGGTTCTAGAGAGCAGCCATACCGGTTGATCCCATCTCGAAGCGCTGAATTTTATTGTAGAAATGGACAAAGCCCCTTTGACCTCGGGCAAAAATTATGTATTACGAGGGGCGGAAGAATTCTTCCGCGCTTACTTTTCCTTCTGATCCTCCTCTAAATCACGTGATCCGGCCCCAAAGAACACAGGCCGCTGTATAGAAAAAAATCCATAGTGTAATCAAGGCATCTTATTGAATAGAAAGTTAATTATTTTTTCGATACGATGTTGGTGTATACAATTTTTGTACTTCAATGGACCGCAAGGATACTCGGGGTACTTTTATTTATAATTATAAAATTAAATAACTTATTAATAATATTCATATTATTCCCATACCATTCATATTGGCATATGGTTTGCTTCATAAGAGCCAGCAGAATAAATTCGGGGTGGCCAGAATGATTGAGAAAGCCAAAATATTAGTTGTAGATGATGATGAAGTAGTCAGGCTCAGTCATGTCAGGAGCTTGTCTGGAGAACACTGCAAGGTAGAAATGGTAAGGAATGGTGCAGATGCACTGCAAATCATGGGACAACATACTTTCGATGTCGTGTTGCTCGATCTGCGCATGCCCGGAATGGATGGCATGACAGTACTCAAGACCATCAAGGAAAAATGGCCCGAGAGTGAAGTGATCATCATCACCGGGTATGCGGCAGTTGAATCCGTCAAGGAGGCAGTGACATTGGGTGCCTACGATTATCTTGCCAAGCCAGTCGGCCCAGATGATGTCATCAATGCGACTAACGGCGCCATGTTGCATAAACGATGGGCATTGCGCAGTGATCAGCAGGCCCGATGTGCAAGTGTTTGATAGAGGCGCAAGAAATTAAGTTAGAGCTAGCAGCTGGCAATTTTTCTGCCTAAGCCATTTTTCAAGGGGAAATATCATGAGTGCGTTACATAACAAAGTGCTGGTCGTGGATGACGACCCAGTGGTGTGCAAAAGTGTTGATCGCGTACTTTCTCAGAAAGGCTATGTGGTGATCACTGCCCAGAATGCACAGGAAGCCCTGGATCAACTGCAAGGCGGAGAGTACGACCTCGTTTACACCGATATCAAGATGCCCGGCATGGACGGCCTTGAGCTTGCCGAACAGATCAAGGCGAAACGTCCGTGGACACCCGTGGTTATCGTTACCGGATACGGCACTACAGCGAACGAGGCAAGAGCCAAGGAGGCAGGGGTGTCAGCTTTCATGCACAAACCTTTGTCTCCGGAAATGATTGAAGGTAGCGCAATGAATGCGCTGCTCCAATCTGCGCAGATTGCCCATCCGCAAGAGGAAGCAAGCATTGTCGAAGGAGTACAGGCCGAGCCGGCTAAGAAAGAAAACCGGCTGAAGAACATCGCACTTTTCATTGCGGCGCCATTCGTCGCCCTGATATACGCAATATCACTTCCCTTTGTCGGCATGGGAATGCTGGCTTGGTTTGGGGTGAAGGCACTCAACAAGTATCCCATGGGGAAAAAATTGATCGACGTCATGAAGTTCGCCGTCGCCCCCATTGTTGGTCTGGCCTATGTCATAGCGCTTCCCTTTGCCGGAATTGCAATGTTGATTTGGGTTGGAGCAAAAGCGTTGACAAAAAAGGCTCCAGTAGCATGATGAATCCAGTAGCATCAGTAACATACCGTATCGTGCCGTAAATGTTCGCAAGCAAGGGGCAAGCGCCATCAGAGAAGACGGTCTTCCCTGATGGCGTTTTGCTGAACTAAATTCAATTACAGGAAGACTTCAATGAAAAGTTCCTGCATAACACGTCAGAATTTTCTGTCGTCATGCCGAAACAGCTTGCTCCTTGCCAGCCTCGTCGCGCTGGCTCTTGCTTTTCTGAGCACGTCCGCTCGTGCCGGAAATAACCCCTTGTCAAAAGAGAGTAGGGCCTGCCTGGAATGCCACGGAGAACCAGGTCAGGAAAAGAAGCTCAAGAACGGCGAGATGCTTCCTCTGTATGTTTCCGCTAAAGTTTTTGCCGGGTCAATGCACGGCGATACGGGTTGCGAAAGCTGCCATGCAGATCTTGATGCAGAGAACCACTTCATGCAAGAAGCGGCCATCGAGAGCCGGCGGGACTATTCCTTGAGCATGATGGAAAGTTGCCGTATGTGCCATGAGGAAAACTTCACCAAATACGACGACAGCCTTCATGCCGCGCTGGTCAAGGAAGGCAGACCTGATGCTCCACTCTGCTCGGATTGCCATAATCCACATGCGGTTCGTTCAGTGAAAATTAGCGAGCCAATCTCGGAAGTTCCCTGCGCCAAGTGTCATGAAGATATATTTCAGGCTTATTCCAAGAGCGTACATGGACTGGCACGCGCAGCCAAAAAAGATGGTGCCCCAATTTGTGCAAATTGCCATACGGCCCACGAAGTGAAAGCAGCTTCCATGGGTGAAGGCATAAAGGATGCATGCCTTTCATGCCATGAAAATGCGGTCAGTGACCATAAGGACTGGTTGCCTAATGCGGAACGGCACTTTCAGGCAATCTCGTGCCCGGTCTGTCATTCTCCAACAGCGCAACGCCGGGTTAACCTCCGGCTCTATGACGGCGTGGCAAAGCAACAGATTTCTGAAAAGCTGGGTGTCCCGCAGTTTGAAAAACGGATTATTGCTGTTGACGCAGAAAATGAAGGTTTGGACGAGCGGGCGCTGTGGAGTCTGCTGAAGGAATTCAGCCAGGATAGGGGTGGCGAAAACACTATTTTGCGCGGCCGCCTGGAGGTAACTTCCGGCATCGAGGCGCATCAGATCAGCGAAAAATCCAAAGCCATCAGCGATTGCAATACCTGTCACCAGGAAGGTGCAGAAGCATTCCAGAGCGTAAGCCTCACGATAGCCGGCCCTGATGGCAGGCCAATTCGTCATGGCGTCCAGAAGGATGTATTGAATTCCCTGTTGGCAACGCAGTCAGTGCGCGGGTTTTACGCAATTGGCAGCACCCGGATCAAGCTGCTCGATTACATGCTGGTTCTGGTTTTTCTGGGCGCAGCCAGCGTTCCTATTGGACACTTTACCCTCAGATTGCTGTTCAGAAAGCTTCGTGAGAAGCGCGAGGCCAAGAAAAACGATGAGCTAGCTCAAACTGACAGCCAAAGCTTGCCGGGCGATCACCCCAAGCACTAGAGTGACGATACCGACTAACCGCAGGAGATAATTATGCAAAAAATATATGTTCACCCGCTTCCAGTCAGAATTTGGCACTGGACCAATGCCGTCGGTTTTGTGTCGTTGATCCTTACTGGCCTACAGATCAGGTATCTAGGCCTAATCAACCTGATGCAGTTCAAGACAGCAGTAGTCGCTCACAACTGGATCGGGTTTGTCCTGATCGCTAATTTTTTCGTGTGGCTGACGTTTTATCTTTCCACCGACAAAATCAAGGTCTATCACCCTGAACTAAGTCCAATGAAGCATTTTCGCGACAGCTTCCGTCAGATGCGATTTTATGGCTATGGTGTATTCCGGGGCGACCCCAACCCGCATCATGTAAGCATGTATCACAAATTCAATCCCATGCAGAGCATGGCCTATCAGGTCATCATGATGCTATTGGTACCCCTGCAATTTTTCACGGGCCTGCTACTTTGGAATGTCACGCAATTTTCTTCCCTGGTAGACAAGTTCGGCGGGGTGCGCGTCGTAGATACGACGCACGTCGTACTTTTCATCTTTTTCATTGGATTTATCCTGGTGCATCCTTATCTGGCCAGCCTCGGCCATACACCCACCGCGCATTTCAAGGCGATGATTACAGGGTATGAGGAAGTCGAGGACGAACACTAACCTCGCACCTTCCTGATCCGGCGAGGCATTGCGCAACGCGCAATGCCTCCTTACATCAAGTGGGTTCTGATTCGCCGGGGTCGTATTCGGTATCTCTAACCCGAATGTTGTACTTTTTCATCAGCGCCTGAAAATTGGCCCGCTGCATGCCGGTTTCTTCCGCGCTCCTGGTGACGTTTGAAGCATTTCGCTTGAGCGTCTCCTGTATGAACAGCTTCTCGACCTCCTCAACCGATTTTTCTCTGGCGATTTTCTTGATTCTCTTAAGATCCTCGCTGGTTCTCGGTACTTCAATATCCAGCCGCGGAGCGGTATCGATAATGCTCACCAAGTGGGCTTGGCGAATGATGTTGTCCGAAGAGAGAATAACGGCCCGCTGAATCGTGTTTTGAAGTTCGCGTACGTTGCCTGGCCATTGATAGTTCGCAAGCAGGCTCATCGCCCCTTCCGAGATTTCAGCTACCGGCTTTCCTAGTTCCTCGCAAAAACCTTTGAGAAAATGGAAGGCTAGGGCGGGTATATCATCGCTGCGCTCTCTCAAGGCTGGGGAGTGGATCGGAAAAACATTCACGCGGTAATAAAGATCTTCGCGAAACGTCCCTTCGGCTACCATCGCCTTGAGATCCTTGTTAGTTGCAGTCAGGAGTCTGACGTTGGTTTTCTGTGTGGCGGTACTCCCAACGGGCCTGAACTCGCGCTCCTGAATAACGCGGAGCAATTTGGCCTGGGTTGACAGAGGAATATTCCCGAATTCATCGAGGAAAAGCGTGCCATTGTTGGCAATATCAAACATGCCGCGCTTATTGGTCGTCGCCCCCGTGAATGATCCCTTGACGTGACCAAACAACTCACTTTCAAGAAGATGCTCACTCAATGTATTGCAATCGACAACGACAAATGGCTGATCCTTGCGCAAGCTGTTGTAGTGGATGGCACGGGCAATCATTTCCTTGCCGGTTCCGCTCTCCCCGGTAATCATGACCGTGCTATCCGTTTGCGCACACTTCGCGATCAGGTGAAAGACGTTCTGCATCGGCGCACTGGAGCCAATGATATTCTCGAAGCGATATTTGGAACTGACCTCATTTTTTAAGTCGCGGTTTTCCTGCAGCAGGCGCCGCCGTTCCAGCGCACGATCCACCACCAGCTTGAGCTCATCGGGATCAAATGGCTTGCTCAAGTAGTCAAAGGCGCCGAGTTTCATTGCCTTTACTGCCGTTTGTATCTGGGATAAACCGGTCACCATGATGACATCAATCTCAGGATGTCTTTCCTTCACATGCTGCAATACCTCGAGGCCATCAATCTTGGGCATCATGATGTCGAGAATGATTACATCATAATCTGTCTCGTCGATCTTTCTCAATGCCTCCCATCCGTCCTGTACTGAATCAACCACATAACAGTCAGCGTCAAGGATGCGCAGGCAACTCCTGATGATAATTTCCTCGTCGTCTACGATTAATATTCTGGCATTCATTGGGCTTCCTCACCCGCGTTGCGCTCAGTTCCACCAATAGGGGGCAATGTTGGGAGATAGATGCGAAAGGTGGTTCCCGCTCCGACAGTGCTTTCAACCTTGATTCGCCCCTCGTGGGCCTTGATGATGCCATAACTGACAGATAACCCCAGCCCTGTCCCCTTGCCGACATCCTTCGTTGTGAAAAAGGGGTCGAATATCCGCTGCAAGCTGGCTTCAGGGATGCCACAACCCGTATCCTTGATAGACATTTCAACCATCGGCATGGCCCCAACGCCGGCTTCTGACGGTGCATTTTCAATGTAGCGACGGCTTTCGATGATAATGTTTCCACTATCCTCAATGGCCTGTTCGGCATTGACAAGCATGTTCAAAATAACCTGCTTGATCAGATCGGAATCGCCCCATATTTGGGGCAAGTCCGCATCTAGATCCATTGTGATCTCGATTTTCTGCAGGAATGCCGGCCGATTGACCAATCGCACTGTTTCTTCGATCAGTTGATTGAGGTCGAAAAATCCCTTTACCGGAACCTTATCTCTAGCAAAATCAAGAAGTCTTCTAATGATGCTGGCACAGCGTTTAGTCTCGCGGATAACCAAGTCCAGATCCTCAGCGTCAAGGCTGCCATCTGGCATTTTCTTGCGCAAAAGCGATGTAAACGTAAGCACGCCGGTCAGCGGATTATTTAATTCATGGGCAATGCCGGCAGCCAACTGTCCGACAGAGGCCAGCTTTTCTCCCCTTGCAGCTTCGGCCTCGGCTACGCGAAGCTCGCGGGTTCTTTCCTCAACCTTGCTTTCAAGAGTCTGCACCAGGTCCTGCATTTCAAATACTGATTTTTTAAGTGCCAATCGCATTTTATTGAAAGAGTCCGCGACCCGCCCGAATTCGTCCGCATTGCGTACCGGAATATTATGGTCAAGGTCCCCGGCTGCTATCTTTCTGGTGCCGGATTCCAGATCCCGCAGGGGAATATAGATCAGGCGATGAAGCAGAATTCCGACGCTGATGGCAAGCAGGACAGCGACAATCAAAGTAATACTGACGATATATGCAGTCTGTTTGTTCAGCGTCTTATCCATCTCTTCGAGAGAATAAGCAATATCCACTATGCCGAGCACCGACTGGTTTGCGGGATGGTGATGGCAGGATGCAGAGGAACAGGATTTCTCGTTACGTATCACCTGCATGGTACCAAGCAACCGCTGCCCTTCCGGGGTCGTATATATTCGCCACCGCATGTCGTCAGAGACATGGATCAGGGGGTTTTGAGTCTGATGGCAATAAACGCAGGGCACATCCTTCTGAGCGACCGTTTTCCCGATGTCCGCGCTGTGGTTCGAGTGAATGACCGTGCCATCCTTGTTCATTACGCGAACCCGCTCTATGCCTTTTTGATTACCTATGTCCTGAATGATTTTTTCGGCAATATCACGTTTGTTTATAAGCATCGCATAGCGTGTGCTCTTGACAATCACTTGGGAAATTTGCAGGGCATGACTGGAAATTTCACGCTGCATGATTTCCCGTTGGTACTTGATGGCGAAAATGGTGGCCAGCAGTATTGTCACTGAAAGAACAATGATCAGATATATGCCAATTTTGAGCTTGAGACTTATTCTATGCATCTAACAAGTAGATCCGCTTGTACTTGGGCTTTCGCTGGCGGGGATCGCCGCTATGACCAACAGCAATAAACCTGAAGCTTTGAGAAAAAGGGCATGAGTTGTAGAGGTCCTATTGCGATCCACGACCAAGTGAGAGTAATCAGGATTGCTACCATCGTCGGGTATCACTGCTGCTCCTAATTTTACTGGGCGCACCATGCAAAAAATCAGGCTCGGCGCCTAGCGCACCCGCGAATATCGCTCAAATGCCCCCCCCTTGCGCTTGATCCATGTCAATGCATATGGTTTTGTCCCCACCCCGGATTCCAGAAAACCTTGTAGATCCCACCTGACGCAGCAACATGCGGCCTTCGCAACGTCGCTTTCGGCGTACTCAACTACGTTTCGAGGACAGCCGAGGTATAGACCTCCTGCACATCGTCGAGACTTTCCAGTGCATCAAGCAGCTTCTGCATCTGTAGTGAATCCTCACCACCGAGTTCGGACTCATTGATGGGCTTTTGCAGCACCTCGGCAAATTCCGGTTTAAGCCCCGCCGCTTCCAATGCCTCCTTGACGCTGGCTAGATCGTTCGGACCGGTAATGACCTCGATGGAGCCGTCATCGTTACCAACCACATCTTCGGCGCCGGCTTCTATGGCGGCATCCATCAGCCTGGTCTCGTCAGTACCGGGGGCGAATAACATCTGCCCGCAGTGCTTGAACTGGAAAGCGACCGAGCCCTCGGTTCCCATATTGCCGCCATTCTTGGCGAAGGCATGCCGCACTTCGGCGACGGTGCGCACCTTGTTGTCGGTGAGGCAATCCACCATCACCGCCGCGCCGCCGATGCCGTAGCCTTCGTAGCGCACTTCCTCGTAACTCACACCATCGAGCTGGCCGGTACCTCGTTTGATGGCGTTATCGATGTTGTCCTTGGGCAGGCTCTGCGCCTTGGCTTTTTCGATTGCCAGCCGCAATCGCGGATTGGAACCAAGATCGCCCCCACCCATTTTGGCAGCGACCGTGATTTCCTTGATCAGCTTGGTGAATACCTTACCCCGTTTGGCATCCTGGCGCCCTTTGCGGTGCTGAATATTGGCCCATTTGGAATGTCCGGCCATAAGAATCCTTTGCTGCGGCTATGAATAGGCTTGCGATTTTACCCGGGGTCACACCGATGATCCATCCGCTTCACGTTATGCACAGCAAAATCATTGCACGGAAGCAAGGCTTGAAACCGTGGTGAAAGCGACGATTGTCTGCCTTCTCTGAATCAGAACCCGTCTGCGCGTCCTACTCCAGCAGTGCCTTTTTTCAGGATTAGCTGATTCAGCATCACTGCGCGCGCAATCGGGTCACGATTTCGGTAGTGAGTTCGGCATGATTCAACGAATAGAAATGCAGGCCCGGCGCACCGGTGGCGAGCAGCTGTTCGCACAGGTCGGTGACCACGTCGAGACCGAGCGCGCGAATCGATGCCGTGTCATCGCCATAACTCTCCAACTGCTTGCGCAACCAGCGCGGTATCTCAGCACCGCAGGTGTCCGCGAAGCGCGCAAGTTTGGAAAAGCTGGCGATGGGCATGATGCCCGGCACGATGGGTACCTCTATGTTCATGCCGCGTGCCGCGTCCACAAATGATGCATAGGCGTCAAAGTTGTAGAAGAACTGTGTGATCGCCGAGTTTGCGCCTGCATCGATCTTGCGTTTGAAGGCAAGCAGGTCATCGTGCGGACTTCTCGCCTGCGGATGCCATTCGGGATAGCACGCGACTTCGATGTGAAACCAGTCGCCGGTCTCGCGGCGGATAAACTCGACCAGCTCATTGGCATAGCGGAATTCTCCGCCATCGGCCATGCCCGAAGGCAGGTCACCACGTAATGCGACCAGGCGGCGGATGCCCGCCACTTTGTACTGAGTCAGCAATTCGCGCGTCGTCGCCTGCGTTGCACCGATGCAGGAAATGTGCGGCGCAACGACGCTTCCCTCGCGCTGGATGTCGAACACCACTTCCAGCGTGCGCTCGCGCGTCGAACCACCAGCACCGTAAGTGACAGAGAAAAACTCCGGCGCCAGCGCCGCCAGCTTCGCCCGCGCCGCGCGCAGCTTGTCGATGCCCTCGGTGGTCTGGGGCGGAAAAAATTCAATGCTGATTGCGCTGGTCACGATATCAATACCGGTATTGATCAGCCTTGTAGGGGCCTTGCTTCGGCACGCCGATGTACGCGGCCTGTTCATCGGTCAGCTCGGAAAGCTGGGCGTTGAGTTTTTTCAGTTGCAGGCGCGCCACCTTTTCATCGAGATGCTTGGGCAGAGTGTAGACCCCGACCGGGTAGTCGGCGTTACGGGTAAACAACTCGATCTGGGCAATGGTCTGGTTGGCGAACGAGGACGACATCACGTAGCTCGGGTGGCCGGTACCGCAACCGAGATTCACCAGCCGGCCCTTGGCGAGCAGGATGATGCGTTTGCCGTCGGGGAAGATGACGTGATCGACCTGCGGCTTGATCTCTTCCCACTGATACTTTTCAAGCGAAGCGACGTTGATCTCGGAATCGAAGTGGCCGATATTGCAGACAATGGCCTGGTCCTTCATCTTCGCCATGTGCGCGTGGTCGATGACATGGACATTGCCGGTGCAGGTGACGAAAATGTCGGCCTTGTCGGCAGCGTAATCCATGGTCACCACGCGGTAACCTTCCATCGCCGCCTGCAATGCACAGATCGGATCGACTTCGGTGACCCAGACCTGTGCCGAGAGCGCGCGCATGGCCTGCGCCGAACCCTTGCCGACATCGCCATAACCGGCGATCAGTGCGACCTTGCCGGCGATCATCACGTCGGTGGCGCGCTTGATGCCGTCGACCAGCGACTCGCGGCATCCGTAGAGGTTGTCGAACTTCGACTTGGTTACGGAATCATTGACGTTGATAGCCGGAATTTTCAGTTCGCCACGCTCGTGCATCTGGTAGAGGCGATGCACGCCAGTAGTGGTTTCTTCGGTGACGCCCTTGATCTGCGCCAGGCGCGTCGAATACCACTTGGGATCGGTCTTCAGCTTGGCCCTTATCGCGGCGAACAGCACGGTCGCTTCTTCGCTATCCGGCTTGTCCAGTACCGAGATGTCCTTCTCGGCGCGGCTGCCCAGGTGCAGCATCAGCGTGGCATCGCCGCCATCGTCGAGAATCATGTTGGAATAGCCGCCATCCGGCCACTCGAAAATGCGGTGGGTGTAGTCCCAGTAGTCAGGCAGGGTCTCGCCCTTGACCGCGAACACGGCAACGCCATCGGCAGCAATGGCGGCGGCAGCATGATCCTGGGTCGAAAAAATGTTGCACGAGGCCCAGCGCACTTCTGCACCGAGTGCTGTCAGTGTCTCGATCAGCACGGCGGTCTGGATTGTCATGTGCAGCGAACCGGTGATGCGCGCGCCTTTCAGCGGCTGGCTCTTGGCGAATTCCTCGCGAATCGCCATCAGGCCGGGCATTTCAGTCTCGGCAATGCGGATTTCCTTGCGCCCCCAATCGGCAAGGCCAAGGTCGGCAATTACATAATCTTTGGTGTCAGTCACAGCGTTCATCTATCGGCTCCTTGAACTGTGACCGGGAGGGAGATATCGCTTGGGTCTTGCCCTTGGTCTCACCCTGGCCCGGTGCGGGTTGGGTGAGCGCAGTTGCAAATTTCCGAGCCTGGGACCATTGCAGTCTCGCAGCGCTCCTCGGAGTGGGCAGATTATAACCAAATAAGGAGAATCAGCTACACTCCCCCGCCACTATGCATCCGGAATCTCCCAGGCCCGCTCAATGTAGCATTCAGGTAATCAAGTCGGTCAGGGAGTTCACATAACCAGTCAGAAACTTGCGGAATACTGCGCGCCCAGAATCCAACCACTGTCCTTGTAGTTGCCGGTAACCCGGCCACGGCCAGTGACGGCCTGATTATTGTCGATGGCAGCATCTTTCATGACAAGGTAGGCAACGCCGAGATCCAGTGTGGCGTCTGTGGCCGGTTTCCATTGCGTGCCGAAAGTCAGCCAGATCCGGTTGTTGTCGGGCAGCGAAACCAGCCGGGTAGCGGCACCCTTGACCGGGGTCTGGTCATAGGCAATGCCGAACTTGAGCTTCATGTCGTCCGCCATCTTGTAGTTGGCGCCAGCCGCAACCCGCCATGTGTCGCGGAAGTCGGTATCGAGCGTCTGTGCCACCGTACCAGCCCCGGCACCCGATGTGCGCACAATATCAATCCTGGGAATGCTGCTCCAGCCGGTCCAGGACAGGTCTCCCAACAGTTCCCACTGATCTGAATATTTATGGGTCATGCTGGCGATGAAGGTATCGGGCAGTTCGACATTGGTCCGGGCATTGCTCGCCACTGCGGCATTGACGCCAGCGCTGGGGCCACTGGCCTCGATCTTTCCGGTAATGTCGTGCTTGATGCTGGAGCGGTAGGAAATCCCCAAACGGGTAGCTGACGACAGCGTGAACAGTGCGCCTACATTCCAGCCCCAGGCTTCATCATCAAGATTCAGCTTGATCGGGGTGGCAGCCGCCAAGGCGTCAGTGCCCGGGCCGAACAAGGCAACAACTCCGGCCTGCCGCTTGTACTCGGCTTCCAGCCGCTGCCAGCTGACACCGCCCCCGATGGATACCGTGTCATTGATTTGATAGGCAATCGAGGGATTAATGTTGTATGTCTTGATTTCAAAACTGGTGGCCTGGGCTGCGCCAAGCCAAGGCTTGTCATACTTGGTCATCAGCCCGAAGGGGGCGCCGAAGCCAATGCCAAAGTAAATATTTTTGTCATACGCCCAGGACAGGTAGCCATTGGGGACCAGACCCAACTCGCCTGCATCGCCGCCGTTCCCCGTACCTGCCAAAGCCCCAGCGCTGGATCCGTTGTCGCTGAACTTGAAACTGGGCTGGATAACGGCCAAACCCAGCGAATATTCGCGCGGTTTTAGCTGGGTCATGCCAGCAGGGTTGTAGAAAATCGTGCTGGCGTTATCGGCCACCGCCGCCGATCCGGCATAGGCATTCCCCAGACCGCTGGCGTTTTGCTCAAGCAACTGGAAACCCGCCGCGCCTGCGGTACAGGAATACACGGAGGTAACCAGCGCCAGCAATAGTTTTGGGTGGATGTTTTTCATTGTTCTGCGCTCCTCTGGTTGATTTCCTTGCCGAAACCACGTGGTCTCTCTCTCTATCTAGCTAGACCATGACCATAACCAATGCAAGGTTTATCTCATTGGAGTAAGCATTTGTCTTGAGCTTCCGGGCCAACCTCGGCCATGCTGGGGATTGTTATCGAAGTGATCTGGATGTCCGCTGCCACACCAACCCGGCCAGCGCGATGACACAAAATGCTGCACCGGCATGGAACGTGGCACCAGCGCCGAATTGGTCCCACAGCAAACCCGCCAGTACACTGGCCACGAGCATGGCAATGCCGCTCATCAAATTGAAGAAGCTATAGGCGGTGCCGCGCAGATCATCGGGCGCCGTATCGGCCACCATGGTGGCGAACAGGCCTTGCGTGATCCCCATATGAATGCCCCACAACGCGACACCTGCAAGCAGAGTGCCCCAATGATCACTGCGTGCCAGCACAAGATCGGCGCCGATCAGCACCACGAGGCCGAGCACCAGCAGCCGGGCATGGCTTATTCGATCGGATAACTTGCCAAAGGGATACGCCGAGAGTGCGTAGATGATATTCATGGCCACCATCACCAGCGGCACCAGGGCGAGCGGGATGCCGGCTTGCTGGGCACGCAACACCAGGAAAGCTTCGCTTAAACGCGCCAGGGTAAATGCTGCGCCAATGCCGACCACCCACCAGTAGGAAGCGCCAAGGCGCTTGAGGTTTTCGCGGCGGATGGGATTGCTGCGCTTCCCGTCGAGATGCGTTATCGGTTCGCGCAAGCCGAAAAAAAGCAGCGCGACCGCCATCAATCCGGGGATGACGGCGACCCAGAATACTGCGCGAAAATCGTTTACCCACAGCAGCATCAGCCCAACCCCCAGCAGCGGGCCGAGGAAGGCGCCCACCGTGTCGAGGGACTGGCGCAATCCGAAAGCCGCACCGCGCAAATGGGCTGGCGTGATGTCTGCCACCAGGGCATCACGTGGCGCGCCCCGCACGCCCTTGCCGACTCTGTCCAGCAGGCGGGCAGCAAGCACGAGGCCGGCGCTTGATGCGAGGGCAAACAGGGGTTTGGTCAGTGCGCCCAGCGCGTAACCAAACACCGCCAGCCCTTTGCGTTTGCCAAGATAGTCGCTTAACACCCCGGAGAAAACCTTGACGATCAATGCGGTTGCTTCCGCCATGCCTTCGATCAAGCCAACCGTGAGCACGCTGGTCCCCAAGACCGTGACCATGAACAGGGGCAACAGGCTGTGAATCATTTCCGAGGATATGTCCATCAGCATGCTGACGCAGCCCAGCACCCATACTCCCGACGGAATCTGCCCCAGCGTCGCGCTGATTCTGTTGCCGGAATCCTTTGCCATACCACCCCTTACCCTGGATAACCCGTCAGTTCAGTCAAAAACAGATTATCGATGACTTGTGCAACCCGTCTCCCGAAATAATTTGTGGCTTGCGACACACTGGAGCGTATGCATCTTCTTGCCAAAACCAAGTTTTATCGTGATAATGAGAACAGTTCTCAACTAGATGCTGCCATGCCACATACTCTCATTTCGCTGCTGCCAGGCCAGGAGGCCTCGATAGCCGCTATCCAGGCTGGCGAAGCCTTGCATCATCGCCTGGCCGCCATGGGGTTTCGCATCGGGCGCCGCGTCCAACTGATGCGCAGGGGCGCCCTTAACGGCCCGCTGCATGTACGCATTGGCAGCACCGACATCATCATCCGCCGCAGCGACGCCCGCTGCGTCAAGATTTCTCCCTAGTTTCTTCCAAATTCCGCCATGAAACGCGTCGCCCTGCTGGGGATGCCGAATACCGGCAAATCCACATTGTTCAACCGGCTTTCCGGTGCCTCGGCGCGTGTCGGCAACTGGCCGGGGATTACCGTCGACTTGATGACGGCGAAAATCATCGTCGGTGGCGACATGGCGGAAATCATCGATTTGCCTGGCATATACGACCTGCACGGCTACGCCGACGACGAGAAAGTGGTGCGTCATTTTCTTGAACAGCAGAATGTCGATCTGCTCGTGGTTCTGGTCAATGCGGTACAGCTGGAACGCCAGCTGGTACTGCCGCTGCAACTCAAGGAACTTGGCTTCCCGCTCGTGGTGCTGATCAACATGAGCGACGAAGCTAAAAAAATGGGTATCGGCATTGATACTGCAAGCCTGACGCGTGGTCTTGGCGTGCCGGTGGTTGCCATCAGCGCCAAATACGGCAATGGCCAGCACGACATGATGGGCGCCATGACGCGTGCGCTGGGCCAAGCGTCAATTCATGGCACCCTTCCCGAACAAGGCAAGCGCAGACTGGCAGAGGACGACGAGTTCGAAGTACGCGCCGCTGCCCTGGTTGCGGGCAGCGTGGATATGCCTGTGGTGCTGCCGGAGCGCTTCAGCGACAAGCTCGATGATGCCCTGATGCACAAGGTGTGGGGGCTGCCGTTGTTTTTTCTCGCCATGTTCGGTGTTTTTGCGGGCGTGTTCTGGCTTGGCGCGCCGATCCAGAGCGCGGTGATGCAAGTGCTTGGCGCATTCGGCACCCATGTGCTTACCCCTGTGGTCTCAAGTCTGCCCGAGCTGGCGCGCGGTTTCATCATCGAGGGAGTTTACGATGGGGTGTCGACTGTCGCCAGCTTTGTGCCGATGATCGTGCTGTTCTTCTTCTTCATGGCAATTATTGAAGACTCCGGCTATCTCTCTCGCGCCGCTTATCTGATGGACGCGCTGATGGCGAGAATGGGACTTGACGGTCGCAGTTTCGTCATGCTGCTGATGGGCTTCGGCTGCAACGTGCCGGCGCTGATGGGCACCCGCGTCATGCGTAGCCGGCCTCTACGCCTGCTCTCGATGCTGGTGATTCCGTTCTCGCTCTGCTCGGCACGCCTGCAGGTATTCCTGTTCATCATCGGCGCACTGTTCTCACCGCGCCATGCGCCGTTCGTGTTGCTGTCTCTGTATATCGCCAGCTTCGTCACAGCCTTTCTAACGGCGCTGATTTTCAAGGGCAGCAAGGAATTCAAGTCTGACGAGCCTTTCGTCATTGAGCTACCGCCCTATCGCCTGCCAACGTTGCGACAGGTGTGGACGCGCGGCTGGCTCGAAGCGCGTCACTTCCTGCTGCGCGCCAGCAAGATCATTATTGCCGGCGTGGTACTGGTGTGGTTGCTGACGCATCTGCCGGTTGGCGTCACCCCGGCCGGCGCCGGGAGCTATTCCGGCATCATCGGCAGCTTCATGCAGCCGGTATTGGGTCCGATCGGCATCGACGAAAAACTTACCATCGCGCTGATCTTCGGCTTCGTCGCCAAGGAAGTGGTGATCGGCGCACTGGCGGTAATCTACGGCATGGAAGGCGTTGCGCTGACCAGCCAGATCGGCCACAGCTTCAATTGGGTACAGGCCTACAGCTTCATGTTATTCACGCTGATCTACACGCCCTGCCTGTCGACAATCGCCACACTGCGCGCCGAATCGCGCAGTCTCAAGTTCACCCTGCTGGCCGTGGCTTGGCCACTGGCGCTGGCGTGGGTAGTGAGTTTTATTTTTTACCAGACCTTCAAACATCTGGTTTAGCCAGATAAGCCGCCCGAGCCTGTAAAATCGCGCTTTCGCGACTGACAGGCATGTTCATGGCAACAGAAAAACCGACGTTTCAGGAGTTGATCCTGCGGCTGCAGCAGTATTGGGCCGGTAAGGGCTGCGCCCTCTTGCAATCCTATGACATGGAAGTCGGTGCCGGCACCAGCCACACTGCCACCTTTCTTCGTGCCCTCGGCCCCGAGCCGTGGAAGGCTGGCTACGTGCAGCCTTCACGCCGCCCCAAGGACGGTCGCTACGGCGAAAACCCGAACCGCTTGCAGCACTACTACCAGTATCAGGTAGTGCTGAAACCTGCTCCGGAAAACATCATCGAACTCTATCTCGGCTCGCTCGAAGCCCTCGGCTTCGACCTCAAGCAGAACGACATCCGTTTCGTCGAGGACGACTGGGAAAACCCGACCCTCGGTGCCTGGGGCCTGGGCTGGGAAGTCTGGCTGAACGGCATGGAGGTCACGCAGTTCACCTATTTCCAACAGGTCGGCGGTATCGACTGCAAACCCATCACCGGCGAAATCACTTACGGTCTGGAACGTCTCGCCATGTACTTGCAAAGCGTTGAGAATGTTTACGATCTCGTCTGGACAAAAGGGCTCAGCTACGGCGACGTGTATCACCAGAACGAAGTCGAGCAATCCACCTACAACTTCGAGCACAGCAACGCCGAGTTTTTGTTCTCTGCTTTCGGCGCACATGAGAAACAGGCGCAGCATCTGATCCGGGAGCAGCTTGCGCTGCCCGCCTACGAACAGGTGCTCAAGGCGGCTCACACATTCAACCTGCTCGATGCGCGCGGCGCAATCTCGGTAACGGAGCGCGCCGCCTACATCGGTCGCATCCGCAACCTCGCCCGTGCCGTGGCCCAAGCCTATCTGGATAGCCGCGTGCGACTCGGGTTCCCGATGGCTTGCAGGCCGCATGCCGAAGAAGTGCTGGCACAACTTGCAGCGAAGAAAGCGGCATGAGTATGGACACCAAGAACCTGCTGGTCGAATTGTTTGTCGAGGAATTGCCGCCGAAGGCTCTCAAGAAGCTGGGCGAAGTTTTTTCGCAGACACTTGCAGCAACTCTGAAGGCACAGGGACTGTGTGGCGATGCATCAGCCACGACTTCGTTTGCTTCACCGCGCCGACTTGCTGCACATGTTTCAGCGGTGGCTACACAAGCGATTGACAAACCCATATCACTGAAACTGATGCCAGTGAGTGTCGGACTCGACGCCAATGGCAAGGCGACGCCAGCGTTGTTGAAAAAGCTCACTGCGTTGGGCGCGGAGGCTTCCGCCGTGCCCATGCTGAGGCGCGAATCGGATGGCAAGACCGAAGTGTTGTTCTTCGACAGCGTGACAAAAGGCGTGTTGCTGGCAGCAGGATTGCAAAAGGCGATTGAAGCAGCACTTGCAGCATTGCCGATTCCGAAGGTCATGACCTATCAACTTGCCGACGGCTGGACGACGGTTAACTTCGTGCGCCCTGCCCACGGCCTTGTCGCTCTGCATGGTGCTGAAGTGGTACCGGTTGAAGTATTGGGTCTGAAAGCGGGGTGCGAAACACATGGCCATCGCTTCGAGGCAAGTGTCGATCCCATCATGCTCAAGGATGCCGACAGCTACGCCACGCAACTGGAAACGGAAGGTGCGGTAATCGCCAGTTTCGCCGCGCGACGCGAAGAGATTTCACGGCAATTGAAGGAAGCTGCAGCAAAGGCTGGCGGCCAGCCCATCAACGACGACGCGCTGCTCGACGAAGTGACAGCCTTGGTCGAGCGACCCAATATACTGATCGGCCAGTTCGAGGAGACTTATCTCGAAGTGCCGCAGGAATGCCTGATCCTGACCATGAAGGCGAACCAGAAATACTTTCCGCTGCTCGATGCCGAAGGCAAGCTGACCAACAAATTCCTTATCGTCAGCAACATCCGTCCCAGCGACCCGAGCAACGTGATCGAAGGCAACGAGCGCGTGGTACGTCCGCGCCTGGCCGATGCAAAGTTTTTTTTCGATCAGGACCGCAAGAAGCCGCTCGAATCACGAGTATCGGGATTAGCCAAGGTGGTCTATCACAACAAGCTCGGCACGCAGGGCGAGCGCACGCAGCGCGTCTGCTCTATTGCCCGCGCCATAGGCACGCAACTCGGCGACGATGCATTGGCGAATCAGGCCGAACAGGCCGCGCTGCTGGCGAAAGCAGACTTGCTGACCGACATGGTGGGCGAATTCCCCGAACTGCAAGGCATCATGGGGCGCTATTACGCGCTGCATGATGGGCTGCCAGCCGATGTTGCCGATGCCATCGAAGATCACTACAAACCGCGCTTTGCCGGCGACAGTCTGCCGCGTGGTCAGATTGGCACTGTGGTGGCATTGGCAGACAAGCTGGAAACACTGGCCGGCATGTTCGGCATCGGCCAGATCCCGACTGGCGACAAGGATCCCTTCGCACTGCGGCGCCATGCCTTGGGTGTGATCCGGATTCTTGTCGAGCGAAACCTCAAAGTATCCTTGCACGATCTGATCAATATTGCCTTTGCGGCATTTCCACACGGCCTGATTGGACAGGCACACAGTGATTTGTCCGGTTTCATGTTCGAACGGTTCGCCGGCTTGCTTCGCGAACAGGGCTACAGCCCACAGGAAGTCGATGCTGTGTTGTCGCAGCGTGATGGAAATCTCGATCTTGTTCCCAAACGTCTCGCCGCCGTGCATGCCTTCGCAGCGCTACCGGAAGCCCAAAGCCTCGCCGCCGCCAACAAGCGTGTTGGCAACATCCTGAAAAAGGTCGATGGTGAAATAGCCACGCAGGTGGACGGAAATCTGCTCAACGAAACTGCCGAAGTGGCATTGCACTGGTCGCTGGGCGACGTGAAGCAACGTGCCGATATCGCTTTCGATGCAGGCGACTACACCGGTTCGCTGAAATCTCTCGCCGCACTCAAAGTACCGGTCGACGCGTTTTTCAATGAGGTAATGGTCAACGTGGACGATGATAAATTGCGCAACAACCGCCTTGCGCTGCTGTCCAACCTGCATGCCGCCATGAACCGCGTCGCCGACCTGTCGAAACTGTCGACATGAGCAGCAGACCGGGGATAGAGCGGAATTTGCCCTTGTTTTTCTCTGTGTTCTCTGTGCCCGCTGTGGCTTAATGGCTCCCATGAAACTCGTCATCCTCGACCGCGACGGCGTCATCAACCACGATTCGGACAGCTACATCAAGTCGCCGGACGAGTGGATACCGATCAAGGGCAGTCCGGAAGCGATCGCACGCCTCAACCAATGGGGATACCATGTGGTGGTCGCCACCAACCAGTCCGGCATCGGTCGCGGCCTGTACAGCCTGGATATGCTCAATGCCATCCACAACAAAATGATGCGCCTGATAACGCAAGCGGGCGGGCGTATCGACGCCGTATTTTTCTGCCCGCATACCGATGCCGACAAGTGCAATTGCCGCAAGCCCAAGCCCGGCATGCTGGAAGACATCGCTACGCGCTTCCACTGCGACCTCAAAGGCATACCGACAATTGGCGATTCACTGCGCGATCTGCAAACAGCGGTAGCTGTTGGTGCCGAACCGCTGCTGGTGCTGACCGGCAAGGGTGCAAAGACGCAGCTCGATCCCGATTTGCCGGCCGGCACCTTGATTTTTGCCGACCTGGCCGCTGCGGTGGAAAGCCTGACGCCTTGATTGCGGCTATTCGTTCGTCCCTGTTTCTGGCCATCGTCGTCGTGTGGACGGTGGTGTTCTGTTCCTTTCTGCTGCTCTTCTGCTTCTGGCTGCCACACTACACCTTGCGCCAGCTGGGACACGGGTGGACCCGGCCGGTCACATGGTTGATCCGGCATATGCTGGGCATCGGTTATGAATTGCGCGGCCACGAAAACATCGTCGAACCGGCTGTTATCCTCTGCAAGCACCAATCGGCATGGGAGACCATCGTCCTGCAGGAGATTTTCCCTGATCTGCTCTTCGTCTGGAAAAAGGAACTCAAGCTGATCCCGTTTTTTGGCTGGGGACTGGCTCTGATGCCGATGATCTCGATTGATCGCGGTGCCGGCAAGGATGCATTGAGGCAACTTCTGACCCAGGGCAAATTGCGTTTGTCGCAAGGTTATTCGGTAGCGGTTTTCCCGGAAGGTACTCGGGTTGCCCCTGGCAACAAGCGCCGCTACAAGATTGGTGGCGCTTATCTGGCTGTGGATGCCGGCGCGCCCATTGTGCCGGTTGCCTTGAACTCGGGTGAAGTGTGGGGCCGCAACGCACTGTTCAAACGTCCCGGCAAGGTGATCGTCCACATCGGCCCTCGTATCGATACCAAGGACATTACGGCGGAAGAAGCCAATGCACGCGCCGAGCGCTGGATCGAGACCGAAATGCGCAACATCAGCCCGCACCTCTACCGGCATGAAGCTGCGTAACCAGACAAGATCGCCGCAACGAACCCTGTTTGACGCAGATCCGGGCGTCACCGCTTCATTGCGCTGGCGCGACGGTGCGCAAATCAATTACCTCGGCGTTTCGCTGCGTCTGAAACTGGATACTGATCGACGCCAGGCACTGCGCGAGGACATAGTGCTGCATCTGCCGTTGCCGCCAGAGGCGACTGAACGGCAGGTACAGGATGCCGCGGAAAGCTGGTTGAGGCGCGAGGCAGAGACACTGTTTTCGCGCATGATTACCCACGAAACGCAGCGTACGGGCCGCGACATGCCTTTTTTGTCACTTTCATTTTCACTGCGCGGCGGCTGGATTCAGGTCGAGAACCACGCACTAAGACTCAATTGGCGCCTGATCGAGCAGCCGCTGCAGGTGATCGAGTTAACCCTGCGCCGTGCCGTTGCGATGTTGCCCATCAAAACGGCTGTAACCGACCTGTTTTCGGCAATGACATCGTGAAGCTGCCGCTGTTCGATCAACTGTCGCTGTTCTTCACGCCGCAGCAACCGCCCCCCGAAAAGAAGCGCCACATCCTGCTCGGCAGCCGCCTGGTGGAATACACCTTGCGTCAGGCGCCGCGTCGGCGTCTGACGCTGAACATCAACGAGCGTGGCTTGCGCGTCGCCGCACCGCGCTCGATCAGCATTACCGGGATTGATGACTTTATCCGCGCCAATGCCAATTGGGTTATCAGCAAGCTTGATGAATATGCCTGTTGCACGAAAAGGCAACTGACCATACGCCATGGCCAGCGCCTTCCAGTACTCGGCGACGAGGTGGAAATTCGCGTTGTTACCGGCCGCAACCGGATTTGCTGGCACAACGACGGTACATTGGTACTGGAAGCGCGGGCCGACGCCGATCTTGACGCGCTGGCCCGGCGCGCCCTGCAGCGCCGGGCGCATGAACTCTTCTCGCAGCGCATGGAACATTATGGCCGCAGCATGACGCGACCGATTCCTGCGTTGTCGCTCAGTTCGGCGCGCACGCGCTGGGGCAGTTGCAGCGCTACCGGCATTCGCCTTAACTGGCGCCTGATTCATTTGCCGCTGCATTTGATCGACTATGTAGTGGCCCACGAGCTGGCCCATCTCGAACAAATGAATCACAGCCCGCGTTTCTGGGCGGTGGTAGAGCGCCTCTATCCTGGCCACAAGAATGCACGCGCCGAACTCAAGCGGTGCACGGCGGAACTGCCGGTGATTTAGCGTCTTTTCAAACTTGCGCGTGCGCGTGGGTACCGTGAACACTTTCCTGCGCTGACGATTCCCCTGTCCGGGTAGTAATATGTGTCGAGAAAGATCGAATAAGGTTCGGTAACTGATGGAAACATTCGTTTGGAATCGGCACTTCACTACGGGCCTGGAACAGGTAGACCAACAGCATCGTTTCCTGGTGAACTTGATCAATCGCCTCGGAGAAACCTTGATTGAGGGAGGGGGACAAAAATCCGAGTTATTGCTGGCGACCTTCACTCAACTCACCGATTACGCCCGCTATCACTTTGCGGAAGAAGAGCGCCTGATGCAGCAATACGGCGTTGCTCTCCGGCATCGGGAGCCTCACCTCCGGCACCATGTTCGCTTTATCGAACAGCTATCCACCATGTGGAACTCCCGGAATGCAATGACCAATCCGGCGGATACCCTGCATGGGTTTCTCCGTTCCTGGCTGGGCTTTCATATTCTCGGTGTGGATCAGTCCTTGGCGCGCCAAATTACCCTCATCAGAAAAGGTACGTCGCCGGACCAGGCCTACGAAATTGAATTGGCGCGCGAAGATAATGCCACCGCCGCCCTGTTGCAGGCGATGAACAATCTTTACCAGGTTCTCTCCGAGCAGAACCGCGATCTGGTTGCCGCTAATCTGCATCTCGAGGAAAGGGTGGCCGAGCGCACCAATGAATTGGCAATAAGCAATCAGGCCTTGATGGACCTTAATCGCAGGCTGGAAGACATATCCAATAGCGACGGTCTGCTTGGAATCGCCAACCGCCGGTATTTCGATGCAAAGCTGAAAGAGGAATGGCGGCGGGCAGTCCGGGAGAAACAGTCTCTGTCCCTGCTCATGATCGATGTTGACTATTTCAAGCGTTATAACGACAGCTATGGTCATCAAGCCGGGGATCATTGTCTTCAATCCGTGGCCAAGGCTGCACTCTCCGCGCTCAAACGGCCCACCGACCTCTTGGCCCGCTATGGTGGTGAAGAGCTTGCCGTCATTCTGCCGAACACCGATTTGAAAGGCGCCATACCGGTGGCGCAGGCGATCCAGCGCGAACTCGCGGTGTTGCGAATACCTCATGCCGGGTCTGCGGCCTCTGATCTGGTTACGCTCAGCATCGGCGCCGCCTCGATGTTGCCTGATGAGCAGACCGGTTCCGCCTTGTTGGTGGCTGCTGCCGATCGCGGTTTGTATGCGGCGAAGGAAAGCGGTCGCAACCGGATATGTTCCGGGTAGTTTCCAAGGGATATCGTATGAGAATCCTGCACACCACGCTGCGTGTCGGCGACCTGGACAGGTCGCTGGCTTTCTATACCGAAGTCCTGGGCATGCGCCTGCTGCGCCGTACCGATTACCCTGAGGGCAAGTTCACGCTGGCCTTCGTCGGCTATCAGGAAGAGTCGGAGGGCGCGGTGATCGAGCTGACCTGCAACTACGGCGTTGATCGTTACGATCTGGGCAGCGCGTTTGGCCACGTTGCCATCGAAGTCGATGATGCTTATGCCATGTGCGAGACGATCAGGCTCCGCGGCGGCAAGGTGTCGCGCGAAGCAGGCCCGATGAAGCATGGCACCACGGTAATCGCCTTTGTCGAAGACCCGGACGGCTACAAGATAGAGTTGATTCAGCGCAAACGCTGACGCCGGACTTGTCGCTATTCGCGCGCTTCGTGCTCAAGCAGCCAGCGCTTGGTGTCGAGCAGGAAACCGCCGCTTGCGCGCGCGAACCCGCCCAGCCCGCCGCCGGTCGCAATCACGCGGTGACAAGGAATCACAAGAGGATACGGGTTCGCGCCGCAGGCGCCGCCGATGGCGCGCGGCGCACTTTTCACTGCCTTCGCCAGTTCGCCGTAGGTCGTTACGTGGCCAGGAGGGATGGCGGCGATTTCCTGCCACACCTTGCGCTGAAACGGCGTCCCGGCGGGAGCCAGCGGCAGGCTGAACTCAAAGGCAGGATTCTTGAGATAGGCGCGCAACTGACGCACGGCCTCTTTTGCCAATGGCGTCTTCGGCGCCTGCTCGGTACCGGGCGGCAGATAGTCTATGCGGGTAATCTCGTCCCGGTTGCAACAGACGCCGATGTTGAAGCCGGGCGCCTTGACGATAGCCGCGTAATCGCTCATGTCAGTCCCGCCGGGCCGCCCCAAGGGACTGACGCGCCCCCTCGGGGGGGCAGCGAACGAAGTGAACGTGGGGGCAGTTTCATTTTCAGCTCCGTACTTCACCATCGCCAAGCACGATCCACTTCTGCGAGGTCAGTCCCTCCAGGCCGACCGGGCCGCGCGCGTGGAACTTGTCGGTGGAGATGCCGATCTCGGCGCCAAGACCATACTCGAAGCCATCGGCAAATCGCGTCGAGGCATTCACCATCACCGACGCAGAATCCACCTCGCGCAGGAAGCGCATGGCATGGGTGTAGTTTTCCGTGACAATGGCATCAGTGTGCTGTGACGAATATTTGTTGATGTGGGCGATGGCTTCGCTCACATCGGCGACAACTTTCACGGAAATGATCGCGGCGAGATATTCGGTGTAATAGTCGTCTTCCGTTGCCGCCTTCGCTCCCGGCACCAGCTTTTGCGTTTCGGCGCAGCCGCGAATCTCAACGCCTTTGGCTATCAACATCTTGGCGATTTTCGGCAGCTGCACGCTGGCTACGCTGCGTGCGACCAGCAGCGACTCGGCGGTGTTGCAGGTACCAAGGCGTTGCGTTTTTGCGTTCTCGACGATTTTCAATGCCTTGGCGGCATCAGCCGCATCATCGACATAGACGTGGCAGTTGCCGTCGAGATGTTTGATGACCGGCACCCGCGCCTCCTGGCTGACGCGTTCGATCAGGCCCTTGCCACCGCGCGGCACGATCACATCGACATATTTAGGCATCGCCACCAGTTGTCCGACCGCGGCGCGATCCGTGGTTTCAATCACCTGTACCGTCGCTTCAGGCAAGCCTGCCGCCTTCAGGCCATCGCGCACGCAGGCCGCGATGGCCTGATTGGAACGGATCGCCTCCTTGCCGCCGCGCAGGATCGCCGCGTTGCCGGACTTGAGACAGAGCGCCGCAGCGTCCGCCGTGACGTTGGGCCGCGCTTCGTAGATGATGCCGACCACGCCGATCGGCACGCGCATCTTGCCGACCTGGATACCGGAAGGGCGCCGCTTGAGATCGGTGATTTCGCCCACCGGGTCGGGCAAGGCAGCGACCTGCTCGAGCCCTTGCGCCATCGCTTCTACGCCTTTCGCCGTGAGCGTGAGGCGGTCGATCATCGCCGCATCGAGGCCTTCCTGCTTTGCCTGCGCGACATCGGCGGCATTCGCGGCAAGCAGTTCGTCGCGCCGTTCGCGCACGGCCTTTGCCATCGCCAGCAACGCCGTATTCTTGGCCGCTGTCGAGGCCTTGGCAACTTCGGCTGCGGCAGCGCGGGCAGCCTGGCCAAGCTGTTGCATGTAATTCTGGATGTCCATGAGTATTCGCGGTGCAGCGTTACAGTTCTTCGATCAGACTATTCTAGCGGTGGAAGCCACGCAAATACAGGGGAACCGCTTTCATGCCATGAACATGAGATGATTGCGGCCATTGCGTTTCCTGAAAGGCTGCTGCGATGGTGTTGTTTAGGGTGTTTGCTGCGTGCTTGCTGCTTTGGGCTGGAACAGTCTGGGCCGGCCCAGCTTCAGCGCCGACCATTACTCTGGCCAATGTTTATGTCGAGGGCGCCGATCCGGCCGGTTATTTCGTTAGCGAAAAGCTTGACGGCGTGCGCGGCTATTGGGATGGCAAACAGTTGCTGACACGCGGCGGCAAGGTGATTGTCGCACCGGCCTGGTTCACCGCCGGCTGGCCCGAGCATTCACTGGACGGTGAATTGTGGGCCGGCCGCGGCCGTTTCGCTGAAACCGTGTCGACATTGCGTAGCCAGACGCCGAATGATGCCGCCTGGCACCGCATCCGTTACATGCTGTTCGATCTGCCCGACCACCCCGGGCCGTTTCGCGAACGCGTCACAGCATTGCCCGAGGTTGTTGCGCGGATCGGCCAACCCTGGGTGCAAATGATTCCGCAAACGCCGGCGACGACGGCTGCTGCCTTGAAGGCGCAACTGCGTCAGGTGCAAAAGCAGGGCGGCGAAGGTCTGGTGTTGCATCGTGCCGAGGCCCCGTATCAGCCCGGGCGCAGCAACGATCTGCTCAAATACAAACCCTGTCTGGATGCCGAAGCACGCGTAGTCGGTCATGTACCGGGCAAAGGCAAGTACACGGGCATGCTCGGGGCGCTGCTGGTCGAGACCGAATCGGGCCAGCGCTTCAAACTTGGTACCGGATTCACTGATGCGGATCGCCGCCAGCCACCACCGCTGGGTACGTGGGTCACCTACCGCTATCGGGATATCACTTCGAAAGGTTTGCCACGCTTCGCCAGTTTTTTACGCGTCAGACTGGACCGGAATTAGCGCCGCGTTTGATGTGAAAGCTTCAGCGTCAGTTGCTGCAGCTCATCCCAGATATCGCCCTTGGCGAGCCCCTTGATCATGCGGTCGATGCGCGCGGCATGCAGCAACGCGGCCCGGGCGGTCGCCGCGCGCACACGTTGTGCGGCAGCGCGGACTGCGTTCTGGCGCGGACCGAAGACCTTGGCTTCCCTGAGCGCCGAGTCCGCCGAGAGGCCGCGATCCGTCGCGGCCCGAACCCGTGCCATGGCGCGGATATCGGTCGCCAGCGCCCACAATACCAGCGGCGGGGCGGTATCTTCGGCACGAAGGCCGTCGAGCAACCGCGCACAGCGCGCAATATCGCCAGCCAGCAGCGCTTCACGCAGCTTGTCGACATCGAAGCGTGCCACGTCTAGCACGGCCTCTTCAACCTGGGCCAGCGTGAGTTGGCCCTCGGGATAAAGCAGTGCAAGCTTCTGGATTTCCTGATGCGCGGCGAGCAGGTTGCCCTCGACATGATGGGAGATGAACTGCAAGGCGTCCTGCGGCGCAGTCTGCCGTTGCCGCTGCAATCGTGCCGCAATCCAGGCTGGCAGTTGCGCCAGCAGCGGCGCATTGCATTCAATGACAGTTGCAACTTCAAGCAGGGCAGTAAACCATGCCGCCTTGCGCGACTGCCAGTCGACTTCCGGCAGTGTGATGAGGGTAACGGTGCCCTGCGCGAGATGCTCGCAATATCGCTGCAATGCTTCACCGCCGTCGCGGCCGGGCTTGCCATTGGGAATGCGCAAATCGATGAGTTTCGAGCCACCGAACAGTGACATGTTGCCCGAAGCCAGAAACAGATCATCCCAGCGGAATCCCTGACCGGCGATCAGGACTTCGCGCTCGTCGAAACCCTGCTTGCGCGAGGCGGCACGGATTTCATCTGCAGCTTCGATGACCAGCAACGGCTCGTTGCCATGCACGACATAAAGCAGCGCGAGCGGCTTGCCCAGATGCGCAGCAAGCTGTTCAGGCCGCAATTGCACTACGCCTCCGCAGGGCCGCCCCAAGGAGGCGTGGCGTTAGCAACATGGAAGTCACGCAGTGACTGAACCTCAGTCACCCCTTTCCATGGGAAAGGGGATGGGGGATAGGTGGTCATCCCTTGGGTGCGAAATCGGGTTTGGAAGCGGCGAGACGGCGCAATAATTGTTGCACGATGTCGTTTTCCATGTCGCGGATCAGCAAGCCTTCTTCAGCCTGTTTCGACAGCACCTGTGAATCGTCGAAGGTGATGTCGCGCTGGACCACGATCTGACCGGGCGGGACCAGGTCGCGGCCGGCCAAATCATGGACGCGATATCCAAAAGTGCGCACCAGCTGGTATTCGCGCACACGACCGGCGGCATTGAGCGACAGGATGTTCTTGGCCATGTTGTCGCCGGTTATGTCGAGTATCGCCTGGCTTTCTCCGACGTTTTCGGTCAGTGCGGTCTTGCTGCCGGCGTTGATGCTGCGCACAAGCTTGGCGCGCAATGTGCTCGACTCCGGCAGGGCAATGTAGAGCGATGCGTAGGGCAGCTCTGCTTTGCCGCGCAACTGGAAGCCGCAGGCCGAGAGCAGCGTGGCGCAAAGCAGGACAGTGACCATTGCAGTAAATGAGCGCTTCATGTTCATACCGTTCATGTTCCCGAAAGCAGGAGCGTAACTGTTTTTAACGTGAAAAAGCGGAAACCGTGCACAGTGTGATATCGAGCGCAGCGAGCCGATCAGTAGCCCCGCCCCGGGGCGGGGCTGGGGTGGGGGGCGTTCAATTTGCCTTTCGCGCATTTTCTCAATCAAGGGTGGCGCTGGCGACCATGCGCGTCAGATAACGATGTTCACCAGCCGGCCGGGGACGACCACAACCTTTTTCGGCGGCCGGCCTTCGAGAAATTTCTGCGCGGTATCCGAGGCCAGCGCTGCTGATTCAATTTCCGCCTTGCCGGCATCCGCAGACACATTAATATTGCCGCGCAGCTTGCCATTGATTTGCAGCACCAGTTCTATGTTGTCCTGTTTCAGGGCAGCTTCCAGCGGCTCCGGCCAGGGTGCATCAAGGATATCGTCACCGTAACCGAGATCGCGCCACAGGACGTGGGCGATGTGCGGGGCAATTGGTGAAAGTAGTTTGAGAAGTATCTCCACGCCCTCACGGACAAATTCTGAATAGGTGTTGCCACTGGGCGTATGGCCCTTCCCAGCCTCGCTGGTCGCAAAACTCATACTTAAGTCTTCCAAGGCATTGAGAATCTTCATAGCTGCAGACGCGACAGTGTTGAACTGATGCTTTTCTAAGTCGTAATTCGCCTGCTGAAGATACTTATGAATCTGATGCCTAATTTTTTTCTGGGATGGTGCAGCCTTAGTCCATGCTTCGCCGGTCCAATTAAGCCTACTTGCACGCGCATCGTTGATATGCCGCTCATGTTGATGTGCAAAGGCCCAGACCCGCTTCATGAAGCGGTGCGCGCCCTCAACACCGGAGTCGGCCCATTCCAGGGTCTGTTCCGGGGGCGAGGCGAACATCATGAAAAAGCGCGCGGTATCGGCCCCGTACTGGTCGATTAGCGCCTGCGGGTCGACGCCATTGCGCTTGGACTTGGACATGGTGCCGATGCCCTGGTAGTCAATGGCGCTGCCATCTTTCACCAGCGTGGCACCGCTGATGCGGCCGGCTTCGTCCTTGAGCAGATTCACTTCTTCCGGGGCGAAATACTCGACGCCGCCCTTGTCGGTGCGGCGCGAGAAAATATGGTTGAGCACCATGCCCTGGGTCAGCAGATTGGCAAAAGGCTCGTCGTAACTGACCAGGCCCAGGTCGCGCATCACCTTGGTCCAGAAGCGCGAGTAGAGCAGATGCAGGATAGCGTGCTCGATGCCGCCGATGTACTGGTCCACCGGCATCCAGTAGGCGGTTTCTTCATCCACCATCGCGGTTTCGCTGAACTTGCTGGCGTAGCGCGCGTAGTACCAGGACGAATCGACGAAGGTATCCATGGTGTCGGTTTCGCGCTGCGCCGGCTTGCCGCATTTGGGACAAGCTACGTTAAGGAAATCAGCGCGTTTGTTGAGTGGGTTACCGGAGCCGTCCGGCACGCAGTCCTCCGGCAGCTTGACCGGCAACTGGTCATCGGGCACAGGTATCGAGCCGCAACTGTCGCAATGGATGATCGGAATCGGGCAGCCCCAGTAGCGCTGGCGCGAGACGCCCCAGTCGCGCAGGCGGTACTGCACCTGCTTGTCGCCGAGTCCCTTGGCTTTGAGATCGGCGGCAATGGCATCGACAGCGGCTTCATAACCCAGACCGTCGTATTTGCCGGAGTTGATGCAGGTGCCGTTCTGCTTGTCGGCATACCACTCCTGCCACGCTGTGGCGGAGAAGTTCTGGCTGTCGACGGCAATGACCTGTTTGATTTGCAATTTGTATTTCAGGGCAAACTCGAAGTCGCGTTCGTCATGAGCCGGAACGGCCATCACGGCGCCATCGCCATAGCCCATCAATACGTAGTTGCCGACCCAGACCTCGACCTGTGCGCCAGTGAGCGGGTGAGTAACAAAAATGCCGGTTGGCAGGCCTTTTTTTTCCATGGTCGCCATGTCGGCTTCCATCACCGAGACATGCTTGCATTCCTCGATGAAGGCAGCCAGTTCAGGGTTGTTCTTCGCCGCATGCGTCGCCAAGGCATGCTCTGCGGCCACGGCGACAAAGGTAACGCCCATGATGGTGTCGGCACGGGTGGTGTAGACCCAGAGCTTTTCATCCTTGCCGTCCAGTGTGTAGGGGAAGGCAAAACGCACGCCAAAGCTCTTGCCGATCCAGTTGGCCTGCATGGTCTTGACCCGCTCGGGCCAGCCCGGCAGTTTGTCCAGATCGTCCAGCAGCGCATCGGCGTATTTCGTGATGTTCAGATAGTAGCCGGGGATTTCACGCTTCTCGACCAGCGCGCCGGTACGCCAGCCGCGGCCGTCGATCACCTGCTCGTTGGCGAGCACGGTCTGGTCGACCGGATCCCAGTTAACGACCTGCGTCTTCTTGTAAGCGATGCCTTTTTCCAGCATGCGCAGGAACAGCCATTGGTTCCACTTGTAGTAGCTGGGCTGACAGGTGGCGAGTTCTCGTGTCCAGTCGATGGCGAAGCCTAGCGACTGGAGCTGCTGCTTCATGTAGGCAATGTTGTCCCAGGTCCACTTCGCGGGCGGCACGTTGTTCTGGATCGCCGCGTTCTCGGCGGGCAGGCCGAAGGCGTCCCAACCCATCGGTTGCAGCACGTTGTAGCCACGCATCTTGTGATAGCGCGTGAGCACGTCGCCGATGGTGTAGTTGCGCACATGGCCCATGTGCAGCTTGCCCGATGGGTAGGGAAACATCGACAGGCAGTAATACTTGGGCTTCCGGGTATCAACGCTGTTGCCAACCACGGCGCGGAAAGATTGGTTCTTGTCCCAATAAGATTGGGCTGTCTGTTCCACTTCGTGGGGGTTGTAGCGTTCCTGCATGGTGGACTTTTAATTCGAGGGAGTCTTGATTGAGCCACACCGCGCCTGAAAACAGGCGGGGCAGAGCATGATAAGAGCCGCGAATTATACCTGCCGCTATTGCCGCCAAACGGCCGGGAAACCAGGCCGGAATCGATTTGATTCCGGCCTAACAAGTTTTACCGCTCAGGCCGCGATATGGTGTTTCTGCTTCCAGCGGCCAATTGCCTGAGACGCCGATGCGGCAGCCTGGGCAAAGGTATCGGCCACGATCATCGGCGCGACACTCAGGTGAGCCTGGATAAGCAGCCATGGTGCATCCTGAATGGAATTCACGTCGAGTACTTCCTTTTCGACCAGAGCGACCATATGTTCATGGGCGATGCTGAGATAATGCGCGCTATCGCTTTCGCCGGTAATGCTTTCGGCGTAATCGGAAGCCGATTGCCAGAGCTGTTCGGCACGTTCAAGATCGATACCGGCAGTGCCGGCAAGCCATGGAAGCATCTTCGGAGTGTTCATTTGAATCTCCTTCGACCATTGTGTGGTCAGTGGTGCGCGGTTCCCCCGCGCCGGGCATTACGAAATAATTGCTGCTTTGCAACATTATAGCAATAGTTTAGTAACTTACTGTTATATTTATTTAGTTTTACTTAATTATAAAAAATTATTAGCGGCAATAACCATATTTACTGCGCTGCAATATATGGCTAAGTGGCGGAATTTCAAGTAGTCAGGAAGCAAACGAACAACCTGGCCCATGTCGGACGCCAGTTATAATCCGGCCACAATGTCTGATCTCCTGCGCGGCCTCAATCCACAGCAACTGGCTGCGGTAACCCTCCCCCCACAACATGCACTGATTCTGGCGGGAGCTGGTTCCGGTAAAACCCGTGCCCTGACCACCCGCCTGGCTTGGCTGATCTCGACCAGCCAGGTCGATCCGGCTGGAGTGTTAGCAGTTACTTTCACCAACAAGGCTGCCAAAGAGATGATGACGCGGCTGTCGGCGATGCTGCCGATCAACACGCGGGGGATGTGGATTGGCACTTTCCACGGCCTTTGCAACCGGCTGCTGCGCGCCCACTACCGCGATGCCGGGCTGCCGCAACTGTTCCAGATCCTCGATTCGGCCGACCAGCTGGCTGCAATCAAGCGACTGTTGAAATCATTGAATATCGACGACGAAAAATTCCCGCCGCGCGAGCTGCAACACTTCATCAATGCGCAGAAAGAACAGGGCATCCGGGCCAACGCTGTCGAAGCCTGGAACAACTTCACGCGCCAGCGGGTCGAGTTCTACAGCGCGTACGAACAGCAATGCCAGCGTGAGGGCGTCGTCGATTTCGCCGAACTGCTGTTGCGCAGCTATGAACTGCTGGCGCGCAACGAACCCTTGCGCAGACACTATCAATGCCGCTTCCGCCACATTCTGGTCGACGAGTTCCAGGACACGAATGTTTTGCAATACCGTTGGCTGAAATTGCTCGCCGGTGAGTCTGGCATGCTGTTCTGCGTTGGCGACGACGACCAGTCGATATACGCCTTCCGTGGCGCCGATGTCGGCAACATGCGCGACTTCGAACGCGAATATCGCGTCGAGAACGTGATTCGCCTGGAACAGAACTACCGTTCGCACGGCAACATCCTCGATGCCGCCAACGCGGTGATCAAGAACAACACCGCGCGCCTGGGCAAGAATCTATGGACCGAAGCCGGCGCGGGCGAGCCGATCCGCATTTTCGAGGCGATGTCGGACGGCGAGGAAGCGCGCTGGATGGTCGAAGAGATCAAGGCGCTGGTGCGGGAGGGCTACAGCCGTGCCGAAATCGCTTTGCTTTATCGTTCGAATGCACAGTCGCGGATATTGGAACACGCGCTGTTTTCGGCAGGGCTGCCTTATCGCGTCTATGGCGGGCTGCGCTTCTTCGAACGGCAGGAAATCAAGCATGCGCTGGCCTATTTGCGCCTGATAGCGAATCCCGACGACGACACCGCGTTTGCGCGCATCGTCAATTTCCCGCCGCGCGGCATTGGCGCGCGCAGCATCGAACAATTGCAGGATGCCGCCAAAGCAGCCGGTTCCAGCCTGCATGCTGCGATTCCTGCAGTGCCCGGCAAGGCCGGCGCAACGCTGACTGCCTTTGCTGCCTTGATCGAAAAACTGCACGAGGCCATCGATTTGCCGCTGCCGGAACTGGTCGAGCATGTCATCGATCTATCCACACTACGTTCGCACTATCTGACCGAAAAAGAGGGTCAGGATCGTGTCGCCAATCTGGACGAACTCATCAATGCGGCAACGAGCTTCGTTGCCGAAGAAGGCCGAGTGGTAGAGGAAGGCGAGCTGGCTGCCGACTTGGCGAGCTTTCTCTCACACGCTGCACTTGAGGCCGGCGAACACCAGGCCGGCGAAGGCGACGATGCCCTGCAGCTGATGACCGTACATTCGGCCAAGGGGCTTGAGTTCAATGCCGTCTTCATCAGCGGTCTCGAAGAGGGTCTGTTCCCGCATGAAAACAGCGCAAAGGAAGAGAAGGGGCTGGAAGAAGAGCGGCGCCTGATGTATGTGGCGGTAACGCGGGCACGTCAAAGGCTGTACCTGTCATTCGCGCAGACGCGCATGCTGCACGGGCAGACCCGCTACAACATGCCGTCGCGCTTTATCGACGAAATTCCCGCCGGACTGCTTAAATGGTTGACGCCGAAAATCAAAGCACCAGCGCCCAGAGGACGTTGGGCAAATAACGCAGTGGAAACCATTCGTCCATCGTCGCGGGTGCAGTCGGACATCGGCTTTAGTATCGGACAATCCGTGAAGCACGCCAAGTTCGGACTCGGCGTGATCGTGAATGCCGAAGGCGGCGGCAACGATGCCCGCGTTCAGGTCAACTTCGGTAACGCTGGCATGAAGTGGCTGGCTTTATCGATAGCCAAACTGGACGCGGCGTAGGAGAACCCCTCAGTCATATTTCGCGTCCGGCTGCAAGACCTCGTGATACCCTGCCAAGACTTTTTGATGCTGCATGGGAAGGGGAGCAATGAAAAGTTTTCTGATAGCCAATCCTAAGGGTGGGGTGGGGAAAAGCACTCTGGCGACCAATCTTGCCGGCTATTTTGCCCGGCGCGGACACAAGGTCATGCTCGGAGATACTGATCGCCAGCAGTCGTCGCGCGAGTGGCTGAAGTTGCGTTCACCCGCGCTACCGCATATCGGCACCTGGGAGATCGGCCCAAACAACACTGCACGGCCGCCCAAAGAAGCCACCCACGCCGTGCTCGACACACCAGCCGGACTCCATGGCAAGAAGCTAAGCCATGTGCTGACCCAGGTGAATCGGGTCATCGTGCCCCTGCAGCCGTCGATTTTTGACATCCTGGCTACCCGTGATTTTCTCGACGCACTGGCGCAGGAAAAGGAGATCCGCAAGCACCACGCTTTCATTGCCATCGTCGGCATGCGCGTCGATGCACGTACCCGTGCAGCAGCCGAGTTGGAACGTTTCCTCGCAACGCTGGATCTGCCGATTCTGACCTACCTGCGTGATACGCAGACCTATGTGCAAACAGCCGCACACGGCCTTACCGTCTTTGATTTGTCCCCTTCTCGCGGCGCTCAGGATTGGGAACAATGGGGACCGTTGATTCGCTGGGCAGAAGCGGACTGAACCTGTCAAGTTACCCTCTGTCGTCGCCACGCGCCAGCTATCAGTGTGTGGCGCGTTAAAATGCCGCGATGCCTACGCCGCAATTTGTTCATCTCCGTCTTCACAGCGAATACTCGATAACAGACGGCATCGTCCGCCTCGACAAGGCGATCGAACGGGTGGCTGCGGATGCCATGCCGGCGCTAGCACTGACCGACCTTGGCAACCTGTTCGGCATGGTGAAGTTCTACACCGCCGCACGCAACAAAGGGGTTAAACCCATCATCGGCTGCGACGTCTGGGTCAGTGATGAAAGCGAGTCGGATTCGCTGCGCGACGGTGCCATGCGCATGCTGTTGCTGGTGAAAAACCGCCAAGGATATTTGCGCCTTTGCGAACTGCTCACGAGCGCCTATCTCACAGTCCGGCGCAAGGGGCGCGCCGAAATTTCAGTGGCTGCGCTGCGTAACGGTGACAATAGCGGGCTGCTAGCGCTCTCCGGTGCAATGGCAGGCGATGTCGGGCAATTCCTGATGGAGGGCAAGCAGGAACAGGCGTTTGCCCGCGCGCAAATGTGGTCAGGCCTGTTTCCGCAAAGCTATTACCTTGAGATCCAGCGCCCAGCGGGCAAGGAGCAGGTGCAACAGGAAGCTCTGATCACGGCGACCTTGCATGTCGCGGCGCAAGCGGATCTGCCGGTGGTAGCGACACATCCCGTGCAATTCCTCGATGAAGGCGATTTCAAGGCCCACGAAGCGCGTGTCTGCATCGCAGAAGGTTATGTGCTGGCCGACAAGCGGCGCCCAAAATCCTTCAGCAACCAGCAATACTTCAAAACCCAGGCGGAAATGGCTGAACTGTTTTCCGACCTGCCCGAAGCACTGCAAAACAGTGTGGAGATCGCGCAGCGTTGCAATCTCTCGATCGAACTGGGCAAGAACCAGCTGCCGCAGTTTCCAACGCCAGCGGGCATGACGCTTGACGATTTCATGGCTGCCGAATCGGCGGCAGGACTGGAAAAGCGGCTGGCTCAGTTGTTCCCTGACGTCGCCGTGCGCGAATCACACCGTGCCGAGTATGTGGCGCGGCTCGAGTTCGAGAACAAGACCATTCGCCAGATGGGTTTCCCCGGCTACTTCCTGATCGTCGCCGACTTTATCAACTGGGCCAAGAACAATGGCGTGCCAGTCGGGCCAGGGCGCGGCTCCGGCGCCGGTTCGTTGGTGGCGTATTCGCTTGGAATTACCGACCTTGACCCGCTCGCCTATGATCTGCTGTTCGAGCGCTTCCTCAATCCGGAACGCGTGTCGATGCCCGACTTCGACATCGACTTCTGTCAGGAAGGCCGCGACCGCGTCATAGATTATGTCAAACAGAAATATGGCGCCCATGCAGTTTCGCAAATCGCGACTTTCGGCACCATGGCGGCGAAGGCCGTAATCCGCGATGTCGGCCGCGTGCTTGACCTGCCGTTCTACTTCGTCGACCAGTTCGCCAAGCTGATTCCGGCCGAAGTCGGCATCACGCTGGTCAGGGCCCGTGAGCAGGAACCTGCGCTCGGCGAACGCCTGGAGCACGAAGAAGAGTTGCGCGAATTATGGGTTCTGGCTGAGAAGCTCGAAGGCCTGACACGCAACATTGGCATGCATGCCGGCGGGGTTCTGATCGCACCAGGCAAGTTGACCGACTTCTGTCCGCTGTATGCCGCCGATGGTGGCTCGGTGGTGAGCCAGTTCGACAAGGACGATGTCGAGAAGGCTGGGCTGGTGAAATTCGACTTCCTCGGTCTGCGCACCCTGACCATCCTCGACGAGGCGGCAGGGTTCGTGCGCAAGCTCAATCCCGGCATGGAGAATTTTCGCCTCGAAGACATTCCGCTCGATGACCGCGCGACCTACGAACAAATCTTTGCCAAAGCCAACACCAGCGCAATTTTCCAGTTTGAATCGCGCGGCATGCGCGATCTGTTGAAGCGCGCCCGCCCTGATCGCTTCGAGGACATCATTGCCCTGGTCGCGCTGTACCGGCCCGGCCCGATGGACCTGATCCCGGACTACTGCGATCGCAAGCACGGAAAACCATTCAGCTATCCTGATCCGCGCGTCGAAACCATCCTCGCCGAGACCTACGGCATCATGGTCTATCAGGAACAGGTGATGCAGATGGCGCAGATCATTGGCGGCTATTCGCTGGGCGGCGCCGATCTGCTGCGTCGGGCGATGGGCAAGAAAAAAGCCGAGGAAATGGCCAAGCATCGCGATACCTTTCGCGAGGGCGCAGCGCAAAACGGTCTTTCGGCAGACAAAGCCGATGAGATTTTCGATTTGATGGAGAAATTTGCCGGCTACGGTTTCAACAAGTCGCACGCTGCCGCATACGCACTGGTCGCATTCCAGACCGCATGGCTCAAGCATTACCATCCGACGGCCTTCATGGCAGCAACAATGTCCTCGGAAATGGCCGACACCGACAAGGTGCAACTGTTCTTCAAGGACTGCCTCGAAAACAGCCTCTTGTTCCAGCCTCCCGATATCAACAGCAGCGGCGTACGTTTTGAGCCAGTCGATGCAACCACGATTCGCTATGGCCTAGGCGCGATCAAGGGTACCGGCGAATCAGCGCTTACAGTCATCCTCAAGGCGCGCGATGAAGCGGGCAATTTTCGCGACTTGTTCGATTTCTGCCGCCGCATCGACAAGCGCGTCGTCAATCGGCGCGTGATTGAAGCGCTAATTCGTGCCGGCGCCTTCGACAGCATTGATCCGCACCGCGCCAAGCTGTTGGCTTCAGTCAGCGTCGCGCTCGAAGCGGCCGAACAGGCAGAGCGTAATGCCTTGCAGAGCGGCTTGTTTGACGTGGGTGGCGAGGAGGAAAACGCGCAGGTTCATTATATTGCCGTGCCTGACTGGGTTGAGCGTGAGCGCCTGCTCAACGAAAAGCAGGCGATCGGTTTCTTCCTCTCCGGACACCCCTTCAATGCCTTCAAGGCCGAGTTATCGACGTTCGTTCGACGGAGTCTTGCCCAGCTCGAACCACAGAGGGATCCGGTATTGATGGCCGGCATCGTGCTATCCACTCGCACCCAGATGACCCGGCGCGGAAAGATGGCGATTATCATGCTTGACGACGGCTCGACTCAGATTGAAATCTCGGTGTTCAACGAACTATGGGATGCCGAGCGTGCCAAACTCAAGGAAGACGAACTGCTGCTGGTCGAAGGCAAGGTGCAGAACGACAACTTTAGCGGCGGGTTACGGGTTACGGCAGATCGCCTGCTCACGCTAGCGGAAGCGCGCGGCCGTTTCGCCAGATCGCTGCATCTGGCGATGAACGGCGGCTCAAATGCCGAGCATCTGCGCGGTCTGCTGGCACCCTACCGCAACGGCCCTTGTCCGGTCAGACTGAGTTACTGCAATGGCAGCGCAGAAACTGAACTGTCATTACCGGATAGTTGGCGTGTACGCCTCGACGACGCCTTGATCGACTCTCTCAGTGAATGGCTGAGCCCCGATAACGTAAAAGTGAACTATTCGTAAAAATATCGTTCGTGGCGAACCTGTTGATCCATGAACAGATCTGTAACCAGTCTACGCCCTTCAATAAACTCGGGGTAAACGGAAGTTTTATGATTCAACTCATCGATCACAAATTGCTGGATGAAGTGAGTAATGAAGCACGCAATACTCAGCGCCGGCGCAAGAACCGCAACTTCCACGTCAGTGACGATGCCCCCGCGCACCGTTTGCTCAATGCTATCGAACCCGGCTCCTACGTCGCGCCGCATCGGCATCTTGCCGCGACCAAGGATGAAACCTTCATCGTTCTGCGTGGCCGGTTTGGTCTGGTGCTATTCGACGATGCGGGCAACATTGTCGGCGCGCAGCTTGTCGAAGCCGGTGGCGAGGTCTGTGGCGTCGATATTCCGCATGGCACATGGCATAGTGTATTGTCATTGATGCCGGGGGGCGTGTTTTTCGAGGCCAAGGCCGGCCCTTACCTGCCCTTCACGTCCGAGGAAAAAGCCACTTGGGCGCCTGCGGAGAACGCCATCGGCGCGGAGGAGTATCTCGAACGGTTGCTAAAACTTTTCCCCATCGCGACATCATGAGCAGAAAACTTACATTTCGTATCTATTATGAAGACACTGACGCCGGTGGCGTGGTCTACTATGCCAACTATTTGCGTTTTCTCGAACGGGCGCGTACCGAGGTGTTGCGTGATCTGGGTTTCGAGCAAGCTCTCCTGTTGCAGGAAAACCGGATCGCTTTCGCCGTGCGTTCTCTTTCGGCGGACTATCTCAAACCGGCACGACTCGACGATCTGATTGAAGTAACATCAGCAGTCGAGGAACTTGGTCGTGCCCAAGTGCTCTTTCGACAGCAAATCGTCCGACAGGGGGACTTGTTGCTCAAAGCGCAAGTGCGTGTCGCCTGTATCGATCCATTGCGCGGCAAAGCCGTTGCGATGCCGAAGGAAATTCATGAAAAATTTAGAGCCTTGATGGGTACCCCCGCATGAACTCAGTCAACATCGCGCAGGATTTGTCGATTCTCGAACTCGTCATTAACGCCAGTCTGGTAGTCAAGCTGGTACTGGCGCTACTGACCGGCGTCTCACTGATGTCGTGGTACTGGATATTCCGCAAGTGGTTTGCGATCGGCGATGCGTGGCGCCGTACCGAAAAGTTCGAGCGTGATTTCTGGAGTGGCGGCGATCTCAACTCGCTCTATCAGAGCGCCGTCAACAATCGCCACAGCACTGGCGCGCTGGAGCGCGTATTCGAGGCCGGCTACCGCGAGTTCCTCAAGTTGCACGGACAAAAAACCCTTGATCATTCCGCTGTCGTTGCCGGCATTCGCCGCGCCATGCGCGCCACTTATCAGCGCGAAGTCGACGATCTCGATGCGCATTTGTCGTTTCTCGCCTCGGTTGGTTCGGTATCGCCCTATGTTGGTCTTTTCGGTACGGTGTGGGGCATCATGCATGCGTTCCGCGGGTTGGCCAATATGAGTTCAGCAACACTTGCAGTTGTAGCGCCCGGCATTGCCGAAGCCCTGGTTGCGACGGCGATCGGCCTTTTTGCCGCGATCCCCGCCGTAGTGGCGTACAACCGCTTCGCCCATGATGTCGATCGGCTCTCCGTGCGTCTTGAAAGTTTCATGGAAGAGTTCGCCAATATCCTGCAACGCCAGTTGAGATGAGCCCCGTGCCCATATTCGACACGCAAAGCGCGGCGCAAATCAGTCGCCCCCTTTCCTGGACCAGCCCGCAGGGTGCAGGACACCACGCAGTGGCGGTCCCGAGTAGAGCGAGGGATGAGCCGCAGGCTCACAAAGGGGGTTGGGGGGATTCTCCATGAGACAACGCAGACTCATGAACCAGATCAATGTCGTTCCCTACATCGACGTCATGCTGGTGCTGCTCGTGATTTTCATGGTCACCGCACCCATGATCCAGACCGGCAGCGTCAACTTGCCCAGCGTCGGCAAGATGTCAGAACCACCGGTGGCGCCCCTTGAAGTCATCATTCATGCCGACCAGAGCGTTGCGCTCATGGATCGGTCGAAAGGCGATAAGGAAGTGCGTCTCGAGAGCGGCGAACTGGCAGCGAAGATTCGCGCTGCCCAACAGGCCAACCCGCAGCAGAGCGTGCTGATCGCCGCAGACCGCAGCGTGCGTTATGAAGCTGTACTGAATGTCATGGACGAACTGCAAAAACAACAGATCACCAAAATTGGCTTGCTGGTACACCCGGGAAAGTGAGTCAAGCTGTGGTCGATCTGCCTTATTTTGACCGTATCCGCCCCGAACCCGGCAAGCGTGCAGCTTGGGCGATGGCGGTGGCGGTTCATGCGATGTTGGCGATCTTTCTGTTTTACGGTATCCGCTGGCAATCCATGGCGCCTGAGTCGGTATCGGTTGATCTGGTACGCTATCAGCCACCATCAAAAATAGTCAAACCCACCGTTGCGCCGCCGCAGGAAAAGAAACCGCCTGAACCCCTTCCGCAGAAGGTAGAGAAAAAGGAGCCTCCGCCCCCTCCCAAGGCCGAAATAATGCGCAAGGCCCCTGAGAAAAAGAAAATCATCCCCAAGAAGACAGAACCGCGCCGTGATCCAATTACCAAAATGCTGCAGCTCGAAACCGACCGCATGATGAAGAACCGGGTGGCTGACGCGGTAAATCGCGAACAGGAACAAATAAAGGCCAATCAGGCTGCCGCCGCACGTGACAAGGGCCTCGCCGATTACTTGGCCAAAATTCGTGGCAAAATTCGCGGCAAGATATTCCTTCCGCCGTCAATCAGCAGCAACCCGGAGAGCGAGTTCATTGTCGCGCAACTACCGAGCGGAGAAGTCCTCTCGGTCAAGCTCAAAACATCTTCCGGCAATTCGGTGCTTGATGCCGCCGTCGAACGCGCAATCCATCAAGCAAGTCCGCTGCCCAAGCCGGATGATCCTTCGTTGTTTCAACGCGAGATCGTCATCAAATACCGCCCTCTGGAAGACTGAACCCTATAATTCCTATTTATGAAACTTATTCAAGCCCTTCTCTTCTCTCTGCTGGCAGCAATTCCCCTGGTTGTGTCGGCCCAACTCTCCATCGAAATCACGGGTGCCGGCGCCAACCGCATTCCCATCGCGGTCGCCAACTTCGAAGGTGACCGCATCCTGGCTCAGGCGCTGACCTCGGTGATACGTGCTGATCTTGATCGCAGCGGTCTATTTCGTCTCGTCGACACGGGCAATACGGTTTTGGCCGAAAACGCCTTGCTCAATTTTTCCGACTGGCGAGATCTCGGCGCTGACGCCGTAGTAAGTGGTAGCCTGCTATCACAGGCGGCGGGTCGTTATGAGACGCGCTATCGCCTGCAGGATGTCGCAAAGCAAAGCCTGCTTGATATCGGCGCCTTTGGCCACTCTTCGACGCCGACGCAGTTGCGTGCGACAGCACACCGGATAGCCGATTTAATCTATGAGAAGCTTACCGGCGAACGCGGTATTTTTTCGACGCGTATCGCCTATGTGATGAAGAGTACCGGCCGCTATGAACTTAAGGTCGCCGATGCTGATGGTGCAAATCCGCAAACGGCGCTCGCCTCGCATGAACCGCTGATCTCGCCTTCCTGGTCACCCGATGGAAGCAAACTGGCTTACGTCTCGTTCGAACTCAAGAAACCGGTTATTTATGTGCATGACCTCGCCGCAAACCGACGCCATGTGGTGGCAAATTTCAAGGGTTCCAACTCGGCCCCGGCCTGGTCGCCGGACGGCAAGCGTCTCGCCATCGTGCTGACCAAGGACGGCAATTCGCAGATGTACTTGGTGAACGCCGACGGTAGCGGCGCAAAGCGCCTGGCCAACTCTGCCGGTATCGATACCGAACCGCAGTTCTCGCCTGACGGGCAGGTGATTTATTTCACATCGGATCGCGGCGGCAGTCCGCAGATATACAGCATTCCCGCCACCGGTGGCGCAACCACGCGAATCACCTTTGATGGCAGCTACAACGTGACGCCAAGGCCCTCGCCCGATGGCAAGAGCCTTGCCTTCATCAGCCAGAATGGCGGGCGCTTCCAATTGACGCTGATGGATCTGGCAACACGGCAGACGCAAGTCCTGACTGATTCATCCAAGGATGAATCACCCAGCTTCGCCCCGAATGGGCGTATGATTCTGTATGCTACCGAGGTAGGCGGACGTGGCGTGCTGGCGGCAGTATCGGTGGACGGACGCGTCAAACAAAAACTGTCCGTTCCGGCCGCTGATATTCGGGAGCCTGCCTGGAGTCCATTTGTTAAATGATTTTTTGCGATTCCTTCCTTCAATTCAAACCACCACAGAGGAGTTACCCTATGCGCTCATCTCTTGCCATTGCCGGACTGATGGCCTTATTGCTCACTGCATGCGGTTCGCAGCCCCCAGCACCCGAACAACAACCTGCGGCAGTTGAAGAACAGCAACCTGCTGCCCCAGTGGTCAAATCAGCGCCAATAAACTCGGAAATCATCGATCCCTACAGGCTTGAGGCGCTGAAAGATCCGAAGAGTGTCCTGTCCAAGCGCAGTGTGTATTTCGATTTCGACCAATTCATCATCAAGGACGAATTCAAGCCGCTGCTTGAACAGCATGGTAAATTTCTCGCAGCCAATCCGCAGATCAAAATGCGGGTTCAGGGCAACGCCGATGAGCGAGGCAGTCGTGAATACAACATCGCCCTCGGCCAGAAGCGCGCTGAAGTGGTGAAGAAGACGATATTGCTCAACGGTGGCAAGGAAGATCAGGTGGAAGCCATCAGCCTGGGCAAGGAAAAGCCGCGCTGTACAGAGTCGACGGAAGAATGCTGGGCGCAGAACCGGCGTGGAGACATACTCTATAGCGGAGAGTTCTAATTGATGTTGCTGCGTAGCTCGGCATTATTGTTCATATTTGCCTGCGCCCTGCCGGCGCAGGCTGGTTTGTTCAGTGATGATGAGGCACGGAGGCAGCTCAATGATGTGCGGACGCAGCTGGAATCGATGCAGATGCAATACGTTGATGCGACACATCGACTCGAATCAGTAACGCAACACCAGGTTGATTTTTCCAACCAGATCGAGGCCCTCAAGGCCGATATTGCCAAGCTGCGCGGCCGTATTGATGAGCTGACTTACAACCTCGACTCGACGCAGAACCGGCAAAGAGACTTCTATGTCGATCTTGACAATCGCCTGCGAAAAATAGAATCCCAGGCCCAGAGTCAGCAAGCCGAAGAAGAGGCGAAGGCTGAATCTGCCAAGGTCGCCGACGCTGAAGCCATGCGCGATTATGATGCCGCGCTGACGGCACTCAAGGGTTCGGACTTCAAGTTGGCAGTAAGTGGTTTCGAGTCATTCATCAAGGCCGCGCCCGACAGTCCGCAGCAACCGGGAGCTCACTTTTTTGCTGCCTATTGCTATAGCCATCTGAAACAGCCGGCCAAGGCAGCGGAACTGTTTAACCAGTTGATCGAGAAATGGCCCGACGACGAACATGCCCCTGATGCCATGCTGGGCTACGCCGATAGCCTTCAAGATCTGGGCCGGCATAAAGAGGCCCGCACTGTGATGGCAAGCCTTGCAGCGAAGTATCCTGCTTCCGATGCCGGCAAACAGGCCAAGGCGAGGCTGCAGAAGAAGTAACTCCGTGTCGGCCGACCTTGCCGCGAAGCTGCGGATCACCGAAATTTTTCACTCCATTCAGGGCGAATCGTCACGCATCGGCCTGCCCACGGTATTCATACGTCTTACCGGCTGTCCCTTGCGTTGTGTTTGGTGCGATACCGAATACGCCTTCACTGGTGGTAAAAACATCGATATCGGCACCGCACTACGGCAGATTGCCGCTTTCAATTGCAAGACGGTTTGTGTAACCGGCGGTGAACCTCTGGCACAGAAGCCCTGCCTGGACTTGCTGACTGCACTATGCGATACAGCTTATTCAGTGTCGCTCGAAACCAGTGGCTCACTCGACGTGAGCGGTGTCGATCCACGCGTAGCAAAAATCATGGATATAAAGGCGCCCGATTCAGGCGAGTCGGCACGCAATCGCTGGGGAAATCTTGAATATCTTACGCCGCGCGACGAACTGAAATTTGTGCTGGCGTCCGAAGCCGATTATCACTGGGCCAAGGAAATGCTCAATACACACAGGCTCGCGAATTACTGTGCCGTGCTGTTCTCGCCTGTGCCGAACCTGCTCGCCCCGACACAACTGGCAGAATGGGTGTTGCGTGACCACCTGCCAGTACGATTCCAGTTGCAATTGCACAAGCTGCTGTGGGGTTCAGAGGTGGGACGCTGATGAGCAAAAGAGCTGTGGTTCTTCTCTCTGGCGGCCTTGACTCGGCGACTGTGCTGGCTATGGCGCACAGCCAAGGTTACGCCTGCCATTGCCTGTCGGTCGACTACGGCCAGCGCCATGTGGCTGAACTGGCGGCGGCCAACCGCGTGGCAGTGGCGCTGGGCGCGGTCGAGCATCGCGTGATCCATCTCGACATGAACCAGTTTGGCGGCTCAGCCCTGACCGATTGCAGCATCGACGTTCCCGTTGCCGGCGTGCAGACTGGCATTCCCGTCACCTATGTCCCGGCGCGCAATACCATCATGCTGTCACTGGCGCTGGCGTGGGCAGAGGTACTTGACAGCCACAGCATTTTCGTTGGCGTAAATGCGGTCGATTACTCGGGCTATCCTGATTGCCGCCCCGAGTTCATCCGCGCCTTCGAGGCAATGGCGAATCTGGCCACCAAAGCAGCTGTCGAGGGTGGAACACTGCGCATTCATGCGCCCCTGATTGATCTCTCCAAAGCCGACATCATTCGCGCCGGCAGTCAACTCGGGGTGGATTATCGGCTAACCGTTTCCTGCTACCAAGCCGATGCGGAAGGTCGTGCCTGCGGTGTCTGTGATTCCTGCCGCCTGCGACGGGAGGGGTTTTCCGCTACGGGCATTCACGACCCGACCATCTACCAGACAGCGCAGCGCTGAAATACCCCCTTGCCACCTGCTCTAGTAGCCACGATGTCACGACATGCTGATAAGCTACGCCAAGTCCAGTGACGTGACGAAGTGTGCGAGGAGACAGAAGTGCCGAAGGCAGAAGTGGAAATCATCAACAAACTGGGGCTTCATGCGCGCGCATCCGCCAAGCTGACCCAACTTGCCGGCAGCTACCCCTGCGAAATCTGGATGGAGCGCAATAAGCGCCGCATCAACGCCAAGAGCATCATGGGCGTGATGATGCTTGCCGCCGGTCTTGGCAGCAAGGTGGTGATTGAATGCGAAGGTGAGCAGGCTGAAGATGCGTTGCAAGCCATTACCCAACTGATCGTCGACCGCTTCGGCGAAGGGGAATAAGCCATGTCGTTTGCGTTGTTCGGCAATGCAGTGTCGCCCGGCATCGCCATCGGACGGGCGCATCTGGTGTCGCATGCGACGTTGGAGGTAGCGCAGTATCCGGTGCGCGAACGCGACATCCCGCGCGAACAGGATCGGCTCAACAAGGCCTTCGCCGAGGTCGGGGTGGAGTTGGGTACACTTCGCATCGAAGCGAATCAGCCGGGCACACCGAACGAAGTCGGCGCCTTTGTTGACGTGCACGCAATGATTCTGAGCGACCCGCTGCTGGCAGAGGCGGCTTGTGAATTAATTCGTGAGCGCAAGTGCAATGCCGAGTGGGCCCTGGTAACGCAGATGGAAATCCTGGTCGAACAATTCAGCGAATTCGAAGATGCCTATCTGCGCGAACGCAAGAGCGATGTGGTGCAGGTAGTCGAACGCATACTAAAGGTACTGATGGACAAGCCGCGCAAGCTGACACGGCGCAGCGGCGATGAAGACCTGATCGTGGTGGCCCACGACCTCTCGCCAGCGGACACAATCCAGTTCAAGAATCTCAAGATTGGCGGCTTTGTCACCGATCTGGGCGGCACCACTTCACATACCACGATCGTAGCGCGCAGCCTTGCCATCCCGGCCGTGGTCGGCATGCATCGTATGCGGCCGTTGATTCAGGACAATGATCTGCTTATTGTCGATGGCACGCGCGGCGTCCTGATCGTTGCCCCCGATGCGCGCGCACTTGAAGAATTCCGCTTGCGCAAACACGAGCTTGAGATCGAGCGCAACAAACTCAAGCGTCTAAAAAGTGCCCGCTCCTCGACGCTCGACGATGTCGAGATTTCGCTTGTTGCCAATATCGAATTGCCGCAGGACATCGACCAGGTACGCGCTGTCGATGCGGATGGCATTGGCCTGTTCCGCACCGAATTCCTGTTCATGAACCGCGACGAGTTGCCCAACGAGGACGAGCAGTTCGAAGCCTATCGTGCCGTGACGCGCGCCATGAACGGCAAGCCGGTGACCATACGCACGCTTGACCTTGGCGCCGACAAGGATGCACGTGCACTAAGGCGTACGTTAAGCCACAACGAACGCTCTGAGCCGAATCCCGCCCTGGGACTTCGTGCCATTCGCTATTGCCTTGCCGAACCACAGATATTTCTCGCCCAGTTGCGGGCCTTGTTGCGCGCCTCGCATTACGGCCACATGCGCATCCTGCTGCCCATGCTCTCCCATGTCAGCGAGGTCGATCAGGCGCTGGCAATGATCGCAACTGCCAAGCGCCAGTTGCGCGATGCGCGCATCAAGTTTGACGATGACATACAGGTCGGCGGCATGATCGAAATTCCCGCTGCGGCCATCGCAATTGGCTCCTTTGTGCGGCGTCTCGATTTCCTCTCCATTGGCACCAACGACCTGATTCAGTACACGCTGGCTGTCGATCGCACCGACGAGGAAGTGGCACCGCTCTACGATCCTCTGCATCCCGCTGTGCTCAGGCTGATTGCCCAAACCATACGTGTTTGCGTTGACGCCGGACGCCCCATTGCCGTATGCGGCGAAATGGCGGGTGATGCCCAGATGACGCGCATTCTGCTGGGAATGGGGCTGCGCTATTTCTCCATGCATCCGGCACAACTGTTGGGTGTCAAGCAGCGTCTGCTGACCTCGGACACGCGTGTTCTGGTAAAACAGGTCGCACACCTGCTGCGTCAGGACGAACCCGAGCGTATCCGGGAGATCGTTGAGAAGATCAATGCATGAAATAAGCAAGTCTGGTGGCTGGCTCCATTGGACAAGCCTCGCACCTAATCAACTTGCACCAGCAGCCCCTTGAGATATTCGCCTTCGGGAAACGCCAATGCCACCGGATGGTCGGCGCTGCCCTGCAAGCGCTTGACGATTCTCGCCTCGCGCCCGGCATCAAGCGCGGCGCCGGCGACTATTTTCTGGAAAAGTTCGAGGCCGATACCACCCGAACACGAATAGCTCATCAGCAAGCCTCCCGGCGCAAGCAGTCGGAAGCCTAGCAGATTGATATCCTTGTAAGCACGTGCAGCGCGCTCGGCATGACTGGCCGAGGGCGCAAACTTGGGGGGGTCGAGCACAACAATATCGAACTGCTCGCGGGCTTCGCGCAGTTTGCGTAATTCACTGAACACGTCAGCATCGCGCCACTCTGCCCGTGCTGCTTCAAGTTGCGAATTGTGTGCAAGATTGTCGCGTGCGAGATCGAGCGCTGGTGCGGAACTGTCGATGGAAACCACTTCACGCGCCCCACCCGCCAGGGCCTGCAGGGAAAAACCGCCGCTATAGCAAAAACAGTTGAGCACGCGCTTGCCATTGGCAAGTCCTCGCAGCAGCAGGCGATTGTCGCTCTGATCAAGATAGAAGCCAGTCTTGTGGCCACCGGCAATATCAACCAGCAACTTGACCCCGTTTTCTTCAATCGCGAATCGCGTTGCGCCCTCGCCCTCCAGCCAGCCAGTCTTTGGTTCCAATCCCTCGAGCTTGCGTACATCGGAGTCCGAGCGCTCATAAATGCGCGAGCAGCCGGTTGCCTTTTTCAGTGCGCCGATGATCGCATCGCGCCACTTATCTGCGCCGGCGCTGGTCAGCGCCAGCACGATAGTGTCGCCATAGCGGTCCGCGATCACGCCGGGCAGGCCATCGGATTCGGCATGAATCAGACGCAGGCCTTGATGTGAATAAAGTTCAGGTAGCGCCACACGCCGAGCTACCGCCATAGCGACGCGGCGCTTGAAGAAGGCATCATCGATGATCGCGTCCACATCGAAGCTCCACATCCGCGCCCGGATCTGCGAGGCAGGACTCCACGCCGCCTTGCCCAGCAACTTGCCGTTGTCGGCAACAACCTCGACGGTATCGCCCGGACGCGCACGACCGGCAAGATGCGCGACCGACGACGCGAAGAGCCATGGATGGCGGCGCAACAATGAACGTTCCTTGTCAGGATGAAGAATGATCTGGGGCATAAATTAGTATTTGCAGTGAATCGCCACGCTTCGCTCGCGATGACAAAAGGAGTCCCGATGGAATGATGACATCACATGTCATTGCGAGCCGCAGGCGAAGCAATCCATCGGTTGATCGACACGTACGAATGATAGACTTTGCCACAACAAAACGCATGAATTTCAGGGAGACAGGATGACAACACACAATTTCCATTTCATCAGTGGCCTGCCGCGTTCCGGCTCGACACTGCTATCGGCGATCCTGCGCCAGAACCCGCGCTTTCATTGCGGCGTAACCAGCCCGCTGGCGAGTTTCTTTAGCGCCATCGTCAGCCAGGTCAGTGTCGGTAGTGAATGGGCGCCACAAGTGTCGACCGAGCAACGGCGCACCATTTTGCACGGCCTTTTCGAAACCTATTACTCTGCCATCCAGAAACCAGTTGTGTTCGATACCAACCGCATCTGGAGCGCCAAACTGCCGGCGTTGCTCGACCTGTTTCCTCAAACCAAGGTAATTTCCTGCGTACGCAACGTCGCCTGGGTGATGGACAGCATTGAGCGCCTCTACCGCGCCAACCCTTACGAAAACACGCGCCTGTTCGCCAACGATGCCGAACGCAGCACAGTATTCGCTCGTGTCGAAACATTGGCGCAACGCACGCGTCTGGTCGGTATCGCCTGGGCTGGGCTCAAGGAAGCCTTCTATAGTGAACAAGGCCATGCGATGCTGGTGATTGATTACGACATCCTTGCGCAGCGGCCAAAGGAAGTCATCCAGTTGGTGTATTCCTTCCTCGGCGAACAGCCATTTGAGCATGACTACGACAATATACAGTTCGACACACCGGATTACGATGAAGGACTAGGTCTGGTCGGTCTGCACAAGGTGCGGTCGAAAGTGGGGTTCGAAAAACGCCAGACCGTGCTACCGCCTGACCTGTTCGAGCAGTATTCCAAGCTTTCTTTCTGGCACGACACCACCAACAGTCGCTGTAATGTGATCCGCATTCGCGATTAAAAAACGCCGGCAACAAATACCGGCGTTTGCAATTCGACGGGCTATCAGCCCGCATGAAAATCTACATCGTGCAGGAAGATTTATTATCCTTGCCAACGCCGGGGCCGATATCTTCTGGCACCTCCACCTTATTGCCATCGACCACCAATGTTGGAAGTGTGTTGCCATCCTTGACGAAGGCAAACTGCCCGACGCCAACCTCTATCTGGCCTGCACTGTTGGTGACAACTACCGCACCTTCCGCCACATCGACATGCAAACCGTTGTCATCATCCAGTTGGGCGCCAAGATTGGTGCCCCGGATACCGATGGTGGCAGTCGGGGTCCTATAGCTGACCTTGTCCCTGTTGCGCTTGCCAAGAAAACCGGTAATGGCGCGAAAGCCCCCCTTCAGCAGACTGATCAGCTGATTGTCCGCGGCAGGCCTGGCTTGGTCGTAGGAGTAGGCATCAACCTTGACCCGTGTGCCGGGACGCAACACCATCTCACCGCCATCAATGAATTTGACGCGCGCATAGGTTCCTGCTTCTGTCGCCAATGTGTCGCCCGGCTGCACTTCGGACTTCACCGACAACAGCTTCGATGTGCCGTCGGCACGCTTGACTGACAGGGTGCCTGACAGGTTCGCGACTTCGCCTGCCACCGCTGCAAAGGTATTGCTTGCCGCGAAGACCAGGGCAATCAACAACAAGCTAAGAGCATTGCCCGACTTTGTCATCGTGAGTTTCATTGTTATTTCCTTCATTGTTGCCTTTGTCGTCACCGTGCTTCTTCTGACCATCTTCGTCAGAAGAAGCATCCATCGCATCTGATGTAAAAGTGGTCTCGGTTATCTGTGCGAAGTACTGGTCAATCACCTGTGCAGCGACATCGTTGCTATTGTCGTTAGTATTGTCGTTACTATTGCCATCTGGATAGGCGATCTCAATCCCATTGCCTATTGCGGCAGGGGCTCCCATGGCATAGAAACCACTACTACCATTGACCGTCGTCTTACTGGGTGTCCCATTAATTACAATGCCACCTGAATTCCGGGACAAGAAGTTGATGTGCGTCGTCTCTGCGGTGTACTCGGTCTTGATAAACGAAGGTGCTTCGCCCGGGGCACTGTTCAACACCACCTGCGCAGAGGGCCCGGTAAGTGTGAATATCGCATCGTTACCGGCAACAATCGAGGATCCGTTGTCGAGCGTGATGTCGCCTTCGCTAATGACCATTTCCACATTCGCCGTAGTGACTGGCCCGGTCTGGATCGTGCTCACGTGGTTTAGGCTCACACCTGATGCGCCGATGAACACGCCTTGATTACCTTCGATGAGGCTGCCGTTATCGAGCGTCAGTGAGCTTGCATTCAGCACTGCCAGTGTAACCGTTCCGGCCGAGGTATAGACCTGACTTTCGTCCAGGGCAATCGGCCCGGCATTACTGATATTGATATTGCCACCAGAATTGCTGATGCCGACAATCGACATCGCGCCGGTATTGGTCAGTGTTATGTCACCGCTGCCACTGTTGCCGGCCTGGATGCTGCCGATTGCATTGGCGCCGCTGAGAGTCGTGCCGCCCGCCGATACCGCAGTCAGTGTCGGCGTCGTTAGCGAACCGCCGGTCTGGCTAATGATGCCGGCAGAGTTGATGTCGACAGAGGCAGCAGTGAGAGCGCCGCCGGTTTGAGAATAATCGACCGTGGTAAAGGCGCCACCGACAGTCAAGGCGCCGCCTGTCATCGAGAGCTTGCCCTCACTGGTCAGGTAGGGAACGCTGGTCGGGCCACCAACACCATCGAACGTCACGTTGGTGCTGCCCGGGATCAGTACGCCGAGAAGGTCGGTGTTCTGCGGCAGCAGGCTGCCGATCCAGCTCGCTGGCGTGCTCCAGTTGCCATTGACCGTCAGCACCGCCGGGGTGATGCTGGCCGCAACGGGGCTGATGGTCGGCCCGGTAAAGCTGTAGTCGGAAGCCAGACTGCCGGCGCTGCTGCTGATCGTGAAACCGGCAGTGCCCGTGGCACCAATGCTGTTGGCACTCGCCACATGCGGATTGTTATAGTTCAGCGTTATCCCGCTGGTATTCAGCGCCAGCGTGTCGCCGTTGACTGCGCCCGTCATGCTTCCGCTCAATGTCGCACCGGTCGCCGCCGTAGTGCCGTCATACAACTTCGTCGTCGTGCCGCCAATCGTTGCTGTCGATACCAGTGGCGCGGCATTCACCGTGAGGTTGCCATCGACGTAGCTGATGGCGTAGTCGGTCGCCGTAAAGCTGGCGCCCGTGGCGCTGCTCGCCACGATCGCGTAGGGACTGCCCAGTACATGCGCCGTCGCTGCCGCGCCCGTGCTGGTCTCGGCAACGCTGCCGATGGTTTCGCTGTTCTGCAAACCGCTGCTGGTGAAGGCCGTGCCGGCAAAGGTCGCCGTCTGGCCGTAGGTCTTGCTCGCATCGTTCGCCGTGATCGTCAAGGGCGCAACAGTGATGCCGGCTGTTACGCTGCTGATGGTCGGCCCGATAAAGCTGTAGTCCGTTGTCTGGCTGCCCGCCGTGCTGCTGTCAATCGTGAAACCGGTGCTGCCCGTGGCGTCGATGCTGGTCGCACCAACCACGTGAGCGCTGTTGTAGCTCAGCGTCAGGCCGCTGGTGGTGAGCGCCAATACGTCGCCGCCGATCGCACCATTCACTGTACCGCTAACCGTCGCCCCGGTCGCCGCCACCGTGCCGTCATACATCTTCGTCGTCGTGCCGCCAATTGTTGCTGCAGCCGTCAACCCCTTGGGCGTGATGCTGCCCGCAACGGGGCTGATGGTCGGCCCGGTAAAGCTATAGTCCGTTGTCTGGCTGCCCGCCGTGCTGCTGTCAATCGTGAAACCGGTGCTGCCCATGGCACCAATGCTGTTGGCACTCGCCACATGCGGATTGTTATAGTTCAGCGTTATCCCGCTGGTATTCAGCGCCAGCGTGTCGCCGTTGACTGCGCCCGTCACGCTTCCGCTCAAAGTCGCACCGGTCGCCGCCGTAGTGCCGTCATATACCTTCGTCGTCGTGCCGCCAATCGTTGCTGTCGATGTCAGTGGTGCAGTGCCGACCGTGAGTGTGCCGTCGTTGTAGGTGATGGCGTAGTCTGTCGTATCGATGCCCGCCGCGTTGCTGGCGGCAATGCTGAATTGTCCGGTGCCCAGATCGCCGGCGGCGCGGTGCGCGCTCGCCGCTGCACCAGCGCTGACTAGCGTGACGCCGCTGATCGCTTCGCTGTTCTGCAAGCCGCTCGCCGTGAATTCGCTGCCGGCAAACGTCAGGTTCTGACCGTAGGTCTTGCTCGCATCGCTGGCGGTGATGCCCAGGGCGGCAGTGCCGACCGTGAGCGTGCCGTTGTTGTAGCTGATGGCGTAGTCGGTCGTGTCGATGCCCGCCGCGTTGCTGGCGGCAATGCTGAATTGTCCGGTGCCCAGATCGCCGGCGGCGCGGTGCGCGCTCGCCGCTGCACCAGCGCTGACTAGCGTGACGCCGCTGATCGTCTCGCCGTTCTGCAAGCCGCTCGCCGTGAATTCGCTGCCGGCAAACGTCAGGTTCTGACCGTAGGTCTTGCTCGCATCGCTGGCGGTGATGCCCAGGGCGGCTGGCGTAATGCTGGCGCTATCCGTCACACTGTCCAGTGTTGTCACACCGCTCAGGTCGTAATCGGTCGGCAGACTGCTGTTGCTGCCGGTAATGCCGGAAATGCTCAGCCCGCCCACGCTCACATAATTTGCCGTGGCTACATGGGCGCTGTTGTAGTCCATGCTGGTCGTGTCAAAGCTTGCTGCCGTGTCACCACCGATCAGGCCGCTCACGTTGTATGTCGGCGTGAAACTGGCTGTCGTCAAACCATCATAGGTCTTGGTAACCCCGGTATTGGTCAGGCTCGCCGTAAGTGTGACCGGCGTAATGCTTCCGGCTATATCGGCGCTGGTCAATGTCGGATAGCCATATATCACCGCCCCCGTGCCGTCCGATATAGTGCCTAGCGTAAAACCGCTTACCGTGATCGTATTGGCAGCAGCGACATGGGAATCGTTATAGACCGCAGCACTGTAACTGATGATGCTGGCATTATCACCGCCAGCAAAGCCGGAAACAGTGAAGGTCGGGGTAAAGGTCGCCGGAGCGCTGTCGGTGCCGTCATATAGCTTATTGACGCCCGTGGCACTCAGCGATACCGATAGGGTCGGCGCTAGTGTATAGAGCAAACCGTTGCCGGTTCCAGCAACTGAAGTTGCATCATACGTGGCGTTGTATTGCTTGAAGTCGTACACCAGTCCGCCAACAGTATCGCTCGCGGGATCGCCCGACCACACCAGCCATCGTCCGTTGTTAGTTGTTATTGAAGAGCCGCTGGTATTGTCAAAAGAATTGCCCACCAGCATCACCGCATCGCCGGTTGCATCGCTGGAAACGTCGCCAGCAAGTGTCAGCAGTCCTGCCGATTCAGCCGATAACGTGCCACCTTCCACCGTTACCGCTTCCAGGGTCAGGTCTCCACCGTAAGCAATTGCCGTGACGTTACCCGATGTTCCTCGTGCCCCTTCTCCAAGCTCCAGACTGTTATACCCTCCCCAGCCGCCACCGAGGTAGCCATGACCAAGAGACACTGCGCCACCATAGCTACCCGGAGAATCAGGCGTGCCAAATTCGATGAGTGCATTTCCCCCTGCGCCGCCAGCTCCGCCGCTTGCCGCGCTGTCTGCGGTATAGCCGCCATATGCGCCTTCGGCCGATATCAAACCAACCGCGATGGAGCTCACTGCTCCAGGTTCAGCCACGCGCAGAGTTACATCTCCACCGCGGCCACCTTCCAGGCCATTTCCAATAATGACATCCGGAGGTGCAGTCGAATACCCCCCGCCACCAGCGTCTACTGCAATATAGCCTGCTGAAATACTGCCCGATGCCGATTCGATCAGGATCGTGCCACCGCTACCGCCATACCCCCCGCCGTAGCCATATATATCACCGAGAGAAACATTGCCCGTCGATTGCACAGTCAGCATTCCACCATTGCCACCGAGGCCGTTGGGCGAGTCGTAGCCCCACCCGCCCCAGCCACCAGAGATATAGATGTATCCAGTTGATATATCCACATCGGCAACTGACCCGGTCGCGCGCAGCATGACATTGCCACCGGTGCCGCCAGTACCACCAGCTACGATGGCATAGCAGCCTTCATTACAATAGTCGCCGGAACTGCCACCACTTCCTGCATCAGCAGATATATTGCCGTTGATGACAAGCGCCCCGCCGAGCGAAGCATATTCAGTGGTTACGGTAACAGTACCGCCGTCTCCTCCAGAAGCGGCGGGTATCGTGCTATCGAAGTACGAGCTATAACCATCCCCACCTGTTACGTCGATATCACCGTTGATCGTGATCGTATGCGTATCGGTAGTCATGTATGCACTTGGGTCGTCCGACCAACCGCCGAGCGAAATTTCCACTGTGCCGCCATCGCCGCCATAGGTTGCGGGAGCACTGCCATAACCGGAATCCCCTCCCCGCGCCGACAGGTAACCTGTCACATCGATATTGCCGTCGCGCGCTACCAGTGTAATCGCGCCGCCATCGCCGCCATGCCCACCTATGCCATCGACATTCCAGGATGCGCGGCCGCCATTCGCATCGAGATAGGCATACGACGCGCCATAACCGGTATTCTGCCAACCAAGGGCAATGCCGCCACCACCGACCAAGGTAATGTTGCCGCCGTCACCGCCATTCCCGTTCTGAAGCCCCGAGCCGCCATAGCCCCCGGAAGCCTTGATATCGCTGGCCTGCACCAATCCGGTATGCGCGAATATGGATACCGTTCCACCCCTGCCGCCATTGCCACCGGGAGAAGCGTATCCATAACGGTTGTAGTCCCAGAACCCATCCCCGCCATTGCCGCCATCCGCGTAAATCGGCTCCGACAGCGAGAAATCCGGGTCCGACAACGTGACTGCACCCTGCGCCTCGATGGTCACCGTACCGCCATCGCCGCCCCTGCCGCCGGCATGGAACGGAGCGGTAAGGTCGAAGTCGTTGTTCCCGCCCCAGCCGCCGTAGCCGCCTGCCGCAGCGATGGGCGCATTGATGACGACGCTGCCGGCGGTAGACCGGATATCGATCGTGCCGCCCTTGCCGCCATCGCCACCCTGACCATAGCCATGGTAGTCATAGCCACCCGATCCGCCATAGGCGTCGATCGAGTTATTCGCGGTCAGCAAGCCGCCGCTGGTCAGCGAGACACTGCCGCCGTCGCCACCGCTGCCACCCGGTCGACCGGCAGCGCCATAACCGCCGTCGGCATTAACATAACCTAGCGTCAAGGTGCCATCCGTCGCATTCAGGGTGACATTGCCACCCTTGCCGCCATCACCGCCGGGGGTGATATAGCTTGAGTAATTGCCGTCCAACAGGCCATAGCCGCCATAGCCGCCATACGCGTAAAGCAAGCCGGCAATGTTGGCATCAGTCTGCGCCGTGATATTTATCGTGCCGCCTGCACCACCGTCGCCGCCGCGGGTCGGTTCGCCATACCAACGGAGCCAATCACCGCCGTATGCGCCCTCACCGCCGCTGACGTCGATGTCAAGCGCAACATCAACGTTGCGGCCGGCGTTGATCGTCACCATGCCGCCCTTGCCACCATCACCGCCCCAGCCATAACAACCTTCGCCACATTGAAATGAGCCGCCCCAGGCAGAGATGCCGCCTGTCACAGTCACGTCGCTACCGGTACTGGTCAGTGTAACAACGCCGCCATCGCCGCCATTGCCGTTGGATTTGCCAGTGCCGCTGTGGCCGCCATCAATGTATATGTCTTGTACGCTGATGGCACCGGGACCACTTACCAAAACATTTCCACCACGGCCGCCGTCGCCACCCCGGTCGGTATAGGGGAACTTATAGTTATAGTTGTTATAAGCGTAGCCGCCGTCGCCTCCATAACCGTAAATTGATCCAAGGGTAATGGATCCAGATTGGTCAATACCATTTCCCGGCCCCGCCTCGACGACAACGGAGCCGCTATCGCCACCCCTGCCACCCGCGATTCCGTAGTAGCCTCCAGCACTTCCGTGGCCGCCGTCGACGCTGATGTAGCCGTAATGCGTGATATCGCCGCCTGTGCTCGCGAGCGCAGTGCTGATGCGAACGTTGCCACCCCTGCCGCCATCAATGCCGTCATAGTAGTCGCCTGCGTATCCGTTTGCGCTGATATCCAGGCCATTGCCATAACCAGCGCCTCCCAGCGTGATACTGCCGCTGGAACCGGTCGTGTCAAGTATGTTGGCCCCCATCCCATCGCTGGCATTGCCGAGGGTGATCTCGATATTGCCGCCATTGCTACCATAGGAACCGCTGGCCTCTATATAAGATCCGGTCAGGTTGATGAAACCATAGCGTGACTGGATCAGGACATTGCCGCCGTCGGCGCGGTTATTGTAATTATATTTATATCCGCTGGCATAAATGTTTCCGGCATAATCAATGTCGCGATCAGCCACCAGACGGACATTGCCACCGTTGACGAAGCTGTAATTGTCGCCGTCCGCATTGAGATAACCGCTTCCCTGAATTTGGCCCGATGTGCCGCTACCCATGGCACGCAGCAGAATGTCGCCACCGCGAGCCGATACATCTGCACCGATGGTAATGTTTCCGTCGGCAGCGCGCATCGAAACCCAAGTGCCCGCATCAAACCAGTCAATAGCATTGGTGATATCAATGCCCCCACCCGCGCTCAGAATGACATTGCGCGCTTCACTAAGTAAGGGAACGCCCGAAATGTCTCCACTAGTGGTCTTGACGATATAGTCGTTGTTCGGCGCGTAGCCGGCATAGCCATCTCCGTTTCCGATAATGGTAGCCTGCCCCGGCGTACCGCCATCGCTGGTTACCAGTCCGCTCGGGTCGCTTGCGGCAGTAAGAGTCGTACCACCGACACTTGTGTCGCCAATCGAGAACAGGGTAACGGGGCCGCCATTGCTACTAGCGGAAGATGCATCGACCGTACCTGAGACCGTGAGTGCGCCGCCCAGTGCATAGAGCGAAACCTCGCCTCCGCTACCGGAATAGCCAGTGTCGGGATTGGCCGAGACCGTACTGATGTCGCCGCCGACCAGCACATTGCCGGACGCGCGCAGAATTGCCCCGCCCGCGTGGCCGGACCAATTACCGCTGCTGACCCCGAGGATCCGCGTACTGGTATCAATAGCACTGGTCGTCACATCACCATTGTTTGCATAAAGAATAACGTTGCCGCCATTACCGGTCGAGGCAACTCCAGAGGCTTCACTCGAAGAAATTACGGACCCGGTGCCGATTCCGGAGCCCGCATGCATGTAGACATCGCCACCGTTACCGGTCTGCACTGATGTCACTGTAGATATCACATTAGTTGTGACATTTCCGGTAGAGACAGCACCCCGCTGCGCAACGACAAAAACCTCACCTGCACTCGAACTGTTGGTGCCCGTATCCGTGACAACGCTGGTATCTATGATGCCGGTGGTAACGCTATCCAGCGCCTTCAGCCTGACAGACCCCGAGGTATATCCATAGTAGTAGACATTCGGGCCTGGATTTATCATGCTCGTCGTCAGATTGCCAATCACTACCGATCCCGCGTTCGCCATTAACGAAATGCCACCGGACACATCGTAGTAGCCACCGCCGCTAATCGTTGTGACATTGCCTGCCGTGATCGATCCAGCGACGATGTTGACACTGGTTCCGTAAGCGCCCGTAATGTCATCGAAGGTTGCCTGGCCGCGAACCTTGAATATGGGGTCATAGCCGTAACTCGATAGCGTCAGCGGACCGCTCACGGTCAGATTTGCCGCTTCCACACTGCCGGCTGTATTGTAATCCCCTTCAATGTCTACGCCACCGGATGCCGTTGCTTCGAGCGTGACATCGCGGTTGCCGGCAACGATGGCGCCATACGAACCGATTGAAATGCCGTAGCCGCCGCTGCTCGTGGTGCCAGTAATGGTGACAGCGCCAGCGCCATGCGAGGAATTCGCCATGACCGAACCATCGACCAGGACAGCGGGATTATCGTTGGCGGTCCCTTCAACATTGACATAGCCGTTTGAGGTTCCGTCAATCGCGACAGCGCCACCCGCGCTACGCACGACGGAGTACTGGTCGATGACGACGCCGTCATTGCCATATCCACCGATCCCCGAACTCCCGCCCGTGCCGCTGATCTCGATTCCACCCGTGCCGATACTCTCGACCACCGAGTAGTAGATTTCGGGTGAGGAATTGCAATCGCCGCAATCCCATTGACTGCTCAGAATGATGCCTGCGTTATAGCCGTACGATCCCTGTCCGCCAGTACCGGTAATCGAAAGCAGGCCATCCCGCGCCCTGATGCTGGCGCCGACAAGCTCGACACCGTGGTTGTTGCCGGTGAAATCTCCAATCCCGGTACCGCCCGTACCAAAGATGGTCAAGTCGCCAGTCCCCATGGCTTCAACCACAGGACGAAGCACGCCACGATTGCCATTGGCATCGGTGCCATACATGCCCTCGATCTTCACGCCAACATTGTTATAGCCCTCGGCAATACCACCAGCACCGGTAATGCTGATATTGCCTGACAGGTATGTGCGAATCTGGCTCGCGCCTTGAATGACGACGCCATGATTGTAGCCGTAGTAGCCATTGTTGCCACCACCACCCGTACCGGAAATGGTGACATTGCCGCCTTTGGTCGATTCAATCGTGGCACTGCCGTCATATGCCCCCAGCCTGACGCCGATGTTGGCATAGCCGGTCGCAGCAGTGCTCCCGTAGCCGGTGATGCTGATATCTCCCCTATTGGTGCGGATCAGGTTGGACCCGCCCCAGGTTTCGATGCCGCTGTTGTAGTTGCCGCCAGTTCCAGCACCATATCCCAAAAACGTGATGTCGCCATTACCCGTGGCCTCGACGCTGGTTTGCCCGATCAGGATGCCGGCGTTGTTGTCGCCGGTTCCGGCTCCGCCATGACCGGTGATGGAAATCGAACCATCTTCTGCCTGCAACGTTGAGCCACCCAGCGCGACACCAAAGCTGGCATAGTCGCCCGTGCCGTGACCGATCAATTCAATGCTGCCGGTGCCCGTCGCAGCCAATGATGTGCCATTCCCGACAACTACGCCAAACTCATAGGAACCCCCACCGCTATACGCGCCTGCGCCTTCGATATGTATTTGGCCGCCGTTCCCGGTCGTAACAGTGGTGGAATAACCATCAATGACTACGCCACCAAAATAACCAGCGCCACCCTTGCCCTTGATGTTGAGGAGGCTGCTCGTCGTTTGCAGGTTGGCGCCATTAAAGATGTGTACGCCGTGGCCGCCGTTAATTCCGTTGCCACTGCCGTCGAGCAATAACTCGCCAGCTTCTGTTGAAACAGCCGTCCAGGTACCTTCGATCTCTACCGCGCTGTAACCGCTGGCGCCCTTGCCCGTGATACTGACTGTGCCCGTTCCGGCAGTACTGACGATAGCGTTGCTGCTGATGTACACGCCACGTCCACCTTCAGAAACACTGTCGCTGCTTCCTTGTCCGTTGATGGTGATATTGCCGCCACCAGCATAAATCTGCGCGCCTTGGATATATACGCCATCCAGGTAATTCGATCCATCATAAGAGCCTATCGCCGGAGTCAGTGAAGGATCGAGGCCACCACCGACGATCAGGTCGCCACCGTTGGTGCTGATGTTATTGAAAATCGAAACACTACCGGGAACGGAATTGTCCAGTGCGTGCGCTTGCAAAGTGACATCCAGCTTGCTGCTGCTCGAACTGATCGGGGCGTTAACGGCGATGTTGCGTTCCGCTTGCAGAGTAAGGGCAGTGTCAATAAGACCCGTCTTGGCAATGGCTTCGTTGATGAAAATGTCGCCGTTGCCGCCCGTGTTCACCGTGCCAGTGGCGCTCTGAATCACTACGCTCGTCGAATCGAGGTTAGCGGCAAGCTCTGCCCCTGTCATGTCACCACCGGAAGCGGCAATCGTGAAATCTGGAGGGTCGATCAACCATGTACCGGTGGCCCCATTCGGGGCACTCGTATCTACTCGCGCCCCGTCGGCGATCTTCACGTTGGCGCCGGATGTCTCTACAAAACCGCCATTTGCACTCGTCGATCGTGCTTCGATGCGAGAAGAACCTTCAATCTGAAGATTCTGCGTTGCCTTCAGGAAAATTCTCCCGCCTTCATTCACAACGCTCGATGCATTCAGTGTTCCAGAGTTCTTCACCAGCACACCGGCGATGCCAATGCGGCCGGCTTCTGCGACTACGGTGCCAAGGTTGGTGGCATTGCCTTCCGCACCTGTAATCTCGACGCTGACGCCGGGGGTGGCAGTGTCGAGCAGAGTGACGCTCTGTCCGGCGGCAAGAATGGTTTCGCCCTGCGGGGTGGTGATGATGCCTTCGTTGCTGACATTGGGTGCGACGAGATAGACGCTACCACCGCCGGGGGTGGTGATGCTGCCCTGATTAACAACGCTGCCCGCATTCGGACTGGCGTCGAACGTTAGCTTGTTGGCAAGAAAGTTAGCATCGGTAATGTTGAGTGCGGAAGCAACGAAGCCGGCCACGTCAATGCGGGCCCCCTGGCCGACATAAATGCCGCTGGGGTTGATGAGAAAAACTCGCCCGTTGGATGTCAGGGTGCCGAGGATGACCGAGGGATCGGCGAGGACGCGGTTGAGGACACTGCTGGAAGAGGATGCCTGGATGAAGCGCGTGGTTTCGCTGGCGCCAATGGAAAAGGTGTTCCAGTTGATGACGGCGCCGTTGCTGTTGGTGACATTGAGCACGTTGCCGGCCTGGGCGAAACTGGCGCTGCCATTGACTACCGTGGGATCGGTCGGCAATGCATGGGCACTTACCGCGAAACAGGTAGAAACCGCAGTTGCCAGCAGACAGTTACTGGTACGCAAATATGTCGTTTTTCTAGCCATGACAAACCTCTCTTCCAAATGCAGCAGTTCAGTCTAGATTCGCTGTCTGACTGAACGCAGGAATTACTTCACGAATGCTTCGAATCAGAATCCGTATGTCACTGCAAAATGCGCCCGCCACTGATCGTCAATCCTGTCTGCCGGCGTCAGGCGATTGGCAGGAGAACTATCGAGCACATGCGCCCAGTCAAACCTGGCACTAATGTCCTTGTGCAACGAATAACGCAGACCAATGCCAATGCTGGAAACCGTGCTGATTTCATTGACCGATTTGATACTGGCTGGCACGGTCAAATTATTGACTGGATCAAACCATGTGCTTCCGTCCTTCGGGCTGTTTTCGCCATAGGCCCAGTCGTAAAATGCCAGTGCGCGCAAGGTGCCGGGCAGACCGGTTTTTAAACGGGGGCCGAGCAGCAAGGCAATATCAGGTGTGTAGGCTTCGAAATTGGCTGTATAGCCGCTATCTGCTATCAGCACGCGTTCGCCGAAACCCCGTACTGCGCCGGAACCGGCAAGGCTGAGTTGCTGGGAAGAAGGCAGCGGGCTGGCGCTATATTGGGCATTGATTGCGCCACGTAGCTGCCAGTCGCCGGGAAGGGAACGCAAGTAATTACCGCCCGCTTTAAGAATAAGGAAGTTGGCATCTGTCGAACGTGCGTTTGCGGCATAGTTATAGCGCCAGTTGTCCTGATGATCCAAAAGCTTGAGGTTATAGACCGCACCGAGGTTGAAATCCGTCGCCAGATTGGGCTTTTGCCATTGGCCGATGTAGCTAACGGAAAACGGGGTTTCGAGATAGTCGACACAGCCGGCTGTAATGGTTCGCGGCCGGCAGGGATTGTCTGTCGATTTGAAATCGAAGCCGTACACCATGCGCGAACTGTATTCGCCACTGCGCGGCAACAGATTGTTCCAGCGAACGGCGAAGATACGACCCTTGCCACTCAGGGACAACGTACCGCCAGGCGTAATAACATTGGCTGGCACGTTGACTGAACTTGCCGCGACGATGAAGTCGAGACTGTCGCCCAATCCGTACAAGGGCATGCGCAGGCCAGCGGTATATACATCGACATCGACGCCATCTGGTGCATCAGGAGCAGTGATATAACCTAGCGTCAGCACTTCGTCTCCGCCGAACACATTGGCATCGCGATATGAAACGCCAAGGCGGTATTGCCCCGTTGTTTCTTTCTCCCCGGTGTTGTCGAGAGAGAAATAGACACGGCGCGGGTTTTCGTCACTGACGCCCACTTTGGCGTCGACCTTGCCTTCTTCCTCGCTAACGCCCAGGGTTAATTCGATACGTTTGGCCGGGTTCTCATTGGAGAGTTGAATGTTGTCGGATATCGCGGAAAGATTGGGCGTTGTGCCTGTTTTCAACTGGGGGAGCGCCGCGCGGACATTTTCCTCTGAAAAAAACTGGTTGCCGGTTACTTTGACCGTACCGATCACGGCTTCTGTCACATGCAGCGAAACTACACCATTCTTGAGTTCCTGCTCGGGCACATAGACGGTAACGGTGCCAAACCCCTTGGTACGGTAGGCGGCCTGAAGGACTTCAAGGGCGCGCTGCACATCACCATAGGCACGATCCTTCCCTCTAAAGGGGGCAAGCAAACGGTCAACCTCATTTTGCGTCAGCAGAGTATTGCCACTGACTTCGAAACGGGTGATGTCGAACTTCTCGTCCTCCGCCCGCACCGTCACCGCGCCCAGAAACAGGCACGCAAAAATGGCTGCCAAAAGTATTTTCTTCATGCTTCCTCCCAGCATTAACGCAAACCAACCTTCTGGTTTTCATGCCATAAACATCACGCTGCACCCAAATGCTACTTTGGCCTGGTTAATATACGCAAACGTAACAATGTTATTCCAACAAATGCATCAATTGGCGTCGTAATAGTAGGATTTCTGCGGGACTCTGGACTCTAAATCGCGGCGCATGGATTCCTGGTCACGCGGTTCCTTGTTCCACCACAGCGACCACCCCTTTTGTGCAACTTCGGCCTGTTCCAGATGACTTTGCTTCCATTCACGCATGAATTTGGTGTATTCGGATTCGTACTTTGCCATTTTGATTTCCCTAGTGATGATGATTAATTTCCCTGTCCTTGAGGCGACCGATACGGAGCACCTCAGGAATACGCCGCAAGCCGCGCAATACCCGCGCCAAATGAGCGCGGTTAAGCACCTGCAACGTAAAATACACCGAAACCGTAGTGTCGTGATCGCCCTCTATGCTGACGTCGGTAATGTTCGATTGTTCTTCGGCAATCGCTGTCGTCAGATTGGCCAGTACGCCCCGCTGATTTTGCACCAGCGCGCAGATGCTGACATCAAACAGCCCGTCGACATCCGGCTCCCACTCGACATCGACCCAATCGACGCGGTCTCCGCGTTGCTTGGCAATATTGGCACAGTCGTGAGTATGCACCATTAAGCCCTGTCCCTTGCGGATCAGGCCGAGGACAGGATCGCCGGGAATCGGCCGGCAACAGCTGGCAAGCTGCACCGCGAAGCCTTCTGTGCCCCGGATCAGTATCGGCCCGGATTTCTGTTCGGTAGACTGTACTTTGCCAAGCTTTTTATTGATCCCGCCCTGCAAGCGACGCGCAACGATCGCAGCAAGCCGGGTGCCCAGGCCGATGTCAGTCAGCAGCTCGTTCTTCGATTTGGCGCCTGCGTCAAGCAACAGATGCTTCCACCGTGTCGGTGTAATGTCGGCCAGCATGGCCCCGGTACTGCGCAATGCCTGCGAAAGCAGGCGCTCACCCAGAGCCGCTGAGGCTTCCTTTTGCTGTGTCTTGAGATAGTGGCGAATATTGGAACGAGCTCGAGCGCTTTTTACAAAGCCGAGCCAGGCCGGGTTGGGATTGGCATGGGGCGTAGTGATGATTTCGACCCGGTCACCATTATGCAACTCGGTGCGTAGTGGCATCAATTCGTTATTGATGCGGCAGGCAACGCAATGGTTGCCGATGTCGGTATGCACAGTGTAGGCAAAGTCGACCGGAGTCGAGCCGAGCGGCAACACCAGAATCTTTCCGGCTGGCGTAAATACGTAGACCTCGCCCGAGAACAGGTCGATCTTGACGTGTTCGAGGAACTCGGTCGAATCGCCCGAGGCCGATTGGAGTTCGAGCAACGATTGCAGCCACAGACTGGTCTTCTTTTGCAGATCGGAGAGCGCCTTGTCATCCTTGTAGAGCCAGTGCGAAGCAACTCCCGATTCAGCAACATGGTGCATTGCTGCGGTACGGATCTGCGCCTCCACCGGCGTGCTGAAGGGGCCGATCAGGGTGGTATGCAGCGACTGGTAGCCATTGACCTTGGGAATGGCGATATAGTCCTTGAACTTGCCCGGCACCGGATTGTAGAGGCCGTGCAGCACGCCAAGCACCAGATAACAGGTCGGTACATCCTTGACGATGATGCGAAAGCCGTAGATGTCGAGCACCTGGGAAAATGTCAGATGCTTTTCGCGCATCTTGCGGTAGATGCCGTAAAGATGTTTCTCCCGTCCCATCACCTCGGCCTCAATGCCGACTTCGGGCAACTTATTATTCACCGTCTGCAATATCTTTTCCACGACTTCGCGACGATTGCCGCGCGCCGCCTTGACCGCCTTGGCCAGAACGCGATAGCGCACCGGATAAAGATGCTGGAACGACAGTTCCTGAAGTTCACGATACAGCGTGTTGAGGCCGAGCCGGTTGGCGATCGGCGCATAGATGTCGAGCGTCTCATGCGCGATGCGACGCCGCTTGTCGAGCCGGATCGCGCCCAGCGTCTGCATGTTGTGCAGGCGGTCCGACAGCTTGATGAGAATGACGCGCACATCGCGCGCCATCGCCAGCAGCATCTTGCGGAAGTTCTCGGCCTGCGCCTCTTCGTAGGATTGATTTTCGATGCGATCAATCTTGGAGACGCCATCCACCAGTTCCGCCGCAGCATTGCCGAAGCGGTCGGCAATCTCCTGTTTGGTGATCGCGGTATCTTCCATCACGTCGTGCAGCAGCGCAGCAATGATGGCCTGCGCATCAAGGTGCCAGGCCGCCAGCTTCTCCGCCACTGCCAGCGGATGCGATATATAGGGCGCGCCACTGACGCGGAACTGCCCGACATGGGCAGCATCGCCAAAGGCAAAAGCGGCTTCGACCCGCTCTATTTCCGCGGGTTTGAGGTAAGTGGAAAGATTGTTTTTGAGCCGGGCCAGGCCGGCGTCGAGTTCGGCGCGCTGCGCTGCGTCAGCTTGCCGGTTGCCGGCAAGCTTGCCGGGTGCAACTGAAGACGGGAGCACGGCTGCCATTGGTGTATCCCGTCCTCACCGTATCTTAACCTTGAGGCCGATTAAGCAGTTCCAGGCCGATTTTTCCGGCGGCAAGCTCGCGCAGGGCGATGACAGTAGGCTTGTCACGGTCGGCTTCAACCTGGGGCGTACTACCCATGGTGATCTGGCGCGCACGATAGGTTGCCACCAAGGTAAGTTGGAAGCGATTGGGGATCTTCTTCAGACAATCATCAACGGTAACGCGGGCCATGTATTTATCCTAGTTCCAGAAAGCGGAATACGTCAGGGTGGCGCGCCTGCTGGGAATGAAGCCGCAGGCGCGATGCGTGCACGGCAGCCATCAGATCTTCCAATGCTACCGCCAAGTCTCTGTTGATTATAACAAAGTCGAATTCGCCCACGTGCCTCATTTCACCCACGGCTGCAGCCACGCGCCCCTGAATGACAGCGTCACTATCCTGTCCGCGTGCGCTCAAGCGCCGCTCCAGTTCCTCGACCGAAGGCGGCAGGATGAATATGCCCACTGACTGTGGAAAATGGCGGCGCACCTGTTGCGCGCCCTGCCAGTCGATTTCGAGTACCAGATCGCGGCCGTTGCTCATCTGCTGTTCAAGCCCTGAACAGGCGGTACCGTAACAGTTGCCATGCACTTCGGCCCATTCGATAAATTCGCCGCGCTCACGCATCGCAGTGAAGGCGGCAATATCAATAAAGTGATAATTCTGGCCATTGACCTCACCGGGTCGCGGCGGGCGCGTTGTGTATGAAATCGACAATTGCATCCCGGGATCACGGCCGATCAGCAGGCTGACCAAAGTGCTCTTGCCCGCGCCGGATGGCGCGGCAATCACGAAAATAGTGGCAGGAGTAGAACTCATTTCATATCAATTCCAGATTGAATCAGAACATCCAGACGCCAAGGCGATGGTACCCGATCAAGACTTTTCGATAGCTAAGTACTAAACCGGCATTTTTCAGATGTCAACTTCGATGCGATTGCGTCCTGATTCCTTGGCGCGATACAAGGCACTATCGGCACGCGCAATCATGCTCACGCCATCGTCCATGCCGTACCGGAATCTGGTGCACCCGACACTGATCGTCACGGAAATCGATATTCCGAGCTGGCGCAACTGCACCGGTGAATCTGCTATCTCGTTCCGTATTTTTTCGCAGAGCCCGGCCAGAGAATCGCTGTCATCGCTGTTGACGATGATCATGAATTCTTCGCCGCCGTAGCGAATCGCAATGTCGGACTTGCGCAGCGAACAGGCAATGCGCCTTGCCACCTCTTTGAGTACAACATCTCCTGCAGGATGCCCGTGGGAATCATTGACCAGCTTGAAATGATCGATATCAACCATGATTATGGCAAATGAACGCGAATAACGCAGCGCCCTGGACACCGCCTCATCAAGTCGCGCCATGCCATAGCGCTTGTTGCGCAGACGAGTTAGCGGATCGATGATCGAGCCCATGTAATTGTGGGAGTTACCCGCAGCCAACGCCAGCTGCGCACTGAGGTTGTTGAGGAGCCTGGGGGTAAGCCGCACATGGCCTTTATGATCAGAGCAAATGATAATGCCGATCAGCCGCTTGTCGTACGCAAATGGCATCACGAAGTCGAATTTGTCTGGCGTGTTCTCTAACTGCAGTGTCTTGCCATAAATCGCCCGATCGATCATGTCACCTGAAACGTCCTCGATTGCCCTGATAACCCGTGGGTCGTTGGCGTTAAACGCTTCGGCCAGATCGCCCTCTCCGGTAATAAGCTCACCTTCGGCGTTATCCCTGCCGGCGCAGCAGACCCAGCGTTCATCCGCTTCATTGATGAATACGGCAAGGCTCGATGGTTTGAGCTTTTCATGAAATGCACTGAAAATGCTCTTGGTCATATCCGGAATCTCGAGGTTCTTGGATACCTCGACCACGAGCTTGTAAAACAATCGCGACTCCATATTCGCAACTTCGATGTGATCAAACTGCTGCTCGACATGTTCAGCCATGCGGTTGAATTGAACGGCGAAAGCACCCAGTTCATCGTGGCTGATTACTGGAACGCGAGCCTTGCGATGGCCAAGCGCAATCTCCTGCGCCACCTTGTTGATCATCGTGATTGGCTGAAATATCAACCACCTGAACAGCAAGGAGCTAAGTCCGACCAGCATCGCGATGGAAAGTAGCCCGGTCAGCAACATGCGCTTGTCACGATCAAGCTCACTGCGATCGAGCGCCGAAAGATCGAAATCGACCGCAATCAGGCCGAGAAAAGGCCCGCCTTCACTATGACAGGAATTACAGGATTCCTGTTTCACAATCGGAGTAACAATGCGCAACCGGTGCATGCCATCCGGCGAAGTCAGCGTGACCATGGCCGGAAAATCAGACGCTTGCCCGCTGTCGCATTTCGGACAATTGGGATTTCCCCGCGTTTCGATTCTGCCTTCGTAAGTCAGGCGATCCGTATCGGCCCTAACCAGGCCTTCCCGTGTCAGCACCACGATGCGCGCCGCACCTACCAGATCGGCAATTTCCCTCGTTTCATTGGATATGTCTGCCCACACAGCCTTTCCGCCACCAGCCAACATCCTGCTCGAGAGAGATGCAGCAATAGGGGCAGCATACTTGTACGCCTCGCTCACTCGCTTTCCCATGGTTTGCTGCTCTTCCTGCCTGTTTAGTATTAAACCGGCAAGAGTGAAAATTGCAGAGGACACCAAAATGATGCCGATGCCCACCTTGACTGGAATGCGGTTCCAGAAAGCTATCTGTGGTTCGGCAACCTTTGCTGAATCTTCCATCGAGGCATACCCAGTTAAATGCTGGCCTTGTGCTCGTTATTCCTGTTTGTGCACACGCAATCTACCGGATTGAATGGACATTGCAAACCATTTTCGGCCAACAAGGCTTACCCGGTGCTATTCGATATTTTGTACCTGTTCTCGAATTTGTTCGATGAGCAGCTTCAGTTCCAGTGCAATTTTCGTGATGTCGGCGGAAACCGATTTCGACGCCAGCGTATTCGCTTCGCGATTCAACTCCTGCATCAGGAAATCGAGGCGCTTACCCATTGCGCCGCCCTTGGCAACGACACGCTCTAATTCGTCCAGATGCGTGGATAGGCGCGACAACTCTTCCGCGACATCGCTCTTCGCAGCAAACACGCCGACTTCCTGGCGGATGCGTTCTTCATCGAGTGCCGCCACCGCTTCGCGCAAACGCATCGAGAGCCGTTCGCGATAATCAGCCAACAGGGGTGGCAGCATCGGTGACACCTCGGCTACCAGTCCGCGCATCAGGGCCACGCGCGTCACGATGGTCTCCGCCAGCTTGGCGCCCTCACGCGCACGGCTGGCCAGCAGTTCTCCGAGCAGCGTAGTCATCAGTGCCCCGCACTCGGTTTCCAGTTGCCGCGGATCGAGTTGCTGGTCGACGAGCACGCCGGGCCAGCGCAGCACGTCGGCCACCGAGAGTGGCGCAGCGGCGGGAAGACTTTCCCTTACGGCAACCTCCTGCGCCGCCAGTTGGGCCAGCCGCACCGGGTTGGGCATGCTGTCGCGCACAGCGCCCGGCTGGGCCTGCAGGTAGATGCGGCACTCGATCTTGCCGCGCCGGATGGCGCTGCTGATCTGCTCGCGCAACTTCATTTCGTGCTGACGCAACTCGTCGCCAATACGAAAGGCGATATCCAGATAGCGTGAATTCACGCTCTTTATTTCTATGCTGAGGATGGCCTGTCCCAGGTCGCGATTACCAGCGGCATAGCCGGTCATGCTATAGATCATGTTTTCTTTCCACACTACGCCTTTTAAGGCGGCAGTTTCAACAGAGAAGCCAAGTATTGTATTGGAAAGTCCACTGCCTACAATTATTCAGCCTTTGCCCACGTGATTTCTGGTTGGACTGGGCCGCATCGAACGCAGCAAGTTTTGATGGCGAGTTTTCCGTCGTCGATATTGCCGAGGACAATGCAGAGGATAATGGCGACATGCGCCAGAGGCCCATTGCACTGCGCCATTACAGACATTCAAACCCGCTTCAAATACACAAATAAGGAATTTTTATGAGCAGACCCAGCGGACGTGCCGCCCATGAATTGCGCCAACTCACCATCACGCGCCATTACACGCGCCACGCCGAAGGCAGCGTACTGGTTGAATTCGGCCATACCAAAGTGCTCTGCACCGCCAGCATCGAGGAAAAAGTGCCGGGCTTTCTCAAGGGCAAGGGGCAGGGCTGGGTCACTGCCGAATATGGCATGCTGCCGCGCTCGACGCACACGCGCACCAACCGCGAGGCAGCCAAGGGCAAACAGTCCGGCCGTACCCAGGAAATCCAGCGATTGATCGGACGCAGCCTGCGCGCTGTCACCGATCTTGCCGCACTGGGTGAACGCCAGATCACGCTCGATTGCGATGTATTGCAGGCTGACGGTGGCACTCGTTGCGCTTCGATCACGGGCGCCTACGTTGCACTGAGTGATGCAATTGCCGGGCTTGTTGCCGCAGGCAAACTCACCGCCAATCCGCTACGCGATTTTGTCGCCGCCGTATCGGTCGGTATCGTCAATGGCCAAGCTGTGCTCGATCTCGACTACGACGAAGACTCTGCGTGCGACACCGATATGAACGTTGTCATCACAGGCAACGGCGGCATGGTCGAAGTGCAGGGCACCGCCGAAGGCACGCCGTTCTCGCGCAAGGAACTCGATGCACTGCTCGCGCTGGCCAGTGCTGGTATCACCCAAATCATTGCCGCACAGAAAGCGGCAATCACTGCTTCATGAACAAGCTCGTACTCGCTTCCAACAACGCCGGCAAGCTGCGCGAATTCGCACAACTGTTCGCTCCGCTGGGCATTGAGTTGCTGCCGCAGTCCGCGTTCAACGTCAGCGAGGCCGAGGAGCCGCACGTCACCTTTGTCGAAAACGCGCTGGTCAAGGCGCGCCATTGCGCACAAGTTACCGGCCTGCCCGCACTTGCCGACGATTCCGGCATCTGTGTAACGGCATTGAATGGAGCGCCCGGAGTGTATTCGGCACGCTTTGCCGGCGAGCCAAAATCAGATCAGCGCAACAACGACAAGCTGCTCGCCGAGCTGCAACACAGTGCCGATCGCCGCGCACATTACGTCTGCGTATTGGCGCTCTGTCGTACTGCAGACGATCCACAGCCGCTGATCGCCGAGGGCGAGTGGCATGGCGAAATCCTCACCGCACCACGCGGCAGCAGCGGCTTTGGCTACGACCCCTATTTCCTTGTTCCCTCCCGCGGCTGTACGGCGGCAGAACTCGATGCAGACGTGAAGAATCTCATCTCGCACCGCGGCACTGCATTGCAATTGTTGCTGCAACGCTTGCGCCTAGGGCAATGAGCCATGCAGTCATTCCCGTCGCGTTGCAAAGCGATGAAGCACCCGGATTCACGGCGCCGCCGCCGCTGGCGCTCTACGTACACATTCCGTGGTGCGTGCGCAAATGTCCCTATTGCGATTTCAACTCGCATGAGCAGCGCGGAGCCTTGCCGCAGGCGCAATACATCAATGCGCTGATCGCCGATCTCGAATCAGCACTTCCGCAAATCTGGGGACGACCGGTATCGAGTATTTTCATTGGCGGCGGAACGCCAAGCCTGTTCATGCCGGAAGCCTTCGACACCCTGCTTGCCGCTGTGCGTGCCCGCGTCTTCCTGCTGCCGGATGCCGAGATCACGCTCGAAGCGAATCCCGGCACGGTGGAGGCGCGCAAGTTCGAAGGTTTTCGGGCTGCCGGCATCAACCGGATTTCGATAGGCGTCCAGAGCTTCGACGATGACAAGCTTGTGGCGTTGGGCCGCATCCATTCGGCAGAAGAGGCAAAGCACGCCATCAATTTGGCGCAACAGCATTTCAACAACATCAACCTGGATTTAATGTACGGCCTGCCGCAACAAACACTGGAACAGGCGCAACGCGATATTGAAACCGCAGTCAGCTTCGGCACAACGCATCTCTCCGCCTATCACCTGACGCTGGAACCAAACACCCCCTTTCATCATTCGCCACCACCGCTTCCTGACGACGATCTCAGCGCCGACATGCATGAAATGGTAAATGCGTCACTCGCAAACACCGGGTTTCAGCATTACGAAACCTCAGCCTTTGCCAAGCCCAACCATCGCTGCCGGCATAATCTGAATTACTGGAATTTCGGCGACTATCTCGGCATCGGCGCCGGCGCCCACGGCAAGCTCACATCGCATACCGGGGTTGTCCGCGAGACACGGCGCAAGCACCCACGCGACTATCTGCAAGCGGCAGCAAGTGGCGAGTTCGCGCTGGAGCGCTATGATGTCACCGCGCAGGAATTGCCCTTCGAGTTCATGATGAATGCGTTGCGGCTGTGCGAAGGATTCCAGACCCGGCTGTATCCGGAGCGTACCGGGCTGTCACTCGCGGGCATTCAGCAAAAACTGCTGGCGGCAAAGCGCGACGGCCTGCTCGACATAACGACCGAATGCATCATCCCGACCGCGCGTGGCCAGCGCTTTCTCAACGTGCTGTTGCGGAACTTTCTGCCCGACGTTTGAATATCACGTCCCAGACACCGTGCCCCAGCCGCAGGCCGCGGGTTTCGAACTTGGTCTGCGGCCGGTAATCCGGGCGCGGCGCAAAACCGCTGGCGGTATTTTGCAATAACGCTTCGTCCGAGAGGACTACAAGCATCTGCAGCGCGTATTCCTCCCAGTCGGTAGCGCAGTGGATATAACCGCCCGGCACCAGGCGCAAAGCAAGTTGATGCACAAATACCGGCTGAATCAGGCGTCGCTTGTGGTGACGCTTCTTCGGCCACGGATCAGGGAAGAATATGTGAATCCCTGACAGGGTTCCCGGCCCGATCATGTCGCGCACCACTTCGACTGCATCGTGCTGGATCACGCGCAGGTTGTTCAGTTCACGCGTGGCGATTTCCTTGAACAGGGAACCCACTCCCGGCGTATGCACTTCGATACCGATGAAGTTCCGCTCCGGTTGAGCCGCAGCGATGATCGCCGTTGTTTCCCCCATGCCGCAGCCGATTTCCAGAATCACCGGTGCCGGGTTGGCAAACGCAGCGCCGGGATCCAGCAGCATTGGCTGGTAAGGGATACCCCAACGCGGCATCCCTTCATCGTAGTAACGCTGTTGTGCGTTGGAGACGCGACCCTGGCGCAGCACGAAGCTGCGGATATGGTCGCGTTGCGGCATGGGCTCTTCAGGGTTCTGCATTGAATGCGTCATCGGGGTCGGCTTTTCGTGTCGGCAGCCATTGGGCCAGGGTTTTGCAGCGTTCCGCCACGGCGCTGCGCTTTCCATCCTCTTGCGCCCGTGCAGTCCATTCTTCGAGCGTGCCATCAAGCTGCACATCGTCCCAGCGCTGCTCCAGTGTTCTCTTCGCTTCCGCGATACCGGCATCAAAGGTCTGATGCCACAGCATCGCCGACTCATCAAGGGCCGCAGCCTCTTTGTCAGACAGACTGGCACGACATGCCTCCACCCGAGCTTCCGTGGCTATCGCTTCGGAAAAACGCCAGGCTAGCGACAGCAACAGGTACTGCAGGCTCAGGTCATAGCGCGGCTTATGCAGTGCTTCGACAAAAGTATCGCAGGCTGCATACATTTTTTTTGATCCCGGCTTGAGAGAGAGTTCCTCCTTTAGCTTGAGTGCGCGCGTGATGTCGAGACGGGTTGCTTCCAAGGCGCGGTCGTGAAAATAATATCGCGCAAGGTCGCGATAACTCGCCGCGATGGCCGCGTCCTGTCGCTCCTGCCATTCGGCATAGGCCGGCGTCAACGTTTCACGATAGCCGGGTTCGCGCACGCAGGCCGTGGCGAGCAAGGCAACACCGTGGGCAAGACCGAACAAGCGCTGCTGCACCAGCACGCGTGGATTGTCCACAGCATAGCCTTGCTGCAGGGGAACAAGGGGAACTGGGCGCGGCGTTTCGGCATGCAGCGGCAGCGCGGTCAACAACGTCCAGAACAGGACGAAGAGGTATTTCAACTGCCGATCAATCCCGCCGTCGGCGAACTCGGGCTGGCGGCATAGAGCTTCTTCGGCATGCGTCCCGCGCGCCAGGCCTCGCGACCGGCCTCCACCGCTTTCTTCATGGCGCCCGCCATCAATACCGGGTCTTGCGCCAGCGCGATAGCTGTATTCATCAGCACACCGTCGCAGCCGAGCTCCAACGCAATCGCCGCATCGGACGCGGTGCCAACGCCTGCATCGACCAGCACCGGCACTTTCGCCTGCGCGATGATGAGTTTGAGATTCCACGGGTTGAGGATGCCCATGCCGGACCCGATCAGCGAGGCCAGAGGCATCACCGCGACACAGCCGATGTCTTCGAGCATCTTCGCCTGGATCGGGTCGTCGGAGCAGTAAACCATGACCTTGAAGCCATCCTTGACCAAGGTCTCGGCTGCCTTGAGCGTCTCCGGCATGTTGGGGAACAGCGTTTCCTTGTCACCCAGCACTTCGAGCTTGACCAGATCGTGACCATCCAGAAGTTCGCGCGCCAGGCGCAGGGTGCGCACTGCATCGTCAGCACTGAAACAGCCCGCAGTGTTGGGCAGGTAGGTAAATTCGCCTGGCGGCAAGGCATCCAGCAGCGAAGGTTGATCCGGATCCTGGCCAATGTTGGTACGGCGGATCGCCACGGTAACAATCTGCGCCCCCGAGGCAAGCACTGCCTCGCGCGTCTGCGCGAAATCCTTGTATTTGCCGGTGCCAACCAGCAGGCGTGAACTGTAGGACTTGCCGGCGATATTAAGCAGATCGGGAGTATTCATTTTGAATTGATATTAGCCACCGCCGACGGCAACCACAATCTCTATGCGGTCTCCATCCGTCAGCTGGGTTGCAGGGTGCAAACTCTTTGGCACGATCTCGCCGTTCTTCTCGACCGCCACGCGGCGGCCAGCGTGCCCAAGACTGTCGAGCAGTGCGGCAACGGTGGCAATCTTGCCGAGCGATCGCGTTTCGCCGTTGAGTGTAATGGTGCTGTTCATGGGATGATGGATTTTACGGTGATAACCGGGTTGCGGCAAATTGTTGTTTTGATGTTGAGCGATGAAGTTGCCGCAACCCGGTTATCACCGTAAAATCCGCAACCTGTGCGGGCGTCGTATAACGGCATTACCTGAGCTTCCCAAGCTCATGACGAGGGTTCGACTCCCTTCGCCCGCTCCAGAATTCCGTGCAGGCACGCTCTCATGACGAAAACCTTGCCGGCGCCGACTTTGGCATAATCCCGCCATGACCCTTACCGAACTTCGCTATGTCGTTGCGCTGGCGTGCGAACGCCATTTCGGCCGAGCCGCCGATAAATGCTCTGTATCGCAACCGACGTTAAGCGTTGCGATCAAGAAACTCGAAGACGAGTTGGGGGTCATCCTGTTCGAGCGCGCCGCCAACGAAGTCAGGGTGACCGGAATTGGCTCCGCCGTTGCTACGCAAGCGGAACGCGTGCTGAGCGAAGTATTGCGGGTCACCGAAATCGCCGGCACCGGCAAGGACCCGCTCTCTGGCATATTGCGGCTCGGTTGCATCTATACCATTGCGCCCTACCTGCTACCGAAACTGGTGCCGCTCCTCAAACAACGCGCACCGGAGATGCCGCTGATCATCGAGGAAAATTTTACGGTGCGCCTGATAGACAAGATCAAGTCCGGCGAACTCGACATTGGCATCATGGCGCTACCCGTGGATGAACCAGGACTTGTCGCGCAACCTGCGTATGACGAAGTGTTCCGTCTGCTCTGTCCGGCCGATAGTCCACTGGCAAAACAGAAAACAGTAAAAGCCTCGGCGCTGCTGGAGACGCAACTGCTCATGCTCGGGCCCGGCAATTGTTTCCGCGATCAGGTGCTGGACTTGTGCTCGCCGACAAGCCGCCAGCTCGGAACCTCGCCGCATATTCTCGAAGGCGGCTCGCTGGAAACCATACGCCACATGGTAGCAAGCGGCATCGGCGTTACGGTAATGCCGGCCACAGCAGTTGACGGCATCAGTCCGAAGGATTCATTGCTGCGAGTGCTGCCCTTTGCCGACCCGCAGCCGGCGCGGCGCGTGGCACTGGTATGGCGTGCTACCTACCCACGTTTCCGAGCCATCGACGTGGTACGCAAGGCCCTGCTCGACTGCCGCCTGCCGGGCACCAAGGCGGTTAAGTCGAAATAGCTGTTTTATGAACAGCTATTTCTTGCTGGTGCGTTTCTTCGCTGTTTTCGCGGCCGGCTTTGTCTCTGTAACTTCAGCCTTGGCCTTGCTTGCAGTCGTTGTTTTCGCGCTGGCTTTTGGCGCCCTGACCTCGAACTCGAAACCGACCTTGCCATCGGCACCGCGTACCAGATAGGCGGAGAACTTGCGCCGCGTGCGTGAGGAGATGAATCCCTTCAACAGACTGGTCCTGCCGGTTTCCAGCAACTTCTCCATTTCCACGCGTGACATTTCCTGCTGCAGGATGATCTTGCCGGAACGGAAATCGCAACTCTTGTTCGGTCCGACGGATCTTTCGCAGACATAGCTCATGCCGTGTTCATAGACACGGGCACCGCATTTGGGACAGGGGCCGAGCGCCTGCTGCGCGCTGAAGTCGACTTCCTCCGCATCGCCCTCATTACCCTGGCCGAAATCGAACTCCGGCATCTTGTCGGCATTGAGTTTGACCATGGCGGCGAAGGCGCGGCCCATCTTGCTGCGAAAGCCCTGCACCGGACCGATCAAGCCATTGGTCAGCAGTTCGTCCATTTCTTCCGGCTCCCACTGGCGGCTGGCTACGACTTTCCACAATTTGTAATCGCAACCCTGGCATTCGAACTTCTTGTAACCCTCCTTGATCTGGCCACCGCAACGGGGACAGGGGGTTTTCAGCATCGAGAAGGCGGCATCTGGCAACTCGCCATGCTTGATGCGTTCCACCATTTCCTGTGTTCTGGAAACAATGTGGCTCATGAACTCGCTACGGTCGAGCTTGCCCTGCTCCATCTGCTTGAGCTTGTATTCCCATGCGCCGGTCAGTTCGGGCGAGCGGATTTCATCGACACCAAGATTTTCCAGTGCAAACAGTAATGAGAATGCCTTGGCGGTCGGCTGCAATTCGCGGCCATTGCGATGCACGTATTCTTCGGCAATCAGGCCCTCGATGGTGGCCGCCCTTGTTGCCGGCGTGCCAAGGCCGCGCTCGGACATGGCTTCACGCAACTCCTCATCCTCAATCAGCTTGCCGGCGCCTTCCATGGCCGAGAGCAAAGTCGCTTCATTGAAGCGCGGCGGCGGTTGCGTTGCCTTGGCCTTGACCTCGACATCGTTGGCCCAGATCCGCTCCCTGGGTTCCAGTGGCGGCAGGTTGGGCGTTTCTTCTTCCGTGTTCTGGGCTTCGCGGCCATATACCGCAAGCCAGCCCGCCGTCACCAGCACCTTGCCTTCGGTCTTGAAGGCTTCTGCTTCGACTCGGGTAATCCGCGTCGTGATGTTGTATTCGGCGGCGGGATAGAAGATCGCCAGGAAGCGCTTCATCACCAGATCGTAGAGCTTCTGTTCCGGCTCGGAGAGGGACTTCGGCACTACGCCGGTGGGGATGATGGCGAAGTGATCCGAGATCTTGGCGTTGTTGAAAATACGTTTGTTCGGGTGCACCCAGCCACTCTTGAGGATATGACCGGCAAACTTGTCGTAAGGAGTGTCAGCCAGATTACCCAGCGTTTCCTTTACCGTCGCGATGTAGTCCTCGGGCAGATGGCGCGCATCGGTACGTGGATAGGTCAGCGCCTTGTGCCGTTCATATAGCACCTGTGCGAGGCCTAGCGTGTTCTTGGCCGAGAAACCGAAGCGGCCGTTCGCATCACGCTGCAACGAGGTGAGGTCGTACAGCATCGGACAGGCTTCGGTCTTGGGCTTGCTCTCTTCCTCGACCGTGCCATGCTGGCCCAGGCATTTGCTGCGGATTGCCTCTGCCCTGGCGTGTTCCCAAAGACGTTCCGCTTTCGCGTGCTCGTCATCGGACTTCCTGAACTTTTCGTCGAACCAGCGCCCGCGATAGAGCCCCGCAACACACTTGAATTCAGCCTCGACCTCCCAGTAATCGCGCGACTGAAAAACTCGGATGCGCCTTTCGCGCTCAATAAGAATTGCCAGTGTCGGCGTCTGCACGCGACCGACCGGGGTCTTGTAGAAACCGCCCTCTTTCGAGTTGAACGCGGTCATCGCCCGCGTGCCGTTGATGCCAATCAGCCAGTCGGCCTCGGACCGGCAACGTGCGGCATCAGCCAGCGGCAGCATTTCTTCATCGCTGCGCAGATGGGCAAAACCATCGCGGATCGAGGTTGCCGTCATCGATTGCAACCAAAGGCGGCGGATCGGCTTGTTCAGTTTTGTGCCCATCGCATGCTGCGAAACATAGCGAAAAATCAGCTCGCCCTCGCGTCCCGCATCACAGGCATTGATCAGGGCATCAACATCCTTGCGTTTGATAAGGCGGGTAAGCAGGCGCAGGCGATCGGCGGTTCTCTCGATCGGGTTGAGCGCAAAGTGGGGCGGAATCATCGGCAGATGGGCGAAGCTCCATTTGCCGCGCTTGACGTCGTATTCCTCCGGCACGGCCAGCTCCAGCAAGTGGCCAACGGCGGAAGAAAGCACGTATTCTTCGCTCTCGAAGTAGTCTCCCTCGCGCGTGAAACCGCCCAGCGCCTTAGCGATGTCCTGCGCTACCGAAGGCTTTTCGGCAATAATCAATTGCTTGCTCATAAGGATTCCAAGGCTGTGAGCGGCGGATGATAAGCGCCGTTGGCGGAACTAGGCAAGTGCGGAGAGAACAAGTCTCTATGAATTACAGCTTGTAGCCACGGTGCAATGCGACGACACCGCCCGTCAGATTGAAGTACTCGACGCGCGAGAACCCCGCCTGTTCCATCATGGTCTTGAGTGTCTCCTGATCGGGGTGCATGCGGATCGATTCGGCCAGATAGCGATAGCTTTCTGCATCCTGGGCAATTTTCTGTCCCAGCCAGGGCAACACCTTGAAAGAATACAGATCGTAGGCTTTCTCCAGCGGCTGCCAGATCTTGGAAAATTCCAGTACCAGCAGTCGACCGCCGGGGCGCAGCACACGCAGCATCTCGGCCAGCGCCTGTTCCTTGTGGGTCATGTTGCGCAGGCCGAAAGCGACGCTGACGCAATCGAAATAATTTGTGGGAAACGGCAGCTTTTCCGCATCGCACTGCGCGGTCGGCGTGACAATACCCGCGTCGAGCAAGCGGTCGCGGCCGACAGTGAGCATGGCATTGTTGATGTCGGTAAGCCACACTTCGCCTGACGTCCCGGTGCGTTTGAGGAAGGCGCGGGTCAGATCCGCCGTGCCACCAGCAACATCAAGCACGCGCTGACCGGCGCGTACGCCTGACAATTCGATGGTAAAGCGCTTCCACAGACGATGCAGACCGGCCGACATGAGGTCGTTCATCACGTCGTATTTCCGCGCCACCGAAGAAAACACGCCGGCGACGCGCTGCGCTTTTTCTTCCTCGGCAACCGTCTTGAAACCGAAATGGGTATCACTCATACAGTACTTTCATCAGTGCTTGCCGCAGCTTTTGGCGGGCGCCGGGGCCGCTGCCGCTTCTACATCGCGGCTCGCTCCGGCAACTTCCAGGCGCGCAAGATATTCCTGCCACAGTCTTTCCTGGTTGGAACCCAGTTCGTAGAGCAGATCCCATGAATAGATGCCGCTGTCGTGCCCATCCGAGAACTTGGGCTGGATGGCGTAGTTGCCGACCGGCTCTACGTTGATAATCGCGACATTGCGCTTGCCGGTCTGCAACACTTCCTGCCCGTGACCACGCACCTCGGCCGAGGGACTATAAACGCGAAGCAGTTCATACGAAAGCTGGAAACGCGCGCCGTCGGAAAAAGCAATCTCCATCAGATACGATAGCTGATGCAGCTTTATTTCGGTGGGAATCGGGGTGTCGCGATTTAGACCTGGCATGGGGGTGATTCTAAGTCAATTGAAGGGCTGCCCCAAGATTGACTTTGTTCCCAGCCCGGTTCTTGTCGAGCGAGGCCGATTCATGCCACCACGACTCTCTCGAAGTCGTCGCCACGCTCGACAAGCTGTGTCAGCTTGTATTGCCTGGCAGATTTTCCCGCGGCGTCGACTACGCGACCGGGGCGGAATACGCCTGCAGGCACCACCATCTGCAATGGCAATTGATCGCCAGCCAGCAGGAAAGCGGGGCGCCATTTGTCTTTTGCCGCATTGACGCCCGTATTGCGAATGGCGACTGCCGTCGCCGTCCCGGGCATGAGATGCACACCTGAATGCAACATGCCTTCTTCATCTATCATCAGCCATCGAACGCTGGCCAGCGCAAATGCTGCGGCACCGGGCTTTTTGACGGCAATCAACTGGCCGACTCCGATGCGGAAACCATCGGCATTTGCGGCACGTACCAGACGCAGCCCTGCCGGACCTTCGTTGACGCTCTCCCAATTCGACACGGCGCGCAACTTGCCCAAGTCGAATATCTGCGAATCGTGCCGGCCTGTAACATTGCCAAAGGTGGCTATTTCTTCGCGCTCACGGCGTAATATTTCGTCACTGGAGCGCGGCTGCTTGAATGGATCGCCGGAAAGCTGAAACCAGATCACATCGAAGCTGGAGGCAAGTTCGATCTTCTCTCTTACTGCATGGCGATCACTCGGCCGTTGCACTCCCCCCTTGCACCAGCGTTGATACAAGTGCCGCAGCATTTGTTCGCAGATTGGCTGTGAACAGTCTTCGCCCAAGTGCAACTCGGCGGGGGTACGGCCCTCAGCCAGGGCCGCAAGTAGCTTTTTGATGCTGACGGTAAGTTGGGCTGTATCCAGAAAACGTGCTTGGCCCGAGTTCTTGATCGGGAACGAACTCGGCGGCAGCGACGAATCCAGATCGACACTGATTGGCACCGCGCTCAGGTCGGCAGGCGGTTCGCCGAGCAATACCAGCTTGCTCGCCCAGAGCCGTGCCCAGCGCACCATCCAGCGCAATGGCCGCGCCGAAAATTCGTGGGCGCTGGCTGCATGCAGCAGCATCGCCTCGGCATACACGGAAAGTGGCGTCACAAATTGCTCACCATAGTAAGCGCTATCTCCCACCGGCATTGTGGCAATGCCGCGCCGTTCGGCGAAGGCCAGCAGTTGATGCAAACGCAACCAATGCCGGCTGCCGGGCTGGGCGAAGCCGCGTACGCTGCCCAGTTGTAGTGCATGTAAAGTCACCAATGCACGTTCCACTAACGTGGCCTGGGTTTGTTTCTCTATCGCATCGTTGCTCGAATCGTCGAGGCAGCGCAAATAGCCGACTGCAACCGCCTGCCACAAGGCAATCGTAGCGGCAAAAGCCTCTGCTTCCGGTTTAAGGTGGGGCAGCGGTTTCGCAGCGTAACGCTTTGACACTTCTTCCTGCACGAAAGCAATCTGTGGCTGCAGCACTTCGAGAATGCCGAAGCGTTCACGCGGGACAACCGCTAGCCGGTTCAGCCGTTCTATCTGCTCGCATATCTGGCGTTGCGTCTGTGCCGGATTTGCCAACGTCTGGTCGCCCAGCCAGCGTTTGCAATCATCTACGGTCGCAAACGCTGGCGTGGCAGTGCCATCTAGAGGCGGCAGGTCGAAATTCATGCTATTTCCTTCTGATTTCAGATGGTCTTCATAGCTGTTTCGAGTGCATTGTGCAACGCAATTTTGTCCACGGGTGTGCGCATTTTGGCTATGCGTTGTGCGGCTGCCCAAATCGGGCCGGGAAAATGGCTATCGTCCGTCCAGCGCGGAATGACATGCCAATGCACATGCGGCACCACATTGCCAAGACTGGCGAGATTCATCTTGTCGGGACACTGCACCATGCGAACAGCGCGTTCCGTCGCCATCACCACATCAAGCAGGCGGCGCTGTTCTGTAGCCGACAAATCGCTCATTTCACGCTCGTGGCGATTACCGATCACACGGCAGAAACCGGGAAAGGCCGCGCCTTCCTCGCCACTCACCAGCACCACACGACAGACGGCGTCCTCAAACAGGAGTTCGCCGCCTGGTCCGGTACAGAAAGGACACTCAATACTCTGGTCTTGCAGGTTTTTATTTGTCATAACCTCAGTGTAAGCATATTCCACATCGAATTGGCAAAGGACTAACGCTTGGTAACAAATTCGCCACAGAGCCTGACAGGAGACCATTACACTACCGCCATGCTGAATCGTCCTTTGATTTGTGTTGCATTCTGCACCGCTTTCGCACTGCCGGCAGTTGCGGCAAGTTTGGCCGACCCGTTTACCACCGCCGAACTGCTGACGCCGCCGCCGTCATTGGTGCAAGGAAATGGCGGGGGCTTCCAGCCCTGCCCGGCGCTGCCCTCCACGGCGCTGACCCTGTCCGACGTGGTCAACGCGACCCTCTGCGGCAACCCGCAAACGCGTGAAGTGTGGGCCAATGCCCGCGCCCAGGCGGCTGGCGTAGGGGTGGCCGAATCCGCCTGGTTGCCGACACTGGATGGCAGTATCGCGGCCAGCCGCAGCAGGAATCGCGGCGGCGGGTTGGCTGAGCCGGTAACGCGCAATCAGCGCGATTACCGCTTGGGCCTGTCGTGGCTGATCTACGATTTCGGCGGACGTGAGGCGAACATTGAAAATGCGCGCCAGTTGCTAACCGCCGCCAATGCCAGCCAGGATGCCACGGTGCAGTCGCTGTTCCTTGCTGCTGTGCAAGCGTATTACCAGTTGCAATCAACGCAGGCGGCTCTGGCGGCGGCAGACGAAGCCGAAAAGGCCGCGCAGGAAAGTTTCAATGCCGCCGAGGCGCGCTACAAGGTTGGTGCGGCAACGCCGGCCGACAAGCTGCAGGCGCAGACGGCCTGGTCGCAGGCTACGCTCAATCGCATCCGGGCCGATGGCGATTTGAGGAATGCGCAAGGCGCACTCGCCAACATCATGGGGCTTTCCGCCGTAACGCCAGTGCAGTTGGCACATCCGGCCGATGTGCCGGCACTGGGGCAATTCGAGACTAATGTCGCGCAACTCATCGATGAGGCCGTGCAGCGCCGGCCCGACCTGCGCGCGGCACGGGCGCAGGCGCTTGCAGCGCAGGCCGCGGTTGATGCGGCGCGCGCCAATGGACGACCGAGCGTTTCGCTTGGCATCAGCGGCGACGAAACACGTGGCGGCGGATTGCCCGACGCACGCAGTTCCGCAGTCGGCGTTACGCTCAACATTCCGCTGTTTTCCGGCTTCAGCACCACCTACAAAGTGCGTGCGGCAGAAGCGCAGGCCGAGGCCAGGGTTGCCCAGAGCGAACAGCTCAAGCTGAAGGTGGCGCTCGATGTCTGGAACAGCTACCAGTCATTGGCCACGGCGACGCAAACCGTGAAGAGCAGCGCTGATCTGCTCGCCAGCGCCGACCAGTCGCAACGCATGGCGCTCGGCCGCTACAAGGCCGGCATGGGCAACATCCTCGACGTGCTCAATGCCCAGAGCGCGCTGGCCGGCGCGCGGCAGCAGCGCGTGCAGGCGCTCTATGGCTGGAATGTTGCGCGCGCCTCGCTGGCGCAGGCCATGGGCACACTGGATCGCGGCTTGATCGACTCTCTCGATGAAAGAGCAAAACCATGAAGTTCATGAGCAAGACCACGCTGACAATTGCGGCGCTCGTCGTGGCGCTCGCCGCTGCCGCGGCCTGGTGGCATGTCGCGCGCGGCAACGGCGCCGAGACGCGCTACAAGACGCAAGCCGTCGAGCGCAGCGACGTGATGCGCAACGTCTCGGCCAACGGCACCCTGAATCCGGTGATTCTGGTCAGTGTCGGCACCCAGGTTTCGGGAACGGTGAAGAAGCTGCATGTCGATTTCAACGACCAGGTGCAGAAGGGACAGGTGCTCGCCGAACTCGATGACGTGCTGTTCTCTTCGCAACTCGCCCAGAGCGAAGCCAGCCTGAAAAACGCGCGCGCAGCGCTGGAGCTGGCCGTCGCCAACGAAAAGCGCATGCAAAGCCTGTTCAGGCAGGAATACGCCTCGCAACAGGATCTGGACTCTGCGGTGCAGGCGAAGAAGTCGGCGCAGGCGCAGGTCGAGCAAGTCACCGCGCTGACGAGAAAGGATCGAGCCAATCTGGCTTACTCGGTGATCCGTTCACCGGTGTCCGGCGTCGTTGTCGACCGCCAGATCGATATCGGCCAGACCGTTGCGGCCAGCTTCCAGACGCCGACGCTGTTCAAGATCGCGCAGGATCTGTCAAAAATGCAGATCGATTCGAGCTTTGCCGAGGCCGACATCGGTGCCATCAAGGTCGGCCAGCCGGTGCATTTCAATGTCGATGCCTTTCCCAATCGCAGCTTTCTTGGCAGCGTCAAGCAGTTACGACTCAATCCGACCACGCAATCCAATGTAGTGACCTACAACGTGGTGGTCTCGGTCGACAATCCTGACCAGACGCTGCTGCCCGGCATGACAGCCTATGTGACCATTGTGGTGGATCAGCGCAACGATGTGCTCACGGTACCCAACGCCGCCCTGCGCTACAAGCCTGTGGAGCAGAAACCGGCGCAAGGCGATGCCAGGCAAAAGAAAAAGCGCGGTGCCGACCGTGCGACGGTCTATGTGCTCGACGGCGGCAAGCCGCGTGAAGTGAGCATCATTATCGGCATCACCGACAACCGCAATACAGAAGTGGTGTCCGGCGAACTGAAGCCCGGCGACACGGTGATTACCGGCGAAAACCTGGCGACTGCCGACACGTCATCGGGCAACGCGCCACATATGCGGATGTTCTAGGCCCAATGCTGATTCACGTTGCCGGGCTGGCCAAGGCCTACGAAACCGCCGCCGGGCCTTTCCCGGCACTGAAGGGTGTCGACCTCGACATCGAGGCCGGCGAATTCGTCGCCATCATGGGTCCGTCCGGCTCAGGCAAGTCCACTTTCATGAACATCCTCGGCTGCCTCGACAAGCCGAGCAGTGGCAACTACGTGCTGGATGGTCACAATGTGGCGACGCTGAATCGTGATCAGTTGGCCTTGGTACGCAACCGCACCATCGGCTTCGTCTTTCAGGGCTTCAACCTGCTGCCCCGCATCAACCTCGAAGACAACGTCGCCCTGCCGCTGGTCTATTCGCGCATCGACAAGGAACAGCGCCGCCAGCTTGCCCGGCAGCAGCTCGAAAAGGTCGGCCTCGGCCAATATGCGCAGTCGCTGCCCAATCGCATTTCCGGCGGCCAGCAGCAGCGCGTCGCCATCGCCCGGGCACTGGTAAATGCACCGCACCTGATACTCGCCGACGAACCGACCGGCAATCTTGACAGCCAGACCAGCGAAGAGATCATGGTGCTGTTCGAAGCGCTCAATCGCGAGGGCATCACCATCGTGCTGGTCACGCACGAACCTGATGTCGCCAATCATGCCAAGCGACAGGTACGATTCAAGGATGGGTTGATCGTTCACGACAGCGACATTCACGAAGAGGCGGCTGTGCCATGATCGCCACGCTGTTGGGCCAGGCATGGCATGCCATGCACGCCAACAAGCTGCGCACCTTCCTCACCATGCTCGGCATGGTGATTGGTGTTTTCGCCGTGGTGCTGATGATGGCGATCGGCCAGGGGGCGCAATATTCCGTGAATGCCTCGATAGAGTCGATGGGGTCGAACCTGTTCATCGTGCTGTCCGGTTCGACCACCTCCGGCGGCAGGCGCATGGGAAGCGGTGCATCGCCGACGCTCACGGTCGCCGACGCCGATGCCATCGCCGAACTGCCCGGCGTGGAGGCGGTGGCGCCGATACATCCCGGCACGGTGCAAATCGTCTATGGCAGCAACAACTGGAGCACGGCGGCCTATGGCACCACGCCGAGTTACTTCGGCATACGCAACTGGGAAATAGCGGAGGGCTTCCCCTTCACGGATTCCGACCTGCGCTCGGCGACCCGTGTCGTGGTGCTGGGCAACACCGTCGTCAGCAACCTGTTCGGCGACGAAGACCCGGTCGGGAAGACCATTCGTGTGAGCAACAATCCCTTCATCGTCGTTGGCGTGCTCGCCGCCAAGGGCCAAAGCCTCGACGGTCGCGATCAGGACGACACGATTGTCATGCCACTTACGACAGCACAGCGAAAAGTGTTCGGCACGCAGTTCCAGGGGTCGGTGCGCTTCATGAACGTACAGGCCGCGTCGGCCGAAGTGATGCCGGCGGTCGAAAAATCAATCAATGCGCTATTGCACCAGCGCCATCGCATTCGCCCGGGGCAGGATGACGATTTCACGGTGCGCAACATGACCGCCATGGCCAACTCCGCCGCCGAAACCACGCGCGTCATGTCGCTGCTGCTCGGTGCCATCGCCTCGGTATCGTTGCTGGTCGGCGGCATCGGCATCATGAACATCATGCTCGTCTCGGTCACCGAGCGCACGCGCGAGATCGGTATCCGCATGGCCATCGGCGCGCGCGAGCGCGACATCCTGCTGCAGTTCCTGCTTGAGGCAATCATCATTTCCATCGTCGGCTGCTTCATCGGCCTGCTGCTTGGAATCGGTGCGGCACTGCTGGTCAATATTTTGTTCGATACGGCCGTCATCATCACCGGCGGTTCAGTCATAATCGCCTTCGGGGTTGCGGCGGCGGTTGGCATTTTCTTCGGCTTCTATCCGGCCAGGAAAGCTGCGCGCCTCGATCCGATCGAGGCGCTGCGCTACCAGTAGCGCAGCTTCGTTCTCAATACCCTGCCGCCAACCCCGTGTTGCGGCGCGGATCGATGGCACCGTAGAAGCGATTATTCCCCACCGGCTTGCCGCCAATGGCGGGCACGCCGACCATGATCGCCGCCAGATGATTCGCCTCCTGCGGCTTGCCGAACTTGTGCCCCATCGCGACCAACTGGTCACATACTTCGAGCGAGAGCGCACCGTCTTCGACGTTGGTGAAGTCCGGCAACCACTGCTGATGAAGGCGCGGCGCGTTAACCGCTTCCTGCAGGTTCATGCCGTAATCGATGACATTGACGATGGTCTGCATCACGGCGGTGGGGATGCGGCTACCGCCCGGCGTGCCGAGGACCAGCACTGCCTTGCCATCCTTTGTCACTATGGTAGGGCTCATTGACGAGAGTGGGCGCTTACCGGGCGCGATGGCATTGGCCACTCCTTGCACCAGGCCAAAACTATTAGGTACGCCCGGCTTCGCAGTGAAGTCGTCCATTTCGTCATTGAGCAACACCCCGGTTCCGGCGGCGGTGACGCGGGCGCCAAACCAGTTGTTGAGCGTGTAAGTCACCGCCACCGCGTTGCCCCAGCGGTCGACGATGGAGTAGTGCGTTGTGTTGCTGCCTTCGTGAGGTGGAACGTCCGGCTTGATCAGCGCCGACACGCCGGCCTTGTCCGGATTGATCATGGCGCGAATGCTCGCCGCGTAATCCTTGTCGATAAGTCGGGCAACCGGGTTGTCGACGAAATCCGGATCGCCGAGATAACGGTTGCGGTCGGCATAGGCATGGCGCATCGCCTCGATCAGGGCATGCACGGCCGGGACGGAATGGAAACCAAGTTCACGGAGCGGATAGCCTTCGAGGATGTTGAGCATTTCGCAGATCACCACCCCGCCCGAACTCGGCGGCGGGGCGGAGATGACGTGGTAGCCGTGGTAATCGCATTCGATCGGCTCCAGTTCACGTGCCCGGTACTGGTCGAGGTCGGACTGCGTGATCAGGCCATGCCCCACCCTGCTTGACGCAGCGATGGCCGTGGCGATCCGGCCTCGATAGAAACCGTCATCGCCGTTGGCGCTGATCGCGTGCAGGGTCCTGGCCAGATCCTGTTGCACCAGTTTGTCGCCGATGGCGTAGGGCTTGCCGTGACTGAGAAAAATCGCCGCGCTGGCCGCGTCGTTCCTGAAATCGTCCGTGGCCGCATGCAGCATGTCGACATCGCCCTGATCGAGCGTGAATCCCTGTTCCGCGAGGCGGATCGCCGGCTTGATCAGTGCCCCACGGTCCAAGCTGCCGTATTTTTCGCGCGCCAGTTCGAGGCCCGCGACGGTGCCCGGCACCGCCACCGCCAGATATCCCCTGGTGCTCAGACCCTTGATGACATTGCCGTCATGGTCGAGATACATGTCCGCCGTCGCCGCCAGCGGCGCCTTCTCGCGGAAGTCGATGAAGGTCTGGCGGCCGTCCGCCAGGCGCAGCGTCATGAAGCCGCCACCGCCGAGATTGCCCGCCGCCGGATAGACCACGGCAAGCGCATAGCCGACCGCCACCGCCGCATCGACCGCATTGCCGCCCTGCTTCAGCACATCGATGCCGACCTGCGTGGCAAGGTGTTGCGCAGTCACCACCATGCCATGTTCGGCCGCCACTGGCACGACTGGAGCGGCCAGCGCGTTGCAAAGGATGGCGATGCCGAGTAAAGCAAGCAGCACTCTCAGGTGCGAGTGCGGCCTCATGCTGTAGTTCCTGATCGATGCAATCATTGTCTCCATTGTTGGCTGCATGATCGGCCTGCAGTTGGAGGTCTGCTTTGCATTTGCTGCAGCGCTACAGCAGCACCCTTTCAATGCCACCGTTGTTAGCTGCACTTACATAACTCTCAACCCACTTGTCGCCAAGCAGCGTCTTCGCCATCTCGACCACGATGTAGTCGGCGCTGGTGCCGGCATCATTGTCGTAGCGTTGCAGCCCTTGCAGGCAGGACGGGCAGGAAGTGAGGATTTTCACCTCGCCTGCAAATCCATCGCTGCGCAGCTTGTCGGCACCGTTTCTCATTTCCTCTTCCTTGCGGAAGCGCGCCTGGGTCGCGATGTCGGGCCGCGTGGCGGCAAAGGTACCGGATTCGCCGCAGCAGCGGTCGTTCAACGCCACTGCCTGGCCCATGAGCTGATTCACCACCTTGAGCGGGTTGTGCGTTTTCATCGGCGTGTGGCAGGGATCGTGGTACATGTAGCGTACGCCCTTTACGCCGTCGAGCTTGACGCCTTTCTCCATCAGGTATTCGTGGATGTCGAGCAGCCGGCAGCCGGGGAAGATCTTGTCGAACTCGTATTTCTGCAATTGGTCCATGCAGGTGCCGCACGACACGATGACGGTCTTGATGTCGAGATAGTTGAGCGTGTTGGCAACGCGATGGAACAACACGCGGTTGCCGGTGGTAATGGCCTGGCCCTTCTCCTCGTCGCCGCTCGAGATCTGCGGATAGCCGCAGCACAGGTAGCCCGGCGGCAGCACGGTGGTGGCGCCGATCTCGTAGAGCATCGCCTGCGTGGCCAGACCGACCTGCGAGAACAGGCGCTCCGAACCGCAACCGGGGAAGTAAAAAACGGCCTCCGACTCTTCCGCGACCTTTTGCGGATTGCGGATGACGGGAATGGTCTTGTCATCCTCGACATCGAGCATCGCGCGCGCCGTGCGCGCCGGCACATGGCGCGGCATCGGCTTGTTGATGAAGTGGATCACCTGCGCCCGGATTGGCGCGCGGCCCAGGGTTGCCGCCGGCCGCTGCGTTGACGACTGGATGAGGCCCAGCGTCTTGCCGACCCGATACGCAGTGCGCTGCACCCTGGAGCCGAACTGGATCAGCAAGGCGCGGATCAGCTTGATCGTCGCCGGGTCGGTGGAGTTGAGGAAGGCCATCGCCACCGTTGTGCCGAGATTGAATTTCTTCTTGCCCTGCACGCGCAGGAAATTGCGCATCGCAATCGAGACATCGCCAAAGTCGATATCCACCGGACAGGGATTGAGGCACCTGTGACACACCGTGCAATGGTCGGCCACGTCGGAGAACTCGTCGAAGTGCTGCAGTGAAACGCCGCGCCGGGTCTGTTCTTCATAGAGGAAGGCCTCGATCAGAAGGCCGGTGCCGAGAATCTTGTCGCGCGGGCTGTAGCGCAGGTTGGCGCGCGGCACATGGGTCGTGCACACCGGCTTGCACTTGCCGCAGCGCAGGCAGTCCTTGATTGAAGTGGAAATCTTGCCGATCTCGGATTGCTCCATGATCAGCGATTCGACGCCGAGCAGTGCGAACGAGGGCGTGTAGGCGTTTTCCAGATCGCCACCCGGCAACAGCTTGCCCTTGTTGAAGTGGCCTTCGGGATCAACCCTTTGCTTGTAGTCGCGGAAGGGGCGAATCTCGTCCTCGCTGAGGAATTCGAGCTTGGTGATGCCGATGCCATGCTCGCCGGAAATCACGCCGTCGAGCGAGCGTGCCAGTTTCATGATGCGCGCCACCGCCACATTGGCGGTCTGCAGCATGGCGTAGTTATCGGAATTCACCGGGATGTTGGTATGCACGTTGCCGTCACCGGCATGCATGTGCAGCGCAACGAAAACCCGGCCGCGCAGCACATCCTTCTGCACCGTTTCCATGCGCTCGCAGATCGGCCGGTACATGCTGCCGTCGAAAATTATTTCGAGCGGACGCTTGAGTTCCTTCTTCCACGACACACGCACCGAATAATCCTGCAGGCGGTGGAACAACGTCGGTTGGGCGGCGCTGTTGGTGTGCGGCGCAGCCTCGATGCCCAGTTCCGCGAAGGCCTTCTCCGCAACAGACAGCGGCAAGTCGAGGTTGTCCAGCAGCCACTGCCAGCGTGTGCGTACCGTCGTGATCAGCTCCAGCGCTCGCTCGCGCCGGTCGCCGAGCAGTTCTGCCCGGTCAAGGCCGGTATCGCCCACTGCCACAGGAATCTCGCCGCGGAAAAATTCGCGCAGCGCATCGCACAGGTCGAGTTTGTTGCGTATTGACAGTTCGATGTTGATACGCTCGATGCCATCGCAATAGTCGCCCATGCGCGGCAGCGGGATCACCACATCCTCGTTGACCTTGAAGGCGTTGGTGTGTCTTGAGATGGCGGCGGTGCGGCCGCGGTCTAGCCAGAATTTCTTGCGTGTCTCGGCGGAGACGGCAACGAAGCCTTCACCACCGCGTACGTTGGCAAAACGCACGACTTCGGAGCAGGCCGTCATGACGGCGTTCTCGTCATCGCCGACAATGTCGCCGATCAGCACCATCTTGGGCCGTCCGTGGCGCTTGGCCTTGGTGGCGTAACCGACGGCTTTTACATAGCGTTCGTCGAGATGTTCAAGGCCGGCGAGAATGGCGCCACCCGGACGCTTCTTCAGATATTCCGTAATTTCGACAATTGAGGGTACGGCTTCGCGCACCTGACCAAAAAATTCGAGGCAAACGGTGCGCGTCACCGGCGGCATCTTGTGCAGGATCCATATCGCCGAAGTGATGATGCCGTCACATCCCTCCTTCTGCACACCGGGCAGGCCGCCGAGGAACTTGTCGGTGACATCCTTGCCCAGTCCGATGCGACGAAATTGCGCGCCGGGAATCTGCAGTGTTTCTTCGCCGAGCTTGTCGCCGCGGTCATTGCTGCGGGTGAGCCGGAAAGTCGCCACGTCCTGATCGTGGATCTTGCCCAGGTTGTGGTTAACCCGCTCGACCAGCAGCCAGTTGCCGTCGGGCGTCACCATTTTCCACGAGGCAAGGTTGTCGAGCGCCGTGCCCCACAGCACGGCCTTTTTGCCGCCCGCGTTCATGGCAATGTTGCCGCCGATACAGGACGCATCGGCCGAGGTCGGATCGCAGGCGAAGACCAAACCGGCGTTCTCGGCCGCCTCCATCACGCGCCGCGTCACCAGGCCAGCGCCGGTGAACACCGTGGCATAGGGGCGGTCCACTCCTGGCAGCGTCTCCACCTCTACGGCGCCGAGGTCGATCAGCTTTTCGGTGTTGATGACCACCGACAGCGGCGTCAGCGGCACGGCCCCGCCGGTGTAGCCGGTGCCGCCGCCACGCGGAATGATGGTGAGGCCGAGCTCGATACAGCCACGCACCAGCGGTGCGATTTCTTCCTCTGTGTCGGGGCAGAGTACAACGAAAGGATATTCGATACGCCAGTCGGTGGCATCCGTCACATGCGAAACGCGCGCCAATCCATCGAAACAGATATTGTCGCGCCGTGTGTGTTTCAGCAGCACCCGCATGACTTTCTTGCGCAGTTGTGCGGTATCGATGAAGTGCTGCTCAAAGCGTTCAACCGCCCGGGTTGCCGCTGTCAATAGTTGGGCCACACGCTCATTACTGGGATTGGCAACCTCGCGGCGCTTGTCGATCTCGCGCAGGCGATGGCGCAGGGCCTCGATCAGCGCGGAACGCCGGCCCGGATTGGCAAGCAGGTCGTCTTCAAGATAGGGATTGCGTTGCACTACCCAGATGTCGCCCAGCACTTCGTAGAGCATGCGCGCCGAGCGACCGGTAACGCGCTCCACGCGCAGGCTTTCGAGCACGCGCCAGGCATCGGCTCCCAATAGGCGAATGACGATTTCGCGGTCGGAGAACGAAGTGTAGTTGTAGGGGATTTCGCGCAGGCGGGCAGTCATGGCAGCAAATTAGCCGTTCAAAGACTGAATTGTAGGGTATCCCGGAGATTCCTGATGGACGTAGCGCCGCAATAAGCCGGCAACGTTGTTGTTATACGAAAACTGGGCTGACTCGGCTTGCTGCGCCAAGTGTTCCCATAATTTACCGGCACGCCGTTGCTGGCAGGGTTGGCGGATACCCTCTCCCGCTGTCGCGGGAGAGGGGGGCTTCATGCAATGATCCCGATTGCGCCTCGACATTCCATATTCCGGCTCACTTTTTTCGCAGTCCGTAAGCAATGAGGTAATCACCAGTGCCGCTATGCATCATGAGATGGCCGCTGACCGCGATGACAACAAACTGACGACCACTTTTCTCGGAATAATAGGTCATCGGATTCGCGTGCCCGCCAGCGGGCAGCCGATCCTGCCAAAGTTTTTTCCCGGTCCGGATGTCGAAGGCACGGATGGCCTTCTCCTGCGTGGCGGCGATGAAGATCAGACCCGACCGGGTCAGGAGCGGCCCGCCAAGCGCGGGGACGCCCATGCGGATCGGCAGCATGGTGGGAATGCCGAGCGGCCCAATGTCGCGAGCTGTGCCGAGAGGCTGCCGCCAGACCGTCTTGCGGGTCTTGAGGTCAACGGCTGCGATTTCGCTAAAGGGCGGCTTTGTGCACGGTATTCCAAGGGGCGAACCAAAGAAGACTGTCTTGGCTGAATGGGTCAATCCGCCCTGCGGCCAGTGGCCGTAGTTGGGGGGGGTGCCCGATCCGGCGCGGAACGGCTTGATGCCGAGCCGGTCGGATTCCGCGCGCGGAATCAGCTGATCGTACATGGGCATATGGTTAACATTGAGAACCAATAGTTGACGCTCGCGATCGACCGACACGCCATACCAATTCGAGCCGCCCAAATAACCCGGATTGACGATGGTCGGCTTGTCGGTAATCGGCGTGAAATCCCCAGCGTAGTTGGCCTCGCGAAACTTGACGCGGCACCACAGCTGGTCGAACGGCGTGATGCCCCACATATCCGATTCCCGCAGCGGCGCCGAAAAGGAGGGCATCCCGGTCGAATAGGGCTGGGTCGGGGAGCGCACCTCGCCCGGCAATGCCTTGGTGGACACCGGGCGTTCCTCAACCTGCACCAGCGTTGCGCCGGTGCGCCGGTCGAGCACGAAGACCTGGCCAGTCTTGGTGGTCTGGATCAAGGCCGGCCTGACCCCTTCCGCAGTCGGAAAATCAACCAGTGTCGGCGGCGCGGGGATATCGTAATCCCATACATCCTTATGCACGGTCTGGAAAGCCCAGCGTAATTCACCCGTCCCGGCGTCGATGGCCACGATCGAGCTGGCGTATTTATTTTCTTCCGGCGTGCGGTGCGACGAGAGATAGTCCGGCGTGGCGTTGCCGAGCGGGACATAGACCAGGCCCAGTTCCTCGTCGCCGGTCATCGGCGCCCATGAGTTGGGCGTACCCGGCGTATAGCTGGTACCCGGCGGCGGCAGGCCATGCGCGCCGGGCCTGCCCATGTCCCAGGCCCAGGCGAATCTGCCGGTCACGGCATCAAAGCCGCGGATGACACCGGACGGCTCGCCGATCTTCTGACCGTCCATCACACTACCGCCGACGACGATCTTTCCCCGGACGATCACTGGCTCCGAGGTTGGATAGTAATAGCCCTTTTCCACCTTCCCCATGCCTTCGAGCAGGCTCACTTCGCCGTTGCTGCCGAATCCGGGACAACGCTGTCCCGTATGCGCATCGAACGCGAATATTCTGGCGGGTTCCTTGGCAAAGGAGATGATCCGTTCGCTGCAGAGTCCGTCCGCATTCGGCACCCGATAGTAGGCGACTCCACGGCATACCGACGCTTTTAAGCCTTCGCTATCGGTCTTCGGGTCAAACCGCCAGCGCGTTTCCCCCGTCTCGGCATCGAGGGCAATCACGGAGTTCATCGAATTGCACATGTACAGGGTGTCGCGGATCTTCAGCGGCGTCACTTCCAGCACCCCCAGCACCCCGGGCGGGGGCATGCCGAGATGGACTTTCCATACCACTTCCAGCTGCGCCACGTTGGCCGGCGTGATCTGTTGCAAGGGAGAAAAGCGTTGCGCGTCCGCCGTGCCTCCGATATACGGCCATTCGCCGTCACCCGGCGCGGCGGCGAGGGCCGGCGCTGAATCCGCAGGCGAGGGCGCGGAATAATTTTCGTTGATCAAGTTTTGCAGCAGCAGTGCCGCACTACCGGTCAGCGCCAGAATCACAACGGGGGCCAGCACCACCGCAACTGCCGGAAATGAGCGCCGGCAGGCCAGCAGGCCGAGGCCAAGCAGGAGGAAGAGCCCGATGCGGGGGAACAGAGCCCAGCCATCGAGGCCGGCCTCCCAAAGCGCCCAGGACAGCGTGCCGACAAGCAAGACCAGATATAGCCAGGCGCCGGAAGCGCGCCCGCGCCATAGCAGCCCGCCCGATACCAGCAGCCCTGCGCCAGCCAGCGTGTAATAAAGGGAGCCACCGAGCATCGCGAGTTGCGCGCCGGGCAGCGCGAGCGCCGCGCCGATGGCTATAAACAATACGGCGATCAATCGTAACCCAAAGGTGTTGTGCTTCATTGCTGGTGCAACAGAATTCATGCCTATCTCCTCGATCACCTTGTTTGCCGGAAATCATCAAGTCCAGCGGACTTCAGTTTCACGCTGTCATATTCGGCCATATCGGGAACGCCGGCTGAACTCTAACATCAAATTGTTTTCGTGTTATCGGCTTAGGCTCATGGCGGCACATAGCCACAAGGATCTGTCATGAAAGGCATGTGACATTTCTTGCGCAACACTCGCCTGCCGTCGCTTCCTCGAAGCAAGCCCGATGCTGACCACTCCCTCCCCCTCTCGCAACATCATCCATCACGCCCTGCCGATGTTGATTGCGCAGGTGGCGGTAATGTTGAACGGCACCTTGGATACCGTCATGACCAAGCAGCTATTGCTGATTGACTTGGCGGTCATGGGGATCAATATGCTAATCTGGAATTGTCAGCCAACCCGAGGAGGACGATCATGAGTACCGAGTCGAAACACGAACAAACAGGTCAGGCACCGGAAACCGACAGTGATGCCACGCCGGGGGCCACCCTTTATGACCGATTTGTCGAAAAGTCGCGCGAGGCCTTTGATCTTGGCCAGGAAAAAAGCCGGGAGGCGTGGGAAAAGGCCATGGAACTGGCCCACCAGCAACTGGCAGCTGCCGGCGAATTCAGTGCCGAACAGGGCGAGATGTTCAAGAAATACCTGCGCCGCGACATGGATCAAACAATAGGGTATATGCGCCAACTGGGCGAAGAGGCAAAAGAACGCCTCAACCCTGGCCGACTGGGTGCAGGGGCGATGTCCTCGCTGGCCAAAATGCTGCGCGCTGCCAGCGGCGCCTTGACTACGGCATCGGCCAAAGCTGAAGAGGCGCTGGAGTACAAGGCAGGCGAGATCACCATGGCCGGCACGCTGACCTGTCTGAATTGCGGCCACAAGACGGTACTCAAGGCGACTGCCGTGGTGCCGTCCTGCCCAGTCTGTCAGGGCACACGTTTTCGCAAGAGCTACTGATCGATGGCAGTGATAATCCGCAATCTGGTTGCGGCGGACATCACCGCCGCAATCGCTTTGCAGCGCCGCGTTTACAAGACCATCCCACCTTTCAGTCCGGAACAGTTCCAGAATCTGCTCAATTTTTTCCCTGAGGGACAGTTTGCCGCAGAGATCAATGGCCGGCTGATCGGCATCGCGATTTCGCTGGTGATCCTGTGGGATGACTACAACCTTCATCACACCTGGGAAAGCGTGACCAACAAGGCAACTTTTGACACCCACAACATGAATGGCCGTACGCTTTACGGTGCCGAAGTCTGTGTCGCCCCCAGCACTCGTGGGCAGGGGGCTGGCCGCCGGCTCTACAAGGCACGCCGACAGCTTTGCCGGGCAATGAACCTGAAACGAATCATCGCTGGCGGGCGTCTGCCCGGCTATCGCGATTATGTAAATGAAATGACGCCGGAGGAATACGCGAAGCGCGTCATCTGGGGCGACATCAAAGACCCGGTACTCGGCTTTCAGCTGGATCAGGGCTTTAGCTACTGTGGCATTCTTCCCGGTTATCTACCCACCGATCCTGAGTCGGTTGGCAATGCAGCGCTGATCGTCTGGCTCAATCCGGAGCACGATCCGAACCTGCCGACTTTGCCGCCGCCAGCGAACCTGTTCAAGGGAAAAACATGAGAGTCCGCATTGCCGCCGTGCAATACAAGCTGCGTCATATCGACAACTGGGCCGGCTTCGCGGATCAGGTTGATTTCGTCCTCAACGCCGCTGCCGAATACAAGCCGCATTTCGTTCTGCTACCGGAGATATTCACAGCACAGATACTGTCCTTCATCGATAACGACGATGCGGCAATTGCGGTGCGGGGACTGAGCGAATACACCGAGCGCTACACCACGCTTTTGCGCAGCCACGCCATGAAGCACGACTATTTCCTGATTGGTGGCACCCATCCCAATCTCCGCGATGGAAAGTTGCTCAACTCCGCATTTCTGTTTACCCCGTTCGGCGAGATCCATACCCAGGACAAGATACACCGCACGCGTTGGGAAAAAGAGAAATGGAACACCGACCACGGCGATGTTCTTAGCGTGTTCCAGACCCCACACGCAAAAATAGCCATTCTCATATGCTATGACATAGAGTTCCCCGAGCTTGCCCGTCGCGTTGCCGAGGAAGGCGCCGAGATTATCTTTGTGCCCTCATGTACCGATGATCGCCAGGGCTTTCTGCGCGTACGCTATTGCTGCCACGCACGCGCCATCGAGAATCAGATCTACGTCGCAATGACTAGCACCGTCGGCAATCTGCCAGTGGCCGGGTTGCGCCTGCACTATGGACAGGCATCAATCATCACGCCTTCCGATTTCCCCTTCGCCCGCGACGGCATAGCGGCAGAGGGCGTAATCAACGAGGAGCAGATCGTTGTAGCCGATATTGATCTCGCTCTGCTAGATGAGAACCGGCTCAAGGGCACCACCATTCCGCTGCTCGACAAGCGCGCCGAGTTTTACGATAAACGCCCGATGACCATAAAGATTCGCTGACCCATCCGGCGACGGTACAACGAGATGGCATGATGGGAAGTCTCCGGAGACCGGCTTTGGAGCAGGACATAAAGTCTATCCGCCCATGTTACTCTTGCCACAATAACTGGCTTGACGACGCATTCATGCACCCCACCCACGTACCCGACTATCTGAAGAAAATTCTCAGCGCCCGGGTGTACGACGTGGCAATCGAGACACCTCTCGATTTGGCACCCAATTTATCCGCTCGTTGCGGTAATCGGGTGCTGCTCAAGCGCGAGGACATGCAACCGGTTTTCTCGTTCAAACTGCGCGGCGCCTACAACAAGATGGCGCAACTGACGCCGGCACAGAAGAAGCGCGGCGTGATCTGCGCCTCGGCCGGCAACCATGCCCAGGGCGTGGCGCTGTCGGCGCAGAAGATGGGGATTCGCGCCGTGATCGTGATGCCGACCATGACGCCGCAAATCAAGATCGACGCGGTAAGGCGCCGTGGCGGCGAAGTGGTTCTCGCCGGCGATTCCTACGACGATGCCTACGCCCATGCGCTGAAACTGGAGAAAAAGCAAAAGCTCACTTTCGTCCACCCCTTTGATGATCCCGATGTCATTGCCGGCCAGGGTACCATCGGCATGGAAATACTGCGCCAGCACCCGGACCCGATCGATGCCATCTTCTGCTGCGTCGGCGGCGGCGGCCTGATCTCGGGCGTTGCAGCCTATGTCAAACAGGTGAGCCCGAACACGAAAATCATCGGCGTCGAGGCCGCCGATGCCGACGCGATGGATCGCTCGCTGAAAGCCGGCAGACGCGTCAGGCTCGATCATGTCGGCCTGTTCGCCGACGGCGCGGCCGTCAAGCTGGTCGGCGAGGAAACCTTCCGCCTCTGCCAACAATATGTCGATGAGATGGTGCTGGTCGATACCGACACCATCTGCGCCGCAATCAAGGATGTGTTCGAGGACACACGCTCGATTCTCGAACCGGCCGGCGCACTCGCCATCGCCGGCGTAAAGGAATATGCCAAACGCCACAAGCAGAAGGGCAAGACCTTCGTCGCCGTGGCCTCGGGCGCCAACATGAATTTCGACCGCCTGCGCTTTGTTGCCGAGCGCGCCGAGGTGGGCGAACAGCGCGAGGCCGTGCTGGCGGTGACGATCCCCGAAACGCCGGGCTCGTTCAGGAAATTCTGTGCCCTGATCGGCAGCCGCGCCATCACCGAATTCAATTACCGCTACGCCGATGCGCGCGAGGCGAATGTCTTCGTCGGCGTGCAGGTGCCGGGCCGCGCCGACGCCATCAAGCTGGTGCAATCGCTGAGGAAAAGCGGCTACGCCACGCTCGACCTCGCCGAGGACGAAATGGCCAAGCTGCACATCCGCCACATGGTAGGCGGCCATGCGCCACAAGTCAGCAATGAGCTGCTGTATCGCTTCGAGTTTCCCGAGAAACCGGGCGCGCTGATGAATTTTCTCAACGCCATGAGCGCCGGCTGGAACATTTCACTGTTCCATTACCGCAATCACGGTGCCGACTACGGCCGCGTGCTGGTCGGCATGCAGGTGCCAAAAACGGAAATGAGCGGCTTCCATGGCTTCCTCAAGACATTGGGCTACCGCTACTGGGATGAAACCCGGAATCCGGCGGCGAAACTGTTTCTCGGCTAACACTGTCTATGGCCGCCTTCGATTTCGATACCCCTATTGACCGGCGCGGCAGCGATTCAATCAAATGGAGTCGCTACGCAGGTCGCGACGTGCTTCCGCTCTGGGTTGCCGACATGGATTTTGCCGCGCCGCCGCCAGTGCTCGACGCACTACTCCAGCGTATCGAGCATGGCGTGTTTGGCTATGCCGCGGCATGGCCTTCACTGATTGAAGCGATACAGGATCACCTGCAGCGCCATTATGACTGGCGCATCGAACCCGAGTGGCTGGTCTGGGTTCCGGGTGTGGTCGCCGCGCTCAATGTCGCCTGCCGCGCCGTCGGTCAAACGGGCGATGGCGTGTTCTGTAGCACGCCAGTGTATCCGCCGTTTCTGTCCGCACCCGGACTCTCGTCACGCAAGCTGGTCACGGCGCCGTTGCGGCAGGGTACGCTGCGCTGGGAAGTCGACTTCGCCGCCGTCGACCGGGTACTCGACCAGACAAAACTCTGGCTGCTCTGCCACCCGCACAATCCGGTAGGGCGGGCATGGGAAGAAAACGAGTTGCACGAAGTCGCGCGCCTGGCCAAACAGCATGATCTGGTCATCTGCTCGGACGAGATCCACTGCGGGCTGGTGCTGGACCAAGGCTTGCGCCACAAACCCTTCGCCGCACTGTCGAATAATGCGGCCCAGCGCAGCATCACGCTGATGGCGCCGTCGAAGACGTTCAACCTGCCGGGCTTGTACAGCGCATTCGCGATCATTCCGGCTTCCTCGTTGCGCAGGAGTTTCAAGCGCGTGATGGATGGCATCATGCCGCACATCAACACCCTGGGGCTGGTGGCCACGGAAGCCGCCTACCGCGACTGCGACGACTGGCGCGAGGCGCTGATCGATTATCTGCGCGGCAATGCGCGTCTTGTCGAAGCTGCCGTCGCACAAATGCCCGGCGTGAGCATGACGCCGGTGGAAGCCACCTGCCTGGCCTGGATCGATTGCCGCGACATGTGTGCCGCGCGCAGGATCGACAACCTGCAACGTTTTTTCGAAACGGCCGGCGTCGGCCTGTCCAACGGCACCGATTTCGGCATGACTGGCTTCGTCCGGCTCAACTTCGGTTGTCCGCGCAGCACGCTCGAAGAAGCGCTGCGCAGAATGTCGGCCGCGCTTCAGTAAATTTCCGCAAACGAATTGATTGGAACACCTCTATGAGCGCAGGCACAAGACTTCCGGGAACCCCTGAACCGATGCATTTCTGGAAGGGTTTTGGCGGACTGAAAATTGCGGGAGACTCGTGGGGCGATCCAAACGGACCCCTGGTTCTGCTTCTGCACGGTGGCGGGCAGACCCGCCATGCCTGGAAGGGAACCGGAGAACGACTTGGTGCCGCCGGCTATTTCGTCGTGGCCTTTGATGCAAGGGGCCACGGCGATTCGGACTGGGCTGCCGATGGAAACTATGGACAGGATGCCATGGTTCAGGATCTCAATTGCGTTGTCGCGGCACTCGGCAACCGGCGCCCCGTTCTGGTCGGCGCTTCCATGGGCGGCGGAACCAGCCTGGTTGCGATCGGTGAGGATCATGTCGACGCCACTGCCCTGGTTCTGGTCGATATTGCTCCCAGCATCGACCAGGGAGGGTTCGGAAATATTGAAGCGTTCATGCGGCAGAAGCCGGAGGGTTTCGTTTCCCTGGATGAGGTGGCGGAGGCTATTGGCAAGTACCAGCCCCATCGCAAGCGCCCGCGGAACCTGGACGGTCTGGCCAAGAATGTTCGTCTCGCTGCGGATGGCAAATATAAATGGCACTGGGATCCATTGTTCCGGACGGGTAAATTTCCGCTCAAGCATCGTCGGGACCGTCTTGACGCCTGTGCAGCCAGGTTAACCTTGCCTACATTGCTAGTGCGGGGGGCGCTCTCCGACCTGCTCACCGAGGACGGCGCCAGGGCATTCCTGAAATTGTGCCCCCACAGCGAATATGCCAACGTCGCGGACGCCGCCCACATGGTGGCGGGGGACCGCAACGATATCTTCGGCAATGCAGTCGTCGAGTTTCTGTCCCGGGTGGTGCCTGTTGGCAGCGCGCCGGTTCAAGAGCCCCATGAATGCCATCCTCGCCATGTCGGGCCAGCGGGTGACTTCACGGATGTGCCGTGATCGCATGCCTGGCAATCTAGGCGCCTGGTTTGGGTTGTGAGGCGCCCAACGGAAAGCGTTCTATTCCCCCCTCTGTTGCGACGGCATCAAGCGCGCAATCCTGCGCATGAGGGCCGATCGAATCGACCCGCGCCAGATCAAACCCGACGCCAATTGCATAGGGGCGGGGCAACAAAGTAGCCAGCGTGCGGTCGAAATAGCCGCCGCCGTAACCGAGCCGGTAACCCTCGCGGTCGAAGGCATTGACCGGCAGCAACAGCACATCGGGCCGCACCGTCGGCCCGGCGGCAACCGTGGGAATGCCGTGAGCGCCTGGCACCATGTGCGACTCAGGCGTCCATTCGCGAAACTCCAGTGCCTGCGCGCGGTCTAGCACAACAGGCAGGCAGACGCGCCAGCCCAGCGCCAGCAGGCGCGACACTAGCGGCCGACAGTCGATCTCGGCGCGAATCGGCCAATAGAAGGCCAGCATGCCGGGTTTGCGCGCCGTCAACAAGCGCTGGAGATGGTCGAGCACGGCAGCCGATTTGCGCGCATGCTCAGAGGCGGGTAGCGCCTCGCGCGCCGCAATACCTTCTCGTCGCAGTGCCTGACGAAAAGCTGCGGCTTCGTCGCTTTGCTTGCCCTGATCGCTATCGTTTGCCATGTGCTAAGTTGTCAGCAGAAACCACTAGACTCTACACGATGAAACTTTTGTTTTACATCCTGTTGCTGATTCCGGCCATTGCCCTGGCCGCGCCCGGCGATGACAAGTTTCTCGGTGCGCGCGAGGCTTACCGTGTTGGCGCGCCGGTGCGCCTGGCGCAAATGGTAGAGGATCTTGGAGCCGTCCCTGGCGGCCACGATCTGGCGTCATGGGCGGAATACTGGCAGCTCAGCCTGCAACTCAATCAGCAAGGCAGCGATCAAGGCGTCGAGGATTTTCTGTCGCGCAACAGCGGCACGTATCTCGCCGAAAAGTTGCGCGCCAACTGGCTCAAGTCATTGGGCAAACGTGGTGCCTGGGTAGATTTCATGGTCAGTCTCCCGCAGTTGCGGAATGCTGATCAGGAGATTACCTGCTATGCGTGGCAGGCGCGGCTCGCGCTGGATAATGACTCCAGCGTACTTGAAAGCGCGCACGAACTGTGGTTCGCCCCGACCGAGTTGTCTGCATCATGCCTGCCACTGATGGACCGGCTTGCCGGCAGCCAACGCTTGCCTGCCAGCGATGTGTGGGCGCGAGTACGCGGCATGCTTGAGCTTTCGGAATATGCTGAAGCGCAGGCAGCAGCCCGCTACCTGCCGGGGCGGCAAATGCCGGAAACCAAAATTCTGGAGCAAATTGCCGCCAAGCCATTGCACTACCTCGATCGTTTGCAAAAGAAGAATATCGCTCATGATCGCCAGTCGCGCGAACTGACGCTGTTTGCGTTGCTGCGTCATGCGCGCAAGGACCTTGCCGATGCGGCACGGCACTGGCGCAGCATCGAAGCCCGTTTCAATGCAGACGACCGCGGCTATGTGTGGGGCCAACTGGCCCTGCGTGCCGCACAAGCGCATATGAGCGAGGCCTTGGCCTGGTATGACAAGGCGGGGGACGCACCGCTCACCGAAGACCAAATGGCGTGGCGCGTCCGCGCTGCGCTGCGCATCATGGACTGGCCGGCGGTGTTAAACACCATCGAGCGCATGCCGATGGATCTTGCAGCACGTCCCGACTGGATTTACTGGCGTGCCCGTGCGCTGGCAGCGACAGGCCACCAGGAAGACGCTTTCGTGCTCTATCGCAATATCTGCGCGCAGCCCGGCTTCTATGGTTTGCTCGCTGCGGAAGAACTCGGTCTGACCTTCGGCCTGCCGCCACAGGCTACCGCAACAACGTCAGAGGAACTGGTCAGGGTCGCCGCCAATCCGGATTTGCGTCAGGCGCTGGCGCTGTTTCGCCTCGACCTGCGCACCGAAGGCGTGCGCGAATGGAATTGGGCAGTAAGCGGCATGAATGATCGTGACCTGCTTGCCGCTGCTGAACTGGCACGCCGCAACGATGTATTCGACCGCGCCATCAGCTCGGCAGACAGAACGCTGGTCGAACACGATTATTCGCTGCGCTATCTGGCGCCCTACCGCGACACCATCGCGCCCAAGGCGCTGGCGCTGGAACTCGACGATAGTTGGGTATACGGCCTCATGCGCCAGGAAAGCCGCTTTGTCACCTCGGCCCACTCCGGCGTCGGAGCACGCGGCATGATGCAGGTCATGCCATCGACGGCAAAGCTGGTGGCGCGAAAAATAGGTCTGGTAGGCTACAAGCCGGGACATGTAGACGACATGGATACCAACATCACTCTCGGCACCCACTACCTGAAGATGATCCTCGACAGCCTCGACAACCATCCCGTGCTGGCCTGTACCGCCTATAACGCCGGGCCGGGCCGGGCCCGGCGCTGGCGCGGCGATAGACCACTGGAAGGTGCCATCTACGCCGAAACGATTCCGTTCGCCGAAACCCGCGACTACGTCAAGAAGGTCATGGCCAACTCAGTCTATTACTCGGCCCTGTTTGATGAAAAGCCGCAAACCCTGAAGTCGCGGCTGGGCATCATCAAACCGGGTACAGCTACTGACGCCAACAAAGACCTTAGTGGAGTTGAACCGTGATGGAAACATACTCGGTCGGGGGTGCAGTCCGCGACGAACTGCTCGGTCTGCCGGTGCAGGATCGCGACTGGGTGGTGGTCGGTGCGACACCACAGCAAATGCTGGCGCAGGGATATCGTCCGGTCGGCCGCGACTTCCCTGTGTTCCTGCATCCACGGACGCAAGAGGAGTATGCGCTGGCGCGCACCGAGCGCAAGACCGGTCCCGGCTACACCGGCTTTGCCTTCCACGCCGCGCCCGAGGTGACGCTGGAACAGGATCTGGCGCGGCGCGATCTCACCATCAATGCCATCGCCAAACGCAGTAATGGCGAGTTCATTGATCCCCATGGCGGCCGCCGCGATATCGCGGCACGCGTGCTGCGCCACGTCTCGCCGGCCTTCAGCGAAGATCCGGTGCGCATCCTGCGCGTAGCGCGCTTCGCGGCGCGCTTTGCTGATTTCAGCGTCGCGCCCGAGACCACTGAATTGATGGCGCAGATGGTGCAGGCCGGCGAAGTCGATCACCTCGTGCCCGAACGCGTCTGGCAGGAACTCAGCCGCGGCCTGATGGAGGAAAAACCATCGCGCATGTTCGAAGTGCTGCGCAGTTGTGGCGCGCTGAAAAAAATCCTGCCCGAACTCGACTCGCTGTGGGGTGTGCCGCAGCGCGCCGACTACCATCCGGAAATCGACACCGGCATTCACGTCATGCTGGTCATCGACATGGCGGCAAAACTCGGCGTTGGCTTGCCGGCGCGGTTTGCAGCGCTGACGCACGATCTCGGCAAGGCCACCACGCCCACCGACATATTGCCGCGCCATCTTGGCCACGAGCAACGCAGCACCAAGTTGCTTGGCCCGCTCTGCGAGCGGTTGCGCGTGCCGGCCGACTGCCGCGACCTGGCCCTGCTCGTGGCGCGCTTCCACGGCGACATCGGCCGCGTCAGTGAAATGCGCGCGGCGACCATCGTCAAACTATTGGAGAGCTGCGACGTCATACGGCGCCCGGAGCGCTTCGAGCAGATATTGCTTGCCTGCGAGGCCGACTACCGGGGCCGCACCGGCTACGAAGCTCGCCGCTTTGAGGCTGTCGAGCGCTGGCGCGAATTTGGCGCCGTCGTTTGCAATATCGATGCGGCAGGCATCGCAAAAAGATGCGAAGATCCGGCACGGATCGCCGTCGCAATTCACGATGCGCGCATCGCGGCAGTAACCGCTGCCATTGACCAACCGACATTGAACCGACCTCCTCGACATCTTGAAGCCCAACTCCCCACCAACGAAACTTGAAATACTCGTCCACTCCCAGCAGCACGAGACATCGCAGACGCCGCTGCTGTTTGTTCACGGCGGCTTTACCTCGGCCTGGTGCTGGGGAGAACACTACCTGCCGTTCTTTGCAGCGGCGGGTTTCGCGGCGCTCGCAGTTTCGCTCTCCGGTCATGGTGGCAGTCGCGGGCGCGAACACCTGGACACCCTCTCGATCGACGACTATGTAAGCGATTTATGCGAAGTCGTCGATGCGCTGCCGGTCGCACCGGCGCTGATCGGCCACTCGATGGGCGGCTTTGTCGTGCAGAAGTATCTCGAACAGCGCACGGCGCCTGCCGCGGTGCTGATGTGCTCGGTGCCGCCACAAGGACTGATGTCCTCCGCCATGGAGTTGATGCTGTCGCGGCCGAGTATGCTGAACGATCTCAATCGGATAATGGCCGGCTCAAAAAATGGCATGGAACCGTTGCGCGACGCGATGTTTGCGCAGCCGATATCGCCAGATAGCATGATGCGCGTGTATCACCACGCCCAGCCCGAATCGTACCGCGCGCTGTGGGACATGACGCTGCTCAACCTGCCCCGGCTGTCGCACGTGACGCGTACACCGTTGCTTGTGATGGGGGCGGCACTTGACCAGTTGATACCGCGTTCTTCCGTCGAAACAACAGCCCGCACCTACGGCGTAGGCGCAAAGATATTCCCCGGCATGGGCCACTGCCTGATGCTGGAACGGGACTGGCGCAAGCCGGCCGAATGCATACTATCGTGGCTCGCCCAGCGCGGCCTGATGCTACAAAATGGAAAAAGGAAATGATTGTCACATTCAAATCGCCGGCAGCAGGCGATGTCATCATGTTCGGCAACGTGGCAAAGCGCATGATGGAAATCATGGGCAAGGAAGCCACGGCAAAAGGTATTGTCACCGTCCCCCAACTGCCCGAAGCCATCGCCCGGCTGCGTGAGGCCATCGCTGCCGACAAGGCACAGCGTGCGAACCTTGCCGACGAAGACCAGCCGCGCAGCGAAGCGGCCGAAGACGGGGGCAAGCGCGACCATGTCAGTCTGGCTCAGCGTGCGGCACCGTTGCTGGAACTGCTGGAGCGGTCGCTGAAGAAAAGCAAGCCTGTTGTCTGGGGCGTATAAATACAGGCGCAAGTTGCAAAGTTGAATCCCCGGCTGAGCCTTGGCCCTTGACCCTTGACCCCTGCAATGTGCAACTTTCTTGGAGTCACCGTTTTATGCTTCGCAGCAAGATTGGTTCAAAAATCGCAGTAAGACAATCAGGAATTCATGGCAAGGGCGTGTATGCCACGCAGCGGATCAGGAAGGACAATGCCATCATCGAATACACCGGTGAGCGCATCAGTGAGGACGAAGCCGACGAGCGCTACCAGGATAATCCGAGCACCTACCTGTTCATGGTTGAAGACAATCTCTACATTGATGGTCTGTCGGGTGGCAACGAGGCCAGGTACATCAATCATTCCTGCGAGCCGAATTGCGTCGCCTATCTGGAAAATAACCGCGTCGTGATTCGCGCGCTGAAGAACATCCAGCCCGGTGTCGAGTTGACCTACGACTATCAATTGACTGACGAGGGAGATGGACCCGAGGCAACCCCGACCGATTACACCTGCCGCTGCGGGGCGCAGCTGTGCAAGGGGACGATGAAGGGCGGTGGAGCGAAAACGGATATATGAACCCGTAAAATGGGCCGTGGTCGAATTGTTTCTTCCCCCAGGATGATGCAAAAAGCGAATACACGGGCAAAGATTGCCGACCCCCTGTAGTTGGATCCATCGGAAAACCGCAGCACGCCAGCGTAAACAACTTGACACCGGGTTTCGCGCCTTGTTATAAGGCGGTTGCCGGATGCAAGTACGCACCTCTCATTATGCCTGCAGTGCCACATCTGGTTACCACTGCTCAACACCCATTTTCGAGGAGACTCACGTGAACAAATCTGATTTGATCGAGCATATCGCCAAGCAGTCAGACATCTCCAAAGCCGCAGCAGGCCGCGCGCTGGATGCAGCAATCGGGGCTATCAAAGCTGCGCTGAAGAAAGGCCAGACGGTATCTCTGGTCGGATTCGGCTCATTCTCCGTCAGCAAGCGCGCAGCGCGCACGGGTCGCAACCCGCGTACAGGTGCAGCGCTCAAGATCAAGGCGGCCAAGGTGCCGAAGTTCCGCGCCGGCAAAGCCTTAAAGGATGCGCTCAACTAGAAAGTTGTTCAGCGGTGGCACTGTTCTGTTTGCAGCAGTCCAGTGCCACACCAGATGACGGTAACAGGGAACAGACCACGATTGGGAAGTCGCGGTCTGTTCCCTGTTTGCTTTAGAACGCGCACGTCTTCCTGCCATGCGCCGGCAATTCATGCGAATGCAATTAGCTTAAGGTAGTGCAATTGGGATCAGAAACATTTACCTTCAAGTCAGGTCACCTGTGAGAAAAAAATGCGGAGCTGTGAAATGCACTTCTGCATATGGCTGGCGATATCCGAGATGTTTTCTGCATAGAGAGGCAGGGTGCTCTTGTTCTCGCGCAGTGCCTGCGCAATTGCCTTGCCGCAGCGATAGCCGCGGTCAATCGCAGTACTGATGCCCCCACCATTCAGGTAGATCAGGTTGGCCGCCTGGCCCGTCAGCAGCACTCCGTCTTCGCCCAGGGTCGGCGGCGCGAGCGGCGGCGCGCCACCAGTTTCCGAGGCGCAGGTCGAACTGCTCGGCAAGAAAACGTTCGAATATCTGCGTGGAATTGCGCAGGCTGCGGCTCGATTCGTCCGTGTTTTGGCCTGCGCAGAAATGACTATAGTAGCGGTGCCAGCCAGCGCTCGGCTTCGGCTACGCTATGCCCGCTGCGCTGCGCCCAGTCTTCGATCTGGTCGCGGCCGATCTTGCTGATGGCGAAATAGTGCGCTTCGGGGTGGGCGAGATAGAAGCCGGCCACCGCGGCGGCCGGTGTCATGGCAAAGTTCTCGGTGATGGCCATGCCTGCATTGTTCGGCACATCGAGCAGGCGAAAAAGGTCGGCCTTCACGGTGTGGTCGGGGCAGGCCGGATAGCCCGGGGCTGGACGAATGCCGCGATATTTCTCGGCGACCAATTCTTCGTTGCTCAACTGCTCGTCGCCGGCATAACCCCAGTATTCGCGGCGTACGCGCTGGTGTAGCCATTCTGCACAGGCTTCGGCGAGACGGTCGGCAATCGACTTCAACAGGATGGCGCGGTAGTCGTCATGCGCGGCCTCGAACTCGGCCAGCTTCTTTTCGATGCCGATGCCGGCCGTTACTGCGAAGGCGCCGAGGTAATCGTTGGTCCCCTTCGGTGCGACGAAGTCGGCGAGGCATTCGTTGGGTTTTCCCTCGGGCCGTTCATGCTGCTGGCGCAGGCCATGCCATATGACAGACGCGCGGCTTCGTTTTTCATCCTCATAGATTTCGATGTCGTCGCCCACCGCATTGGCGGGAAACAGCCCGAACACGGCATTGGCTGACAACCAGCGCTCGCTCACAACCTTGTCAAGCATGGCTTTGGCATCGCTGAACACATTGCGCGCGGCCTCGCCAACAACGACATCGTCGAGAATCTTCGGGTACGAGCCAGCCAGATCCCAGGTCTGGAAGAATGGACTCCAGTCGATGTAGGGCAGCAGTGCTGCGAGATCGATTTGCTTCAACACCGTGATGCCGAGCTTGGCCGGCCTGGCCGGTTTGTAATCAAGCTGAATGCGATTCGCACGCGCCGCTTCGAGCGAGACCAGCGTAACACCCTTCTTGTTGGCATGCTGGCGACGTACTTTTTCGTAATCGGCAGCGACTTCCTCGATGAAGCCGGCGCGAAGATCTTCAGAGAGCAGACGTGTCACCACCCCGACCGCACGCGAAGCATCGGGCACATACACCACCGGGCCGCTGTAGTTGGGCGCGATCTTGATCGCGGTATGGGCGCGGCTGGTGGTCGCGCCGCCGATCAAGAGCGGCACGGCGTCCTTGCCTGCGCCGAAGCCCAGGCGTTCCAGCTCGGAGGCAAAATGCGCCATTTCTTCGAGCGAGGGCGTGATCAGGCCCGACAGGCCGATGGCCTGCGCGCCATGCTCCTTCGCCGCATGCAGTATCTTGTCGGCCGGCACCATGACGCCAAGATCGACCACGTCGTAGCCATTGCAGCCGAGCACCACGCCGACGATGTTCTTGCCGATGTCATGCACGTCGCCTTTTACGGTGGCCATGACGATCCTGCCCTTCGAGGTCGAGCCGGTGCGCAGCTTTTCCGCCTCGACGTAGGGAATCAGATGCGCCACAGCCTGCTTCATCACGCGCGCCGACTTCACCACCTGGGGCAGAAACATCTTGCCCGCGCCGAACAAATCGCCGACTACGTTCATGCCATTCATCAGCGGGCCTTCGATCACTGAGAGCGGCGGCTTGCCTGCCGCTTCCAGTGCAGCTCGACACTCTTCCGTGTCGGCGACGACGTAATCGGTGATGCCCTTGACCATCGCGTGTTCAAGACGCTTTTCTACGCTCCATTCGCGCCAGGCCAGATTCTGCACCTGCTCCTTCGCGGAGCTCTTCACAGTCTGCGCGAATTCGACCAGCGCTTCGCCTGCACCCGGCGTGCGATTGAGTACGACGTCCTCGACCTTCTGCTTCAACGCAGGTTCGAGATCGTCATACACGCCGAGCTGCCCGGCATTGACGATGCCCATGGTGAGCCCGGCCTTGATGGCGTGGTAGAGAAACACGGTATGGATCGCCTCGCGCACCGCATCGTTGCCGCGGAACGAGAACGACACGTTCGACACCCCGCCGCTGCTGTGCGCATGGGGCAGGTTCTGCCTGATCCACTTTACCGCTTCGATGAAATCGACGGCGTAGTTGTCGTGCTCTGGTATGCCGGTGGCAATCGCGAAAATGTTGGCGTCGAAAATGATGTCCTCGGCCGGAAAGCCTTCCTTCACCAACAGCTCGTAGGCGCGTTTGCAGATCGAGGTCTTGCGTTCGCGCGTGTCGGCCTGGCCCTGTTCGTCGAAGGCCATCACGATCACCGCCGCGCCATAGCGCCGCGCCAGCCGAGCCTGTTCGAGGAACTTCGTTTCGCCTTCCTTCATCGAGATGGAATTGACGACGCCCTTGCCCTGGATGCATTTGAGGCCGGCTTCGATCACTTCCCATTTCGACGAATCGAGCATGATCGGCACGCGCGAAATATCCGGCTCCGAACCGATGAGGTTGAGGAAGCGCACCATCGCCGCCTTGGAGTCGAGCATCGCCTCGTCCATGTTGATGTCGATGACTTGCGCACCGGCCTCGACCTGTGCTCTTGCTACTGCCAGTGCATCGTCAAAGCGTCCTTCGAGAATCATGCGCGAAAAAGCCTTGGAACCGGTGACATTGGTGCGCTCGCCGACATTGACGAACAGAGAACCTTCGCCAACATTGAACGGCTCCAGTCCCGACAGGCGCAATTGCGGCGCCGGTTGCGCGGGAATGCGCGGCTTGATCGGTGCCAAGGCTTCCGCAATGGCCTTGATGTGCGCCGGCGAGGTGCCGCAGCAACCGCCCGCGATATTGATAAAGCCTTGCCTGGCCCAGTCAGCAATTTCCGCGGCCAGCGCTTCGGGGGTTTCGTCGTAGCCGCCGAAGGCATTGGGCAGGCCGGCGTTTGGGTGCGCCGAGATGAAACAGTCGCAGACGCGCGCGAGTTCCTCAACGTACTGGCGCAGATCCTTCGCGCCCAGCGCACAGTTGAGACCAAATGACAACGGCCTGGAGTGGCGCAGCGAGTTCCAGAACGCCTCCGCCGTTTGTCCCGACAGCGTGCGGCCAGAGGCATCGGTGATGGTGCCCGAGATCATGATCGGCCAGCGTCGTCCCGCTTCGTCGAAAAACTTCTCGATGCCGAACAGCGCCGCCTTTGCATTCAGCGTATCGAAAACCGTTTCGACCAGCAGGATGTCGGCACCGCCGTCGGTGAGGCCGCGCGCGGCCTCGATATAGTTGTCGACCAGCTGGTCGAACGTGACGTTGCGATAGCCGGGGTCATTCACGTCCGGCGACAGCGAGGCCGTGCGCGAGGTCGGGCCGAGCACGCCGGCGACGAAGCGCGGCTTGTCCGGCGTCGAGTATTTGTCCGCCGCCAGTCGCGCCAGTCGCGCACCGGCGACGTTCAATTCGTAGGCCAGCGCTTCAAGACCGTATTCCGCCTGCGAGACGCGCGTCGCATTGAAGGTGCAGGTTTCGAGAATATCGGCGCCCGCCACGAGGTATTGCTCGTGGATGCCGGCGATCACATCGGGCCGCGTCAGCAGCAGCAGGTCGTTGTTGCCCTTCACGTCCTTGCCGTGGTCGGCGAAACGCGTGCCGCGATAGTCGGCTTCCTTGAGGCCGTGCTGCTGCACCATGGTGCCCATCGCCCCGTCGAGGATCAGCAGGCGCTGGCGCAAGAGGCTGGCAATTTCGTCGCTACGGTCTGGTTGCATGATCGATTCACTATTCCAAAAAAAAAACCCGTTCGGCGTAAAAACGAACGGGTTTGGTGATTCAACTCGCCCGCTTTAGCCGCATTTGTTGCGCGCCCGCAAGCTGAGTCTCAAATCGGCGCGTTGGAACACTGATACAGCGTCCGCAATGGGGCCAAGATACTTGGCGCTCACCGGATTGTCAATAAACCGCGCTGCACACCTCAGGATGCAAGCTTCTTCCGCAACAGATCATTCACCTGCTGCGGATTGGCTTTGCCCCTGGTCGCCTTCATGGCCTGGCCGACCAGGGCGTTGAAGGCCTTGTCCTTGCCGGCGCGGAATTCCTCGACCGACTTCTGGTTGGCGGCCAGCACCTCGTCGATGATTTTCTCGATGGCGCCGCTGTCAGTGATCTGCTTGAGGCCACGGGCTTCGATGATGGCATCGGCATCCTTGCCCTCGCCCGACCACAGCGCATCGAACACGTCGCGCGCAATCTTGTTGGAGATGGTGTTGTCGGCGATGCGTTTGATGACGCCCGCAAGTTGCGTCACGGAAACCGGCGACTCAGTGATAGAAAGTTCTTCCTTGTTGAGCCGCGCCGCAATCTCGCCCATCACCCAGTTGGCGCAGAGCTTGGCGCTGTCCTTGCCTGCGCCGGCAACGGTATTTTCAAAATATTGCGCGGTTTCGCGCGTCGCGGTCAGGGTCGCCGCATCGTAGGCGGAGAGGCCATAGTCAATTTCGAAGCGCGCTTTCATGTCAGCCGGCAGTTCCGGCATGCCCGACTTCACTTCCGCAATCCACTCAGGCTTGATCTCCAGCGGCAGCAGATCGGGGTCGGGAAAATAGCGATAGTCGTGCGCGTCTTCCTTGCTGCGCATGGAACGGGTTTCGCCCGTATCGGGATCGAACAGCACTGTAGCCTGCTGGATAGCGCGGCCTTCCTCGATTTCGTTGATCTGCCACTGGATCTCGTAGTCAATGGCCTGCTGCATGAAGCGGAAGGAGTTGAGGTTCTTGATTTCGCGCCTTGTGCCAAGCGCTTCGCCCGGTCGCCGCACCGAGACGTTGGCGTCACAGCGGAAACTGCCTTCCTGCATGTTGCCGTCACAGATGCCGATCCACTGCACCAGTGCATGCAGCGCCTTGGCGTAGGCCACCGCCTCGGCGGCGGAACGCATGTCGGGCTCGGTGACGATTTCCAGCAGCGGCGTGCCGGCACGATTGAGGTCGATGCCTGTCTTGCCGTGGAAGTCTTCGTGCAGCGATTTGCCGGCATCTTCTTCAAGATGGGCGCGGGTGAGATGCACGAACTTCTCCACTTCACCGATGCGAATGGCAAGACCGCCTCCGGACACAACCGGAATTTCATACTGGCTGATCTGGTAGCCCTTGGGCAGATCGGGATAGAAGTAGTTCTTGCGCGCGAAAATCGAGCGCGGCGCAATCTCGGCGCCAACGGCCAGGCCGAACTTGATGGCGCAGACCACCGCTTCGCGGTTGAGCACCGGCAGCACGCCGGGCAGGGCGATGTCGACGGCACAGGCCTGGGCATTGGGCGAAGCACCGAATGCGGTCGCCGCACCGGAAAAAATTTTCGACTTCGTCTGCAACTGGGCGTGGGTTTCCAGCCCGATCACGACTTCCCACTGACTCATTTCACACTTTCACGTTTTTTGACGAGGTCACCATGACGGTGGCCTCGCCGTCGGCGACGACCTTGCCGAGTACCGTACAGACGGTATCAAGGATGACTCTGCATTTATCAGGGAAGATTTCGCGCACGGTGACTGTCGCTGTAACGGTTTGTTCGATGCGAACCGGCAGCCTGAAGCGGATGTTTTGCGCCATATAGACCGTGCCAGGCCCGGGCAGCTTGTTGCCGAGGACCGCCGAGATGAAGCCCGCGGTCAGCATACCGTGGGCGACACGACCGCCGAAGATCGTGGTGGCGGCAAATTCCTCGTTGAGATGGATAGCATTGATGTCGCCCGAAACGCCGGCAAACAACAGGATGTCGGCCTCGGTCACGGTCTTGCCGAAACTGGCAGACATGCCGGGTTGCAGGTCTTCGATATCGTAACCGCCCAATGGATTCATCTCGATCCCCTCTTGTCGTTAAAAACCATTTGGCATGCGCAGATGCCAGTCCGTTCGCTGTTGATACTGGTGCGCCGCATTGAGCATCTTTGCTTCACCAAACCAGTCGCCGATCAGCTGCAAACCCACTGGCATATCACCGGCGCCGAAGCCGCAGGGCAGCGACATGCCCGGCAGGCCGGCGAGATTGGTGGAAATGGTATAGATGTCGGAAAGATACATCTGCACCGGGTCGGCACTCTTCTCGCCAAACCTGAAGGCGACCGAAGGCGAGGCCGGGCTGGCGATCACGTCGCACTGCTGGAAGGCCGCGGCGAAATCGTTGGCGATGAGGCGGCGGATTTTTTGCGCCTGCAGATAGTAGGCGTCGTAGTAGCCATGCGAGAGCACATAGGTGCCGATCAGGATGCGGCGCTTCACTTCCGCGCCGAAACCTTCGGCACGGCTCTTGCTGTACATGTCGGCCAGGTCGGCATATTCGGCGGCGCGATGGCCGTAACGCACGCCGTCGAAGCGGGACAGGTTGGAGCTGGCTTCGGCCGGTGCGATCACGTAATAGGCCGGCACCGAGAGTCCCGAGTTCGGCAGGCTGACTTCGACGGTAACTGCGCCGAGCTTGCGGTATTCGTCGAGTGCAGCCTCGACTGCCACACGCACGTCGTCATCCATGCCCGCGCCGAAAAATTCCTTCGGCATTCCGATGCGCAGCCCGTCAAGCGGCTGGTCGAGATCGCGTGTGTAATCTTCGGCCTCGCGTTGCAGCGAGGTCGAGTCGCGCGCATCGAAACCGGCCATGACATTCAGAAGAAGCGCACAATCTTCGGCGCTCTTGGCCATCGGCCCGGCCTGGTCGAGCGACGAAGCGAAAGCGATCATGCCATAGCGGCTGACCACGCCGTAGGTCGGCTTCAGGCCAGTCAGGCCGCACAGGCTGGCGGGCTGGCGGATCGACCCTCCCGTGTCGGTGCCGGTGGCGGCCGGAGCAAGCCGTGCAGCTATCGCCGCCGCGGAACCGCCCGACGAACCGCCGGGCACGCGGTTCGTGTCCCAGGGATTTTTCACCGGGCCGAAATGCGAAGTTTCGTTCGACGAACCCATCGCGAACTCGTCCATGTTCAGCTTGCCCAGCGTCACTGTGCCGGACTGCTTGAACTTCTCGACGACCGTCGCATCATAGGGCGAAATGAAATTCGCCAATATCTTCGAGCCGCAACTGGTCAACCAGCCTTCGGTACAAAAAATATCCTTATGCGCAAGTGGCACGCCAAGCAGCGCGCCGGTTTCTCCCCCGGCGCGGCGTGTATCGGCATCCTTCGCCATGGCCAGCGTTCGGGCGCGATCAGTGGTGATAAAAGCGTTCAGCGCCGGATTGTGTTGCTCGATGCGGTCGAGGAACAGCGTCGACAGCTCGACCGCCGAAATCCTTTTTTCAGCCAGCGCGGCGGACAATTCTTTCAGTGTTGCGTTAATCATTCGATGACTTTCGGCACCAGATACAACCCCGCCTCGACCTCCGGCGCTACCGACTGGAATGCGCTGCGTCGATCCGCCTCGGTCACCTTGTCCTCGCGCAGGCGCTGCACTACATCGACGGCATGTGCCATGGGCACGATGCCCACGGTAGCGACGGACTGGAGTTGTTCGATGAAACCGAGGATCCCGTTGAGTTGGCTGCGGGTGGTTTCAAGTTCAGCTGGCGACAGCTCGATTCGAGCCAGCCGGGCAATGCGGTCGACCTGTTCCGGATTGAGAGACATGCGTGGAATTGGGCTAATTTGACAACGCCTTAGGGTATCATAAGGGCCGTTGGCGCCGCAGCCCATTTATCCCTTACGGGTGCGCCATTACTGACAAGAGACCCCATGTTCAGATTCCTCCGTTCCTACTTTTCAAATGATCTGGCTATTGACCTTGGCACTGCCAACACACTGATTTACATGCGTGGCAAGGGCGTAGTTCTCGATGAACCCTCGGTAGTCGCCATCCGTGTCGAAGGTGGCCCCAACGCCAAAAAAACCATCCAGGCGGTCGGCAAGGAAGCCAAGAACATGATCGGCCGCAACCCGAAGGAAATCTCGGTGATCCGACCGCTCAAGGATGGCGTGATTGCCGACTTCACTGTCACCGAGCAGATGCTCAAGCAGTTCATCAAGCGTGTGCACGAGTCGCGCCTGTTCTCGCCATCGCCCCGCATCATCATTTGCGTGCCCTCGGGCTCGACCCAGGTGGAACGCCGCGCGATCCGCGAATCAGCTCTGGGCGCCGGCGCTTCGCAGGTCTATCTGATCGAGGAACCCATGGCCGCGGCAATTGGCGCGGGTCTGCCGGTTTCTGACGCCACCGGTTCGATGGTTGTCGACATCGGTGGCGGCACCACCGAAGTCGGCGTCATCTCGCTGGGCGGCATGGTCTATGCCAGTTCAGTGCGCGTCGGTGGCGACAAGTTCGACGAGTCGATCATTTCCTATATCAGCCGCAACTACGGCATGCAGATCGGTGACAACACCGCAGAGAACATCAAGAAGACCATCGGATCGGCCTTCCCCGGCACCGAAGTCAAGGAAATGGAAGTCTCCGGCATCAATCGTGCGGAAGGTATTCCGCGCAAGTTCACGATTTCCTCCAACGAAGTCCTTGAAGCACTTTCCGAACCACTCAACCAGGTGGTCAAGGCTGTCAAGGATGCCCTGGAAAAAACGCCGCCTGAACTCGGTGCCGATATCGCCGAGCGCGGTCTTGTAGTGACCGGCGGCGGTGCGCTGCTGCACGATCTGGATCGTTTGCTGACCGAGGAAACCGGCCTGCCGGTGATCGTCGCCGACGACCCGCTGACCTGCGTTGTGCGCGGCTCCGGCATGGCGCTGGAAAAGATGGACAATCTGGGCAGTATTTTCGCAAACGAATAAGGTTCCTGCGTGTAGGGTGCGAAGTGGCATAAATGCGGCGCAAGCCGATGACGACCACTTCACCCTCACCGGGAAATAACCACCCAGATGTCTGTAGCCGGTCATGTCCCGCCTCCTTTCTTCAAGCGAGGGCCCGCGCCACTGGCCCGGCTGGTTTTCTTTGTTTCGCTTTCACTGCTTTTGCTGGTGGCCGATCTGCGCTTTCATGCGCTGGAATGGCTGCGCATGACGGTATCAACTGTCAGCTACCCTCTGCAACAGGTGGCCTATATGCCGGTGGAAGGTGCAGACGACCTGGGTAACTATTTTTCCAACCTCGCCACCTTGCATCAGGAAAACGACGAATTGCGCCACAAACAGCTCGCCGTGGCGAACCTGCTGCTGCGGCAACAGTATCTCGAAGATGAGAACAAGCGTCTGCGCGCGCTGCTCGACATGAAAGCGCAACAGCCGGTAAATGGCGTGATTGCGGATATCCAGTATGCCGCACGCGACCCTTTCTCGCGCCGTATCGTCATCAACAAGGGCATGGAGGATGGCGTCGAAGCGGGGCAGGTGGTAGTCGACGAACTCGGCGTGATCGGCCAGGTGACGCGAGCGTTCCTTCTGATGTCGGAAGTGACCCTGCTCACCGACAAGAATCAGGCGATTCCGGTCGAAGTGCAACGCAACGGCTTGCGCGCGATACTTGCCGGCGCCGGATCGAAAGGCATGGAACTGCGTTTCCTTGCCACGAATGCCGAAGTGCAGGTTGACGACATACTGATTACATCCGGCCTCGACGATATCTACCTGCGCGGACTCCCTGTGGCCCGCATAGCTGCCATCGATCGTGATGCTGCATTTTCGTTTGCCCATATTCGCTGCGTGCCTCTCGCCGGCGTTGAGCGCCATGGCCAGGTACTGGTACTCGACCGCAAGCAGCATGCCGCAAAGTTGGCGGAGGATACTGGCGAGAAGTCAAAGCTGCCCAACGAGAGCAAAAAGGCCAAGGGCCCGCGCTGATGCAGCCCACTCATTCCTCCAATCGCATCCTGCTACCGGTTCGCAACTGGTTCATCATGGTGACGCTGTTGCTGGCGCTGCTCCTCAACCTGATCCCGGTGGGTCGTTTTCCCGGCATTCCCGACTGGGTGGCCATAGCACTGATCTTCTGGTGCATCCATCAACCGCTACGCGTAGGCATGGGTACGGCCTTTTTTCTCGGTCTGATCCTCGACGCTGCCGATGGCAGTGTGCTCGGCCAGCATGCGCTCGCCTATGTCGTAATAGCCTTCGCTGCAGGCGGTCTTTCGCGGCGCATCCTCTGGTTTCCCCTCGGACATCAAGCGCTGCAGATACTGCCCATGCTGCTCGCCAGCCAGCTCATCATGCTGGTGATAAGCCTCATCGTTGGCGGCGAATTCCCCGGCCTGCTTTGGTTTCTCTCCAGCTTCGTTGCCGCCCTGTTGTGGCATCCGCTCACTTACCTGCTGCTGCTGCCACAATTCCAGCCGGTCGAGCGCGATCACAATCGTCCCATCTAGTGAGGAGTAAGGAGTGAGAAGTGAGAAGTGGAGAACCGTCGTAATGCGGCCAAGGTCGCCCAAATCGACCCGGATAAAACCACCTCTGTTGTTAACTCCTCACGCCTCCCCTCTCACTCCTCGCTTGCCTCATGGAATTTAAAAATCCGGAGCAGGAGATTTGGCGCTTTCGCCGCCGTATCGGTTTTGTCGGCGGCCTGGTATTGGCCTGTTTCGGGCTGCTGCTGCTGCGCTTCGCCTGGCTGCAGGTCATCCAGCATGATTACTACAAGACTCGCGCAGAGGATAATCGCATTTCGCTGGTGCCGATAACACCCAACCGTGGGCTCATCGTCGATCGAAACGACGTATTGCTGGCGCGCAATTATTCGGGCTATACCATCGAGATCGCGCCATCGAAGGTGGCCAATCTGGAGCAGACGATCGACGAATTGTCCACAGTCATCAGCATCGAGGCCAGGGATCGCAAGCACTTCAAAAAACTGCGCGAGGAAAACAGGAACTTCGAATCGGTGCCAATTCGCACCCGTGTCTCCGATGAAGAAGCGGCGCGTTTCATTGCCAACCGCTACCGCTTTCCCGGCGTTGATATCCAGGCCAGGCTGTTCCGACAGTATCCCTTTGGCGCTTTCGCTTCACACCTGCTCGGCTATATCGGCCGCATCAACGACAAGGATCTGGACAAGATCAAGGAACAGGAGCAGGAAAGCAATTACCGCGGCACCGATCACTTTGGCAAGGCGGGGCTGGAGCATCAATACGAGTTCGAGCTACATGGCACCAGTGGCGTCGAGCAGGTGGAGGTCGATGTCAGCGGTCATCCCGTGCGCACACTGGCGCGCACCCCGCCGATTTCCGGCAACAACCTGACGCTAACGATCGACGCCAGATTGCAACAGATCGCGGAAAAGGCTTTCGGCACCCGCAAGGGTGCGCTGGTGGCGATCGAGCCATCAACTGGCGGCGTACTGGCACTGGTTTCCGTACCCAATTTCGACCCCAATCTGTTCGTCGACGGCATTGATACCGCGAATTGGGATCTGCTCAACAATTCGCCCGACAAGCCGATGCTGAATCGCGCCCTCAACGGTACCTATCCACCGGGATCGACCTTCAAGCCCTTCATGGCACTGGCTGCGCTCGAATATGGCAAACGCAAGCCGGAACAAGCGATACAGGATCCCGGATTTTTTGTTTTCGGCGGACACACATTCCGTGACGACAAGAAGGGTGGGCACGGTAGTGTCAATATGTACGAGTCCATCGTGGAATCCTGCGACACCTACTACTATATGTTGGCCAGCGACATGGGCATCGACAAGATCGCCAACTTCATGCGCCAGTTCGGTTTCGGCCAGAAAAGCGGTATCGACATCGGAGGCGAATCGACCGGCGTACTGCCCTCTCAGGAATGGAAACACAACCACTTCAAACGTCCCGAGCAGCAACGTTGGTATGCCGGTGAAACCATCTCGATCGGTATCGGCCAAGGCTACAACGCCTACACGCCAATACAACTCGCCCAAGCCGTAGCCACCCTGGCCAACAACGGCGTAATGTTCCGCCCGCATCTGGTCAAATCCATCACCGACACCCGCAGTGGTCACATCACCGAATTGGAACCGAAACCGGTCAGGACCATTGACCTCAAACCGGAAAACATCAAGTTCATCAAGGACGCGATGATCGGGGTCAACAAGGAGGGCACCGGTGCCCTCGCCTTCGCCGGGGCTGAATACGTGTCTGCCGGCAAGACCGGCACCGCTCAGTTGTATTCGCTCAGGGGGGAGAAATATACCAAGGACGATGTCAAAGATCATTTGCGCGACCATGCACTATTTATTGCCTTTGCCCCAGCCGACAACCCGAAGATAGCACTCGCCGTACTGGTCGAGAACGGCGGCTTCGGCGCCCAGGCTGCAGCACCGATCGCGCGCCAGATTTTTGACTATTACCTGCTTGGCAAGGTACCGGCCGAACCGGCGCCCGAAGACAGTGAGGGAGCGCCCCAATGATGCGTCGATTCCTGAGGGCCCTCATTGACCCCGTTGATCTCCCGCTGTTTTCGATAGTCGCAATCCTGATCTGCTTCTCCTTCATTCTGCTGGCGAGCGCCTCGCCAGAGCGGCTTGGCACACAAGCCGTCAACCTCGTCGCGGCACTATTCGTCATGCGTGTTGCGGCCCAGATGTCGCCGCAACGGCTGATGCATGCGGCTGTACCGCTCTATCTGCTGGGTCTGCTGCTGCTGGTCGCAGTGGCATTGTTCGGCGACGTCTCAAAGGGGGCGCGGCGCTGGCTCAATATCGGCGTCACTCGCATCCAGCCAGCCGAAATCATGAAAATCGCCATGCCGCTGATGCTGGCCTGGTATTTTCAAAAGCGTGAAATCACGATCCGGTTTTACGACCACATGGTCGCCGCCATGCTGCTCCTTTTACCCGTCGCACTGATCGCCCGGCAACCCGATCTCGGCACTGCCCTCCTCGTTCTGTCCTCGGGCTTCTACGTGATTTTCTTCGCCGGGCTGCCATGGAAGTTTATCGTCGGTCTCGCCGTCACCGCCTTCGCTGCGATACCTCTGGTCTGGCCCCTGATGCATGACTACCAGCGCGAGCGTGTGCTGACCCTGTTCGACCCCGAATCGGATCCGCTTGGCAAAGGTTTCCATATCATCCAGTCCACCATCGCCATCGGCTCCGGGGGGCTGTTCGGCAAAGGCTGGGGGCAAGGCACGCAGACCCAGCTCGAATTCCTTCCCGAGCGCCACACCGATTTCATTTTCGCCGTCATCTCCGAAGAATGGGGTCTGCTCGGCAATATGCTGCTACTCCTCATCTATTCGCTGCTGATAGCCCGCGGCCTGATGATAGCCGCCCAGGCGCCGACCCTGTTTTCACGCCTGCTGGCTGGATCGATCACCCTGATGTTCTTTACCTACGCCTTCGTAAACATGGGCATGGTAAGCGGCATCCTGCCCGTGGTCGGAGTCCCGCTCCCCTTCATCAGCTACGGCGGCACCTCACTGGTAACATTGTTCCTCGGCGTTGGCATCCTCATGAGCATCCACAAGAACCACATGCTTGTACAGAAATGATGGCGAATTACATTAAAATGACAAAAACATGCTGCTGCCACGCCTGATCTCCTTGTCTTGCCTGGTGCTGCTCGCCGCCTGCAGCAGCTTGTCGCCAGGGCCGGCGCCGGTTGGCGATCCCGGCCATACACCCACACGTGGCGGCGGCTATTACAAGGATGACGGCCCTGGCAACAACCCGCCCGCAAATCTGGAAGCGGTTCCAGATGCGGTACCGAAGGCAGAACCACTGCATCGCTTCGCCAACAAACCCTATTCAGTGCTCGGGCATGATTACACGCCACTGCGCGAAGCAGGGCATTACAAGGCACGCGGACTGGCAAGCTGGTATGGCAAAAAATTCCACGGCCAGAAAACTTCCACAGGCGAGGTGTACGACATGTATGCCATGACTGCGGCACATACAACCCTGCCGCTCCCGAGCTATGCGCGGGTGACCAGCCTTGCCAATGGCAAATCGGTGGTGGTACGCGTCAATGACCGCGGCCCCTTCCATGCCGACCGCATCATCGATCTGTCTTATACCGCCGCGTGGAAACTGGGCCTGATCGGCAGCGGTAGCGGCATGGTTGAAGTGGAAAGCCTGACATCCAGTTCACCCCTTGCGCCACCTGCATTGATCGTCGCCAAGAGTGAAGATGACGCACCTGGTAAAGTCGCCGAAGACAAGCCGCTACCTGAGATCGACGATGCGCGTGGCGCCTGGCTGCAACTGGGCGCCTTCGGCAACCGTGACAATGCCGAAGCTTTTAAGGCGCGGCTGGGGCGTGAACTTGGTGAGGATATGGGCAATAAACTGGTGATGCGTGCAGCAGACCATCTGTTCCGCGTCCAGCTCGGGCCCTGGGCCGACGCTGGAGAAGCACGCAACATGGCTGTCAAGCTGGCCGAGTTGCTGGATATGAAGCCGGTTCTGGTACAGAAATAGCCCGCATCGGCAGGGCGATATAATCCATCATCCCCTGTTTTCTGCGGCCAATGAGATTGCCGCCTGTCCACGATTCCCATGCGCTACCTGTTTTTTGTGCTCTGCTGTTTATTTGGCATATCGGCCGGATTGTCTTCCGCACTGGCCCAAACCACGCTCGCCCCTGTCGCTGCCCGTGCCTGGGTGCTGCTCGACTACAGCTCTGGCCAGGTGCTGGCTTCGGAAAATATCGATATGCCTCTGGAGCCGGCCTCGCTGACCAAGGTAATGACGGCCTATCTTGCCTATGCCGCGCTCAGGGAAAACACCCTCAAGCTCGACCAGGTCGTGGCGGTATCGGAACGCGCGTGGCGCATGCCGGGATCGCGCAGCTTCATCGAAGTCAACCACAGGGTGAAGGTGGGGGATCTGCTCAGCGGCATGATTATCCAGTCCGGCAACGATGCCGCCGTGGCCCTGGCCGAAGCAATCGCTGGCAAAGAAGAGGGTTTCGTTGCGATCATGAACAGGCAGGCGGCGCTCCTCGGCATGAGCAAGACCCATTTCCTGAATGCCAGCGGTTATTTTGACGGGCCACAGCCGCAGCATGTGTCGACTGCCGGCGATCTGGCACGACTGGCGGCAGCCCTGATGCGCGACTTTCCCGAGTCGCACGCGCTGCATGCGGCGAAGGAATACAGTTTCAACGGCATCCATCAATACAACCGCAATCGCCTGCTCTGGCTTGATCCGACGGTGGACGGCCTCAAGACCGGCCACTCGCAAGCAGCGGGCTATTGCCTGATTGGCACAGCCAAACGCGGCGAGCGGCGGCTGATTTCAGTGGTGCTGGGTACGGCTTCCGACGATGCCCGCACACAGGAATCGCTCAAGCTGCTCAACTATGGCTTTCTGGCCTTCGATGGCATCAAGCTCTACAACAAGGGAGCGGCCGTATCGCAAGTGCGGATATTCAAGGGCTCCCAGGCAACAGTGCCAGCCGGTTTCATCGACGACTTCATCGTCTCGTTGCCGAAAGGCACATTGAAAGAGAACATCAAGGCACAACTGGTAACTCGTCAACCACTGCTGGCACCGGTGCAGAAGGGGGCCCAGATCGGCACCTTGAAGCTCTTTGTTGACGACAAATCATGGGGGCAATTTCCCGTCTATGCACTGGAAGATGTGCCTTTGGCCGGCATGCTTGGGCGTGGATGGGATAGCCTCAAGCTGTGGTTACAGTGAATGCGCAATCCAAAGTTTCTTGTGCCTGAGCGTTGAGCCTCAAAAAATGAATAAGGTTTTCCTGAACAACGAGTTTCTGCCAATCGAGGATGCCAATGTCTCGGTGATGGATCGCGGCTTCCTGTTTGGTGATGGCGTGTATGAAGTCATCCCCGTCTATTCGCGCCGCCCGTTCCGGTTGGATCAACATTTAAAGCGCTTGCAGGCCAGCCTCGACGGCATCGGCCTGGCCAATCCAAAAACGCAGCAGGAATGGACGCAAATCATTCAGCGCATGATCGAACAAGCCGATGAAACCGACCAATCGCTGTATTTGCAAATCACGCGCGGTACCGACAGCAAGCGCAATCACGCTTTCCCTGCCGTAGTAAAGCCCACCGTCTTCATGATGAGCGAAGCGCTGAGTACCCCCTCGCCGGAACAGCGCGACAGGGGAGTGGCAGCGGTAACCGCAACCGACTTCCGCTGGCTGCGCTGCGATCTCAAGACCACTTCGCTCCTGGCAAACTGCCTCCTGCGCCAGATAGCCATCGCCGCCGGCTGCGTCGAAACCGTGCTGTTGCGTGACGGCTTTCTGTCCGAGGGAGCGGCATCGAATATTTTTGTCGTGAAGAACGACGTGCTGCTGGCCCCGATCAAGAATCACCTGATGCTGCCGGGCATCACCTATGACGTGGTGCTTGAACTCGCGGCACAACATGGCCTGCGTACTGAAGTGCGCGACATACGCGAGGAAGAAATACGCACGGCAGACGAACTGTGGCTGACCTCTTCACCCAAGGAAGTGCTGCCGATCGTGACGCTTGACGGCAAACCCGTCGGCAAGGGCATCCCGGGCGCTGCGTTTGCCAACATGTACGCCTGGTACCAGGATTTCAAGGCCACCGTGATGAGGGCCATATGAACGAAGAATCCCTGATCGAATTCCCCTGCGATTTTCCCGTCAAGATCATGGGAGTACGCGGCGACTGCTTTGCGCAGTCGATAGCGGAAATTGTGCTGCGCCATGCGCCGGATTTCGAAGCGGCAACGATGGAAATGCGCACCTCCAGGGGCGGCAACTATCTGTCGCTGACCTGTACCGTACGTGCAACCTCCAAGGCACAGCTTGATGCGCTGTACCTGGAATTAACGCAGCACCCCGAAGTAAAGTTCGTGCTGTGATCGTCCGCCGCCTTGGTCAGGTCGAGTACGAGTCAACCTGGCACCGCATGCAGGCTTTTACGGCTGCGCGCAACGAGAACAGCGAGGACGAGATCTGGCTGCTTGAACATCCGCCCGTATTCACGCAGGGGCAGGCGGGCAAGTCAGAACACCTTTTGTACGACGCGGGTATTCCCGTCATCAAGGTCGACCGTGGCGGACAGATCACCTACCACGGCCCCGGCCAGCTCGTGGCCTACCTGCTCATCGATCTGCGCCGCCGCGATATCAAGGTACGCGAGATGGTGCGTAAAATGGAGCAAGCCCTGATCGGTCTGCTCGCGGAATACGGCATTGCGGCGCAGCGTCTTTCTGGTGCGCCGGGTGTGTATGTGGACGGCGCCAAGATCGCGGCACTCGGATTGCGCGTGAAGAACGGCTGCACTTTTCACGGCCTGGCATTGAATGTTGACATGGATCTGTCGCCCTATCAGGCAATCAATCCCTGCGGTTATGCCGGCATGGCAGTGACGCAGATGAAGGATTTATGTGGCGCGGTCGATCTGGCATCCACCGGCAATCGTCTGGTCGAACACTTGAAAGCACAACTGGAAAAATGAGCACAAAGCAAACCGGCGCAGAAAAAACGGCACGCATTCCGATCAAGGTCGTACCGCTCGAAAAAGCCTTGCCCAAGCCGGCGTGGATACGCGTCAAGGCCGGCAGCAGCGCATCGCGCTTCACTGAAGTAAAGCAGATTCTGCGCGAGCACCAACTGCACACCGTGTGCGAAGAAGCCACCTGTCCCAATATCGGCGAATGCTTCGGCAACGGCACGGCGACCTTCATGATCCTCGGCGACCTGTGTACTCGGCGCTGCCCCTTCTGCGATGTCGGCCACGGCAAACCGCTGCCGCCCGATGCGGAAGAACCGAAGAAGCTCGCCGCCACCATCGCCGCATTGCATCTCAAGTACGTGGTCATCACCAGCGTCGATCGTGATGACCTGCGCGACGGTGGCGCACAGCATTTCGTCGACTGCATCAGCGAAATCCGCAGGCTATCGCCGCAGACAAAAATCGAAGTGCTGGTGCCGGACTTTCGCGGCCGGCTTGAAGTCGCGCTCGACAAATTCACCGCCGCTCTGCCCGACGTGATGAACCACAACCTGGAAACCGTGCCGCGGCTGTACAAGCAGGCGCGCCCAGGCGCCGATTATGCCCATTCGCTGCAACTGCTGAAAGCCTTCAAGGCACATCATCCGCAGGTGCCAACCAAGTCCGGCCTCATGGTGGGTCTGGGCGAAACCGACGAGGAACTGCTTGCCGTCATGCGCGACATGCGCACCCATGACATCGAGATGCTCACCATCGGCCAGTATCTGGCACCATCGCAGCACCACCTGCCGGTGCTGCGCTATGTGCATCCCGATACCTTCGCCATGTACCAGCGCGAAGCACTGGCGATGGGCTTCAGCCACGCCACCTGCGCTCCACTGGTGCGAAGCTCATATCACGCCGACCAGCAGGCGAATTCGGCGGGAAATGGCTGATCAGCGGGGGTTGTTGCAGCCACCTGATCTATTTTGTTGATCGCAAGTTCCGGGGGCGCTCGGTCCGGCTCAGTATCGGTCGGTTTCCGACCTGGACGGTGCAACAGGCTGGAGAGCGGGCACGCGAACTGATCGTAATGATGGACATGGGCATCGATCCGCGCGAAAAGGAGAATAAGCAAACCGAACGGGGCATCACCCTATTGATAATTCCTTAAATCGAGACAAACATGGAAAACGTCATCGCGAGGGCCACAGGCCCGTGCTCGCAATGACAGGCTTGGGAAGCGAGGTCTTTGATCAAGTTGGCATGGCACAACATGTCCTGTTTTATGAAAAACTCAATAAATCAAGCATTCGAGAAATTCATCCCGGAGCGCCAGCGCACCCAAGCAAGACAAGCATGATGATGAGTATGTGCCGCCCATGGGAAATCGGGCAGTACCCGAAACACCTTGCCAAAGGTGTCATGCGAGGGCGTACCTTTACCAGTACAGTACAGCCGTGCAAATGGCAATTGCCGCTGCGAAGAACATCAGAACCTGCAGCAGTCCGTCCATCAGATCTCCGACCACTTTGGCGAAGCCGGTGATGTGTATCTTGATGTTGCCGGATTCGTATTTCTGGCGCAGCTTCTCGAGACGCTGAGAGAAATCGTGGTAATTGATGCGGTTATCGTTATGAGTGAAGGCAAAGCTACTATGCCGCGTCACCGTGCAGTGGTATTACTTCCGCCCCGGCCTTTAACTTATCCAAATAGTCAGCCCAAGTCTGCATCATTGCGCGACGCTCCTTGAGAAACTTTGTGCGGTTGTACGCCGTACCGAGGGCATCAGGAACACGGTGCGCTAGCTGATGCTCAATGATCTCCGGTGCGATACCTAGTTCCTGATGCAAGATCGTCCGAGCCATTGCCCGGAAGCCGTGACCCGTTTGCTCATCTCTAGTGCTATAGCCAGCACGGCGAAGAGCAACATTGATGGCACCATCGGACATCGGCTTACCGTTCGTCCGTGCCCCCGGGAAAACATACTCTCCCTTACCCGTCAGCGCATGTAGTTCCTGTAATATGCCAATGGCCTGCGTTGCCAACGGCACTAGGTGTTCTGTTTTTGTCTTGCTGACGGTATAGCGCCATTCCGCATTTTCAAGATCAATACCGACCCAACGCGCCGTCCTGAGTTCACCGGGACGAACAAATACTAGTGGAGCAAGACGCATCGCGCACTTGACCACAAAACCCGCTTGAAGGTCATCAATCTTGCGAAGCAGTTCTGCTACTCCATCCGGGTCGGTGATGGCCGCAAAGTGACCCTTTTGGGATGGTGGTAGCGCCCCTCTAAGATCGCCGCACGAGTTGCGATCCGCACGGCCTGTCGCTACGGCATAGCGTAAAACTTGCCCGCAATTTTGCAGCGCACGGTGAGCCGTATCCAGTGCGCCGCGTGCTTCGATTCGGCGCAGGCATCGCAAAATTTCTGGAGGTGTAATTTCCGAAATCGGTCTGCCACCAAGCCAAGGAAACAGATCGTTCTCAAGACGAGCAATGATTTTGTCAGCGTGCGACTTTGCCCAGGTCGGCTTGTGCTTGATAAACCACTCGCGGGCCACAGACTCGAAGCTGTTAGCCCCACCCTCCGCTGTCGCTATTTTTTGTGCCTTCTTTACTTCACAAGGGTCAACGCCATTCGCCAAAAGCTTGCGGGCTTCTGTGTGTCGCTCTCTGGCTTGTGCAAGCGATACGTCGGGATACTTGCCCAAGGATAGGGTTTTTCGCTTGTTCGCGAAGCGATAGTCGAAGCGCCAGAGCTTTGATCCGCTGGACTCGACCCTGAGATAAAGCCCTTTTTCGTCTGCCAGCTTAAGTACTTTTTCAGCCGGCTTTGTCCTGCGGATAACGATGTCGGTCAGCGCCATGACGGTATACCTCCTTTAGAGTAGGCAGTATACCGTCAACAATACCGTCATTTGACGGTAGATTTACGTGGACACTCTCGGACGACTACGGAATGAAAAAGGCCGTAACCCCTTGCTTCTACTTGGATTTACGGCCTTTATTGGACTGCTTCGGACTATGAAATGGTGGAGAAGAGGAGGATCGAACTCCCGACCTTCGCATTGCGAACGCGACGCTCTCCCAGCTGAGCTACTTCCCCGAAAAGAGGCGCGGAGTATAGCAAAACAGGGCCGAACTGGCAGGCCCTGCTACATTCCGGAGCCGTGCGACGCGCGCGCGAGGCGATCATTTACCGCCAGCCATTCCGGCCCTTGTGGCGGCGCTTCGACCAGGATGAGGTCAATGCCCTGGCGATCGAGGGCTCGCAGGTTGGCGTAAAGCGCGTGCGCGTATGGGCCGGCTTCGCGGGCTGCGGGCTGCCACTGCACGCGTTCATGCGGCGCGGGGGATTCAACCGAGAGAACAGCGAGGGATCGGCCGTCGCGCAAGTATTTCGCCATCTCGGCGGCGAGTATGCCGGCCGGCACGAGGTGCATCGGGGTGATGGGCGCATAGTGGGCGGCGAGCGAGCCGGAGACGCGGGGGGATTCGTTGCTGTCGCCCTCCTCTCCCGCCACTTCGCGGCGCCCGCTCCCGCCAGGGGCGAGGGGGAAAGTCTGCTGCAAGGCGTGTTGGATCTGCTCCGCACTGATCATGCCGGGGCGCAGGATGACAGGCTCGCCGCGCGACAGATCGACGATGGTCGATTCGATGCCGACCTGGCATGGCCCGCCGTCCAGTACCAATGCCACGCTTTCCCCAAGTTCTTCGCGCACGTGCTGCGCTGTGGTGGGGCTGATGCGGCCGAAGCGATTGGCGGAGGGCGCGGCAATGCCCCCATCGAATGCCTTCAGCAGTTGCAGCGCCAGCGGATGGTTGGGGATGCGCAGGCCCACGCTGTCCTGTCCACCGGTGACGAGATCAGGCACCTCATTTACCCCCTGCTGGCGCTTGAGTATCAGCGTCAGCGGACCGGGCCAGAAGGCCTTGGCCAACAGATGCGCTGCCTCAGGAATCTCGCGCGCCCATTGGTCGAGGTGCGATGTGTCGGGCACATGCACGATGAGCGGGTGATCGGCGGGGCGGCCCTTGGCGGCAAAAACTTTCGCCAGCGCTTTCGGGTTGCCGGCATCGGCGCCGAGGCCGTACACCGTCTCGGTCGGAAAGGCGACGAGTTCGCCTGCGCGCAGCAACTCAACTGCACGCACTATGGCTGCATCGGTCACGGCTCAGGGCAAGTCAGGCAGGGTTTTCGAGAGCACTTTTTCGGTCTGTGTGCGGCGGAATTTGGCCAGCTTGGCGGCGAGTGTCGCGTCGCCAAGCGCCAGCATGGCGACGGCGAACAGGGCGGCATTGGTGGCGCCGGCTTCGCCGATGGCGAAGGTGGCGACGGGAATGCCGGCCGGCATCTGCACCATGGCCAGCAGCGAATCGAGGCCCTGCAAATGCGAGGAAGGCATCGGAACCGCCAGCACCGGCAATTGCGTTTTCGCGGCCAGCACACCTGCCAGATGCGCAGCGCCGCCAGCCGCCCCGATCAACACCTTGAGGCCACGTTCGGCGGCGCCACTGGCGTAGTCGAGCGCCTCGTCCGGGGTGCGGTGGGCAGAGAGCACCTTGGCTTCATAGGAGACGCCAAACTGTTTGAGGGTCGTAGCGGCAGCGCGCAACAGCGGCCAGTCGCTGTCCGAACCCATGACAATGCCAACGAGAGGATGGCTCATTTCAAACTCCTTTAGTTACGGCGTAACGCCTGCACCGCAGGCATTAGCCTACACTGACGCTGCGCGTTCGGCGGATTCCAGCGTATTGGTGAGCAACATGGTAATGGTCATCGGGCCGACGCCGCCCGGTACCGGTGTGATGAGGCCGGCCACTTCCTTTGCCGTTTCAAAATCAACGTCGCCGCACAGCTTGCCTTCGTTGGGCCCGCTGCTGAACCGGTTCATGCCGACGTCAATCACCGTGGCGCCTGGCTTGATCATGTCGCCGGTAATCATGCGCTCGCGGCCGACCGCCGCCACCAGGATATCGGCGCGGCGCGTGTGAAACGCAAGATCCTTCGATTGCGAGTGACAGATGGTCACGGTGCAGCTCCTGGCCAGCAACAACATGGCCATCGGCTTGCCGACGATATTGCTGCGGCCGACGACGACGGCTTCGGCGCCTTTCAGCACGACTTTCTCGCGCTCGAGCATTTTCATGACGCCGTAAGGCGTGCAGGGAATAAAACGCGGATTGCCCTGCATCAGGGCGCCGACATTCTCGGCATGGAAACCATCGACATCCTTCTCGGGCGCGATGGCTTCGAGCACGGCATCGGCATCGAACTGTTTCGGCAGCGGCAACTGCACCAGAATGCCATGTACGGCAGGATCGGCATTGAGTTCGGCAATCCGCGCCAGCACCACGGCAGGTTCGGCATCAGCGGGATAGACATCCTTGATCGAACGCAGGCCGGCCTTCTCACAACCAGCGACCTTGTTGCGCACATACACGGCGGAGGCCGGATCTTCGCCGACCAGAATCACCGCCAGGCAGGGGGTAACCCCGCGTGCCGTGAGCGCTGCGGCACGCACCGCCAGTTCTTCGCGCAGCGCGGCTGAGAGTGCATTGCCATCTATAATTCGTGCAGTCATGATAAGTGAATGTCTGAAAAAAATTAACCCGTGCGGAAAACCACTCCGGGCACAGGGTTTGACGCGAAATTATCCCGTTTCGCGGACTCTACGTCCAGCATTATCGCCAGACCGGTATTAGGATAAGCTCTGCCCTGCAATAGCCCACAAGGAGATTTGCGAATGTCCGTATTATCTGATCCCGGAATGCCGTCTACCGATGGCGACCCGGAGGAAACCCGCGAATGGATCGACGCTCTGGAAGCCGTCATTGAACATGAAGGACCGGAACGCGCGCATTACCTGATCGAACAGTTGATTCAGCTCGGCCATCGCGCCGGCATCAATATCGCCTACTCGGCGACCACCGAATACATCAACACCATTCCGACAGACCAGCAGCCAAAATTCCCCGGCAACGCTGAAATCGAAAACACCATCCGCGCCCATGTGCGCTGGAATGCGCTGGCGATGGTGCTGCGCGCAAACCGCAACGATTCCGGCCTTGGCGGCCATATCGCGAGTTTTGCCTCCGCTGCGACGCTGTTTGATGTCGGCTTCAATCATTTCTGGCGCTCGAACGCCGAAGGCAATGGCGACATGGTCTATATTCAGGGCCATTCCTCGCCGGGCGTGTACGCGCGCGCCTATATGCTGGACGGGTTGTCGGAAGAGCAGCTCGACAACTTCCGCCGCGAAGTCGACGGCAAGGGGCTGTCGTCATATCCTCACCCGTGGCTGATGCCGGACTTCTGGCAGTTCCCCACCGTGTCGATGGGACTTGGGCCAATCCAGGCCATCTATCAGGCCCGCTTCATGAAATACATGAAGGATCGCGATCTCAAGGATACCGATGGCCGCAAGGTGTGGTGTTTCTGCGGCGACGGCGAAATGGACGAACCCGAGTCGATGGGTGCCATCGGCATGGCCGGGCGCGAGAAGCTTGAAAACCTGATCTTCGTGGTGAACTGCAACCTGCAACGTCTTGATGGCCCGGTGCGCGGCAACGGCAAGATCATCCAGGAACTGGAATCCGATTTTCGCGGCGCCGGCTGGAATGTGATCAAGGTGATCTGGGGCGGCTACTGGGATGCGTTGCATGCGAAGGACAAGCACGGTCATCTGCGCCGGCGCATGATGGAGTGCCTCGATGGCGATTACCAGACTTTCCGCGCGCGCGATGCCGTTTATCTGCGCGAACACTTTTTCAATACGCCGGAACTGAAGGAGATGGTTGCCGACTGGAGCGACGAGGATCTCTGGCGCTTGAATCGCGGCGGCTTCGATCCGCACAAAGTCTTTGCCGCCTATCAAGCGGCGGCGAATCACCGGGGTCAGCCCACGGTGATCCTGGCCAAGACCATCAAGGGTTTCGGCATGGGCGTCGCGGGTGAAGCGCAGAACATCACCCACCAGCAGAAGAAGATGGATCTCGCCTCGCTCAAATCCTTCCGCGACCGCTTCAATCTGCCGATCGCGGATGGCGATATCGCGCAACTGCCCTATCTCAAATTCGCGGCGGATTCGCCTGAACATAAGTACATGATGGAACGACGTCAGACGCTGGGTGGCTTCGTCGCCAAGCGCTGCCGCCGCGTCGACCCGCTGCCGGTGCCACCGCTGTCGGCTTTCGATGCCGTGCTCAAGGCCTCGGCCGAAGGCCGCGAGTTCTCCACGACCATGGCCTTCGTGCGGGTGCTCAACACACTGCTGAAGGATCCCGCACTGGGCAAGCGCGTGGTGCCCATCGTCGCCGACGAGTCGCGCACCTTCGGCATGGAGGGCCTGTTCCGCCAGATCGGCATCTGGAATCAGGAAGGCCAGAAATACGTGCCGCAGGACGCAGAGCAGTTGATGTTCTACAAGGAGTCCAAGACCGGACAGATATTGCAGGAAGGCATCAATGAAGCAGGGGCGATGGCCGACTGGATCGCTGCCGCGACTGCCTATTCGACGCATGGCGTACAGATGATTCCGTTCTATGTGTTCTACTCGATGTTCGGCATGCAGCGCACCATGGATCTGGTGTGGGCCGCGGGCGACCAGCGCTCGCGCGGCTTCCTGATCGGCGGCACCTCGGGCCGCACCACCTTGAACGGCGAAGGCCTGCAGCATGAGGACGGCCACAGCCACCTGTTCTCGGCGGCGGTGCCGAACTGCATTTCCTACGACCCGACCTTTGCCTACGAGGTCGCCGTCATCGTGCAGGACGGCCTGCGGCGCATGGTGGCCGAGCAGCAGGACGTGTTTTATTACCTGACGGTGCTCAACGAAAACTATGGCCATCCCGCGCTGCCGTCAGGCGCCGAGGCGGATATTCTTAAAGGCATGTATGCCTTTGGCAAGGCAGCAGAGAGCAAGAATCCGCGCGTGCAACTGCTTGGCTCCGGCGCGATTTTTCGCGAGGTGATTGCGGCGGCCGATCTGCTGCGGCAGGACTGGAACGTCGATGCCGATCTCTGGTCCTGCCCCAGTTTCACCGAACTGGCGCGCGACGGCCACGATGTGGAACGCTGGAACCGCCTGCATCCCGACAGCAAGCCGCGCGTCGCCCATGCCACGCATTGCCTTGCGCCAACGCAGGGACCGGTGATTGCGGCTACCGATTACATACGCCTGTTCGCCGACCAGATCCGCGCTCTGGTGCCGCGCCGCTACGTCGTACTCGGCACCGATGGTTTCGGCCGTTCCGATACGCGCGAGAAGCTGCGCCATTTCTTCGAGGTCGACCGCCACTGGATCACACTCGCGGCATTGAAGGCGCTGGTCGAGGAAGGTACGCTGAAGTCGCAGGTGGTGAAGAAAGCTATCAAGAAATATGGCCTCGACACCGAGAAGCCAAACCCGATCGGGGTCTGACATGAGCTCAATTATCGAAATCAAGGTGCCGGATATCGGCGACTTCAAGGATGTCCCTGTCATCGACATTCTGGTCAAACCGGGAGATGTAGTCGTCGCCGAGCAGTCGCTGATCACGCTCGAATCGGACAAGGCCACCGTCGATGTGCCGACACCGGTGGCCGGCACGGTAAAGGAACTGAAGGTAAAACTCGACGACAAGCTGTCCGAAGGCAGCCTGGTGCTGTTGCTGGAGCAAGGCGAGGGGGCAGCCGCAAAACCCGCGCCGGTGGCGCAGACTACTCCTGCGGAAGCCGTCAAGCCAGCGCCAAAGCCGGTTGCCGAACCGGTGCCACAGACTGCGCCTGCGGTTGCCGCGCCCGCGGAAGCACCTGTGGCAGCAGCAAGCGGCCACAAGCCGCACGCGAGCCCGTCGGTGCGCGCCCTGGCACGCGAACTCGGCGTCGATCTCGGCAAGGTGGCCGGAAGCGGGCCGAAAAACCGCATCACGGCGGACGATGTCAAGGGCCATGTCAAACGCATCATGACCTCCACAGCACCCGGCGCTGCAGCAACGGGCGGACTCAACCTGCTGCCGTGGCCGAAGATCGACTTCAGCAAATTCGGCCCGGTCGAGGCGCAGCCGCTATCGCGCATCCAGAAACTTTCCGGCGCCAATCTCGCCCGCAACTGGGTGATGATTCCCCATGTCACGCAGTTCGACGCGGCCGACATCACCGAGCTTGAAGCGCATCGCATGGAATCGAACAAGCTGACCGAAGCCGGCGGGGCGAAGTTGACCATGCTTGCCTTCCTGATCAAGGCCAGTGTCGAGATGCTGAAGAAATATCCCAACTTCAATGCCTCGCTCGATGGCGAGACGCTGGTGCTGAAGCGTTACTACCACATCGGCTTTGCCGCCGACACGCCACATGGACTTGTCGTGCCGGTGATCCGCAATGCAGATCAAAAGAGCGTTTTCGAAATTGCGCAGGAAACTGTTGTTCTGGCCAGGAAGGCGCGCGATGGCAAAATCAGCGCCACTGAAATGCAGGGTGGCTGCTTCAGCATATCCAGCCTCGGCGGCATCGGCGGCACCAGTTTTACGCCCATCATCAATGCGCCGGAAGTCGCGATTCTCGGCGTTTCGAAAAGCGAAATTCAGCCGCGCTGGAACGGCAGGGAGTTCTTGCCGCGTCTGATGTTGCCGCTGTCGCTGTCTTACGACCACCGCGTCATCGACGGCGCCAGCGCCGCGCGCTTCTGCAAGCATCTGGCTGCGATGCTGTCTGAAACCGGGAGGCTGCTGGCATGAGCGCACTCGAAGTCAAGGTGCCCGACATCGGCGATTTCGCCGATGTGCCGGTGATCGAAGTTCTGGTCAAGGTCGGCGACAGGGTCAAGGCCGAAGACAGCCTGATCACGCTCGAATCGGACAAGGCAACGATGGACATACCGGCGCCCGCGGCCGGCACGATAAAGGAAATCCGGGTCAGGATCGGCGATCGGGTCAAGGAAGGCAGCCTCATTGTCCTGCTCGACACCGAGGCCGGCGCCGCGACAAAAGCGGAAGCGCCGAAAGCTGTTCCCGCTGCTGCGCCCGTGGCACCTGCCGCTGTTGCCTCCGCTGCCAGCTTTGCCGGCAACGTCGACATCGAGGCCGATCTTGTCGTGCTCGGCGCCGGGCCGGGCGGCTACTCCGCCGCTTTTCGCGCCGCCGATCTCGGCCTTAGTGTGGTGCTGGTCGAACGCTACCCGACGCTGGGGGGTGTCTGCCTCAATGTCGGTTGCATTCCCTCCAAGGCACTGCTGCATGTTGCGGCGGTGATGGAAGAAGCCGCGCATTTCGCCGCGCTCGGCGTCGACTTCGGTACGCCGAAGGTCGACCTCGGCAAGCTGCGCGCGCACAAGGACAAGGTGGTCGGCAAGCTCACCACGGGCCTCGCCGGCATGGCCAAGGCGCGCAAGGTGCAGGTGGTGCAAGGTCTCGGCAAATTTGTTGATCCGCATCATCTGGCCGTCGAAACCAGTGCGGGATCCAGGGTGGTGAAGTTCGCCCAAGCCATTGTTGCCGCCGGTTCGCAGGCGGTGAAGCTGCCCTTCATCCCGGCCGATCCGCGCATCGTCGATTCCACCGGCGCGCTCGAACTCGCGGCCGTGCCAAAGCAGATGCTGGTGATCGGCGGCGGCATCATCGGCCTCGAAATGGCGACGGTATATTCGACCCTGGGCGCGCGCATTTCGGTAGTGGAAATGCTCGACGGCCTGATGACGGGTGTCGATCGTGACCTGGTCAAGGTCTGGGAGAAACGCAATGCGCAGCGCTTCGACCAGGTGATGCTGAAAGCAAAAACCACAAAGGTCGAAGCCAGGGCCGATGGCATCTGGGTGACCTTTGAAGGCGGGAATGCCCCCGTTGAGCCACTGCGCTATGACCTCGTGCTGGTTGCCGCCGGGCGCAGCCCGAATGGAAAAAAACTCGACGCCGATAAAGCCGGCATCAATGTCAATGAGCGTGGCTTCATCCCCGTCGATTCGCAAATGCGCACCAATGCGCCGCACATTTTCGCCATTGGCGATATCGTCGGACAACCGATGCTGGCGCACAAGGCCGTGCATGAAGGCCACGTCGCGGCCGAAGCGGCTGCAGGTCAGAAGAGCCACTTTGATGCCGCCGTGATTCCGTCAGTGGCTTATACCGATCCCGAAATCGCCTGGGTCGGCATCACCGAAGATCAGGCCAAAGCCGAGGGTCGGGCCATCGAGAAGGGGCTGTTCCCGTGGGCCGCCTCGGGCCGCGCCATCGCCAACGGCGCCGACTACGGCTTCACCAAGCTGCTGTTCGATGCGGAAACCAAACGCATCATCGGCGGCGCCATCGTTGGTCCCAATGCCGGTGACATCATCAGCGAGATCGCACTGGCAATCGAAATGGGCGCCGATGCCGAAGATATCGGCAAGACCATCCACCCGCATCCAACGTTGGGCGAAACCGTCGGTCTCGCCGCCGAAGTGGCGCATGGCAGTTGTACCGATCTGCCACCGCAGCGCAGGAAGTAATTTTTACGGGCCAGGCAGCTTGTTGCCAACGCATGAACTTGAGTCCGCTTATTGATAATTCCTTAACATGGAAAACGTCATCGCGAGGGCCACAGGCCCGTGGCGATCCATTGCTGGATTGCCACGCCCCTCCGGGGTTCGCAATGACAGGCTTGGGAAGCGAGGTCTTTGATCAAGTTGGCATGGCGCAACATGTCCTGTTTTATGAAAAACTCAATAAGCAGGCAAGTCAGCCTCTGCGTGATGGATTACATGGCGGAATATAAGTGGTAGCGGTTTCGCCCCAGGCGCTTGGCCTCATACATCGCACTGTCGGCGCACTTTATCAGGGTCGCGACATCACGCGCATCGTCTGGGTAGATGGTGATACCAATGCTGCAAGAGATATACGCTGCCTCCTGGCCGATCCAAAAGGGTTCAGTCAGTTTGAGTAGCAGGTTGCCGGCAACGCGTTCCACGCTGGCGAGATCTTCCAGGCTGTCCAGGATAATGATGAATTCATCCCCGCCAAAGCGTCCCACTGTATCCGACTCGCGCACGCAACTCACCAGGCGCTGAGCAGCTTCCTTAAGCAGAGCGTCGCCCGCCGGATGACCAAAAGTATCGTTCACCTCCTTGAAACGATCCAGGTCAACAAAAAGTAGTGCCAGCGGAATGTCTTCACGATTCGATACCTTGATTTCATGCTCCAGGCGGTCAAATGCAAGACGCCGATTGGGCAACCCCGTTAATGCGTCGAAGTTGGCCTGATGCCAGATGATTTCCTCGGATTTTTTCTTTTCGGTGATGTCGCGCGCAATGCAGAACAAACCAGTAACGTTATTCTGTTCATCAAACAAGGGGCCCTTTGTGACATGAAGGGTCAAAACTTCGCCGGTCGTCCTTGTTACCTCTTCTTCATAAGTCCTTATCTTGCCGGAGGCCATGACAGATTGATCGATAGCCTTCACCGCTCTGGCTTCTTCGGGTATCAACAAAGAAGTATCGTCCTTGCCGATAACCTCGCCGACGCCTTTCTCCATGAGTTTGGCGCCGGCCGTATTAAAAAGTGTAAAGAGACCATTCGCATCCTTGACATAAACGACATCAGAAGTACCCTCGATGACCGAGTTGATGAGGTCCTTGCTTTTCCTGAGTTCTGCAGTCTGCTTCTGCACCAGGGCCTTTTCGGCTTTCAGGCGGCTGTTGGTCAGGAGCAGGCGTACCCAAAGCAACTGCTGTAAACCTGCCATGACCAGTCCCGCAACAATTATCCGGAAGTATTTTTTCCAGACATCACGCGGAGTAAAGGCTGGCATTGTGTCGAAGGGCGGCATACGCAAGTCTTGCAGCATTTTCTCCACGGGGGAGTAGTTGGCAGGAACACTGAACCCGTAAATATGCAATTCTTGGGCAAGGGGTGAATTTTCATCAAGGCTGAGCAGGAAAGACGCGACTTCACGCATCAAGTCCCTGTCAGCGTGAACCAAGGCGGCAAAAGGCCATTCAGGGTAGAGCCGTGTCGATACCTGGACTGGAAAAGTTGAGCTCCAGCTGTTAAGAACCGAGATACCGGCAAGGTCCAGTTTGCCTTCTCCGGCAAGGCTCTCGAGTATGCCCGTCCGTACAAAACCGGCATCCACCTGACCCGTGAGGACAGCTTCAACCACTTTTTCATGGGACATGTCGGTGAGTGCGATTTTCACATCCTGCGGTACACGCAGACCTGTTTGGGCAAGCTCAAAAACCTGCATCTGGTAGCCGCCCATGGATTGAGTAGAAACAATCGCTACGCTTTTATCGCGCAAATCCTCCAGTTTTCGGATATCGGTTCTGGTGGCGAGCGTAAAGATGACGCCACCAAAGGCTGCGGCCGGTTTGCCTTGCTTCAAGCTGACCAATGTAGCGAGCGGTGCGGAGAGACCGCTGCGATGCAGCATCTGCACATAGTTGCTGGGATCGGTGAGTACGAAATCGACATTCCGCTCCGCGACGGCAGCCAGCAATTGTTCGTGATCATAAGCTTCAATGCTAAATTCATATTCTGGAATTGCCAGATTGAGTGCCTTTGCCAGCGGAGTCCATTGCGCCCGTACATTGGTTTTGGGCTTGCAGGCGAGGATGCCGATCTTGATCTGCTGCTGGGCAAATGTCGGATACGCCACCAGAAGCAGGCAGCAGGCAACGAGCCAGCGGCAAAACCTGGCGCTCATGTAGCCTCTGGTTCAGGCAGGTATTCCGGATGCAGCAGCCCATCCACGTTTGCCTGTTCCTTCAGTAGATTCGCTTCGCATAACGTTGTGCAAATCTCCTTGACGCTCCTCAACAGCTCAGGTGGGGATGTCGCTAGTAGCCGGATATTGTTGTTCAGATCGGGCAGCGCCAATCCCCTGAAAACCGCCATCACCTTTTCTTGAGGCAGCTTGAGGCATTGCGCCATGCGGTAGGACGCGTCATCCGGATTGGTGTTGATATAGCTCAAGGCGCGCAGATGCGTTGCAACCATGTGGTGCAACGCGTCGTCGTGCGTGCGATCAAGCAACGTGGTTCGCACTGCCAGCACGTCAAGTATCATGTCTGGAATCATGCGGCTGTCAAATAGCCGGTTAGCTCCCATGGCCAGGATTTTGGTGGCGACAGGCTCAAAGGTCACTACTGCATCTATATCGCCACGCTCCCATGCGTCCGCATGTTGGTCGCTCGAAAGCGAAATCGACCGGATGTCATCCATCCCGAGTTTGGCCATCCGCAGCACCTCATGCAGCACCAGTGCCCCCAACGCTCCATCCTCGACGCCTACCCGTCTACCTTTGATGCCGGCAAGGGTTTTGATTTCAGGACTAGTCAGGAACATGTCGGCCCCGGCGGAAATATCGCAGACCAGCACTACCGAAAGTGGAATGCCGTTTTCGCGGGCACGCAACACCTCGTCCAGAGTAAGGCCAGCACCGTCGATCCTGCCCTCCTCAAGCTGTTTCAGGGAATCGGTGGCGGAACTGGTTTCAACCAGCCTGACCTGCTTCTCATCCAGCCAGCCGAGCGTGCGTGCCAAGGGGAGTGGTTCATAGCCCGGCCATACATGCAGGCCGATCGTGACCGGTTCGGATTTGACTGAACAGGCAGGCAACAGGAGACCATATGCCAGCGTCCCAAGAAGGCATATGAATTTGCGGCGGGGCGAGTACGCTTTATTTGAGGCATACATGCCATTATTATATCCATATTATAAGAAAAGCATATTCACTAAAATTTACTCTGGTTTTGCTGCCCAAGCTTGTTTGCTTTCCTTCGCGGGCTAGCAGTTACTGCCGGCCAATTGCTGCTCCATGGCATGACGGCACATCAGTAACGGATTTCAGCAGAGCAATTCGGCGCCATGACAAATGGAATTAATATTTGGCGAAAAAGTCTTGCCAGTGCCCTGTAAAATTCCCCCATTACAGGAGCCAACATGAACCAGAACGAACTCAAACAAGCCGTCGCGCGGGCCGCGCGAGATTATGTCGCCGACAATATCCCCATTGGCGCCATCATTGGCGTCGGCACCGGTTCGACGGCGAACTTCTTCATTGACGAGCTCGCCGGCATCAAGGGCCGGCTCAAGGGCGCGGTCGCCAGTTCGGATGCGACCAGGCTGCGGCTGGAAAAACACGGCATTCCGGTCTTCGATCTCAACGACGTGTCGGAGATGCCGGTGTATATCGACGGTGCCGACGAGATCAACGACAAACTGGAAATGATCAAGGGCGGCGGCGGCGCCCTCACGCGCGAGAAAATCGTGGCTGCGGTTGCCGCGACTTTTGTCTGCGTCTGCGATCAAAGCAAACTGGTCAGGACGCTGGGGAAATTCCCTCTGCCCGTGGAAGTGATCCCGATGGCGCGCTCCCAGGTCGCCCGTGCGCTCACCAGGCTCGGTGGCCAGCCCAGACTGCGCGAAGGCTTTGTCACCGATAACGGCAATGTCATTCTCGACGTGCATGGGCTGGATATTGAGAACGCGGTAACTCTCGAAACTGAACTCAATCAGATTGTCGGCGTGGTCTGCAACGGATTATTCGCCCGGCAGAGTGCGAATGTGCTGCTGCTTGCGACAACGGATGGTGTAAAAACAATGGCGCGCTGATCCCTGCCGCAGCAGTTTTATTGTGCCCGGTTAAAACAGCGCTGCGGCGATCATTACCATGCCGGCGAGACCAACCGCCCAAACCAGCGTGCGCAGGTAAACGATACCCAACAGGTATATCAGAAGGTACGCTACACGCGCCCAAAAGAATATCCCGGCACCAAGCGCCACCTGTTCGTTATCCATCCCGGCCACATGCGCCGTGATCGCGAGCGCAGCGAACAGCACAAAATTCTCCAGCGTATTCATGGCCGCGCGATCGGCACGGCCAGACAGTGGAGTTGGCGGCGGGACACTGTCCCGGTTGCCAATGCCGATCTTGAAGCCTTGCAGGGTCCACAGACGATTGCGGAAAACGCTACCCATGAGCAAGGCCAGCATCGTCAATGCCCCCGCGTAGATAACGTAATACAGTGTTGGCGTCATTTCAGGCTCCCTTGCCGGTATTATTTGTTTGGCGGCTTGCTTCCCGGCGGCAGAAAGCCACTGGCAGAATCGGCGCCATCGCCGAAAAAATGCTTCTCCACCTGTTCGGAAAGATACTTGCGCGCGGCCGGATCGACAAGACTGAGTCGGTTCTCGTTGATGAGCATGGTCTGCAGTCTGATCCACTGCTGCCAGGCTTCCTTCGATACGCTCTCAAAGATCCGTTTGCCGAGTTCGCCCGGCATGGGTGGGAAATCGAGACCTTCTGCCTCGATACCGAGCTTGATGCATTTGACCATGCGTGCCATGGATTCTTCCTTTCTAGAGTGATTTCATCAGCACCTTCGAACGGCGCTGAAAGTTGTACATTTCGCGGCGGGGCGCAGGAAGCTGGTCAATGCCGACATCCTTGAACCCGCGCTCGACAAACCAGTGTGCAGTACGCGTGGTCAGCACGACAAGTTGCTTGATCTTGAGTTTTTGCGCTCGAGTCTCGATGCGTTTGAGAAGCTGTTCACCGTAGCCGGCGCGGCGAAACTCCGGCATCACGGCGAGGCAGGCAAGCTCTGCCGCCTTTTCGCCAGTGAAGGGATACAGCGCGGCACAGCCAACAATGACGCCGTCGTGTTCAACCACCGAGAACTGCGTGATTTCCATTTCCAGCCGCTCACGGCCGCGCCGCACCAGCGTACCATCGGCTTCGAGCGGTGCGATCAGACTGAGGATGGCGCCAACATCTTCGTGCGTGGCCTCAAGTAGCCGCGCCAGTGGCGCCCGGGTGATGACGGTGCCAACGCCGTCGCGGGTAAAGAACTCCATCAGCATGGCGCCATCGGCCCGGCGGTCGAGAAAATGTACCCGGCCGACGCCATTGCGGCAGGCACGCACGGCACCGGGCAGCACGCGCGCAATTTCAGCCGACTGGGGAACTTTCTTGGTTCCCACAATGTCGGCTTCATCGGCGGTGGCCGCATCAATCAGCTTGCCCTTCTTGTCCACCAGACCCTGCGCATCACACAGGTAGATAAGTTTGTCGGCTTTCACCGCAACGGCCACGGCTTCGGCCACTTCCTCCCATGCCAGGTTGAAAATTTCGCCCGAGGGCGAAGCACTGATCGGCGTGATCAGTACCAGGTTTTCCTGCGCCAGATCGGCCTGGATTTCCTCGGCAATGACCTTCCGTACCGCGCCGGTGTATTGGAAATCAATGCCATTGACCACGCCTACTGGACGCGCCGTGATGAAATTGCCGCCGGTAACGCGCAGGAAGGCGCCCGCCATCGGCGTGTTGGGCAAACCCTGCGAGAGCAGCGCCTCGATTTCGATGCGCGTCACGCCCATCGCGCGCTTGACGCATTCGAGGGCAGCGGCATCGGTCACGCGCAAGCCATTGTGGAAACGCGGCTTGAGATCGCGGGCCTGCATCTCGGCGTCGATCTGAGGCCGGGCGCCATGCACCAGCACCAGCTGGATGCCCATGCTGTCGAGCAAGGCGATATCGTGGATGATGCCCTGTGCGCGGTCGCTTTCCAATACTTCGCCACCGAAGGCGATGACAAAGGTCTTGCCGCGGAAGGCATGAATATAAGGCGCAGCCTGGCGCACCCACGCCACGAGGCGGGCATTGGAATCGGACGTTTCTGGCGTGGCGTCGGTATTCATGGCGGCTCCAAAACAGTTGCCGCCAATAATAGCTTACTTAAGCTCTGCTTCGAGGCGCTCGACCAGCGTCTTTAGTACCTTGATGCGGGCAAAATATTTATTGTTGGCCTCGACCAGCGTCCAAGGCGCGATATCGGTCGAGGTACGGTCGACCATGTCACACACGGCCAGTTCATAGGCATCCCACTTGTCGCGATTGCGCCAGTCCTCTTCGGTAATCTTGAAGCGCTTGAAGCGCGTCTTCTCCCGCTCCTTGAAACGCAGGAGCTGTTCCTCGGCTGAAATTGCCAGCCAGAACTTGACGACAATGGCGCCATTGCGGTTCAACTGGTTTTCGAAATCATTGATTTCGGCATAGGCGCGCATCCAGTCGGCTTCGCTGCAGAAGCCCTCGACACGCTCGACCAGTACCCGGCCGTACCAGGAACGATCGAAGATGACGATGCGGCCGTGGCGCGGCAGGTTGCGCCAGAAGCGCCACAGGTAAGGATGGGCGCGCTCCTCCTCGTTCGGCGCGGCAACCGGCACGATGTCGTACCAGCGTGCATCGAGCGCCCCGGTGATGCGGCGGATGGTGCCGCCCTTGCCAGCGGCATCGTTGCCTTCGAATACCGCAATCACCGAATGCTTCCTGAAGCGCGGATCGCGGGCCAGCAGGTTGAGCTTGCCCTGCCACTTTTCGAGTTCGTTTTCGTATTTTTTTTCGCTCAACTTCTGCGTCATGTCAAGCGAATTGATCAGGTCGCGTCCATCCAGCGCTCGCTCAAAGGGAGCAACGCTGGAACTTCCTTGCTTCTCTTTCTTCTGCGTCAGGCGCCGACGCACGGTATCGAGCAGATGTTGGGCTACGCTGATGGCTCGATAGTTCTCGTCGCTGCCATCGACTACTGTCCACGGCGCATAGCCACTGCTGGTTTCGCGCAGTACATGTTCCGAGACACTGGTATAGCGGTCGTAGTCGTCGAACAGCTTCCAGTCGTGCCTGGTTACGCGCCAGCGGGTCTTCGGGTCTCTCCCCAGCTTCTTCAGGCGTTTCTGCTGCCCGTCCCTGGAAAGATGGAACCAGAACTTGATGACCAATGCGCCTTCGTCAGTCAGCATTTTCTCGAAGCGCAGGATGTCGTCGATGGCGACGGTCAACTCGGCTTTTTTGGTGCGGCCGGCAACGCGTGCGATGATCGGGTCGGTATACCAGTTGCCGACAAAGATGCCGATCTTGCCCTTGGTCGGAAGCACACGCCAGAAGCGCCACATCGACGGCCGTTCCTTTTCTTCATCGGAAGGCGGAGGGAAAGCGTGCGTTTCGATATGGCGTGGATCCATCCAGGCATTGAGCAGGTTCGCCGTCTCGCCCTTGCCTGCCCCCTCGACCCCATTGATGAGTACGACAACCGGAAATTTTCCCGCCAGTTTGATGTCGTACTGCATGTCGAGAAGGTCGGCACGCAACCTTGCGGCTTCCTTGATATAAGTTTTCTTGTCAAGCTTGTGACCCAGTTCAGCAGACTCAAACATGTCGCGCCTCCAACTTTAGTCCAACTTGCTCGCTGCCCCACTGCCCTGGGGCAGGAGCACAAAACCAGAGCGGGCAAGGCCAGCGACCACTTTGACGCCCCCTTTCCCGGAAAGGGGGCCAGGGGAATGGCGATCCTGTTCCCCCGCAATGGGGGGGTTGCCTGCAAAGCTAGCAATCCCCCCATTGTGTCATCATCGCTGCCAGCACTGCCGGCCCCGCAGTCTCGGTGCGCAGTACACGCGGGCCGAAACTCAGGGGCTTGAATCCGGCAAATGCCGCAATCTCGATTTCACCCTCATCAAAACCGCCCTCTGGGCCAATCAGAAGGGTCACCGCACCATCGGGCCTCGATAAATCTCGCAGTCGCGCCGTAGCCTCTGGCAACAGCAACAATCGCAATTCATTTTCCGTTGCGGTCTGGGACAAATAACGGGGCAGATCAAGCAGCGGCGCAATTACCGGCACGACATTGGCCCCGCATTGTTCGCAGGCAGCGACTGCGACATTGCGCCAGTGGATCTGGCGCCGCGCCAGTTTCTCTCCGGACAGGCGAACCACGCTGCGTTTGGCGACGACGGGTTGAATGACGGCAATCCCCAATTCCACCGCCTTTTGCACCACCCAGTCCATCTTGTCGGCGGCTGGCAATGCCTGCACCAGTGTCACTCGCAAATCGGGAGCATGACTGGCTGGATCGAAACTATCCAGCGCGACATGCAGCGTCGGCTTCAGGCGAACAATGTGCGCCGCCCATTCCCCGCCGCGACCGTCGAACAGCCGCACCTCATCATCCTGCTTCAGGCGCAGCACGTGTGACGCATGGTGGGCAACTTCCGGCGGCAAGTCGACTGAGGCACCGGGAGCCAGCAGATTGTTAATGAAGAAGCGGGGGAGCGACATTAGTTGATTATAGGGCGACTGAATAACGGTTTCCCGATCATGCCGCCTGCCTATGCCATGGCTTTTTGCATCTCCGACGCAAGCGCCAGATACTTTTCTCGCGTTCCTCCGGCGGCTTTGTTCTCTACCTGGCCAAACGCCGCCAATATCTGCTTATGTTGCGCAACCGGAATAAGCTGGTCAGCCATCGGATAAAGAATCTGGTCTTCCTTCTGGATGTGCTGGCGCAACAGCATTACATAGCCCATTGCATTTTTCGCTATCTGGGGAGCTGCACTGGCATCACCTTGTTGCATGCGCTCGGCGCCTGATCTCATCGCGTCCGTCAGGCGCCGCCCTTCGTTGTGTTCGGCCAACATCACCGCCACAGGCCCGTTATCCTTCGACATTCCGTGTGTGGTCAGCGCCTCGAAGAGAACACCTTCTTCTTTCCCGTGATGCCAGTCATCGGCAAAGTTCTTGATGAAATCGGCTGCCTTCAGAAAGAAATCGGCCGGAACCGTCTGACCGGACGCCAGACGCTTTGCGGCCAGTTCGAGGGTGTCCAGTACCTGCTCAATCAGACGGTGTTCTTCCATGAGGTATTCAGTGGCTTCCATTTTTATGTTCTCCTTTGTGATTTGGAAAATTCGGGCCTGGGCAGGATTGGGTTTGAATTGCTCGCAAGCTATTACATATCTACCGACTGACGTGGCTTGATGGGGCGTTCACTTCCATAACCTGACCTGTACAGCATAGTTAGTAATAGGGAACTCGTTTTTCTTTCAGCGTCCGCGCCATAGCAGCCTGACTGGATTGGATTAGACGATACCTGCTGTCTCTTGGCAAGCGCAGCCATTAGTTGCCAGAGCGGGGTCCGGATTTGGAAAAGATACCGAAATCGCCGATAATTACGGGCTTCTCTCACCAGTTTTTGCTCCTAGCCATGCCTGCATCGACCACTGTCGTCGCACTATTCGCCCCAAATAAACTTATTGGCGCGATTCGCGCGCTGGTCATTGACGACGAGGGGAAAGCCAAGTCCGGCATCACCGGCACGTCAATGGGTATGGCCGAGATTCAAGTGCTCACTTGGATATGCTGAACATCTTCTTATTACGCAACGCTTCAGAATCACTTTTCCAGGTATTTTCGATCAACTCAATGGAGTGCAAACAATGACGACGCAAGCACCAGCCCGGCCAAAACCAGACGATTACTTCAGTGATTGGAAAAAGAGAGAGGCCTTGGCAGAGGCGATGATCCCGCTGATTGGCAAGCTGTACAGGAAAAACGTCAACTGTTACATCTATGGCAAATCGCTGGTCAATAGATCGGTGATTGACATCATGAAAGCACATCGTTTTGTGAGACAGCTGGAACAAAACGAGCTTTCCGTGTTTGATAGTTACCCGGTGCTACAAGCATTGTCTGAACTGGAGCTTGGTTCCAGTCATATAGATGTTGGCCAAATTGCAGATAAATTTAAAAAATATAGCGGGCCGTTGTCAATTGCCGATTTTGTCAAACATGAAGTTGCCGGTGCCATAGGCAGCCCCTACAAACCCATCCCCAAACCAATTGACGTTGTGCTTTATGGTTTTGGGCGGATCGGCCGGCTATTGGCCAGGATCATGATTGAAAAGGCCGGTGGCGGTGATGTGCTTCGTCTTAGGGCCATCGTGGTCCGCAAAGGCAAGGGTGACAGCGACATTGTCAAACGAGCAAGCCTGCTGCGTCGCGATTCCATACATGGATCCTTTCGCGGTACCATCCGCATCGACGAGGACAATGACGTTATCATCGCTAACGGCATCGAGGTGAAAGTTATCTATGCCTCCTCGCCTGCCGAAATTGATTACACTAAATATGGCATCAATGACGCAATCATTATTGATAATACCGGCGTATGGCGCACCGAAGCCGATTTGTCACAGCATTTGAAGTGCCCGGGTGCGAGCAAGGTTGTTTTGACTGCGCCAGGAAAAGGCAGCCTGAAAAACGTGGTGTTCGGCGTCAACGACAACATCCTCACTCCGGATGACAAGATAGTTACCGCAGCGTCATGCACCACCAATGCAATAGTGCCGATATTGCGCGTCATGCTCGACAATTTTGGCGTTGCGCACGGTCATGTAGAAACAGTGCATTCATATACCAACGATCAGAATCTGATCGACAACTACCACAAGAAGGAACGTCGGGGTCGCAGCGCAGTCCTCAACATGGTGATAACCGAAACAGGTGCCGCCAAGGCTGTTGCTGGTGCGATACCCGAGTTGACCGGAAAGATAACCGGTAACGCGATAAGAGTTCCCACCCCAAACGTTTCAATGGCCATCCTTAATTTGTTGTTGGAGAAAGAAACCACTGTTGACGAGGTAAATGAGGTGATGCGGCATGCCTCACTGCATTCAAATCTGCGCAAGCAGATCGATTACACCAACTCGCCTGAAGTGGTTTCTACCGATTTTGTCGGTTCCAGACATGCATGCATCTTCGATTCCAGAGCAACCATTGTTGATGGCAAGAACGCAGTTCTCTACTGTTGGTACGACAACGAATTCGGTTACTCAATGCAGGTACACCGCATGGTCGAAAAACTTGCCGGCGTGAAATACGACGTTTATCCCAAAGAAGATTGATAGAGGGATAGCGTATTTGATGGGACAGCTTCCATTACCGCAGGTGAATTATCGAAATCGCCGAGGGGTGTGAGCTGACTCAGTCGGGCCGGGGGGCATCGTTTCTGTTCCCCCCTGTTCCTTTGAGTAACTTCAAATGGTCTGCATGGGCACAACGGCATGCCCATGCCGCCATCCTCTCAAGCTCTTTACCCGCTTCACGGGCGAAGGGAGAAGACTTTCTCCTCACGTCCGCAACAAAACAAACACATATCCCCCCACCGATTTCACCGATAATCACTAAATCTTCAGAGCAAGACTGACCAAGGGAAGCAGATGTCATCCTCCACTTTCAGCAACATTGAGCCGCAAGTATTCAATACTCTCACCAGCGCCATTCGTGCCCTGGCCATGGATTCCGTGCAGAAGGCAAAATCGGGGCACCCCGGCGCGCCGTTGGGCATGGCGGAAATCGCCGAGGTGCTGTGGAATCACCACTTGCGCCACAACCCGTCCAATCCGCATTGGCCGAATCGCGACCGCTTTGTGCTCTCCAACGGCCACGGCTCGATGCTGATCTACGCGCTATTGCACCTGACCGGCTACGACCTGACAATCGAGGATATCAAGCAGTTCCGCCAGCTCCACAGCAAGACACCGGGGCATCCGGAATACGGCTACACGCCCGGCGTCGAGACGACCACGGGACCGCTAGGGCAGGGCATTGCCAATGCCATAGGCATGGCAATGGCGGAGAAGCTGCTGGCCGTCGAGTTCAACCGGCCAGGTCACGAAATCGTTGATCACCATACCTACACCTTCCTCGGCGACGGCTGCCTGATGGAAGGCATTTCGCACGAAGTCTGTTCGCTGGCTGGTACCTGGGGACTGGGCAAGCTGATCGCCTTCTGGGACGACAATGGCATTTCCATCGACGGCCACGTCGAGGGCTGGTTTACCGACGACACACCAAAACGTTTTGCGGCATATGGTTGGCAGGTCATCGCCAACGTCAATGGCCACGACCCCGAGGCGCTGCAAGCGGCCGTTATGGCAGCCAAGGCCAACAAGGAACAGCCGACGCTGATCTGCTGCAAGACCGTGATCGGCGCCGGCGCACCGAACAAGCAGGGCAGCCACGACGTACATGGTTCACCGCTCGGCGATGCCGAGATTGCCGCAACCCGCCAGCACATCGGCTGGAACTTCGGCCCCTTCGAAATCCCGCAGGACGTTTACGCGGCCTGGGATGCGCGCGCGAAGGGCTCGGTTTGGGAAGCCGAATGGCAGAACAGCTTCGAGCAATACGCCAAGGTGCATCCACAACTCGCCGCCGAATTCAAGCGCCGCATGGCCAATGAACTGCCTGAAGACTGGACGGCCATCGCCAGTAAGGCGCTGGCCGACAGCAATGCGAAAGCCGAAACTGTCGCCACTCGCAAGGCTTCGCAAATCGCCATCAATGCCCTGGCGCCGGCACTGCCCGAGTTTGTCGGCGGTTCTGCTGATCTGACCGGATCCAATCTGACCAACTGGGCCGGTTGCCAACACGTCTCCGGCAAGACGCCTGGCAATTACATTTCCTACGGTGTGCGCGAATTCGGCATGGCAGCGATCATGAACGGCATGGCGCTACATGGCGGCATCCTGCCTTTCGGTGGCACTTTCCTGATGTTTTCGGAATACGCCCGCAACGCCCTGCGCATGGCAGCGCTGATGAAGCAGCGCGTCATCCATGTATTTACCCACGATTCCATTGGTCTCGGCGAAGACGGGCCTACGCACCAGCCGGTCGAGCAAATAGCCACGCTGCGCATGATCCCCAACATGACAGTGTGGCGTCCCTGCGATACCGTGGAAACCATGGTGGCCTGGATCGGCGCCGTTGAAAAACGCGACGGGCCGACCTCGCTCGCGCTATCCCGCCAGAACTTGACTTTCATCAAACGCGACGCGCAAACTGTTGCCAACATCGCGCGTGGCGGCTATACCATTTCTGAAGGCCAAGGCATAGTTCGCGCAGTGCTGATCGCCACAGGTTCTGAAGTCGAGCTGGCGCTGAAGGCGCAGACTGTACTGGCAGCACAAGGCATCCCTGTGCGCGTGGTGTCGATGCCCTGCACCAGTATTTTTGATGCACAGGACAAGGCATATCGCGACAGCGTGCTGCCGCAGAGTGTGGTGCGCATCGCGATCGAAGCCGGCGTGACGAGCGGCTGGTACAAGTATGTCGGGCTCAATGGCGCCGTGATCGGACTCGATCATTTCGGCGAGTCCGCACCGGCTGGCGAACTGTTCAAGGAATTCGGCTTCACCGTGGAGAATGTCGTTCAGGTGGTGGAGTCGGTACTGGTTTAGCGTAGTCACTTTCCCAAGGGGGATTTATCATGACTATCAAGGTAGGCATCAATGGTTTTGGGCGTATCGGCCGCATGGTTTTTCGCGCGGCGGCGCAGAACTTTCCCGACATCGAAATCGTCGGCATCAACGATCTGTTCGAGCCGGATTATCTGGCCTATATGTTGAAATACGATTCGGTCAATGGCCGCTTCAAGGGTGAGATTGCGGTTGAAGGCAACAACTTGGTGGTCAATGGCAAGAAGATTCGCCTGACGGCGGTCAAGGATCCTGCCGAACTGAAGTGGAACGATATCGGCGCCGATATCGTCGTCGAGTCCACGGGCCTGTTCCTGACCAACGACAAAGCCGCCAAGCACATTGCCGCCGGTGCCAGGAAGGTCATCATGTCGGCCCTTTCAAAGGACGATACGCCGGTGTTCGTCTTCGGCGTGAATGACAATACGTACACCGGGCAGGCGATTGTTTCAAACGCGTCGTGCACCACGAACTGCCTTGCGCCTGTAGTCAAGGTGCTCAACGACAACTGGGGCATCAGGCGTGGCCTGATGACAACGGTGCACGCCACAACCGCCACGCAAAATACTGTTGACGGCCCCTCCCACAAGGACTGGCGCGGTGGCCGCGGCATTCTCGAGAACATTATTCCATCCTCCACCGGTGCCGCAAAAGCTATCGGCAGGGTCATCCCCGAGCTCAACCACAAGCTCACCGGCATGTCGTTTCGGGTGCCAACCTCTGACGTCTCGGTGGTCGATCTGACCGTCGAGCTCAACAAGGAAGCTCTGTACCCGGAGATTTGCGCTGCCATGAAGGCTTCTTCCGAAGGTGCCATGAAGGGTGTGCTGGGCTATACCGATGAGATGGTCGTTGCCACCGATTTCCGCGGCGAGTCCTGCACCTCGGTGTTTGATGCCACGGCCGGCATTGAACTGGACACCACCTTCGTCAAGGTCGTCGCCTGGTACGACAACGAATGGGGCTATTCCAACAAGGTGCTGGAAATGGTTCGCCTCATGGCGAAGTAAATACAAAGGATGAATAACAGAGGCATAGAGACGCAGAGAAATTCAAAATACTCTTGCTTGTCTCCATGCCTCATTTTCTATGTAGCGAAAGGTTTTCAATGAAGTTCATCAAACTTACCGATCTCGATCTCAAGAATAAGCGCGTATTCATTCGCTCCGACCTCAATGTGCCGGTCAAGGATGGCAAGATAACGTCCGATGTCCGCATTACCGCCTCGATGCCAACCATTGAGTACTGCCTCAAGGCAGGGGCCAAGGTGATGGTTACCTCCCATCTCGGTCGGCCCGAGGAGGGCGTATTCACCGAGGAAAACTCGCTCAAGCCGGTTGTTGAATTGATGTCCGCCAAGCTTGGCTGCCCGGTGCGCCTGATCCGCGACTGGGTCGATGGTGGTTTTGAGGTTGCAGCAGGCGAAGTGGTTTTGCTCGAAAACTGCCGCATCAACAAGGGCGAGAAAAAAAATGTCGATGACACGGCAAAAAAATACGCGGCCCTGTGCGACATCTTCGTCATGGACGCCTTCGGTACCGCTCACCGGGCCGAGGCCACGACCCACGGCATTGCCAAATTTGCCCCGGTAGCCTGCGCCGGACTGCTCGTCGCTGAAGAACTCGATGCACTGACCAAAGCGCTGCTCGATCCAGCCCGACCGATGGTGGCTATCGTTGGCGGTTCGAAGGTGTCAACCAAACTGACGGTCCTCGAATCATTGTCCGAGAAGGTGGACCAACTGGTTGTCGGCGGCGGCATTGCCAATACCTTTTTGCTGGCTTCCGGCAAGGCCATTGGCAAGTCGCTTTGCGAAGCCGATCTGGTGCCTACCGCCAAGGCACTCATGCAAAAGATGACCGGGCGCGGCGCTACCATTCCTATCGCCGTCGATGTGGTGGTTGGCAAGAATTTCGACGCCGCCGAACCGGCTGTGCTGAAGGATGCCGGCGCAGTAACTGCTGACGAGATGATTTTCGACATTGGGCCAAAGAGCGCACAGGAACTGGCCGACATCATCATGAAGGCCGGCACCGTGGTATGGAATGGCCCGGTTGGCGTATTCGAGTTCGACCAGTTCGGCGAGGGCACGAAAAAGATTGCCATGGCCATCGCCGAGACCAAGGCCTTCACCCTGGCCGGCGGCGGTGACACCATTGCTGCCATAGAAAAGTACGGCATCTACGACAAAGTGTCCTATATCTCAACCGCAGGCGGCGCCTTCCTTGAATTCCTCGAAGGCAAGACATTGCCCGCCATCGAGATACTTGAGCAGCGCGCTGCTCAGTAGAGAAAGCATGCAACGCTCCACCAAAATCGTCGCCACGCTCGGCCCCGCTTCCTCGGACCACAAAACGCTGGTGGCGCTGGTGGCCGCTGGTATAGATGTAGTGCGATTGAACTTCTCGCACGGCACTGTGGACGACCATCGCCAGCGCGTCGAATTGGTGCGTGAAATCAGCAGTTCGGCAGGAAGAACGGTTGGCATCATGGCCGACCTGCAGGGACCGAAGATCCGCATTGGCAAGTTCGCCAAAGGTCCGATCCGCCTCTCGGCTGGACAAACTTTCGTCCTTGATACCGCATGCAAAATGGGGGATGCGGAGCGTGTCGGGCTGGATTATCCGGAACTGATCGACGATGTTGCCGTCGGCGACGTGCTGCTGCTCGACGACGGCCGCGTGGTGATGGACATCGAGCGCATCGAAGCCGGTGAAATCATCTGCCGCAATCGCCACGACGGCGAACTGTCGAACAACAAGGGCATCAACAAGCAGGGCGGTGGTCTCTCGGCACCGGCACTGACGCCAAAGGACATGGATGACATCAAGTCCGCGGCAGAACTGAATGTTGATTTCGTCGCCGTCTCCTTCCCCAAGTCGGGCAGCGACATGCGCCAGGCGCGCGAGTTGCTGATCGCCGCCGGCTCCCATGCGTTGGTGATCGCCAAGATAGAAAGAGTGGAGGCGATAGCCAATCTTGACGAAATTCTTGATGCCACCGACGGCGTGATGGTGGCTCGTGGCGACCTCGCTGTCGAAGTGGGAGACGCGGCTGTCCCGGCCCTGCAGAAGCGGATTATCCGCAGCTCGCGTGAACACAACAAGTTTGTCATCACTGCAACGCAGATGATGGAGTCAATGATCTACAGCCCCGTACCGACACGGGCCGAGGTCTCCGATGTCGCCAATGCCGTGCTCGATGGCACCGACGCGGTGATGCTCTCGGCCGAAACCGCTTCTGGTAACTATCCGGTGCAAACCGTTGAAGCGATGGCGCGCGTCTGTGTCGCAGCGGAAAGGTCGGATGAAGTGACGCTCGACAAGGATTTTCTGAATCGGACCTTCACTCGCATCGACCAGTCGATCGCCATGGCGGCATTGTTTACCGCCTTTCATCTCAAGATCAAGGCCATTGCTGCGCTTACCGAATCCGGCGCGACGGCACTGTGGATGTCGCGCCTCAATTGCGGCGTGCCGATCTACGCGCTGACCACGCAGGCGCGTACACGCTATCGACTCAGCCTGTTTCGCGACGTCACGCCCATCCTGCTCGAACATGTCAACGGGGATCGCGAGCAACTGTTGCAACTGGCGGAAACTGCGCTGATCGAGGCCGGCGCGGTGACGCCCGGCGACTTGATCGTGCTCACCATCGGTGAACCTATCGGTCAGGCCGGCGGCACCAACAGCCTTAAAATCGTCAAGGTCGGCGAGCGCCGGCCGGCTCATTAGCACCACCCCTTCTTAGGAGAACGCCATGCCCTTCGTTTCCATGCGTCAACTGCTCGACCACGCAGCCGAAAACAATTACGGCCTGCCCGCCTTCAATGTCAACAACATGGAACAGGTATGGGCCATCATGGATGCCGCCAACGAACTTGACGCGCCAGTCATCATGCAGGCCAGTGCCGGCGCCCGCAAATACGCCGGTGAACCTTTCCTGCGCCACCAGATCCTCGCCGCGCTTGAGGCCTATCCCAATATCCCCATCGTGATGCACCAGGATCATGGCCAGTCGCCAGCAGTGTGCCTTGCCGCTATCCGCTCCGGTTTCACCAGCGTAATGATGGACGGCTCGCTGATGGAAGATGGCAAGAGCGTCTCCAGTTACGAATACAACGTCGAGACATCGCGCAAGGTGGTCGATATCGCCCACGCGATAGGCGTCACCGTCGAAGCCGAACTGGGCTGCCTCGGTTCGCTCGAAACCATGCAGGGCGACAAGGAAGACGGTCACGGCGCCGACGGCAAAATGACACGCGAGCAACTGCTCACCGATCCGGAACAGGCTGCCGACTTCGTCAAGAATACGCAATGCGACGCACTCGCCATCGCCATTGGCACCTCGCACGGCGCCTACAAGTTCACCAAGAAGCCGACCGGGGAAACTCTTGCCATCAGCCGCATCAAGGAAATCCACGCCCGCATCCCGAATACGCACCTCGTCATGCATGGATCCTCCTCGGTGCCGCAGGAACTGCTGGCCGAGATCCGCCAGTTTGGCGGCGACATGAAGGAAACTTACGGCGTTCCGGTGGAAGAAATCCAGGAAGGCATCAAGCACGGCGTACGCAAGATCAACATCGACACCGATATCCGTCTCGCCATGACCGGCGCCATTCGACGCTACTTCGCCGAGAACCCTTCCAAGTTCGATCCGCGCGATTACCTCAAGCCCGCCCGCGAAGCTGCCAAGAAGATCTGCCTGGCGCGCTATCAGCAATTCGGCTGCGCCGGTCAGGCGAGCAAAATCCGGGTGGTGCCGCTGGAAAAAATGGCTGAGCGCTACAAGAAGGGTGAGCTGAACCAGATCGTCAAATAAGTTCGCACATCAGGCAAGGGCAGCAATCTTTGCCCTTGCTTCGGATCTCCGTATTTTTTGGTCGATTTCAGCGGTGCAAGGTGCAACGCTCAAGCAGGCCCAACTTTCCCCCAGCAGATCAAGCCAGTGCCACGGCAGCGGCCATCAATAGCTGCCTTGGGGCTATAATTTGCCCCCTTTCCGCATCCTTGGACGAGTTTTCATTGTGAGCACTCCCCTTTTTGAATCCAGCATAGCCAGCCTGCCTCTGCTCGCCCGCGGCAAAGTACGCGACATCTATGCTGTCGGCGACGACAAGCTGCTGGTAATCGCCAGCGACCGCCTTTCCGCCTTCGATGTGATCCTGCCCGACCCGATCCCGGGAAAGGGGCACGTGCTTACCGCAGTTGCCGATTTCTGGTTCGGCAAGCTGGCGAATGTCATACCCAGCCAGCTGACTGGCATCGACCCGGAAACCGTGGTCGCCAACGAGGACGAACGGGTACAGGTACGCGGCCGCTCGATAGTGGTGAAGCGTCTCAAGCCGCTGCCCATCGAAGCCGTCGCTCGCGGCTACCTGATCGGCTCGGGCTGGAAGGACTACCAGGCCAGCGGCAAGGTGTGCGGCATCGAATTGCCAGAGGGCCTGCGGTTGGCGCAACAGCTGCCGCAGCCGATCTTCACCCCGGCGACCAAGGCCGAGATGGGCGATCATGACGAAAACATCGGCTTCGCCGAAGTGGAAAAGCTGATCGGCGCGGAACTCGCAGTCAAGGTGCGCGACGTCACGCTGCGCCTGTATCGCGAAGCTGCCGCCCATGCCCGCGTCAAGGGCATCATCATTGCCGATACCAAGTTCGAATTCGGTCTCGACGACAACGGCCGGCTCTATCTGATTGATGAAGTGCTGACGCCAGACTCGTCGCGCTTCTGGCCTGCCGACGAATACCAGGTCGGCATCAGCCCGGCGAGTTTCGACAAGCAGTTCGTGCGCGACTATCTGGAAACGCTGGACTGGAACAAGCAGGCGCCGGGGCCGCATCTGCCGCAGGAAATTATCGACAAGACTGCCGCCAAGTATCACGAAGCGCTGGAACGCCTCACCGGCGCCTCCGATTGAATCCATAAGCCAGCCTTGCCGGAAGCAAAGCGGCGTAGCTTCGATTGTGGATTTTTGTTTCCTGGCCGGAAAAGCGGCATAAAGTCCCACCCCCTCTCGCCCTCCCCTCGTGGGGGAGGTGACAATCAGGCTCGCTTCACTCGCAATATGTCAAAGCTTTAGTGGTAAGAAAACAATGAGGTTGAGGTCATGAATCCCCTGCTTGATTTTGCCGGACTGCCGCACTTCGATGCGGTGCTGCCCGGGCAAGTCGCACCCGCCCTGCGCAAACTGCTGACCGAGAACCGCGCCCTGATCGAAAAGCTCACGACTCCAGGCCTGCCGCCGGCAAGCTGGGACAACTTTGTCCAGCCCCTGACCGATGCAGGCGAACGCCTGTCCCGCGCCTGGGGTATCGTCGGCCATCTGCACTCTGTCAACGACGTCCCCGAATGGCGCAATGCCTACAACGACATGCTGCCCGAGGTGTCCGGTTTCTTCGCCGAGATGGGGCAAAATCTGGCGCTGTTCGCCAGGTACAAGGCGCTGCGCGACAGCCCTGAATACGACACCCTGAGTCCTGAACGGCGCCGCATCATCGACAACGACGTGCGCGACTTCCGGCTATCCGGCGCCGAATTGCCCGATGAACAGAAGCCGCGCTTCAAACAGATCCAGGAAGAACTCTCGGCGCTGGCATCGAAGTTTTCCGAGAACGTGCTCGACGCCACCAACGCCCATGGCGAATGGATCGAGGACGAGGCGTTGCTCGCCGGCATCCCGGATGACGCCCGCACCGCCGCCCGCGATGCCGCCGAGAAAGAAGGCAAGCCGGGCTGGAAGTTCACCCTGCATGCGCCCTCTTACCTCCCTGTCATGCAGTATGCAGACAACCGCGAGTTGCGCGCACGCATTTACCGCGCTTCCGCCACCCGCGCCTCCGAATTTGGCAAGCCGGAATGGGACAACACGCCGCTGATCGACAAGATGCTCGCCTTGCGCGCCGAAGAGGCAAAGCTGCTCGGCTTCGCCAACTTCGCCGAAGTCTCGCTGGTGCCGAAAATGGCCGAGTCACCCTCGCAAGTGGCCGCCTTCCTGCGCGACATCGCGACCAAGGCCAAGCCCTTCGCCGAGAAGGATGTCGCCGAACTGCGCGAATTCGCGCGAGTTGAATTGGGGATCGAGCCGCTCGAAGCCTGGGATATGGCCTATGCCTCGGAAAAGCTGCGTGAGCAACGCTACGCATTTTCCGACGAAGAAGTGAAACAGTATTTTCCTGAACCCAAGGTGCTCGAAGGCCTTTTCCGCGTCATCGAATCCGTGTTCTCGGTCAAGCTCGAAGCCGACAGTGCGCCAGTATGGCACCCTGCGGTACGCTTCTTCCGCATCGTCAGGAACGGCGAGTTGGTCGGCCAGTTCTATCTCGACCTCTATGCGCGCGAGACCAAGCGCGGCGGCGCCTGGATGGACGAGGCGATAACAAGACGAAAATGCGGTGCATCCATTCAGACGCCCGTTGCGTACCTGAACTGCAACTTCCCCGCGCCGGTGAATGGCAAGCCGGCCACTTTTAGCCACGACGATGTCATTACGCTGTTCCACGAATGCGGCCACGGCCTGCATCACCTGCTGACACGCATCGACGAACTCGCCGTCTCCGGCATTCACGGCGTCGAATGGGACGCGGTCGAGTTGCCGAGCCAGTTCATGGAAAATTTCTGTTGGGAGTGGGACGTGTTGCAAGGCATGACTTCCCATTCCGAAACGGGTGCGCCGCTGCCGCGCACGCTGTATGACAAAATGATTGCGGCGAAGAATTTCCAGAGCGGCATGCAGACCCTGCGCCAGGTCGAATTCGGCTTGTTCGACTTGCTGCTGCACAGCGAATTTATTTCCGAATCTGGCAAGCCCTTCAAACCCCTGCTCGACGCCGTGCGGCGAGAAGTCGCCGTGGTGTACCCACCCGAATGGAATCGCTTCCCGCAGAGCTTCTCGCACATTTTTGGTGGCGGTTACGCAGCGGGCTATTACAGCTACAAATGGGCCGAAGTGCTCTCAGCCGACGCCTTTGAGGCCTTCGAGGAAGCCGCCAGGACCAGCGGCACCACGCTCGACGCGGCAACGGGCGAGCGCTACTGGCGCGAGATTCTGTCCGTCGGCGGCTCGCGTCCCGCGCTCGAATCGTTCAAGGCCTTCCGCGGCCGCGAACCCAAACCAGATGCGCTGCTGCGCCATAACGGCATGGCGCTGGCGTAGAAACAGTATCTCGCCAGGGGCCTGAACAATCATTCCAGAACAAGCGCATCCCCCTGTGGTTTACGCTTGATTCCTGGCCGGCGTACTACAAAGCCGACAGGATCAGGGAGCCTTGTTTAAATTCCGGTAAAATTCCGCATATCTCATATCCTCTGTCTGGATATGGATTATCAGTGACTCCTTGAGAGTCAAGGCAGCATCTATCCAGTCAAAATCAATGCCAAATTCGATTGTTGATTCGAGATGCCGTATTGCCTCGATCAATTCTGCGTGTTTGGCTGTATGAGCATCTGCTTGAGGATAGCGAAACTCCTTGAATAGTCTTTCTTCCAGCTCAAAATGCTCGGTGGCATCGTCAAGAATATCCTGCAATCTTTTCTTGACCTCGGTTACCCCCAACCGGTTTATGATCGATTCACTCAATCCATTCACCAGATCCAGGAATCGCTTGTGTTCCTCGTCCATCTCGGGAATCCCGACGCTCATCTCATCGGTCCACTCGGTATCAGAAATTCTGGATTGCATCATTTAAGGTTTCCCTCTTGCGAAGTAAGTATGTGGTAATTCTACCGTCGGACAACAGGGATTGTCGCTCACTCGATTCAAAGCTTTCAGAACGATGGTGTCGGGGTGATTCGGTTTTTTATTTCAGAAAATCAGATGTTCCTGGCCCTTGTTGACTGATGCATGGTGGGCAGAGTAGTGGCGCTCCTGGACGCGCCGAGAGAATTGTGGGCCACCGACTGGATCTGGTAGCGGAAAGGCAACATGTCGGGAAAAATGCAGGTATCGACGATCTGCTCCGGGTCGATGTTGTTGTCCCGGCAATAGGCGATACCCCGGTCGAGGAAGCCATTGACCGCGTTCAGTGTCTGCAGATAATTGGTCACACTCAACTCATAGAGCGAAATCGTCATCGTCGTTCTCCTTTTTCCTCATTCCTTATTATCGAATCCCGGCATTGGCCATTGCATCGGGCGAGAAAATCATGTCATTCACTTTTTCCTGCAAGGGCCAGTCGCCGCAGCCGGCGCAGGTAACACCCTGTATCGACCAGGCGGCAGTCTTCAGGTCCAGGCTGAAGCTGGCCGAATCCGCACCGCCCGGGACTTCGAAGTAGGGATACGAGGCACCAATGACGACACGGCGCAAGTTGCCGTCAGCCCCGTAGTTCTCGGCCTGACCGGCGACATAGCCGTCTTCGTCCCAGTAGAAGACACGTTTGCGGTAGATATGGCTGGCGTCGGGTTTCAGGGTTGCTTCTACCACCCAGACCCGATGCAGCTCCCAGCGCACACAGTCCGGATTGGGGAAATTCCTGGTGAGTATCACGCTGGCAGGACAGGCGGCAGGATCGGTCATCCTGAAGTTGTCATAGGCGATGTACTTTTCCTTCTTGCCGATCAGCTTGAAGTCGTAGAGATCGAGCGAGCCGTTGAATATCTTGATGTCGTCCATGGTCTGCGTATCGCCGGACCAGGGGACCGGCGTATCGTGGGCGAGTTCCGGCGCCAGCTTGGCGCGGCCCATGGTTCCCTTGGAGTAGAAGTAGATACGACTGCCAATGCCGATCTGGTCGAGCGGGTTGAGCAACATCATCTGCGTGCCTGCCCAGCGCGCCGGTTCCACCAGCGTGAACATCATGCGCCAGAATACCGAACTGGCTGGACGAGGGCCGCTGCGGTTCGGGTCGTAGTAGGGGAAATCCTGGATGTTCTGCGTCACCCCGATCAGAATCGACGAACCCGATGAGGGAATCAGGTAGCCCGCGTTCTTGCCGCGCGACGCGCGCGAGGTGTAGGCCGCAAGGTGGTTCCACATCACCTGTTTTCCGGTTTCCGGAAGCGGGAACGGTACGCCGCCATAGCAGCCTTCCAGCCGCAATTCGCCTTCCGTCGCCTTGCAGGAAGTGGCATTGCGCACCGAGTTGTCGAGCATGTCTTGCGGGAAGACGAAATCGCGATGGCTGGGATAGATATCCATGCGGAAGTCGGGATATTTCTTGAATATCTCGATCATCGCGTCGAGCTTGTCTGCGTACTTGCCAGCGTTCTGCGCGGTGATCGTGAACACCGGCTGTTCGCCATAGGGATCGGGCCGCACGCCGGGTTTTGCCGGATTCCAGGTCGGCGGCGCGGCAACGCCGCTGCCCGTGTATTCGGGGATAGTGCCGTCTTCATTGCCCGCCTTTTCGGCGCCCCACAGGGTCAGCACAGGACCACCCAGACGGCGCGCTTCTTCCGGGCTTACCTCCAGTGCGGATCGGGTCGGACAGGGCCGCGACCAGGCCTCGCTGATCGCCCGCGCCGTGGTCGAATTGGCCGGCATCCAGGCCTTGCTATCCGGCGCGCAGAGGCTGGTCTTGACGGCGGTCCGTGTCGCATCGCTCATCAGCTCGTTGTCGGCCAGGTAGTTGCAGGCGGTACGATCGGCGGCATCGCGCACATCAACCTTGGCGCCGCGCACCAGCAGCAGGCGCAGCAATGGCTCGTCGGCGCCGGCGGCGGCATACATCAGCGCCGTACGTCCGGCGATGGCACCTTCGGCATTATCGAAGCCTCCAGCACCTGGCGCATGCCAGCATGCGGTCGCGCGATTGGGGTCGGCGCCGGCGTCAAGCAGCACCTGCGCAGCGTCGAATTGATTGGTCTGTGCCGCGGTCATCAGCGCCGTCTTGCGCCATTCATTGCCGGCATTGACGTCAAAGCCGGCAGCGAGCAGCTGCTGTACCGTCTCCGGACTGCGCACTGCCGCCATCAGCGCCGTGTCGCCGCCGGGGCCAATGCCGTGCGGCCGCTCAGGCGTCGCGAATTCGTACTTGACGTAGTCGTCGATCACTGCTGCCGACGCGCGATTGAGCACGGCACTGTGCAGGGTGGTGAGTTTGCGCCCACGCTCCAGATCGCCCGGCACCGGCGCCGGCGCATAGCGCGGCGTGTACTGCGCGAAGGGCGCCAGTGGAGGGAGTTTCTCGCTGTTGAAGTCGGACAGGTTTTCGGCGCCGCGGTCGATCAGATCCATGATCATCAGGTCGGCGGCCAGCGCTGCCTCTTCTGCCTTCAGGCCCTGGCCCTGGCGATAGTAGGCGAGGAGTTCGTCATAGGCGGGCTGCACCATAGGCAGCAGGCGACGGTAATGGAGCTTGCTCGGCAGGTTGCGCTCCGACCAGTTCCAGATCGCGTCAAAGGCGACATCGTGGCGCTGGCGCAGCGCGGCGCGGCGGCCGAAGCGTTCGATCTCGCCGATCGCTACCAGCGGCATGTTGAGCAGGTTCCACTCGGTCTCTCGCCGCAGGAGACCTTCGTCGCGGCGTTCGTCCATCTCCAGCATGGGCGGTTCGCCAGTCATCGTGTCGAGTGCGGCGTCAAGCGCCTTGTAGGCAGGCAGCGAGTCAAACGCCCCTGCGATTGGCGGCGTCAGGTAAGTCGTATAGAGACATAGTCGCTGCGCGTTGCCGTTGACGATCTCGTAGACGCCAGCATAGTCCGACTCGCCCTTGGCAGCGGCGGAGTAATAGCCCCACGCTTCATTCACCAGCGCGAATGTTCGTTGCCCCTGGCGGAAGATGTCGATGCTGGCATAGTCGCGCGTCTGTGACGAAATGTCGCTGAAGCGTCCGCCCGCGTTTGGCTGATTGGCCACCCATTCGCCGATAGAACGGTCATGCACGGCGGTCTTGCCGTTGATGTCGAAACCTGTCGCGCGCATCTGGTAGCTGGCGTAAGGCCCGGCGTCGTAGAGACCGACCTTGAAGCCCCCCGCTTCGGCGGCGCCATGGGTGCCGGCCACCTCGGTGAAGCCGGGCATGCGCGTGAAATTGACTTCGCCCCTGTCGGCGATGGCATCGTTGAAGTTCTTGCCGAATTCGGTGCAGGTAGTGTTGTCGCGGCTGTCGGCCAGGCGATATTCGACATAGGCAGTGAGCGGATGGAACTTGTCGGCGCCGATGGCGCTGGTGAACTTGCGCTGCTCAGGCCTGGGCCAGGCGCGCAGTTCGGCGATGCGGTCGCGGTAGCGGTTGCCGAGACAGGACACCTGTCCGGCTTTGGGCTTGCCGGCGCCCAGCCGGTTGTGCGGCAGTTTGCATTGCGTTGCGCGGGCCAGCAGCCAGTGGCGCTGATCTGCGATCAGCTGCATGCGGCCGACCAGATCGAGTAAACGCAGATTGGCGTGGTAGGCATCGGACATCTCGCGGTCGAGTGACGACAGGGCCTTGTCGGCGCAAATGACATCCTGCAGGGCCGACGCTGATTGCGTGCAGTTAAAACTGGCTTCAAAGAGAATCGGCGGCGGCACTTCGCGCTTGACGGGATAAAGATCGACCCTCTGCGGCGACCTGGAAACGCAGGCGGCAAGCCAAAGCGAAAGAAAAATGACACTTGCTTTATTGATCCAGCGTGCATGCTTCATTGCCGTCTCCAACCAGGGAATTACTTTAAACGAAAAATCTGTACGCCATAGATCACGTATTTTTCCGCCCCGGTGTCTGGGGGAGGCGGAAACGGCCCAGCCTTTTGCAGTGCCGCCTCGGCTGCGGCATCGAGTTTGTCGTGGCCGCAGCGGTCATACTTGTACGAGAGCATGTTGCCGTTGCGGTCCACCGTGATTTCGTAGGCGACACGGCATTGCTGGCGTACCGGCGGGCCCTTCTGGCCACGTTCCACCGGGTACACGGCATCTTCCGGGTAGTCCATTTTGGAAATGACCTGTCCCTTGACTTTCTCGGCATAATCGGGAGGCACACGACGGGTGACATTGCTCCAGCCCTTGTTGTTATTGACCCGTGGTGCAACCCATTCGTCATCGTTGGTGGAAATCTCGTGCGCCGGTGGGCCGGCTTCAACCGGTGGCAGTTTCAGTGCGCGCTCAGGCTGCGGCTTTTGCTTCTGCAGTTTTGCTTTTTCCGGCTCCTTACCGGGTTCTTCCTTGGGCGGAGCGCGTGGTGGCAGCCTGACCAGCTCGACAGCGATCGGCGAATAGTTCTGCGGTTGCGGGGGCTCGCCAGCTAGGTTGGCTGAGAGCAGCCACAGCAGCAGCGCCGCATGAACCAGCAGCGAAACCACAAAGGAACCGGAGCGTTCCAGCCACTTCACTGCGCGCTTTCTTCCTCGGCGACCAGACCGACCTTGGTATAGCCGTCTTTCTGCAATACATTCATCACGGCCATCAGGTGACCATACTCGGCATGCATGTCACCGCGCAGGAACAGCCGTGTTTCGGTATCGCCCTTGGTATAGGACTTGATCAGCACGGACAGGCCGTCAATCGTGGTGTGGTCGTTCTGGATATACACCGAGCCGTCCTGCTGCACGCTGATATATACCGGTTCGGTGGGTGGCGGGGTCGGCGCCGCCGTGTTGGGTGGCAGGTCGACCGGTACATCCACCGTCGCCAGCGGTGCAACCACCATGAAAATGATGAGCAGCACCAGCATCACGTCCACGAAGGGCGTGACGTTCATCTCCGCATTCTGCTGATAGCTGTGGCGCTTGACCTGCGCGCCGGAACCCAACTGGATTGACATGATCAACCCGCGGCGTCGAACTTGCGCGAAACAACGGCAATCATTTCCGCCGAGAAATTGTCCAGCGCACCGACAAAGCCGTTGATGTCGCGCACAAACTTGTTGTAGATCATCACTGCCGGAATCGCGGCGAAGAGGCCGATGGCGGTGGCGAGCAAGGCTTCGGCGATACCCGGCGCAACGACGGCAAGGTTGGTCGACTTGCTTACCGCGATGTGGGCAAAGCTGTTGAGAATGCCCCACACCGTGCCGAACAGGCCGATGAAGGGTGAAGTGGAACCGATGGTCGCCAGCACGCCCATCATCGAACCGAGGCGCGCCAGCTCGCGCTCCTGCACGATGCCGGCCGAGAGCGCCAGACGCTGCAAGAGACGATCGGCCTGATGCGGAGACGGCATTGAGTTGTGCGTCTTTCTGAAGTGGTCGATCTCGTCACGCGCGGCCAGCCACATGCGGCCCATCGCGCTTTCATCGTTACTGCCGGGCAGGTCGCCTCCCTGCGCACCACGCCGGAATTTCTCAAGAAACCTCGCGTTTGCGCTTCTGGCGCGGCTGAACATCAGCAGCTTTTCGATGAACGCGGTCCAGGTCAGCAACGAGAGCAGGGCGAGAAAAATCATTACCGCCTTGACCACGATATGCGCCTGCATGAACATCTCGCCAACGCCCAGCGTAGCTGCCGGAGCCGGGTTGTCCTGCGCGAGAACCATTGGCGCCAAGGCCCATACCATCGCAAGCAACAGGAAACTTGTCAGACGCCGGCATCCCGGCAACTTTAAAAAGCGGGAGATATGCATTTCTCTTCCTTAGTGAATTATTGTTCTTGCGGCCCCGGTCGGGACTTCAGCTTGCATTCTATATTCCTCTGTTCTGCCCGGGTGTGCGCTGTGTCATTCTTCAATTGCGGGCGCAGTCGCGGTATTCTTTGTTCCCCCCAACCCATTCCAAGGAGAAGAACATGAAGCTTTATTACTCGCCAGGCGCCTGCTCGCTGTCGCCGCATATCGTGCTGCGCGAATCGGGACTGAAGTTCGATCTGGAAAAAGTCAATCTCAAGACCAAAAAAACCGAAACCGGCAAGGACTATTTCACTGTCAGTCCGAATGGTTATGTGCCCGCACTTGAAATCGCGCCGGGCGACGTACTTGCCGAAGGTCCGGCGATCGTGCAGTACATCGCCGACCAGGCCCCCGCTGCCAACCTGGCGCCGGCGAATGGCACGCGCGAACGCTATACCCTGCAATCATGGCTCAACTTCGTCGGCACCGAGTTGCACAAGAACTTCAGCCCCATTTTCAATCCGGCGACGTCGGACGAAGCTAAAGCCCAGGGCAGGAAGCTGCTCGAAGTACGCTATGCATCGGTGGAAAAGCATCTGGCCGGCAAGGATTACCTGCTGGGCGCCAATTACAGCGTTGCCGACGTTTATCTGTTCGTGACCCTGACGTGGACAAAGTATGCGGGTATTGATCTGTCGCAGTGGCCGGCACTGTCCAGGCTTCACGACAGTATTGCCGCCCGGCCGGCAGTGCAGGCCGCACTCAAGGCAGAGGGTTTGCTCAAGTAAGCGTTTATTGACGCCGCGCGGTCATGGCGCGGCTCAGTTGCCGCACATCATTCGGCGTTAGCACACGCGCAGCAAGTGGAAGCAGTTCGGTGTTTTCGTGGGCAATGTGGGTACGATAGACCGCGCTCATGGCCTCTACATCTGCGCTCAACAAGGCCTTGGCGTCGCCGCTTGCAACGCCTTCCAGTTGAGCCAGCACAATGGTGCGCGCCGCCGTCATCTGTTCGTGGTCGTGCAACAGCTCGGCGATCAGCACTTCCGTTCGCGGCTCGTTGCCCGCACGCAGGCGCAGCAGCGGAAACAGGTTTTCTTCTTCGTCGGCGTGATGGTTGTTGCCCGCCGTGTTGAAGTAGCGCAGCACGGCAGTTGCCGCCTGTTGGGCCTGCGCGTCGGCGCCATGCTGCGGCAGGTGATCGAGCAGCCGGGCCAGCGTTTGCAATTGCTGTTCGATACGGCCGTGACAGGCTTCAAGGATTTCCAGAGGTTCATCCAGGCTGGGGGCGGAGGGCAGAAGAGAATCAGTCATGTGCTCATCGTAGCAGGCAAACGACGGTCGGGCATAATTCGCGACTTGAATCCGCACCCAGGAAAACCTATGCGCATCGGCACCCCGCTCTCGCCTTCCGCCACTCGCGTCATGCTGCTCGGCAGCGGCGAACTCGGCAAGGAAGTCATCATTGCCCTGCAACGTCTCGGCTGCGAAGTAATTGCCGTCGATCGCTACCCCGACGCGCCGGGCATGCAGGTCGCGCATCGCAGCCATGTCATTGCCATGACTGATGGCGCTGCCCTGCGTGCCTTAATCGAAACAGAAAAGCCGCACCTCGTCGTGCCAGAGATCGAGGCGATTGCGACAGATGTGCTGATCGAGATCGAGAAAGATGGACTGGCTGAAGTGATTCCCACCGCGCGCGCCGCGCGCCTGACCATGAACCGCGAAGGCATCCGCAGGTTGGCGGCGGAAGAATTGAAGCTGCCGACTTCTCCCTATCGCTTCGCCGATTCGCTGGCCGAATTGCAGGCAGCCATTGACGGTGACATTGGTTATCCCTGCATCGTGAAGCCGGTGATGTCTTCTTCCGGTAAAGGCCAGTCGCTGATCAGGACGCCGTCCGATGTACAAAAGGCGTGGGATTACTCGCAGGCCGGCGGCCGCGCCGGCGCCGGCCGCATCATCGTCGAGGGCTTCATTGATTTCGACTATGAAATCACTCAACTCACGGTGCGGGCGGCAGGGGAATCCGGCACAGTCGAAACATTCTTCTGCGAACCCATCGGGCATGTACAGGTAGCGGGCGACTATGTCGAGTCGTGGCAACCGATGGCGATGTCGCCAACGGCGCTGGCACGTTCGCGCGAGATCGCCCAAGCGATCACTTCCAACCTCGGCCTGCCGGTAGATGTGTCCTTGCGCCGGCCCGGCGCTTCGGCCGTGATCTACGGCGGACTCGCGAAGAAGGGCATTGCCTTCGAAGGCATCGAAAAAGCGCTCGCCGTGCCGGAATCCGACCTGCGCCTGTTTGGCAAGCCGGAAAGTTTTCTTAAACGCCGCATGGGTGTGGCAGTGGCGAATGCCGACACTACCGACGAAGCGCGAACAAGAGCGAAGTATGCGGCGAGTCAGGTCAGGCCGATAAGCGCGTGAGCGATTTCGCGCGCCGCCTGATTGGCTGGCACCGCGATCATGGTCGCCACGACCTGCCGTGGCAGAACACGCGCGATCCTTATCGGGTCTGGCTTTCCGAAATCATGCTGCAGCAGACGCAGGTGGCGACCGTCATCCCTTATTACGAAAAATTTCTTGCGCGTTTTCCGACGCTCAAAGCCCTGGCGGCAGTGCCGGTCGAAGCGGTGATGGGCTTGTGGAGCGGCCTCGGCTACTACGCGCGGGCACGCAACCTGCATGCCTGTGCCCAAACGATCATGCGCGAGCAGGGCGGAAATTTTCCGCAGGATCCGGAAACGATTGCGCAACTGCCGGGCATCGGCCGTTCGACGGCAAACTCGATTGCAGCCTTCTGTTTCGGCGCGCGAAAACCGATTCTCGACGGCAATGTCAAACGCGTATTGACGAGGCAGTTCGGCATCGAGGGTTTCCCCGGACAACCGGCGGTAGAGAAGCAATTGTGGGCACTGGCGGAATCGCTGCTGCCCAGGAAAAATGTCGGCATCTACAACCAGGCGCAGATGGATCTCGGTTCGCTGATCTGCACTCGCAGCAGGCCGCTGTGCGACAGGTGCCCGATCAGCACAACATGCGTCGCCAGAGCAGGCAACCGCGTAGCCGAACTGCCCGTGAAGAAACCCAAACGTGCGATTCCCGACCGCGACGTGACCTTGTTGATGCTGGTATGCGACGGCAGCGTGCTGCTCGAATTGCGCCCGCCAAGCGGTATCTGGGGCGGCCTGCTGTCGCTGCCCGAATTGCCGGCGGATGCGGATGCGAGTGACTATGCGATATCAATGTTCGGTTGTCGGCCCGGCAAGTGGCTGAAACTGCCGCTGCTGACGCACGCTTTCACGCACTTCCGCCTGCACATCTCGACTTTGCGCGCCGAAGTAAAACAGGAACCTCGCCTGATGGAGAATGTTTCGCACTGGATCGGCCTCGACGAAATTGTGGGAGCGCCGCTGCCGGCGCCAATCCGCACCCTCCTTGGCGGAGCTATCGCAACGGATTGAGCAGACCCTTGTCGAGCAGAAACCTGTGCACGGCATCAAGCCGCACAACGTGATCGTCCACTTCGAGCAATTTCTGTTTGTCCGGCAGGCTGATGGGCAACAACTCGCAGAGCCGGTAGCCGACCCACACTGAATCGCCGAAACGCGGGGGTTGTAAGTAGGGCACATCGCCAATCTGATCGATGATGCGCGAAAGCAGGCTGGCAAGAAATTCATGCCGGGCTTCAAGCGGCGCCGGCCCCGAATCTTCCGCCACCTCAATATCGGCGCGCTGCAGGCCGGATGCCTCAATGCGCCGTGACACAACGCGGAAGCGTTGTTCGCCATGGCACCTCACCTGCAATATGCCGGTCTGGGGCATATCCCAGCGCGCTATCCGCGCCAGGGTACCAACCTCATGCGGCAGCGCCGGCACACCGGTTTCGCGACCGCTGGCAATGAGGCAAACCCCGAAGCGCAAATCGTTCTTGAGACAGGCTTTCGCCATGTCCATGTAGCGCTGTTCGAAGATTTTCAGCGGCAGCCTGCCCTCGGGAAACAACACGGTGCCCAGCGGGAATAATGGCACATCGTGCAAAGCGGCCATGTTTACTCCGCTTCACCCCAACGCTTCATCAATTTGTGCGGAATACCAAGCTGGTCGAGGATGCGCGCGACGACAAAATCGACCACCTCATCGACGCTTTGCGGACGGTTGTAGAAGCCCGGATTCGGCGGCAGGATTACCGCGCCGGCGCGCGACAGGCGCAACATGTTTTCGAGCTGGATCGTGGAGAGCGGCGTTTCGCGCGGCACCAGGATCAGCTTCCGGCCTTCCTTCAACGCCACATCCGCGCCGCGCGTGATGAGGTCACGCGCCAGTCCTGCGGCGATTTCGCCCAGCGTGCCCATGGTGCAGGGACAGATCACATAGGCATCGGGCGGATTGGTACCCGAGGCGAGCGGCGCATTCCAGTCGTCGCGACCGAAAACGCTAAGCTGGCCTGCCTTGGCGCCGGTACGTTTTACCAGCATGCGTTCGCATTCGCGCGGTTGCGAGGACAGCAACAGATCCATTTCCTGTTTGGCGACGATCTGCGCCGCCTGCGAATACACCAGCCAGACGCGCTGTCCGGAAGCGATGAGTTGTTCCAGCAGGCGCAGGCCGTAGGGTGTGCCGGACGCGCCGGTGAAGGCGAGAGCAATGGTGCGGCCGGATAGGTTTGTCTCAGTGGACTTGCGTGTCTTCGCCATGGGATTCCCTCGGATAATTATGCCAGCGCGCGATGCCGCACCAGGACTCGCGCTGATTTTTCGAAATGCGAGGCGAAATATTTGGCCAGCCATTCGGCGAGGAACACCGAGCGATGCTGGCCTCCGGTGCAGCCGATGGCAACGGTGAGATAGGCGCGGTTATCGCGTAAATAGGCAGGCAGCCAGTCGGCGATGAAGCGGCGCATGTCTTCCGCCATTTTCATCACTTCCGGCTGGTCTTGCAGAAAGGCCGCCACCATGGGGTCATGTCCGGTGAGCGGGCGCAGTTGCGGGTCGTAGTGGGGGTTGGGCAGGCAGCGTACGTCGAAGACGATATCCGCGTCGAGCGGCAGGCCGTGCTTGAAGCCGAAAGACTCGAACAACAGCGTGAAGCCGCTGCCGGATTCGATGTCGGCGAATTCCTTGATGAAAGTGCGCAAGGCATTGGGCCGCAAGTGGCTGGTATCGATGCGATGGCCGAGCTCGGCCAGCACTTCGACGGCTTCGCGTTCGCGCGTGATGGCTTCGGCCAGCGTTGTTTCGTCATCGGCGAGCGGGTGCCGGCGCCGCGTTTCCGAGTAGCGCTGGATCAATACATGGTCGCCGGCATCGAGAAAAATCAGGCGCGGGGTCACCGATCCTTTCGCTTCGATGTCGCGCAGCAACTTTGGCAAAGTCGCGAGGCTGGCGCCGCCACGCATGTCCATCGCGACAGCGACGTGATCATGGCCTTCCGTCCCGAGCTGCGCCACCAATTGTGGCAGCAGGGTGGCCGGCAAGTTGTCGACGCAGTAATAGCCGGCGTCTTCAAGCACATGCAGGGCGACGCTCTTGCCCGAGCCGGAAAGTCCCGTGATGAGGAGGAGTTGCATGGCCGACAGAATATCAGTGCTTTACACTGCGTGCGCGAATCCATGCAGCGAAGCTCGCTCGGGGCGAATGGATGGCGCAACAATAAAATTGGGCATTTCCGTTCCGAATAGCGAAAGTAAATGACATTACGCATATTGTTGCGTTGCAGCAATTTTTCGCTATTAGGTATAAAATACACGCATTGGGTTCATTCCATCTCGGGATGGGCGGAATTTTCATTGATTCCCCTTCCTGTTTGCTACCGCACCGGTTACCTGCGGCATTTATAGACCAGGAGATTTCAATGTCGAAACACGATCACAAAGAACAACAAAAGCTTCCCGACCCGAAGGAAGTAGCCGAGACCTATGCCGATGTGGCCAAGCGCGCCTCCAAACTGATTACCGAGCATCTGCAACGTCAGCTCGAAAAGGGAATTACAACACCAGTCGACGAATTGGGCATCGCGCAGGCCTTCATGGACATGATGTCCAAGATGCTGGCCAACCCTTACAAACTGGCGCAGGCGCAAATGGGCCTGGTGTGGGACTACTTCTCTCTCTGGCAGCATTCCATGCTGCGTTTTTCCGGCATGAATACCGCACCCGTCGCAAAGCCCGCCAGGGAAGACAAGCGTTTCAAGGATCAGGAGTGGGAAGACCATTTCCTGTTCGACTTCATCAAGCAGTCCTATCTGATTACGGCACGCCATATGCAAGGGGCGGTGAGCGATGTTGAAGGGCTTGACGATGTGGCGCGCAAGAAAGTGAACTTCTTCACGCGCCAGTTCGTCGACGCGTTGTCGCCGACAAATTTCGCGCTGACCAATCCCGAAGTGCTGCGCGAGACGGTAAAGTCCAACGGACAAAATCTGCTCAAGGGCTTCAAGAACCTGCTGCGCGACATCGAAGCCGGCGATGGCCAGCTGCGCGTCAAGATGACCGATGAGAAGGCTTTCGTACTGGGCGAGAACGTAGCCTCAACGCCGGGCAAGGTGATATTCCAGAACGATCTGATCCAGTTGCTGCAATTCAACCCGACCACCGAGAAGCAATTCAGGAAGCCGCTTCTGATCGTGCCGCCGTGGATCAACAAGTACTACATCCTCGACCTGCGCCAGAACAATTCCTTCATCAAGTGGGCCACCGACCAGGGCCACACCGTCTTCTGCATCTCGTGGGTCAACCCGGATGCGAAGCTCGCCGCAAAGGGTTTCGACTATTACATGACAGAGGGCGCGCTGGCCGCGCTGGATGCGGTTGAAAAGCAGACCGGCGAAAAGGAAGTCAACGCCATCGGCTATTGTCTCGGCGGAACGCTGCTCGCCGCCACCATGGCCTATCTTGCCGCGAAGAAGCAGAAGCGCATCGCATCGGCAACCTTCTTTGTTGCCCTGCTCGATTTTTCGATTCCGGGAGAGCTCGGCACTTTCATCGACGAGCAGCAGATCGCCGTCATGGAAAAGAAAATGGAAGAGCGCGGCTATCTGGAAGGCTCCGAGATGGCGGGCACATTCAACAGTCTGCGCGCCAACGATCTGATCTGGTCCTTTGTCGTCAACAACTACCTGATGGGCAAGGAGCCCTTCCCGTTCGACTTGCTGTTCTGGAATTCCGATTCCACGCGCATGCCCTACAAGATGCACAGTTTCTACCTGCGCAACATGTACCTGAAAAACCTGCTGCGGGTGCCGGGGGGCATCGAACTTGCGGGTGTTCCGATCGACATCTCGCTGAACAAGGCCCCTTCCTATTTCATCTCCACCATCGAAGACCACATCGCGCCATGGAAGGGCACTTACCTTGGCGCCACCGCGCTGGGCGGGCCAAAGCGCTTCGTCCTCGGCGGCTCCGGCCACATCGCCGGAATCGTCAACCCGCCCGCCGCCAACAAGTATTGCTACTGGACCAATGCCGGCAAGACCATGCCCGACAATCCGGATGTTTGGCTGGCCGAAGCAAAGCAGCATGAGGGATCGTGGTGGACGGATTGGCAAAAATGGATCAGCGGCCTCAACGGCGATGACATGTTGCCTGCGCGCGATCCGGCAAAGGGCAAGCTGAAGGCACTGGAAGATGTGCCCGGCTCGTTTGCCAAGTTGCGCCTTGACCAGCAACCCAAGGCAAACGCGAAGCAGTGATTCGGCGCGGACTCGACGGCACAGCGGCACGCGTGGTGTTCGACACCAACGTGCTGCTCTCGCTCTGGGTATTCGCGGACAGCAAGTTTGCGCCGCTGCGCGAGCCGATTGATCGCGGCGAATGGGTTGCACTCACCGATGAACACTGCCTTGCCGAATTCAAGCGCGTACTTGGCTATGGCCAGTTCAAGCTCAGCGCAGAACGGCAGGCGCAAATCCTTTCCGATTACAGCACCACTGCCCGGGCCAGTCACCCGCGCAAGACATTTCCTGTCGCCTTGCCACGCTGTTCCGACCGCGACGATCAGAAATTCCTCGAACTCGCAAGCAATGCGGGCGCCGGGTGGCTGGTCACGGCAGACAAGGCACTGTTGAAAATGGCAAGAAGAAACAAGCTTGCCGGCCTGTTCCATATTGTCACTCCGGATGCGGTGCTGGCAGGACTGACAGCCGTTGATCTTGCCTAGGGAAGCGCTGAATAAGTTCGTCATCGCGAGTCCCGCAGGGACGTGGCGATCCACAAGCGCTTGATTTTGCATGCACCATGGATTGCTTCGCTTCACTCGCAATGACGGGGGCTTTTTATTGAGTGTTCCACCAAGATTGCAACACTGCACTAGATTGTTTCCAGGTCGGGCCTCATCAATGCAAAAGCGGTAGTTGATGGTCAGGAATGTGGATTGCGCCGGCTCCCTGTAAAATCAAAAACCGATACATCGTTTTGGCTCTTCCACTCATGGCATCACCTGTTCCGGCGTCCGTCAATCAGCACGTTACGTTGAATCATTCACCGCTTTCGGTTCGGGATCTTGTCAAATCCTATGACAGTCGCGAAGCTGTCGCCGGCATTTCGTTCGAACTCAGGCGCGGCGAGTGCTTCGGACTGCTCGGGCCCAACGGCGCCGGCAAGACCACCACGCTGCGCTGCTGTCTGGGACTGACCACGCCGGATAGCGGCACCGTCTCGCTGGTCGGCGCACCAGTGCCGCAGCAGGCGCGCAGTGCGCGAGCCCGCGTTGGCGTGGTGCCGCAATTCGACAATCTCGATCCGGATTTCACCGTCGCCGAGAACCTGCTGGTGTATGGCCGCTACTTCGGCCTCAGCGACGCGCATGTCCGTTCGCGCATTCCCGACCTGCTTGAATTCGCCGGTTTGGCCGGCAAGGAAAAGACCGGGCTGCGCACACTGTCGGGAGGCATGAAGCGCCGTCTTACCCTGGCACGGGCACTGGTGAACGACCCCGACCTGCTGCTGCTGGACGAGCCCACCACAGGTCTTGATCCGCAGGCCCGGCATTTGATCTGGGATCGGCTCAAGCGGCTCATCGCCGAGGGCAAGACCATTCTGCTAACGACGCACTTCATGGACGAGGCCGAGCGACTGTGCGACAGGCTGGCGATCATGGATGCCGGCCGCATCGTCGTGCAGGGTTCGCCACGCGAGCTGATCGCGCAACATATCGAGCCGCACGTGGTCGAGATATTTGGCGACACCGGGGATACGCAGTCGATCGAGTGGGCGCGCAGCGAAGCCGGACAACATGCGCTGCGTTGCGAAATGACCGGCGAGACGCTGTTCTGTTATGTCGATGAACCGGCCGATCTGCTCAAACATCTCGCCGCACGGCCGGGTTTGCGCGTACTGCATCGACCGGCAACTCTGGAAGACGTGTTTCTCAAGTTGACCGGCAGAGATTTGCGCGACTGAGGATTTGTCGAGAAAGGGAGGCATGATGAGCGCCGTGATTTCAAACACCGCCCAAGGCTTGTGGCCGTTGCGCTGGATAAATGTCTGGCGGCGCAATTTCCTGGTCTGGAAGAAGCTGGCGATTCCCTCGGTGCTGGGCAATCTGGCCGATCCGATGATCTACATGTTCGGCCTTGGCTACGGCCTGGGATCACTGATGCCGCAGGTGAATGGCGGCTCCTACATTGCCTTCCTCGCGGGCGGTACGTTGTGTGCAAGCACCATGAATGCCGCGACCTTTGAAACTCTGTATTCTGGCTTTTCGCGCATGCATGTGCAGCGCACCTGGGAAGCCGTCATCAATGCGCCGCTGTCGCTTGACGACGTGGTGGCCGGTGAACTGGTATGGTCGGCCACCAAGTCGCTGCTGTCGGGCACGGCGATCTTCATCGTCATCGTGCTGCTCGGCCTGGCCCACTCGCCGCTCGCGCTGGCCGTACTGCCGGTGGTGTTTTTGGTTGGTCTCGCCTTTGGCGCGCTGGGCCTGATCGTGACCACGCTGGCGCCCTCCTATGATTTTTTCATGTACTACTTCACGCTGTTCATTACGCCGATGACGCTGCTCTCCGGCGTATTTTTCCCGCTCTCGCAGTTGCCGCTACCTTTGCAGGCAGCAGCTCAGGCACTACCGCTCACCCATGCCGTATTGCTGGTGCGGCCGCTGCTTGCGGGCCAGTGGCCGGACAGTGCGCTACTCCATATCTTGGTTCTCGCCGCCATCACCATGGTCGCTTTCGCCATTGCGTTGAAGCTCGCACGCAGGCGCTTGCTCAAGTAAGCCCCAGTTATTCAGCGGCAAGCAACGGGAACGACATCTCAGACGATTCCAAGTGTGGCGGTAGAATACGGCCATGGAAACCCTGCTCGTTTTCACCCATTTTCCTGATGCAGCCAGTGCGCAGACACTTGCGTCAGACTTGATCGAAAACCGCCTGGCGGCCTGCGTCAATATTCTTGCGCCGTGCCGTTCCGTCTATCGCTGGCAGGGAAAAATAGAGTGTGCTGAAGAAGTGCCGCTGCTGATCAAAACCACTTCGGATCGCTATCCAGCGCTGGAACAGGCCATCCGCGCGCAGCATCCTTACGAACTTCCAGAGATTGTCGCTGTCTCCGCAAGCAAGGGGCTGCCTGCCTATCTGCACTGGATCGCCGAAGAAACCCGGGAAGCACATACATGTTGATACGTTTTTTTTCATTTCTGTTGCTGCTTGTTATCCAGGGTGGGGCATTTGCAGCCGATACGCCTCTTGAGCCTGAACAGGCCTTTCTTCTCACTTCGGTGCGGGTGGTCGAGCCGGGCCTGGTCGAGGCGCGCTGGCAGATCGCGGATGATTATTATCTGTATCGCGAGCGCTTCAAGTTCGCCGCCGAACCCGCGACGGTCAAGCTCGGTGCCGCGCAAACCCCGCCCGGCGACTTGCACGACGATCCCAACCTTGGCAGGGTAGAAACCTATCGCCATGAAGTGAAAGTGCTGATTCCCTTCGAGGTGCCGCCGGGTACCTTGAGCTGGACCCTGAAAACTAAAGTGCAGGGCTGCGCGGATCTCGGCATCTGCTATCCGCCCTTGTCACAACAAGCCATCGTCGACTTGACTGCCAGTCCGGCCATGGGGCCCGCTGTGGGCAAACTGAAACCCTTTGACAACGGCAACGACACTTCCCGTGCCAGTCGCCTGCTGCGCAGCGGCAGCCTGTGGCTGGTGCTGACAAGTTTCTTCGGTTTTGGCCTGCTGCTTTCCTTCACGCCTTGCGTGCTGCCGATGGTGCCCATCATCTCCGGGATCATTGTCAACCACGGTCATGCGGTGACCCATGCGCGCGCCTTTGCACTCACTCTGGCTTATGTACTTGGCATGGCAGCGACCTATGCCGCGGCTGGCGTGGCCGCCGGTTATTCCGGCACGCTGCTGTCGGCTGCCTTGCAGAACGCCTGGGTGCTCGGCAGTTTCGCGCTGATTTTCGTCGTGCTCTCGCTATCGATGTTCGGCTTTTACGAACTGCAACTGCCCAGCGCCTTGCAGAGTCGTCTGTCTGAAACGGCGAATCACCGCAAAGGGTCGATGATGGCACTTGCGACCATGGGTGCGCTTTCGGCGCTGATTATCGGACCCTGCGTGGCGGCACCACTGGCCGGTGCACTTCTTTACATAGCGCAGACTGGCAACGCAGTACTCGGCGGCAGTGCCCTGTTCGCAATGGCGCTGGGCATGGGCGCGCCGCTGCTTGTCGTCGGCATGTTCTCGCGCTCGCTGCTGCCGAAGACCGGGCCATGGATGGACGCCGTGAAGAAATTTTTCGGCGTGCTGTTGCTGGCCACGGCGCTGTGGCTGGTAAGTCCGGTGATTTCGGCTTGGGCGCAGTTGCTGGGCTGGGCGACGTTGTTGATCGTACCGGCGATCTTTATGCATGCGCTCGATTCATTGCCGACACACGCTGGCGGCTGGCAGAAATTCTGGAAAGGCATCGGCGTGGCGATGTTGCTGGCCGGCGCGGCGATGCTGGCCGGTGCGCTCGGCGGCTCGCGCGACCCACTACGTCCACTCGCATTTCTTGGCCAGACGGCTATGGCAGAAACCTCAGCTCATTTTGAACGCGTTGCCTCGCGAGCGGACCTCGATATGCGTTTGAAAAATTCCGGCAAGCCAGTAATGCTCGATTTCTATGCGGACTGGTGCGCCAGTTGCAAGGAAATGGAGCGCAACACGTTCGAGGATGCCGAGGTAAAAAAGGTGCTCGCCGGTTTCACCCTGCTGCAAGTGGATGTAACCGCAAATACCGAAGAGGACATTGCGCTTCTGAAGCGTTTTGGCCTGGTTGGTCCTCCGGGAATCCTGTTTTTCAATGGGCAAGGTATCGAGAATCAGGAACTGCGCGTCATCGGCTACCAACCGCCAGAACAATTCATTCTTGCATTGAAACGCGCCACAGCATCGTAATAAGACAATAAGTCCTGGTTGTTCAGGGCTAGATGAAAGAGCGGCGACTCCTGTCGCCATATGGTCTTATAAAACGATTCAAACCGGTTGGGCAAGCAGTCGCTCGGCACTGGCTATGATCTCGGCGGCAGTCTCTACATCGTCCTGTTCGCCCTGATGCGCACTGATACGCATCCGCACCGATTGCGGATTGAGAGTTTCAACACGCACTTCTACACTGCGCTCTCCTGAAGTTGCAAAGATGACTTCCTGCCCGGCATCCCGGTCAATCGACTTGACATTGATGCGCATCCGGTTCAGCGCCTTCACTGTAGCAACCTTAACGGCAACTGCCGAACCAGCGCAAATGCGATACACCATTCCATTGAACAAGAAGACCGTTCCGATCACGGTCGATGCCAGTAATTCCGGCTTGGCAATTCCTGCGGATTCCAACATGATGGTCTTCTCTTACGATTGGAGCACAAGACTACCGCCAACAATCTTGACGCGATCTCCAGACGAGAATGCCGGAGCTTGTCGCTGGAACAAGGTGCGAATGCTGTTGTCGGCCATGCGAACGCGAATGCGATAGCTAGTGCGCTTCCAGGTGTTCTTCTCGATCTCATTGCCGGTGAGCATTGCGATAGAGCGGCCATTCCCGCGACCGATGCCATTGCTCCCGGCAGCTACACCGATATCGCCAGCTTCTCTATTGACCTGAACTACGCGAATGGATTCGACGATTCCGCAACTGGGACAAACCGCTGCCAGTTTTTCCTGCGTCATGGAACCATAGTCCGCTTGAGTTCCGGCTAACGAGGCATCGCGCATTTCTGAATGCGCGGAGGGCAGTACGCCGGTAATCGTGGCAATGCCAAGCAAACTGAAGATAGTGACTGCAATCGCCGCAATTACCATGGAGGGGTAAAGCAATTTTGGCCGGTCATGAATTTCCATTTTGATTTCCTGCTGTTAGCGATTTGCGGGCAACAGCTGGGGATCGAAATCCTTGCCAAGCGATTGCCAAAATTTATGTACTCACCACTGCACTACCGATGACGTCCACTTCATGGAGCCATCTGACTGATCTCTCGCAATAGCCGTGCCTAATCTATTTTCATATAACAAACAGCGAGTTATGACAGACTGTAGGCAATGGTTGCGCTTCGCCATGTCGCCGCATGGAGACGGCGGCAGTGCACCATGCAAGGTAACTATATAAAATGCCTGAGATTGATATGTCGCCATAAGGCGACAAGCGCGCTATTTGAAGAGAGCGGGCTCCAGCGCGTGACGCTGTAACAGCTTATAAAAGTCGGTACGGTTGCGTTGTGCCAACTTGGCGGCTTGTGCAACATTGCCGCCGGTCAACTTTAGCAGTTGCGTCAGATAGGCGGCTTCGAATCGCCGCCGGGCTTCGTCGAAAGGTACGATGTCTTCAAGTTCACGGATTGCCTTTTGCACCAGTGTCGAGGGGATAATTGGCGCAGTGGACAATGCCACTGCCTGTTCCACCACATTCAACAATTGACGGACATTGCCCGGCCAACTGGCGCGTACCAGCATGTCCATCGCATCGGGCGCAAACGCATTGACCTCCTTGCGATAACGTGTGGCAACACTCTTGAGAAAATGGTTTGCGAGCAGGGGGATATCGTCCCGGCGCTCGGCAAGCGACGGTAGTGCCAGCATCACAACATTGAGACGGTAGAACAGGTCGCTGCGAAAACGGCCTTCCGCCATTTCCTTTTCCAGATCGCGATGGGTCGCACTGATGACGCGAATATCGACCGGATAGGTTGACGCCGAACCGACCGGCCGCACTTCCCGTTCTTCGAGTACGCGCAACAGCTTGACTTGCAAGGACAGCGGCATGTCGCCGATCTCGTCGAGGAACAGTGTGCCACCATCGGCCTCGCGCAACAGACCCTTGTAATCCTTGTTGGCGCCAGTGAAAGCGCCGCGTACATAACCGAACAATTCGGACTCAAGCAGGTTGTCCGGTATTGCGCCGCAGTTAACTGCGATGAAAGGTTCGTCATGCCTCGGACTGGCACGATGAATGGCGCGCGCTACGATTTCCTTGCCGCTGCCCGATTCGCCGGCCAGCATTACGCTGACGTCATTGGCAGCAACAAGCTTGGCCTGAGCCAGCACATCTTCCATCACCGCGTTCTGCGTCACGATCTCGCGGCGCCAGTCATTAATACTGCCACCATCAACAGGATTGGCAGAAAGGCTCAACGCGCGCTCGATTTGTTCAATCAGGTTTTTTGCGTCATAGGGCTTGGTCAGATAGCCAAAAACGCCTCGATTCGTAGCGTCGACTGCATCGGGAATGCTGCCATGCGCAGTAAGAATCATCACTGGCAGAGCAGGGTGGCTAACGCGTATCGCGTCAAACAGCGCCGCGCCATCCATGCCCGGCATGCGCATGTCTGTAATCACCAGTTTTGGCCGCTCGATACCGATGCGCGCCAGCGCCTCTCCTCCGCTGCTGACCGCTGTTACCGCATAGCCAGCGGCCTCGAGCCGTATGGTCAATAGCTTGAGCAAATCCTTGTCGTCGTCGACCAGCAGCAGGTTGTATTTTCCACTCATTGCTTTGCGCCCGGGTTCTTGTCGCGTTCGATCATGCTTTTCTCGATATTCTTGATGGCTTCCACTTGCTTCTCCAGTTCGTCGGAGCGCTTGGCTCCGGCCTCAGCCCGTTTAGCCTCAGTTTCGGCCCGCTTGATCTCGGCTTCAAGACGCCGCCGCTCTGCCATGTCCTCCGCCAGATCCGTATAGAGGAGTTGGGCAAGTGCCTCCAGTTCCGGGTCGGTAGCCACGTTCCCACTTAAAAGTGGCTCAATCAATTGTTGTACCTTGATTGAATCACGATTGTGAATTACCAGCAGTGCCAGCGCATATTGCAGCAGGCGAAAATCGGATTTTTCCTGGGTATAGAGCAGCCGCGCATGTTCTACTTCCTTCTGATATTCGGCGGCGCCGAGATTGTGCGCATAATCGGCGTAATAAAGCAACGCGCCCACCCTGCTGCTGGCGTTCGCTTGTCCCGGTTTCATCCAGTAGTAGCGGTGATCTATGTTTTGTGTGCTGTTATGCGGATGAAGCTGCGGCAATTGCGGGAACTGCGAACAGCCCACCAATAACATGGCAAATGCAATAATTGTCGTGATTGTCTTCATGTTCTATTCAGTGGTAAATGCACGGTGAATTGTCCGCGGCCGCTGCCAACTTCTATTTTTCCACCCAAAGCAAGAACATGTTCCTGGGCAATGGAAAGTCCTATGCCACTGCTCTTCACTGCGCCCGCTGCCAAAGTTTGGCCTTTGTAGAAGGGTTCAAAAATATGGTCGCGATCCACGTCTGCAACTCCGGGACCCTCATCGGTGACTTCGAATGCGGCGCTGTCGTCTTCACGCTTGATCGATACACCGACTATACCGCCGTTGGGCGAGTATTTCACCGCATTGGAAATCAGGTTGTCGAGAATCACGCGCAGACGCTGGGCATCTGTACTCATTGAAAACTCGTCGGCATCGAGCTTCAAACGAATACCTCGTGCCGCCATCGGCAGCATTTGCTTGTCAGCGATATGGTGCACGATCTTGGCAGGATTGAGTTGCTGCAACTTGATAGGCAATTGCTGAAATTCCCGCCCTCCGTGCTGTAGCAGCTCCTCAATTAGTCGTTGCAAGTCCTGACTGTGCTGGCGCAGGATGCTCACTATCACCTGTTGCCCCTCGGTGAGCGGCCCGGAGACCTGCTCGGCCAGCAGGTCGGAGCCTTCCCGTAGCGCGGTAAGCGGTGTCTTCAGATCATGCGAGATATTGCGCAGAAAACGGCTCTTCTGCTCCTCCAGCTCCACCAGGCGCAAACGCAGCCAGTCGAGTTGGCGTCCGAGTTGTTCAAGATCATCGGGGCCATTGACCTCGATGCGCGTGCCAAGTCGGCGTTCCCCAAGGTCGCGGATACCCTGTTCGATTTGTGCAATCGGCCGCGCCAGCAGATAAGTAAATCCGGCAACAACAAAAATCGCAACGGGCAACAACAAGAACAGCTGCCTTTTTACAGCCGCCTCGGTCTCCGCCGCCGAACTGCGCAAGAGCTCGGCCTCTTGGTCGATTATGTCGGAGGTGCGTGCGAGCAGATCGCGTGCGCCGAGCGTGATTCCCGCGTAAAGACTTGCGATTCCCTGTGCCTCTGGCGATTTGATGCCGACAGCGGAAAGCTCTTCGTTGATTTTCTGTTCATCCTTCATCAGCACATCGAGATCATTGCGAATCGACGCCCCTGGTGAAAGCGCAGCAACCTTGGCGCCTGCTTCGACGAAATGGTGATGCAGGGTCAAATAGCTTTCCCACAATGCGCTGTCCTGCAACACGATGCCCTGCTGCGCGGCACGCTCGAGCGAGGTAGCCGTTTCGCTCAACTCGCGTGTTGCATGCACGACGCGGGCAGCCTCATACACCGCACGCTGGCTTTGATTGGACAGTCGCTGAATAGCGACCATATTGGCGAGCAGACCCGCAACCAGAGGTATTACTGCCAGCATGAAGCCTGCTGCGAGCAGTTTGAAAAAGGATTTCGGGTAGCGAATCGGATAGCGAAGCTTCACGCCGTTCATGTTAGCAAGAGCCGTACCGGGGTAGGATATCGGATATATATCCTACGCCTGTGCGCATCATAAACGTATGTGAATATTGACACTCCGCTAAACTGTGCACTGATATTCATGGAGAGATAGACCAATGTTTACAGGAATTGTTGCAACTACAGGCAAGGTTCGTACCTCACTGGCGCTGGAAGACGGCATGCGGCTGACCATTGAGGCGGGCACGCTCGACCTGTCCGATGTCGCGCCTGGCGACTCCATCGCCTGCAATGGAGTCTGCCTGACTGTTATCGAAGTTGGTGCCGACTGTTTCGTCGTCGACGTTTCCCGCGAAACCCTTAATTGCACCGCCGGGCTCGGCGGCAATAACCCGCTTAACCTGGAAATGGCCCTGCGCCTGTCCGACCGGCTTGGCGGGCATCTGGTGTCTGGCCACGTCGATGGTGTCGGCGAGGTAATCAAGTTCGAGCCGATCGGCGAATCGCACGAGCTGGTGATCCGCGCACCACAGGAACTGGCCAGGTACATTGCCCGCAAGGGCTCGGTCGCGGTAGATGGCGTCAGCCTCACCACCAACTGGGTCAGCGGCGCAGAGTTCTCGATCAACCTCATCCCGCACACTATCGAAGTGACCACATTCAAGTATCTGGCAGCCGGCAGTCGCGTTAATCTGGAGATTGACCTGATCGCGCGCTATGTGGAGAGGATGCTCAATCCCGCGTAAAATGCGCGCCTTCTCACTTGCAGCGTATTACCCAACATGAGCGTTAGCCCCACCACCGATATCATTGCCGACATCCACGCCGGGCGCATGGTCATCCTTGTCGATGACGAAGATCGCGAAAACGAAGGCGATCTGGTGCTGGCGGCCGAACATGTAACGCCGGAAGCGATCAACTTCATGGCCAGATACGGCCGCGGCCTGATCTGCATGACGTTGACGCAGGAACGCTGCCGCCAGCTTGAGTTGCCACCGATGGTGAGCGACAACCGCTCGCAACATCGTACTGCCTTCACGGTTTCCATCGAAGCTGCAGAAGGGGTGACTACCGGCATTTCCGCCCATGATCGCTCGCGCACCATCGAAGCCGCCGTGGCGCATAACGCCAAACCCGGCGATCTGGTGCAGCCCGGCCATATCTTCCCGCTCGAAGCGCAGAAAGGCGGCGTGCTGGTGCGCGCCGGGCATACCGAAGCCGGTTGTGATCTGGCCCAACTGGCAAGGCTGGAACCAGCTGCCGTGATTTGCGAAATCCTCAAGGATGACGGCACCATGGCGCGCCTGCCCGACCTGCTCGAATTCGCGCGCGAACACAAGCTCAAGGTCGGCACCATCCGCGACCTGATTCACTATCGAGCCAATCATGACAAGCTGGTCGAGTGCGTTGTGGAAAAAGAAGTCAGCACCATGCATGGACCGTTTCATTTACGTGCCTATGTGGATAAAACCAACGGACAAGTGCATGTCGCGCTGTCGAAGGGCGTCATCAGCGCCGAAATCGAAACGCCGGTGCGCGTCCATGAGCAGATGTCGATTCTCGATTTCGTCGATTACCCCGGCCGACACCCCAGTTTCAGTATTGATCGCGCGCTCAAGACTATCGCCCAGCGCGGCCTCGGTGTGCTGGTACTGCTGCACAGCCCGCAAATGGGGCAGGATATGCTTGCTGCACTCGATACAGCACCCGAAGGCAAACGTCCGGCACCATCCTGGGATCCGCGCAATCACGGCATCGGCGCACAGATCCTGCGCGACCTCGGTGTCAGCAAGATGCTGCTGATGTCGTCGCAGCGCAGACTGCCGAGCATGAGTGGTTTCGGACTGGAAGTCTGCGGTTACATTTCGCCTGACGAAGCGAAGGAATAATATGAAACGCTCCCCAAGCTCGCAAGACTCGCGCAGGGCTGACAAGGCACGCGACAAGCAGATTCCGGAAATCGAGCCCAATCTCGCTGCTGCGGGATTGCGCATCGGGCTCGTCATGAGCCGCTTCAACGAAGACATAGGCGAAGGACTTCTTTCGGGCTGCTCCGCCGAACTGCTGCATCTTGGCGTCGTCGCCGACAACATCCGGCTGGTCACCGTACCTGGCGCCCTGGAGCTCCCGCTTGCTTTGCAAACCATGGCGCAAAGCGGCAATTACGACGCACTGGTGGCGCTGGGCTGCGTGATTCGCGGCGACACCTATCACTTTGAAATTGTCTCCAACGAGTCCGCGCGTGGCATTACAGATGTGCAACTGGCGACCGGCGTGCCGATTGCCAACGCGGTACTGACCACCGAGAACGACGATCAGGCCCTGGTGCGCATGGCGCAGAAGGGCCAGGAGGCAGCACAGGCCGCAGTCGAGATGGCCAATCTGCAAAAGGCAATCAAGTAGTGGCCGTGAAATCGCCCCGCCATCGGGCGCGTGAATTTGTCATACAAGGGCTTTATCAATGGCAGGTGGGAGGACAGGACATTGCCGCCATCCGGACCCAGGCCGGAGGCGTACCCGGCTTTGATAAAGCCGACCTTGAGCTCTACCAGACCTTGCTCGACGATGTCATGGCTAATGCCGATGAGCTGCGCGACCTGTTGCAGCCGTATGTGTCGCGACCGTGGGACGAGGTGTCGCCGATCGAGCGCTGCATCCTGTTGCTGGCCGCCTGCGAACTGAAAGAGCGTATCGAAACGCCCTACCGCGTGGTCATCAACGAAGCCATCGAGCTGGCCAAGACCTTCGGTGGCACCGACGGGCACAAGTTCGTAAACGGGGTGCTCGATAAACTGGCGCCACAGTTGCGGGCCACGGAAGCGGCACCGCGCTAGACGGCAAGTCAGTCTCATGCCCGCCGAGACACCCTCTGAATTTGATTTGATAGAGCGCTACTTCAAATGCGCTGCGCCCGGTGCGGTGCTCGGCGTCGGCGACGATGCCGCCATCATCCAGCCTGTAGCCGGCATGCAGGTATTGATGTCTACCGACATGCTGGTGGCCGGCACACACTTCCTCCCCGATACCGATGCCGAAGCGTTGGGCTGGAAAACTCTGGCTGTGAATGTCTCTGATCTTGCGGCCATGGGTGCCACGCCACGCTGGGCATTGCTGGCCCTGGCCCTGCCTGCCGTCGACGAAACCTGGATCGCCGCCTTTGCGCGCGGGTTCTTTGCTTGTGCGAATGCCTTTGGCGTCGAACTGATCGGCGGCGATACCACGCGCGGGCCAATGAGTTTTTGCGCCACCATTCTTGGTGAGGCGCCGACCGGCCAGGCCTTGCTGCGTTCTGGCGCACGTAGCGGTGACGATATCTGGGTTTCGGGCCATCCCGGCCGTGCGGCGCTCGGACTGGCCCATCTGCAAGGGCGTTACGTCCTCGGCGCTGCGATGTGCAACGAATGTCTCGATGCGCTATACCGCCCACAACCACGGGTACGCCTCGGCCTCGCCTTGCGCAACATTGCCTCCGCCGCGATCGACGTCTCGGACGGACTGCTGGCCGACCTTGGTCATATCCTTGATGGTTCACACGTCTCAGCCGAGATTCAGTTGGGCCGCTTGCCAGAACCACTACCAAATGTCGAATTGCAGGATCTGCTGGTTCGAGAATGCGTGCTCGCCGGTGGTGACGACTATGAGCTGGCATTTACTGCCGCAGTGAGCAACCGACCCCATATCAAGTCGCTTGCCAGCTCACTCCAGTTAGCGCTTACTCGCATAGGATCGATTGTGCCATCAAACAATGAGAAAATTCTCCTATTCGATGCCTACGGACTGCCTGTGGCAGTCGGCCGTAACGGCTATGATCACTTTCTCGGGTCAAAATGAAAAAATCCACTCCGCCGCCGTTGAAATTCCTGTTTGCCCACCCGGCACACTTCATTGCCTGTGGTTGTGGCAGCGGCCTGTCAACTTTTGCCCCAGGCACGGTCGGCACCCTGTTCGCCTGGCTTACCTTTCCCCTGTTCGGTATGTTGTTGCCCAGCGCGGCAATCATTTTCGCTACCCTCGCTGTGCTGTTCATCCTCGGCGTCATTGCCGCTGACATCACGGGTCGTCATCTCGGCGTGACCGATCATGGCTCCATCGTCTGGGATGAAATCGTGCCGTTCTGGACCGTGCTGTTATTCGTACCGGCGGGTTTTTCGGTCACTGCATTCGCCTGGCAGTTGCTGGCTTTTCTGGCCTTCCGTTTTTTCGACATCATCAAGCCATTCCCTGCTAATTGGTTCGACCGACAGATCAAGAATGGTTTCGGCGTGATGATGGACGATGTCATCGCCGCAGGATATACGGTGCTTGTGCTGTTGCTGGCCCAACAACTGTGGAGCCGCATGTGATGCAACTTGACGTGCTGTCACGGCAGGTCGGCGAGATGTTGCAAAAAACCGGCCTTTCGCTGACAACCGCAGAATCCTGTACCGGCGGCTGGATCGCCGAAGTCATAACGCGTACAGCAGGCAGTTCTGGCTGGTTTGAGTGTGGGTTCATCACTTATTCGAATGCTGCGAAGACGCAGTTGCTCGGTGTTGCAGCTGCGACGCTGGAAGCATGCGGCGCAGTAAGCGAAGAAACAGCCGCTGAAATGGCGTTTGGCGCTTTGCAGCACAGCATGGCCAGCGTAGCGCTGAGCGTAACTGGCATCGCCGGACCGGACGGCGGCAGTCTGGATAAGCCGGTCGGCACCGTCTGTTTTGGCTGGTGCCGCAGGAATGCAAAACCACGAACTGCTACCCGCCACTTTGCTGGTGATCGTGAGAGTATCCGTCGCCAAGCCATGATATTCGCACTCGAAGAATTACTGCAGCAACTTGATGGCGAGTAGCTCATCTGGCGAGCTACCGCTCTGTGTAAGCTTGGCTAGGCAACATCTGTGCCATAATTTCACCAACCTTCAGGAAGGATTTTCCATGGACGACAACAAGAGCAAGGCGCTTCAGGCAGCCCTGGCCCAGATAGAAAAACAGTTCGGCAAGGGGTCGATCATGAAAATGGGCCAGGCCCAGATCGACAGCGACCTGCAAGTAGTCTCCACCGGCTCGCTCGGTCTAGATATCGCGCTTGGCGTCGGCGGCTTGCCACGCGGCCGCGTGGTCGAAATCTACGGCCCGGAATCTTCAGGCAAAACCACACTCTGCCTGCAAGTCGTTGCCGAAATACAAAAGGCAGGCGGTACCGCCGCCTATATCGATGCCGAAAATGCGCTTGATCCGGTGTATGCCGGCAAACTCGGCGTCAACGTTGGCGACCTGCTGATCTCTCAACCCGACACTGGCGAACAGGGGCTGGAAATTACCGACATGCTGGTACGCTCGGGCGGAGTTGATCTGATCGTGGTGGATTCCGTCGCCGCACTTACCCCGAAAGCGGAAATCGAAGGTGAAATGGGAGGTCAGTTACCCGGCCTGCAGGCACGATTGATGAGTCAGGCATTGCGCAAGCTCACCTCAAACATCAAGCGTACCAATACGCTGGTAATTTTCATCAATCAGATCCGCATGAAAATCGGCGTCATGTTCGGCAATCCGGAAACCACCACCGGTGGCAATGCCTTGAAGTTCTATGCTTCGGTGCGCCTCGACATCCGCCGCACTGGTTCGATCAAGAAGGGCGACGAGGTAGTCGGCAACGAGACTCGTGTCAAAGTGGTCAAGAACAAGGTGGCACCGCCATTTCGCCAGGCGAACTTCGACATTCTCTATGGCGAGGGCATTTCGCGCGCGGGTGAGGTCGTCGAACTTGGCGTCGAGCACAAATTAGTCGATAAATCCGGTGCCTGGTATGCCTACAACGGCGAGAAGATCGGCCAGGGCAAGGACAATGCACGCGAATTTCTCAATGAACATCCGGAAATGGCCGCCGAGATCGAAAACAAGATTCGCGCCGCTGTCGGCGTAACGGCGCTGGCTGCGCCTGCCGCCGCCGAGTGAAAGAGTTGCGCCAGCAGGCGATTCGCCTGCTCGCCCGACGCGAGCACACCCATGCGGAATTACGCAAGAAGCTAGCCCGTGAAGGAACTGCCGAGGAAATTGAGGCTGTACTCACCGATCTCGCCAGCTGCGGTCTGCTCTCGGATGAGCGCGCAGCGGCCAGCTACCTGCGCGGGCACAGCGCACGCTTCGGCGCTTCCCGGCTCAGGCAGACGCTGCGCACCAAAGGCATCGACGAAGACACCATCGCCGCCAGTTTGGAAAGTGCTGAGCTTCCGGATGAACTGGAACGCGCCCGCGCCGTATGGCAGCACAAGTTTCGCGTTGCACCGCAGGACCAGCGTGAATGGGCGCGCCAGGCGCGTTTTCTTCAATCACGTGGGTTTTCCACCGACCTCATACGCCGCTTGTTGAAAGAACAGGATCCAGCGTGACCATAAAAGCAAATACGCCAGCGGAGAAACCGGCAGCACGGCTAAGTGCCCACAATCTGCACAAGAAATACAAATCACATCCAGTGGTCAAGGATGTGTCCTTCGACGTCAACGGCGGCGAGGTGGTCGGTCTGCTTGGCCCCAACGGTGCCGGCAAGACTACCTGTTTTTACATGATCGTCGGCCTTGTCGCTTCGGACGGTGGTGCCATCCATATTGATGATGCGACATTGACGCATATGCCGATTCACCAGCGAGCCCGGCTTGGCCTATCCTACCTGCCGCAGGAAAACTCGGTGTTCCGCCGCCTCACGGTAAGCGACAATATCCGCGCGATTCTGGAGTTGCAGAACATCGATGATCAGGAAGTCGAAGGCCGTCTCGATGGATTGCTACAGGAATTGCATATCAGCCACATCAAGGACAACCAGGCGGCATCACTCTCGGGCGGTGAGCGCCGCCGCGTAGAAATCGCCCGCGCTCTGGCCACCGAGCCGCGCTTCATCCTGCTCGACGAACCCTTTGCCGGGGTGGACCCGATTGCCGTACTCGACATTCAGAAGATCATCCGCTTCTTGCGCGAGCGCGGCATCGGCGTGCTGATCACGGATCATAATGTGCGGGAAACACTGGGGATCTGTGACCGCGCCACGATTATCAACGCCGGCGAAGTGCTCGCCTCTGGTCATCCCGAAGAAATCATCCATAATGAGAACGTAAGAAAGGTGTATCTGGGCGAGCATTTCCGCATGTAATGCTCCCCGCCAGGTTATGAAACAGACGCTACAACTCAGATTATCCCAACACCTGGCACTGACGCCGCAATTGCAGCAGTCGATCCGACTGCTACAGCTGTCGACATTGGATCTCAATCAAGAGATTGAGCAGTTCCTGCTCGGCAATCCGCTGCTGGAGCGTGACGAGCCAGATAATGATGGTGCGGCATTCGCACCGGCACAGGAGCCCATCCAGTCACTACAGGCGAGCGAACAGCCTCCCCTCGAGGAAAGCTCCTCAGGCAATAGCGCTGGTGATGCTGAAGAAGCGCCCTGGAGCGGCGAGAGCTTTTCCGGCAACTCGCCGCGTGACTCCAACGACGAGGACAACGATTACGCCGAGACACAAACTGCGGTAACCAGCTTGCGCGATCACTTGTTGTCGCAACTGGGCATGACGCATCTGTCTGAGCGCGATCGCAGTCTGGTACTCTTCATCGTCGAGGCGCTCGATGACGATGGCTACATGGCGCAATCACTCGAAGATCTGGCGGCGGTATTGCCAGCGGGTTTTTGCGAGTCCACCGAGGAAGCCATTGAGGAACTGATGATCGCCTTGCGTCATGTGCAGAGCCTCGACCCCTCAGGCGTCGCCGCCCGCAACCCGCGGGAATGCCTTGAATTGCAGTTACAACATCTCGATATCAATGACGAAACCAAGCCGCTACGCGAGTTGTCGCTGGCCATTGTCAGCCATCACCTCGAACAACTGGCAGCGCGTGATTTCACCCGTATCCGCAAGGCACTGGGTTGCTGTGAAGATGATCTGCGTGCGGCACATACGCTGATTCTTTCGCTCAATCCGCGCCCCGGCGCCCAATACTCGGCCTCCAATGCGCGCTATGTGACACCTGATGTAATGATCAAAAAAGTGCGCGGCAAATGGACAGCCAGTCTCAATCGCGAAGCCATGCCGCGCCTGCGCATCAACCGCATGTATGCCGATATCCTGCAGCGCAATCGCGGCAGCGGTCTTGCCGGGCAATTGCAGGAAGCAAAGTGGCTGATCAAGAACGTGCAACAGCGCTTCGACACCATCCTGCGCGTCTCGCAGGCCATCGTCGACCGCCAGCGTGCCTTCTTCGATCATGGTGAAGTGGCAATGCGGCCACTCACGCTGCGTGAAATCGCCGATGTTCTCAGTCTGCATGAATCGACCATCTCGCGCGTGACGACGCAGAAATACCTGTCCAGTCCGCGCGGCACCTTCGAACTCAAATATTTTTTCGGCAGTCACGTTTCCACCGACAGTGGCGGCGCGGCTTCCAGCACCGCGATCAGGGCGCTGATCAAGCAGCTGGTGAGCGCCGAGGACGGCCACAAGCCGCTCTCGGACTCCCGCATCGCGGAAATCCTCGGCGAGCAGGGAATCGTGGTAGCACGGCGCACCGTCGCCAAGTATCGTGAATCCCTGAGCATCCCGCCGGTCAACTTGCGCAAGTCGTTTTAAGGGAGTCACCATGAATATCAATATCACCGGACATCACGTTGAAGTCACACCCGCCATCCGCGACTACGTCACTGCGAAGCTGGATCGGGTCATTCGCCACTTCGACCACGTCACCAGCGTCCACGCCATTCTCTCGGTGGAAAAGCTTATGCAGAAGGCCGAAGTGACGCTGCATGTAAAAGGCAGGGATATTCATGCCAACGATACCGGCGTAGATTTGTATGCGTCGATCGATGCTGTAGCCGACAAGCTCGTGCGCCAGGTGGTCAAACACAAGGAGAAGGTAACCGACCATGCGCACGACAAACCCCAGCCTGAAGCTGAAGAATAAGAAGGTGGATTCTGCGGGGGTATACTTCGCCGCTCCTAAAGTTCAACGCTTCCCGATGAACCATATCGCAAAAATCCTGCCCATCTCGAACATTGTTGTCGATCTCGACGCCGGCAGCAAGAAACGCGCGTTCGAGCAGGCAGGATTGCTGTTCGAAAACAACAACGGTATTGCCCGAGCGACGGTTTTCGACGCGCTGTTCGCGCGTGAGAAACTTGCCTCAACTGGCCTCGGCCAGGGCTTTGCGATTCCGCATGGCCGTATCAAGGGCCTCAAGGAAGCGGTGGGCGCCCTGTTCCGTCTCAAGGGCGCGGTGCCATTCGACGCCCCCGACGGACTGCCGGTCAACCTGTTGTTCGTTCTGCTGGTGCCCGAAGCAGCCACCGAAAAACATCTGCAACTGTTGTCCGAATTGGCGCAGATGTTTTCCAGCAAGACATTTCGCGATCAATTGGCCACCGCCCCGGATGCGAATGTCGTCAAGGAACTGATCGACCAATGCGCCGCCAACTGACCATCGCAGAACTGTTCGATGAACGCCGCGACAGGCTGACGCTGACGCATGTCAGCGGCGACCTCAACCGCTCCATCACCGTCGGCCACGAAAACAGCTCGCCGGCCGATATTGTCGGCCACCTCAACATGATCCATCCCGACCGTTTGCAGGTGGTCGGCGCGCCGGAGTTCTCTTGGGCAGAGCAGCATCCGACTGATCGTTTTCGACATCTATTCACCGAAATCGCCACCGCCAGTTCGCCCGGCATCATCGTCGCTGACGGCAGCCCGGTTTCCGGATGGCTGTTAGATGTCTGCAAGGCCGGCAACATGCCGCTGTTTTCAACGCCGACCCAGGCCGCCGTTGTCATTGATTCCCTGCGCAGCTACCTGTCGCGCAAGTTTGCCGAAACCACCACATTGCATGGCGTATTCATGGACGTGCTTGGCATCGGCGTGCTGCTTACCGGGGACTCCGGCGTCGGCAAGAGCGAGCTCGGACTGGAGCTGATTTCACGCGGCCACGGCCTGGTCGCCGATGACGTCGTGGAGGTATCGTGCATCTCCCCCGATGCGCTGGAAGGCAGCTGCCCTGAATTACTGCGCAATTTCATCGAGGTGCGCGGACTGGGTCTGCTCAATATCCGTACCGTATTCGGCGAGACGGCCTGCAGGCGCAAGATGCGTTTACGCCTGATTACCCATCTGCAACGACCGCAGGCCGGCGTACCTCAGGGTGCAAGGTTGCCGCTTGATGCGCAAGAAGAAATGATTCTCGGTGTGCCGATCCGCAAGGTGACGATTCCCGTCGCTGCCGGGCGCAACATGGCGGTGCTGGTAGAGACAGCCGTACGCTCAACCATCCTCAAGCTGCGCGGCATCGACTGCATGCAGGAATTCCTTGACCGTCAGCAGCAGGCGCTGGATGTGGATTCGGGCACGCTATCCAATACATGATATATGCGTTATAATCCTTTTTGGCATATGCCAATTCATTCTATGGAAGGGATAAGCATGAACAAACTGACGCGCATACTGATGGCTATATTATTCCTGGCTGGACTTCAGGGGCAGACATGGGCAATGACAGCGCAACAGGAAAAGATGAAAAACTGCAATGCAGAGGCCAAGAAAAAGGAATTGAAAGGCGACGAGCGAAAGTCCTTCATGAAGGGTTGCCTGTCGTCCAAGAAGAAAGAATCCGCCAAGGCCCCGCAGCAGGAGAAATGAAAAGCTACGATGCTGTAAAGTAGTCTAATCACGCCGGCCGCGCTTTGCAGTGCGGCCGGCAAGACTGAAAGGAGAAGCTCATGAATTTCACTTTGGAAAGCCCCGACCTGCCCACAGGCAAGCCCATTCCCGATGACTACGTATTAAATGGCTTTGGTTGTACTGGCTGCAATGTTTCACCTGCGCTCATCTGGAAAAATGCCCCACCTGAAACGAAAAGCTTCGCCCTGACGGTATACGACCCCGATGCGCCGACCGGCAGCGGCTGGTGGCACTGGCTGGTGATCAATATCCCGGCTGATGCCAAAGAGTTGGTGCGGGGAGCCGGCGACCTGTCTTCCGGCAAGGCGCCTGCCGGATCGATGCAAACGCGCACCGATTACGGCATGCCCGGCTGGGGCGGCCCCTGCCCACCGGAGGGCGACAAACCGCATCGCTATATTTTCACGCTGCATGCGCTGAAGACCGACAAGCTCGACTTGCCGCAGGATGCCCCCGGCGCGATGGTCGGCTTCAACATTAACGGCAATACCATTGCCAAGGCCAGTTTTATCGCCTTCTACGGCCGGTAAGCCGCTATTCACTCTACGATGGCGGCACTGCCGCCGTCTCCCTTTTTTCAATTTGACTCCCCCGACATGGATATCGTCAGCATCTTTCACGCCCTGATTCTCGGCATCGTCGAAGGACTGACCGAGTTCCTGCCGATCTCCAGCACCGGGCATCTGATACTGGTCGGCAACCTGCTCCACTTCAATGATGACAGAGGCAAGTTGTTCGAGATCGTCATCCAGTCCGGCGCCATCTTTGCGCTGTGTTGGGAATACCGGGCGCGTATTGCCGCCGTCTTGACCGGACTGCCAAGCGACCGCGCAGCGCAGAAATTCACCCTCAATCTGGCGATTGCATTTCTGCCTCTGGCGATTCTCGGCCTGCTGTTCGGCAAGACGATCAAGGCGCATTTGTTTCAACCACTACCGGTGGCGCTGGCTTTCATTCTTGGCGGCTTCATTATTCTTTGGGCTGAGCGGCGCAAGCACACGATTCGCGTCGTCAGTGTGGATCAACTAGGCTACCTCGATGCGTTCAAGCTCGGCTGCGCGCAGGCACTGGCGCTGATTCCCGGCACCTCGCGCTCCGGTTCCACCATCATCGGGGGGCTCTTCTTCGGCTTGTCGCGCCGTGCCGCGACCGAATTCTCCTTCTTCCTCGCCATCCCCACCCTGCTCGCGGCAACCGCCTACGAGCTGTACAAGGAACGCGCCCTGCTCTCCGCCGACGATCTGGCCATGTGGGCCACGGGCTTTGTTGCCGCCTTCATTTCCGCCTTTTTCTGCGTGCGCTGGCTGCTGCGTTATATCAGCACGCACGACTTCAGTTTCTTCGCCTGGTATCGCATCGCCTTCGGCATCGTCGTCATTGCGACCTGGAAGCTGGAACTGGTGAACTGGGCCGCGCCCTGATCTTCAGCGACGTGACGGCTCACAAGTTAACTCATGGCGTTTCCGCCCACGCTAAGGGATAACGCTTGCCAAAATAGCGGACATCCCGTTTAATTCGATCCTGATAGGCTGCCTCGGTGCGGGTGGCGCAAGGCAGGAGGCGAATCCGATCGAGCAGACGAGACGATTGAAGAGGTGCCAACGGAGCGGGAGGAAAGTCTGATATGCAAATTGCAATTATTGAGCATCAATGCGTTACCACACCCATTTTGCCTGGAAACGGGGTTGTTCCACTGCCTCGCTGGACTGCGCCATGACGGTCGCTGCCTTCGATCATGTCGCGATACCGACTGCCAGGCCGGAAGAGATGTTGCGGTTCTATCACGCGCTCGGCTTTACCGTACCATCGCTCGAGGCCTGGCGCGCATCGGAGCAGTTGTACTTCTCGATCCAATTCGGGGATAACAAGATCAACGTTCACGCGCCAGTAATCTGGCAGAACCCTGCAATCACCTTGCGCGGTCACACGGCAAAGCCAGGCTGTGGCGATTTCTGCTTCGTATGGTCGGGTACCCTTGCGGATATCAGGGACAAGCTCCATGCGGTAGGTGCCCGCATCGAAGAGGGGCCAGTCGAACGCGTCGGTGGGCGCAACGATGGGCGAGATGTGGGCATGAGTATCTATACGCGGGACCCCGATGACAACCTTCTTGAGTTCATCGTCTATAGCGGCACGGCCTGACCACTTGTCGCATCGGCCGCGTTTTTTTATTTCGGCTTCGGATTTTCGTTGTCGTTCGCATTGAGTATGGTGATGTCACAGGCACTCTCTGCAATGGCGGACTTTTGTGTAGTGCTTCGTTTCCTTTGGGCCAAGTCGTGTTAGGCCCGGCCGGGGGTGCAGAGTAATTTGTTTGACTGAAGCTGCGGGCTATAATCCGCGCCCCTGTCGAAAATGCGCGGTTTCGATGTCTCGACTGCGCCGCCTGCATCCGCCTCATGAACATCCTGTTTGAAGACGAAGGCTGCTTTAAAGCCGGCCAAATCCTCGCCGATAACAACACCTCATTGCAGGTCGAGTTGCCCGGTGGCAAGCGGGTCAAGGTCAAGGCGGCCAATGTGCTGCTGCGCTTTGCCCAGCCCGGCCTGACGGAGTTGATGAAGGGCGCCGAAGAGGCCGCGAGCGCGATGGATACCGATTTCCTCTGGGAAGCCTGTCCCGACCATGAGTTCGGCTTCGAGGAATTTGCCGCCGATTATTACGGACAAGCTGCGAGTCCGGTAGAAGCTGCCGCATTGCTGCTGCGTTTGCATGCAGCGCCAATGTATTTCCATCGCAAGGGCAAGGGACGCTTTCGCAAAGCGCCGCCCGAGATATTGCAGGCCGCATTGGCAGGGCAAGAGAAAAAGCGGCAGCAGGCACTCACTGTTGAACGCATGGTGGCAGACCTCAAGGCAGGCAAGTTGCCCGACGAATTCAGGCTTCTGGTGCCGCAACTGCTCTACAAGCCGGACCGCAACCGGCTGGAGACCAAGGCGCTGGAAACAGCTTGCGCCGAAACCGGCCTTTCGACCGCCGCCATCTTGCAGAAATGCGGCGCCATTCGTGACACGCACGAATATCACCTTGGACGGTTCTTGTTCGAGTATTTCCCGAATGGCACCGAATTCCAAGCCTTCGACCTGCCTGCGAACATCGCCGATCTGCCAATGGCCAACGTCGAGGCATTTTCCATCGACGATGCGCATACGACAGAAATCGACGATGCCTTCTCCATTGAAGTGCTGCCCGACGGCAGCCTGCGCGTCGGCATTCACATCGCTGCGCCGGGCCTCGGCATGGCACCCGATTCAGCGCTGGGCGAAATCGCACGCTCGCGACTGTCCACGGTTTACATGCCAGGGCGCAAGATCACCATGCTGCCTGAAGCCGTGGTCGAACACTTCACGCTCGCGGCAGGACAAACAGTACCCGCACTGTCGCTCTATCTCGATGTCGCGTCCGATCTCAAGCTGCGCGGCCACGAGACGCGCATCGAGCGCGTGCCGGTGGTGGCCAACCTGCGCCACCACGACATCGAACCACTGTTCAACGCTGAGACGCTGGCCACGGGCCTCGCCGAGTTTCCCTTCAGCGACAAACTGCGTCGCTTGTGGGAGCTGGCCACTGTGCTCGAAGCCGGTCGCGGCAAGGCAGGCGGTGGAACGCAGCGCAAGGACTACAACTTCCACGTCGACTGGAACGTCGATACATCGCTGGGCAAGGGTCATATCGATATCGACGAGCGGCCGCGTGGCAGCCCCCTCGACATGCTGGTCGCAGAGTTGATGATCGTCGCCAATTCCACTTGGGGGGCACTGTTGCGCGATGCCAGTGTGGTCGGACTGTATCGCGCCCAAAGCGCTGGCAAGGTGCGCATGACCACCGTCGCAGCAGCACACGAAGGGCTCGGCGTCGATTGCTATGCCTGGTCGTCGTCACCCTTGCGCCGCTATGTCGACCTCGTGAACCAGTGGCAGCTGATCGCGCTGTTGACCGGATCGACACCACCGTTTGGTGCCAGATCCGAAACCCTGCTCTCGGCACTGCGCGATTTCGAGCTGACCTATGCCGCCTACGCCGAATTTCAGCGCGGCATGGAACACTACTGGTGTTTGCGCGCACTCATGCAGGACGCACGGGATACCGCGACCGCCCGGGTTGTGCGAGAGAGTCTGGTGGTGCTGGAAGACATGCCGCTGTTCGTGCGAATCCCCTCGCTGCCAGCCGCTTTGGCCTCGGATCGCGGCGCGCGCGTCAGCATCGAGATCGAAAAAATCGATCTGCTCGATGCCGGCATTCGCGCCCGATACGTGGAATTGCTGCCTGCCGACGCCGTTGATACCGCTTTAGATACGGACGAAGAGGCGGTGAGCGGAGAGTAAAATCTCCGCATGCCTTCTGCAGCCGCCAGACACATCAAGCCAGCGTTTGCCTGGCCGGCATTCCTTGCCGCAATGCCTCCATCCCAGCGAAATTTCACGCTGGCGATGGCGCTGTCGCTGCTCTTCCACGCCATCGTACTCTCGATCCACTTTCGTTTACCCGAAGCGCTGCTGCGTACTACCGAAAACGCACTTGACGTCGTTCTCGTCAACAGCAGGCACGCGCTTAAGCCAAAGGATGCGCAGGTCTTCGCACAAACCAACCTCGATGGCGGTGGCGACAGCGAGAAAAACGATCGCGCCACCACGCCCCTGCCGCCCAGCGTTTCACAGCGCGAAGGCGATGACATCATTAAAGCGCAACAACGCGTAATGCAGCTTGAAGCCGAGCAAAAGCAGATCCTGTCCCGACTGAAGTCAATCGCGGTAGTTCAATCGGCACCGCAACAACGCGATAACGAGCCAACCACGCCACTGCCTCCCGATGTTTCGGGCCGTGACCTCGCAAGCAATGCACTCGCTGCGGCACGACTCGAAGCGCAAATCGACCGACAGGTGAATCAATACAACAGTCGCCCGCGGGTGAAAAGAATCGGGCTGCGCGCCAAGGAATACCGTTTTGCGCAATACGTGGAAGACTGGCGGCAAAAGGTCGAGCGTATCGGCAACCTCAACTACCCGGAAGCCGCAAAAGGGCGCTGGTACGGCAAACTCAGGATGACCATCACCATTAAAAGCAACGGCGATCTGGGATTGATTGAGATCAATCGCTCATCCGGCGTGCCGCTGCTCGATGAAGCTGCCAAGCGCATCGTGCGCATGGCATCACCCTACTCGGCTTTCCCCGACAACATCAGCCGCGATACCGACATCATCGAAATCACGCGCACATGGACTTTCGCGCGGGAAGACCAGTTGCAAACTCAATGACTGATAGATACGCCGTATTTGGCAATCCGGTTGCACACAGCCAGTCGCCGCGCATTCATGCGCTGTTCGCGCAACAGACCGGGCAGGACCTGCGCTATGAAGCCATTCTCGCCCCGCTCGACGGTTTCGAGCAAAGCGTGCGCGAGCTCATCGCCAACGGCGGATGCGGAGCAAATGTCACTGTACCGTTCAAGGAAGAAGCCTTTCGTCTCGCGACGCAATTGACGATGCGGGCAAAGGCCGCAGGCGCGGTAAATACGCTGATTTTTGTGGAAGGCCCCGCCGCCGAACCACCTCAAGGCGGGGCAGCAATGGAATGGGGCGAGCCGGGCTCGCGAACCGCAGTCCCCCCTTCCCTTGGGGAAGGGGTTGGGGGTAAGGCTTCATACGCCATCGTCGGTGACAACACCGATGGTGCGGGACTCATCAACGACATTCAAACCAATATCGGTTTCCCGATTGCAGGCAAACGCGTGCTGTTGCTCGGTGCCGGGGGGGCCGCGCGCGGGGCAGTGCTGCCACTGTTGCATGAGTCGCCTGGAGCGTTGGTCATCGCCAATCGCACCCTTGAAAAAGCGCTACGCCTCGTCGACACATTTTCCTCTGATGCACAAGGCATCCTGAGTGGCAGTGCGTTTCCCGCACTCGCCGGCCAATCTTTCGACCTCGTCATCAACGCCACTTCGGCGGGGCTTGCCAATGCCGAACTTCCTTTGCCGGGCAGCATCTTCGCTCCCGGCTGCCTTGCTTACGAGATGGTTTATGGCCGCGAGACCGCCTTCATGCGTCAGGCCGCCAACGCCGGGGTGGGGGTTGCCGATGGATTGGGCATGCTGGTCGAGCAGGCTGCCGAAGCCTTTTTCGTCTGGCGCGGCATGCGGCCCGATACGGCTTCGGTATTGAATCAGTTGCGCAACGCATGAAAGTCATTTCCCGAGGCATCAAGCGAACGCTGATGCTGCTGGCGGCACTGTGCCTGCTATGGCAGGGCTGGTATCTCGGCTGGGTGGTGTGGTGGAAGTACTTCAACCCGAACATGACCAGCTTCATGTCGCAACGCCTGGTCGAATTGCAGGAGAAAAACCCCAAGGCCAGGCTCAAGCATGTCTGGGTACCCTACGCAAAAATTTCACGCCGCCTGAAACAGGCTGCCGTCGCCGCCGAGGATGACAAGTTCGTCGACCACGATGGCTTCGACTGGGAAGGCATGCAGAAGGCGATGGAAAAGAACCAGCGCCGCGGCAAGGTGGTCGCCGGCGGCTCCACCATCAGCCAGCAACTGGCAAAGAATCTTTTTCTTTCCGCCTCCAAGACGCCGTGGCGCAAGGCCGAGGAAGCGGTCATTACAGTGATGATCGAAACGCTGTGGGACAAGCGCCGCATTCTTGAGGTGTACCTGAACTCGGTCGAGTGGGGGCAGGGCATCTTTGGCGCCGAAGCCGCCGCGCGTCGCTACTACGGCATATCGGCGGCGCAGCTTGGCGCCGAACAGGCAGCGCATCTGGCCGTGATGCTGCCCGCACCACGCAAATACGAGAAGAACCCCTACTCACCTTACCTCAATTACCGCACCCAGCTGATACTGGGGCGCATGCGGTATTCTGAAATTCCCTGATAGCGACAGTCCTCTTGCCATTGACAATCAGGCGCCGCTTCGAAGTGGCAGCGGTGGTTGCCGGCATTATTCAACTACCGGGCTCGAAGCGGTGACAGTCCGGTTGATTGCCAGTTCGCCTATCTTGCCGATGCGATCGCCGCACGGAACGACAAGAAAACCGCCAAATGATTCGTTGGCATCGGGACATGACTGGCATGGGGTAATCGCCGCATTGGGGTATATCCGGGAACACGCCCCGGGGCTGTTCAATTATCATCGGCAGATTACTGATTCATCTCGACAACACTGACAATTGATAGGAGCTTTAATGGACTGGGGCATGCAGAATCGTCTATCGCACATCATCCCGCGCGAAACCGGCCGCGCCGTGATGCTGGCGGTTGACCATGGATATTTTCAGGGGCCGACCACCGGACTGGAGCGGCCGGGTGAAACCGTCGCGCCACTACTGCCCTACGCCGACTCGCTGATGCTGACGCGCGGTGTGCTGCGCCAGTGCATCGACGCCACCCAGCGCGTTCCGGTCGTGTTGCGGGTGTCGGGTGCCACCAGCGTGCTCGGCGAACTTTCCGACGAAGAACTCACGGTTTCGATGGAAGATGCCGTCCGACTCAATGTTTCCGCCGTGGCCATCTCGATTTTCGTCGGTTCCCAAAACGAGCGCCGCACGCTGGCGAATCTGGCGAAGCTGGTCGATGAAGGCGAGAAAGTCGGCATCCCCGTCCTCGCCGTCACGGCCGTGGGCCGCGACATGGTGCGCGACGCGCGCTACCTCGGCTTGTGCTGCCGCATTGCCGCCGAACTGGGCGCACGCATCGTCAAGACCTACTACTGCGACGATTTCGAAGAGGTGGTGGGCGGCTGCCCCGCGCCCATCGTCATCGCCGGCGGCAAGAAGATCGAGGAACTTGAGGCGCTGCAACTGGCCGACAATGCGATCTCCCGCGGCGCAGTCGGCGTGGACATGGGGCGCAACATTTTCCAGTCGGCCAATCCCGTCGGCATGATCCGCGCCGTGAAGCAGGTGGTGCATGAGAGGAAGTCCCCTGCCGAGGCATTCCGTTCCCTGTAAGGAAGCCGGTGTCACCTGGGCATCACCCGGTTCTTTTGGAGTTTCGATATGGCAGAACAAAAAAACCCCCAGGTACTGGGGGTGATTGGCGGCAGCGGCGTCTATGACATTGAAGGCCTCACCCACACGCGCTGGCAGAAGGTCGCCTCGCCGTTCGGCGAACCTTCCGACGAGTTGCTGTTTGGTGAATTGAACGGCCAGCAGCTGGTGTTCCTGCCGCGGCACGGGCGCGGCCACAGGATTCCGCCCTCGGAGATCAACTTCCGCGCCAATATCGATGCACTGAAGCGGGCGGGCGTCACCGACGTCATCTCGGTCAGCGCCGTCGGTTCGCTGCGCGAGCACTTGCGGCCGGGCATGTTCGTCATCGTTGACCAGTTCATCGACCGCACCTTTGCCCGCAACAAGAGTTTCTTCGGCACCGGGATGGTGGCCCATGTCTCGATGGCGCGCCCGGTATGCGGGCGGCTGGGCGACCGCATCGAAACGGCGGCGAAGCAGGCCGGCATAGAAGCCGTGCGCGGCGGCACTTATCTGGTGATGGAAGGGCCGCAGTTTTCCAGCCTGGCAGAGTCCGAGCTTTACCGCAGCTGGAACTGCGACGTAATCGGCATGACCAACATGCCGGAAGCCAAGCTGGCGCGCGAGGCCGAGCTTTGCTATGCGACGGTGGCGATGGTGACGGATTACGACTGCTGGCACCCGCAGCATGACGACGTGACGGTGGACACCATCGTCAAGGTGCTGCTGGAAAATGCCGACAAGGCCCGCGCCCTGGTCAAGACAGTGGCACCACTCACCCTCAACGACCACGATGCCGGCCAATGTGGCTGCCGTACTGCCTTGCAATATGCGCTGATTACCAGCCCTGAAGCACGCGACCCAGAGCTAATGAAAAAGCTGGATGCTGTTGCCGGTCGCGTGCTGAATGCCAACTAACGGGGCATTTCGAATGCCTTGTGTATATGCTCTGACAACCCCGACGCTAAATCCCTACTGCTCACAGCCAATTTCGGATATTCCGCGGCAATGAACCCATTTCCACAAATGCCTATGCCCTATTTTATGGCATTGGAGTTGTCTGGCTTGTCTGACACGGTAGCAACTTGTGTTTCCTTGGCTTGATTTTCGGCGATCGGCTCTATCCCAAAAACCTGTTCAATCTTATTGAGTACAACAGTCACTGATGTTGGGTAGTCAAATCCAGCACCGTTATTTCTATCAACTATATAACCAATGCCGCCACCTAGAAGAATGTTCCCCCATATGGCGCCGTTGGCCCTGGAAACCGCTGTTTCGTTACCTTTGCCTTCCCCATCTTTTTTGCACTCAATAGCCAAGTCAGCCGTACTTTTTTGCAGAGTTACGCTTCCGGGAGTCGTAACAAACCATTTGCCCTCATCGTTTGTTAGCGTGCAAACAGCACCAGTTACCTCATTGTTGTTGCTCTGAATGGTTTGGACCGAAACCGATTGCATCTTTGATCCGGTAACTGAAGCACAGCCGACCACAAAGAAGCTCATCAAAATAACCAGTAGCATTTTCATATATATCCTTTTCAGTTAATTGTCTGCAAACACAATGAAACCTCTGCCCATTAGTTGTGGCATTAGTTGCTTTGCGCAAGCCTTGATTCATTTACGCCTTTTTGACCTTCTACCTCAGACACAAGATGAAGCTTGGTTCTTGCATAAAGCAAACCCATCTTTACCTCTTGCCAGATGTAATAAACCTGACCAGCGACAGCATTGATATCAAGCCGATCGGAATTTTCAGACAGTGCCGTTATCGCATGCTCACCGGGTTCCACTTCGGTATATAAATACGTCTTTGCGGCAGTTTGTCCCAGCAGCTTGCCATCAACTGAAACGTCCATTCGAATAGCCGCGCCTATGGATTCGTTTCGATATACATAGACAGATGCCACTCCAGGCTTTCCTGAAAATGACTTCAAGGCGCTGTCCCTGCTCGCATCTCCCATAGGCACAGAAGCACAACCCGCAATCATGAAAATCAAGAACATAATCACAGAAAATTTGCGTAACATGCCGTCTCCCCTGAAAATCCGAATGATATATTCCTTTGGATTGTATCCGATGCTGCCATTCGAAAGTAATGCGAAGAGAATTAATATTCATTCTGGGCGGACACTTTGGAATAAACGTAATATCGACTTTAGGCCGGATATGACTAGCCGTAATCCGCCGGACGATACGATTGCAATATGATCCGAACGCCGACATGTGCGTCAGCAAAACAAAATATCATCTGAAGAACCATTGAAGGACCAGAAAATGCCGATCAAATCCCGCATCCGTACCGTACCCCACTATCCCAAGCAGGGCATCATGTTCCGCGACATCACCACCCTGCTCAAGGATGCGGTGGGGTTTCGCGTGATGATCAACGAGTTCGTCAATCGCTACACCGGCGTGAAAATCGACAAGGTGGCGGGCATCGAGGCACGCGGGTTCATTATCGGCGCCGCGCTGGCCTATCTGTTGGGCGTCGGCTTCGTGCCGATCCGCAAGAAGGGCAAGCTGCCGGCCGAGACCGTCGGTCAGGAATATGAACTCGAATACGGCACCGACAAGATCGAGATCCATGTCGATGCCATCGGCAAGGGGGAAAAGATCCTGCTGGTCGATGACCTGATCGCCACCGGCGGCACCGCCGAAGCCGCCGTGAAACTGATCGAGAGCATGGGCGGCAAGATCGTCGAATGCGCCTTCGTCATCGACCTGCCCGATCTGGGCGGACGCCAGCGGCTGGAGAAACTCAAGCACACAGTGTTTGCGCTAAGCGAATTCGAGGGCGACTGAGAGATGTCAGTGGAAAATGTCGAGACGCTACGCTGGAGAGACGGTCGTCTGGAGATGATTGATCAGCGCGTGCTGCCGGCACGCTTTGAATATCTCACTTATGCAGATGCCATGTCTGTGGCCGAGGGCATTCGCAGCATGGTGGTGCGCGGCGCACCGGCCATTGGCGTCGCCGCCGCCTATGGCGTGGCGCTGGAAGCCATCAAGCTGCGCGCCGCATCCGCCGAGGAGCGGCGCAACGCAATGGCGCAGGCGTTCGACGTGCTGGCCGCGAGCCGG
>JBASWL010000020.1:0-2190 GCA_049276455.1 Georgfuchsia sp. | reverse complement strand
GCCACCCATAAACGGGATGCCGTGTCGGGCCAAGACCCCACTCTGCAAACCAAATGACAAACGGGTGTGCCAGATAAATGCTATAGCTCGCGTCGCCAAGCACTTGAGCAATACGTGATCGAACGATTCGAGACTGCTCAAAGGCGAGAGCACCAAGCAGTACGGCAACGGTCGGAAGACCCCAATGCAGTATGGGAATCGCCGGGACTGATCTTGAGTTGAGCAGAAGCACCGTACTTCCACTTAACAGCAACAGCGATCCATAGCTCCTGTCGATGTGCATCCCGCGGCGAAGCATGATGCCGATCAGCAGCCCGGCGGAAAATTCGGCCAACCTGGGGTTCAAATACCAATCCACAGCGTTGTAACCTGTTTTGACTGCCAGTGCAGCGGCCGACATTGTGACAAGAGCGGCAACGACGAACGCTCTGCGGCCCGCAAGTAGCGATACCGCAATGATTGAATAGAAAGCCATCTCGAAGTTCAGCGTCCACCCGGGATAGAGAATTGGTAGCGGGTGCGGGGACGGAGGAGGAAGAAAGAGCAGCGACGTGAGCCAATGATCGACGGTTGGGAATCGATCATAACGAGCATAGAAATAGGCCAGCGCCGCTCCTGTAGCGAGCCAGTAGAGAGGTACTACCCGAATGAACCTCCGGTACATAAACTGCATCGGAGTAGTCCCTGGGAGCGTCGAGATGACCATGACGATGCCACTTAGGGAAACACTGAACAAGTCGTGAACGATTTTCTTGCCGACAGGTCAGACGAGAAGTATCGATCACACGGGATGGAAAGATGAAGCAGATGACGCTGGCGGCAGCGAAAGGATTCGAGAGGCACGGCCGCTCGACGCGCAAGGGCGAGTTTCTGGCGCGAATGGAAGGCCTGATGCCGTGGGCCGAGTTCTGTGCGTTGATCGAACCGCATTACCCGAAGCCGGGCAATGGACGACCGCCGGTGGGCCTGGAGCGGATGCTGCGCATGTACTGCGTCGCCAACTGGTTCAACCTGGCAGACGAAGCCTGCGAAGACGCCCTCTATGACGTTCCCGTGTTCCGCGAGTTCTGTCGAATCGACCTTGGCCGGGAGCGCGTTCCCGATGCCACGACACTGCTCAAGTTTCGTCACCTGCTGGAAGAACACAAGCTGGGCGCAGCGCTGTTCGCCAAAGTGGGCGAACTGCTGCTGACCAACGGCATGAAGCTCTCGGGCGGCACCATTGTGGATGCGACCTTGATTGCCGCGCCACCCTCGACCAAGAACGAAGACAAGTGCCGTGATCCGGAGATGCATCAGACCAAGAAAGGCAACGAATGGCACTTCGGCATGAAGCTGCACATCGGCGCCGACAGCCGGACCGGTCTGATCCATAGCGCCAGCGTCACCGCTGCCAACGTCCATGACAGCCACCAAGTGCCGAACCTGCTGTACGGCGAGGAGACTCGCTTCTACGGCGACAGTGCCTACCGGGGCAAGGAGCAACGCAAGCGGCTCAAGACGATGGCACCGAAGGCGAAGGACTTCACCAACAAGCGCGCCTACAAGAACCGGCCGCTGACCGAGGCGGACAAGGAAGCGAATCGGCGCAAGTCCAGTGTGCGCTCCAAGGTCGAGCACCCGTTCCTCACCCTCAAGCGCCTGTGGGGCTTTGCCAAGGTTCGCTATCGCGGCTTGCTGAAGAACGCCAACCGGGCCTTCGCCATGCTGGCCATGATCAACGTCGTCAAATGGGGACGACCTTTGACGGGAGAGGTGCGTCCGGCATGAGCAGGATGCGGGGAAATACCCCGCCTCCTGGCTCGAAAGAGGCCGCCTATCCGATGAAAATGCCGTTCGCGTCACGATTTCGTATCAATCTATGTTTGGTTCCGCGCACTGCGGCTACTTGTTCAGCGTTTCCCTAACGTTTTCCACAAGAGAGAACGTGCAATAGACACCCGAGAGCCAAAAGGATTGGATGGCAACCACACGGAAATGGAGCCCGCCAAGTTCGCAAACGGATGCGCTGAAGTATCGAGTCAGCTGAATGGCTTTTCATACCCCGATGTGCTGAATCGAATCAATGACAACAATGCCCTGAAGTTGCTGTATGGCGCCTCCGCGAATGGGTATGAAAAACTTCAGGTTTTCCGTCTGCTAGGGCTTGATGTTGAAAATTCCGTTATTCAGAAGTTCATCAATGAAAGC
>JBASWL010000019.1:0-14213 GCA_049276455.1 Georgfuchsia sp. | reverse complement strand
GACGATCACCATCGTCGGCAACGGAACGCTGGGTACGCCGCAACTCGGCGGCAGTCTCGCCGCCGCCAATCTTGGCATCGAAGCGCCGCAGTATGGCGTCCGTTTGCACGATGGCACGCTGCGGGCGGAACTCGACGACAAGGTGCTGACCTTGCGCGAGTTTTCGATACACGGGGATGAAGGCACGCTCAGCGCGACCGGCACCATGGCGCGCGCTGCCAGCGGTGAGGCGCATCTGGCCTGGCGCGCGGAGCACCTGCGTGTACTCAACCGCCCCGACATGCGCCTGAAAGTCGATGGCAGCGGCACTGTCGCGCTTGCGGACAAAAAGCTTGTCGTGCGTGGCGCGCTGACCGCCGATGAAGGCCGCTTCGAATTCGACGCGCCCAGGGCGCCGACCCTCGCCGATGACATCGTCGTGATCGGCAGACCGAAGGCGGCGCCGCGCTCCGCCATGGCAGCATCGTTCCAGACCCGATTGCTCGATCTGGATATGGCGCTGGACGCCGGCAAACGTTTGCACATCGTGGGCGCGGGCCTCGATACCGACTTGAGCGGCAAGATCAACCTGAAGACCAATCGATCAGGCGTGCTCGAAGCGCACGGCGTGTTGTCGAGTGTCCGTGGCGTCTACTATGCGTTCGGGCAGCGGCTCCAGATCGACCGGGGGCGTCTCCTGTTCGATGGGCCGATCGACAACCCCGCGCTCGACATCGTAGCGAAACGCAAGGGTCTCGCTGTCGAGGCTGGGGTCGAAGTGACGGGCACGGTGCGCGTACCCAACGTGCAACTGACCTCGGAGCCGCCCGTTTCCGACAGCGAAAAACTTGCCTGGCTTACGCTCGGCCACGGCCTGGAGGATGCGACCAGCGCGGACTTTGCACTATTGCAAACAGCGGCCTCCGCGCTCATCGGCGGTGGAAAATCAGTGCCGGTCACGCAGCGCATCGCCAACAAAATAGGCCTGGATGAACTGTCGCTCAAGGGAGACGGTCAGGCCGGAAGCCAGGTCGCGGCAGTGGGCAAGCGCTTGTCAGACAGGGTCTATTTTGAATATCAGCAAGGCCTCGCGACGGCGAGCGCCTTGCTGCGGCTGTCATATGCGCTCACGCGCAGCCTCAGCCTGCGGCTCGAAACCGGATCCACGAGCGGCCTTGGAGTTTATTACACGCATTCGTATGACTAGCAGTCAGCGTTCCGCTCCGCCATACACTCGGGAAAATGCCGAACAAGACACCGCACCAACGGAGCGATAAAACGCAAGCTTGTATCAGTGCTGTCTTGTCGCCGGCCTGCACGGGAAGAAGAAAATGCACAGGGCGATCAACGACAATATCGCCGCCGTGGCGGAATAGCGGCTTAACGCGAGTCCTCCATTTGCCAGAGGTTTATCGAGGAAGTCGCCAACGACGGCCCCAAGCGGTCGCGTAAGTATGAATGCTGACCAAAACAGCACCGTATGAGGAATTCTTGTGCGGTAATACGCTACCGCAATCAAGGCCAACATCGTGCCAAAAACGACTGCCCCACCCGTATAGCCAAGACCTGCCGTATCGGCCGTCCAGTCCCCCAGCGCGGTGCCCAGGGTTTGAGAAAACATGATGGTGATCCAGTAAAACATTTCCGACTTTGGTGAACTCACGGTATCCACCGCAACCGAACCCAGCGTGCGATACCAGACGAAAAGCGATCCCATCAATAATGCGAAAAGGATTGACGTCCCACCGGCGTAACCGATGCCGAGTGAGCGATCCGCAAAATCCGCCATGGTCGTACCCACCGTCGTGGTGGCAATGATGGTGACCCAATAAATGACGGGATGGAATTTCCCGGCGGATACCTGTACCAGGACAGCGGCAAGAAAGATTGCCGCAAAAATCCCCGTGCCAACCAGATAGCCAAGATTCATCGACATGGAAACGGCATCGCCACCGGTTTCGCCAAGTGTCGTGGCCAGGATTTTTATGATCCAGAACACGAGCGTAACTTCCGGAACCTTGCTCAGAGTCGGGTAATTCGTATCGCTCATTTTTCCATTTGACGACCTAGGTTGTGCAGACTGGAGGCAGTTTAGGAAGATACCGCATTCGTGCAGGGTATCGTTACGGTCGCTTACATATCCATTCCCGGCGGCCGGTAACGCGCCACGCATTTCGTCCCGGCTACAAGGTGAATTCCTCATGCAGATTCGGCATGAGCACCTCGGTATCCTGCAACTGCCGGGCAAACGATTGCATGGCGCTTTCTTCGCCATGCACCAGAAAGGTACGCGCTGGTTTCCCGATACGCCGGTGCCAGGCCAGCAACTCGTCGCGATCAGCATGCGCGGAAAAGCCGCCAATGGTATGAATACTGGCGCGCACCGGAACTTTTTCGCCAAACAGGTGTACTTCCTTGGCGCCATCGACAATATTGCGCGCCAGCGTGCCGCGCGCGGCGAAGCCGACAAAGATTACGCTACATTCCTCGCGCCTCAAGTTGTAGTTGAGATGGTGGCGTACCCGCCCGCCCGTGCACATGCCGGACCCGGCGATGATCACGGCACCTCCGGCGATGCGATTCAAGGCCATGGAATCGGCAATCTGACGGGTGAAGTGCAACCCCGGCAGCGCGAAAGTATCCTTCCCGCTGTTGAACATCAGGCTCGTCTCTTCGTCGTAACACTCGGGATGATGACGAAATATTTCCGTCGCGGAAATTGCCATTGGCGAATCCAGATACACCTGCATCGCGGCAGGCAACTGTCCGCCTTCCACCCCTTCGCGCAGGTAATAGAGAATTTCCTGCGCGCGCTCGAGGGCAAAGCTGGGAATGACGACATTGCCGCCACGACGGAAGGTATCGGTGATGGTCTGGTACAGCTCCTCGATCAATGGTTGCAAACGCTTGTGCAAGCGGTCGCCGTAGGTGGTTTCCATGACGACGGCGTCGGTTTGAGGCGGCGAGGCTGGATCGCGCAGAATGGGCCGGTGTTGCAGCCAAGATCACCCGAGAACAGCAAGTGCCGCGACGAACCAATCACTTGCGTTCACTTGCGTTCTATCTGGATGTTTTCCTTGCTGCCGCTATTGGAGACCGAGATCATGATGCCCAGGCCGATGGCAATCGCGACGCCGATCAAGGTCCATGTTGCGCCAATGTTGGCCAGAATGCCCAGCTTCCAGAGCGCGGCCAGAACACCGCCAACAAATACCAGAAAACCCACCAGATACATACTCGCCCACTTCATAACCCGCCTCCTGATGAGTTCAGATACACAAGGCTGCAATGGACGAATGAAGATCCATGTGCAAGCCTCGCCTAATCTGCCGGATACGGATTGGGATCGCTGCCATTGCCACGCGCCGGCAGGGGAAGAATAGGTAGCGTTGCGGGCAACGTCTGTGCGCTGGCACACGAAAGGCGAAAGAAGTCGCGTATTCGCAAGGCGATGAACTACTTTCTGCGGCGGACCTTTTGCCGTGAAAAAGCGGACACAGTGCTCACTGTGATATCGAGCGCAGCGAGCCGATCAGTAGCTCCGTCCCCGGGGCGGGATATGGAGGCAGAAGACGTTCAATTTTTCTCTACGCATTTTCATCCTCGCCGGTGGCGCTGGCGACCATGCGCGTTAGGGTTGGTAGCGAACTGTGCGCTTTGTGCGTTTGCGTACATACGGCGAAATGTTCTTGCTGTAGCTTGGCAACCATTCCGTTGGGCTTCTATTGGAAGTACTCCATCATGATGTTTCGGTCTTTGTTCCTCGCCAGCCTTCCCACCAGAGCCACGCTTCTCGGCGCGATTCTCGCGCTGAGCTCTAGCGTGTCATGCGCTCAGGAAGAAGCGGGCCGCGCAACCGATATCCCCGAGTTCCGGCTGGCGCAGACAGACGATTCGGCGCAGACCAGCCAATCCGAGGAGCCCACGCCAGTGGAGACCGGACGCCCTAAGAGCTACGCAATCCCGGCGCTGGAGATCCTCGGCTTCGACACCCTGGTCAATCTGGGCAATCGATGGCGCAATAACGGCGGCGACTACTCCAGCAACGTGACTTCGGCCAGGAACAATTTCCATGGCGGCTGGAAGGTGGACAACGACCCGTACGAAGTGAACCAGATCGGTCACCCCTACCAGGGCTCGATGTACCACGGCTTCGCCAGGTCGGCCGGATTGAGCTATTGGGAAGCCGCTGGTTACACCTTCGCCGGCAGCGTACTGTGGGAAGTTGCGGGCGAGCGCACGCCGCCGTCGTTAAACGACCAGATTGCAAGCGGCGTCGCCGGCTCCTTCTTCGGCGAACCGCTGTTCCGTATGGCGAGTCTGGTGCTCGAGCAAGGTGGCGGCATGACGCCGTACTGGCGCGAATGGGCCGCGGCCGCGATCTCCCCGTCCATGGGATTCAACCGCAACCTGATGGGCTATCGCTCGATATTTTCCAGCCGCGACGCGCCCTACTACAGCCGCCTGTCGCTCGGCTTCAGTGGCGCAACACAGAATAACGCGGGCACCGCAACCAGGGTGAAGGCTAGCGAGGCACTCGCGGATTTCTCACTCGACTACGGTATGCCGGGCAAGCCCGGTTATGAGTACACGCGACCGTTCGACTACTTCACGTTCCAGGGCACGGCTTCGAGCGCGAACCTGATCGAGAACGTCATGACCCGCGGCTTGCTCTATGGAAAATCTTACGAAGTGGGAGACAATTGTCGCGGCATATCGGGGATCTACGGCAGCTTCGATTACATCGCACCACAGACCTACCGCATATCCAGCACCGCGTTATCGGTGGGCACGACCGCGCAGGCATGGCTGTCGAGTGACATCGCCCTACAGGGTACGGGCCTGCTCGGCGCGGGGTACGCGGCGGTCGGGACGCTACGTGGCAGTGCCGAAGGCGACTACCATTACGGCGTAGCGCCGCAGGCGCTTCTTGCGCTGCGCCTGATCCTGCGCGATCGGGCTTCGCTCGACGTGACCGGTCGCGAGTATTTTGTCACCGGCGTGGCCGGCGCCAACTCGGGGCACGACAACATCATCCGCACCGACCTCGCGTTCACCTGGCGCATCAGGCGCGATCAAGCGATTTCGATCAGATACCTGTGGAACCGCCGCGACGCGAGCTACCCAACGCTGGGCGACAGAACCCAGAGTCGCGCGACGGTCGGTATCTTCTATACCTTGCTCGGCGACGAACGCTTCGGCGCGGTCGATTGGCGCCAAGGAAACGCTGATTAGATCTTTGCCGTCAGTGCGAGCCAGCCTTTAGCCGCGAGCGCAGCGTGGCGGGAAGCAATCCATGATTGCAAGTGGTATCAACTGCTTATGGATCGCCATGGGCCTTCGGCCCTTGCGATGACCCACGGGAATCCCCATGGGATGACGGACTTGTTCAGCGCTTCCATAACGTTTCGGCCAGCAGATCAGATTTGGCGTCCGCATTCAAAATTGCCGATCGACTACATCTGACCCTGAACCGGCTTTCTCGTTCCGTCAAGGCGAATACCCAATGTTTGGGTCAGGTTGCCGCGATCCAGTTTGCCGCTTCGGCGAATTCACTGTTGGGAAAAACCTTGACCGGGCAAGGCATGGCAAACGCGAAAAAGCGTATTGCGCCGGCAATCCAGTCCTTGTCCGTGACGACGGCAATTCTTTCCCATGCCTTGAGATGGGCCATGCCCACTTTCATGTCGTCCCACATCGCTCCGGACGTAAACCCGGTAAATGCCGGCCCCAATTGGTAGAGGATGCGAATATGCCCGTGTGTCTTGAGCCTGGCTTCGATGGCGGGAATGAAGACGGTCTCATAGTCGCTCGCATCAACCAGCCCGGACGCCACAACACCAACGACTTGATCAGGAAGATTGGGTAATAGCTGGATCATGAAAATACTCCCTCAGGTTCAAAAATCAATTGTAGGACAACATGGCCGGCTGTTCTATGCGTCAGCGAACAAAGCTGAATGGCAATCAGCACCAATCATGAAGTGCCAGAACTGGCTGTCAGCGATGGTGCCTCATCTGTGCGCGATTTTGTGTGGTGCTTTCGACTGTTGCGATGCGGCGATCATCTCGCCGCTCCAGCCTTAGAGCTTGGGCACTATGTTGTCGTTGATCCACTTCTCGTCCCACCACTCAAGCGGCAGGACTGGGACTCCATGCAAATAGACCCCGTAGTGCAGATGATCGCCCCCCGCCGCGCCGGTCTCTCCCGTGTTGCCGAGAATCTGCCGTTGCGCAACCGAGTCGCCGACCTTGACGGCGATGGAACTCAAGTGGCCATAAAGCGTGAATAGCCCAAGGCCGTGATCCAGGATGACGGCATTTCCGTAAATCCCCAGGTCGCCGGCGAAGGCGACGGTGCCGATGTTGGCGGCTTCGACCGGATAATGCCTGGTCACGGACAAGTCATAGCCGAGGTGATAGGCAGTGTCGATGGGTTCCCCGTTGTAGGTGTAGGTCCGCTCATCTGCAAAGTTGGCTTCGACCTTGGAGTTGCTAAGCTGGATGAACGCGCCTTTCCAGAGTATCGATGGCGTGACTGTCGACGTAATCGCGGATATCTTGTCTTCGTTCTCTTTCCTGAGCCCTTTGTTGATGCGGACGAAAATTTCTTGTGGTGTTCCCTGGCGCGCGGCGACATCGCTTAACAAGGGCGTGATTTTCTGGAGGAAGCTGTCGGATAACGCGATGGTGCTCTTCTTGTGCGTCACGTTCCTGAGCTCATAGGCAAGCGGCATTTCCCTGCTGTTGCCCGCTTTGTCGGTGGCGACAAGCACGGCTCTGGCCTCGATCGGCACGTTATACGGCTGTGCAAAAAATGCAATGAAGTGATCCGGGTGGCCATTGATCTGGCCTGCGTAACCCGGAAAAAAATAATCGCCGATCCTGACACCGCTCGTTACCGTGTCCGCCGACGGCTTGTAAACGATAACGCCGACACCGCCGAAGTTGATGTAGCGGTCATCGGCAATGAGCTCAAGCGTGGGCGGGGTGATGTCAATGGTGATATTTTTCTGGATCACGGTCTCGTTGCCGTGGAAGAAATTCCACAACGAATCGTCGCGCGCACTGACGCGCAGGATCGCGGGGCCTTCCTTGACGCCGGCCAGTTTCGATGACAAGGCGACAGTGATCTTCTTCTCGCTCACCGACGGGGAATACTGCTCGGAGGCCAGCGTGTGCTCGGCGCCGCCGGAAGAAAGCGTCGCGGATATCGATTTCAATCCGGCGCCGCGATCGGTGAAAACGATCTCCAGAGGCGCCAGACCAAGCACCCCGGAGTCCGGCACGAGCCTGATTTGCGGCGCCTCCGTTTCAAAGCGTGGCGCCAGATAGTAGGCCGCCCCGAGGAGCGCGGCAATGATAATGAGTGAAACGAAAATAATCGCCCGATTATTTTTCGCATGTCCGTGGGTTTCAAAAGTGCTCATGTTATTTTGCCGAATAAAGGATGGGACGATCAATCCTGGCTCAATTCCGGTTCGCTGGGCCGTGAACAGATGTAGTGGATGTCGGGACTGCACATAGTGCACCTTATCCCGGCTGCTCTGCAACTATTCATACGGTGGGTTAGGCGGTGTCGGGCGTCGGATGATCGACCAAGAGAAAATGCGAAGCTTGCTGCATTATCGCTTTTAGTGGACTAGGGAAGCGCTAAATAAGTTCGTCATCGTCACTCTGTCCTCAACATAAGTCTCCCACGCAGTCATTGCCATAATCAAGCCGGCGCGCTTGAGGACTTCAATCTCTGGGGGTGGTGGTTTGGTGTTCAGCGTGTTGAAGTGCGAAAGAAGATTCTCAGCATCCAGAATTGATTGCGCAAAAACTTCGCAGGCCGTTAAAGACATTATTAGGCAATAGAAACTCGTTTTGGATATGGCGTAATAATAGCAGATCAACCCGAATACTCAGTGTCGAGTCTTTGGCCGAAGCAGCCGATGGGCACATGCAACCATAACGGCCGATATGGGTGGGCGGATTCAATTCGACACATACTTCATCTGTATCACAACTCTTGTTGCAACTATTCTGGAATCTTGAAACTCTTTTCTTTAAACAATTTCAGGGTGGCATCAACCACAATCGCGTCATAGGTTGTAGCGCGACCGCGCTCAATTTCAGCCAGCGCTAAATCAATGCCAAGCCCTGGGCGATAAGGTCGATGTGAAGACATCGCCTCAATGGTATCGGCCACTGCAAGAATCCGCGCTTCAATGATGATGTCTTCACCTTTAAGCCCTTGTGGATAGCCGGTGCCGTCTATGTGCTCATGATGTTGTAGAGCCACTTCGGCGACGGGCCATGGGAAATTCACACTCTTGAGAACGTCATAACCCGCTTGAGGATGTACCCTAATCAGGCTGAGTTCAATCGCAGTCAGCTTCCCGGGCTTGGCCAGAATCTCTATGGGGATGGTAATTTTGCCAATGTCATGAAGATGACCAGCCACACGCATGCCATCTTGTCGGTTTTTATCGAAGCCAAGTTCAGCACTGATGGCCACTGATATTTCAGCGACACGTCGCTCGTGACCTGCGGTGTATGGGTCGCGCAATTCACTCAAAATCATCGCAACTCGTACCGTATTCATTAAAGCGCCAAGAAGTTCTTTGTTGGCAAAGGCTAATTCGGCTGCACGCTTCTCCTTCTCTTCGTTCTGGAACGCAAGTTCTTTATTGGCTATGATTAACTCTGCTGCACGCTTCTCCTTCTCTTTGTTCTGAAACGCAAGTTCCTTGTTGGCTATGATTAATTCAGCCGCACGTTTTTCCTTCTCTTTGTTCTGAAACGCAAGTTCCTTGTTGGCAATGACTGAAGCGATGAACACGTCATCTCCCAATATCGGCGCCTTGGTTTCTTGTTTCATTTGTCGTATTCAGATTATCAAAAGCAAAATGTTAATTATTTGCTTATGGCAGACTCTTAAATTCCGCGCTCCGCATTCCCCTCGTTCAATTAAAACGGGGGCCATGAGCACATAATGACCTTAACTTAGGCAAGCCTACTCCCATTACATGCTACTGGCAATTTCCCATCAACGACCGCTTCGTCTGTCTGGCTAACACCTGATCAGCCCCGTGCCGTCACTCTAGTGCGTTCGGTGTGAGCGGCCGTTCATTGATTCAAACTGACCGTCTGGTGGAATCGACTGATGTGCTATTGCAGGAACTTCTAACTCATCGCCCTGAGCCTAAAATCCCATATAGCCGTTTTCGGAGCATTCTTGGCATTGCAGATCGCAGTGTCAGTTAATGCCATGGTCATCGAATTTGCCGGTATAGGAAAATTGCAACCAATCCATACCAGCGAATATACCAACGGCAACTGTTGGATTACAAAGAATTGTATCGGAACTTGCGGGACAAAAAATGCCGTAATTATTGTTTTTATTTGAATTAACGGACTTGCCAGGACTTTATTGGAAGGGTTTCTGGAGGCGCGACCCGGAATCGAACCGAGGTACACGGCTTTGCAGGCCGCTGCATAACCACTCTGCCATCGCGCCAGATATCCCGTCCGGCGTGTGCGTGGGCGGAAATCAATGAAACGGCGGCGATTCTATCGAACCAGCGTGTTGCTGTCCAGCAAAGTGACCATTCAAATTCAGATTTCGTACAGCGCATCGGCCCAGCAGTTGGGGGTTTCGTAGAGACGCACCCGTTCCAGTCTAAGTTGATTGCTGTAGGAATTCCTATAAAGTGGTTCGAGAATGTTAAAGGCAATCCGGGCGAGATTTTCTACTGTTGGGACGGCGTCAAGCCTGACCGTTTTGTGATCGGGCAGTGTATCCAGAAAATCGACGACTGCCTTGTCATTGCTGGATACAAGAAAAGCGTGATCCCATTTGTCGATCAGATGGATCCTGGCGATTTCCTTTACTTCGTTGAAGTCTAATAGCATGCCATCTTTGGCGCTTTGGGTGTCTTGAATGATGTTTCCACTCAGCGTCACTTCCAGCGCATAGCGATGCCCGTGCAGGTGACGGCACTGGCTCTGGTGCATTGGGATGCGGTGGCCTGCGTCGAATTCGAGGCGGCGAGTGATCTGCATGGCAAGGGTGATATGCTGGTGGAGCCCGAATTATAGATGAGCAATGTCTGCAATGCACCGCAACTACGGATTGCTTTCTGTTGATGACCACTCACGCGATAGCGCAGGGATGACCTATGTCTATCCCGTTGTCTCTCGCCGTGCCCGCGGCGTTTCAGTGGGAATCAACCTTAATCCGAACAATGCATGCAACTGGCAATGCGTTTATTGTCAGGTGCCAGGGTTGGTTCGCGGCGGGCCACCGCCGATTGACCTTGAGCAATTGAAGGATGAACTGAACCGCTTTCTGAATATGATGACATCCGGCAGTTTCATGCTGGAAAAGGTGCCATCAGATGCCCGGATCTTGCAGGATATTGCCTTTTCCGGCAACGGCGAACCTACCGCCGCCAGCGAATTTCCGGAAGCGCTAGACGCCGTAGTGGAAACGTTGCGCACCCACTCTTTGCTCGGCTTGCTCAAGCTGAGACTGATTACCAATGGCAGCCAAGTCGGCAAAGCAGGCGTGCAAAGAGGGTTGCGCACGCTTGCCGCCAACAATGGGGAGGTCTGGTTCAAGCTGGATGCGGCAACGGCTGCCGGTATTGCCAAAGTGAATGGCGTACGTATATCTCCCGCCGCGCATTTGCGCCGCTTGAGCATCTGCGCTGAGCTTTGTCCAACCTGGATTCAGAGTTGTTTTTTTATGCGCAATGGCGAGCTGCCTGCATCAGCTGAAATTGACGCCTATATCGGCGTAGCGGGACAGATGAAGGGCAAAATCAAAGGGGTGCATCTCTACGGGCTTGCGCGACCATCCATGCAGCCCTATGCGGAGGAACTTGGTCGGCTTCCTGATCAATGGTTTGAGTCACTGGCCAAGCGGCTCGAATGTCAGGGACTGAACGTGGTCATCAGCCCCTGACCCGGGCAGGAAGCATAAAACATGCTATTTCCTGCCGGATGCCTTGGCTTCCTTCTTGAGTTCCTTGAACAGAGCCGGCTTTTTAGCCCGCAGGTACTCGGTAACTTCAAAATCCTCGCGCCTGATCTTGCTGATGTCGATCTGCTCGACATGCACGAGACGTAGCAGGTGCTGGACAGGACGGGGGATGTTGCGGCCGCTTTCGTAGCGTGATCCACCACTTTGGGTGACGCCAAGCCTGGACCAGAACTGCTGCTGGTTAAGCCCGAGTTTGCGACGGACATCGCGAACATTGACTGTCTTTCCGGTAGCTTTCATTTTGTACTCTCCAATATCGGGAATGCGGGTGAAATAAAATTTGGATGCTTATATGCTAAAGAATATGACTTAAGTTATATGCGGTTTCAGTATATGGCATATTTGCACAACATACAAGCAGGGTGAGATTTAAAATTTAATCCGGGTTTTCGCCCAAAACCCTGAGAGTTGCACCGCAAGGAAACAGAGGATCGGTTAGAATCGCCGCCTGTTCAAATCACACTAGACATACAGCTGCAAATGGCTCTAATCGTTCAGAAATATGGCGGTACCTCCATGGGATCCCCGGATCGCATCCGCGAAGTTGCCCGTCGGGTATCGCGCTGGAAGGCCAAGGGCCACCAACTGGTGGTCGTAGTGTCTGCCATGAGTGGCGAAACCAACCGGCTGCTGGCCTTGGCGAAGGATGTTTCCCCCAGCCCTGATTCGCGCGAACTCGACGTTATGGTATCGACCGGCGAGCAGGTCAGCATTGCCCTGCTGGCTATGGCACTGAAGGACATTGGTCTCAATGCGCGCAGCTATACAGGGGCACAAGTCAGGATCGAGACCGACAGCGCGCACACCAAGGCGCGCATCCTGAATATCGATGATGCAAATATTCGTGGCGATCTGGACAACGATACCGTAGTGATTGTCGCCGGCTTCCAGGGTGTTGATACTCACGGCAATATCACCACGCTGGGCCGGGGCGGCTCGGATACCACGGGCGTGGCAATTGCGGCTGCCCTGAATGCCGACGAATGCCAGATTTATACCGATGTCGATGGCGTCTATACCACTGATCCTCGCATCGTCCCCGAGGCGCGAAAGCTCGACCAGATCACTTTTGAAGAGATGCTGGAGATGGCGAGTCTCGGCTCCAAGGTGTTGCAGATTCGTTCGGTGGAGTTCGCCGGCAAGTACAAGGTGAAACTGCGTGTGCTCTCCAGCTTTGAGGAAGAGGGCAAGGAAACGCAGGGCACATTGATCACATTTGAGGAAGGTAGCAAGATGGAACAGCCAATCATTTCAGGCATTGCCTTCAATCGGGACGAAGCCAAGCTTACGGTACTTGGCGTTCCGGACCGTCCCGGCATCGCCTACCAGATTCTTGGCCCGATCGCCGAGGCAAATATTGATGTCGACATGATCATCCAGAACGTTGGCCACGATGGTACGACCGACTTTTCGTTCACTGTGAATCGTGGTGAATACGAGCGCACACTGAAAATTCTGGAGCAGCAGGTCAAGCCGCTTGTCGCTGCACGTGCCGTAGTTGGCGACAACAAGATTTGCAAGGTATCGGCAGTTGGCGTTGGCATGCGCTCGCATCCCGGCATTGCCAGCCAGATGTTCAGGGCGCTGGCAGAAGAGGGTATCAATATCCGGATGATTTCCACTTCAGAGATCAAGGTATCGGTTGTGGTTGATGAGAAATATCTCGAACTGGCTGTGCGCGTGTTGCACAAGGCTTTTGGCCTCGACCAAGCCGTCTGAGAAGTTTGACCGGGGTCGCGCGAGCAGCTATGATCGCGCCCCTTGGAGACGTGGCCGAGTGGTCGAAGGCACACCCCTGCTAAGGGTGCATCTGGGCAAAACCTGGATCCAGGGTTCGAATCCCTGCGTCTCCGCCAAGTATTAGTTTCACAACGTTTCATGCAGTCTCAAAACCCGCCTGAACCTCAGTGTTCTCGCGGGTTTCTCGTTTTATAGCATCCCACATCGTTTCTTGACAGCTTTGTTTTTTCGGGGTACGTTCCGGGGTACCGTTTCCGGAGTATCCCCATGCCCAAGAAACTCATCGACGCCTTGAGTGACGTTGCGGTTCGCAATGCGAAGCCCGCTGTTCGATCCGGCGTGAAGCTTGATCGCAAACTGCACGACGGCCGTGGCCTGTACCTGCTCATCAAAGCCAATGGCGCCAAACACTGGCGTTTAAAATATCACCTCGCCGGCCGCGAACGCCTGCTCGCCCTGGGCGAGTACCCCGATGTTCTGCTGACCCGTGCCCGCCAGAAAGCCGGTGAAGCACGCAACCTGGTGAAGGAAGGCATCGATCCCGTACAAGACGGCCGCGAACAAAAAGCCTTGCGCGTCAATGCCGCCTTGCAAACCTTCTCGGTCGTGGCCGACGAGTGGATCGCCAAGAAAGCCAAGAAGTGGACCGAGGGCCACCTCGAACAGAATCGCCAGAGCCTGCGTGACTATGTGCTGCCCAAGATTGGCACTCGCCCCATCGCCAGCCTCACTGCGCAGGATGTCATGCGCGTCCTGGAACCGCTCGAAGCCGCAGGCAAGCTCGAAACCTTGCGCCGGGTACGCCAGCGCATCGGCTCGGTGTTGTCCTATGCGGTGCAGACCGGACGCCGTACCGACAACCCGATCCGCGATACCCAGGGCGCGTTTGAGGCCCCGACCCGCGAACACTTCGCCAGCATCGGCCCCAAAGGGCTGCCGGACTTCCTTAAAACGCTGGCAGGCTATCAAGGCCACCCCAACACCATTGCCATCATCCGCATGATCCTGTGGACCGGCAGTCGCACCGGCGAGATACGCGGTGCCACGCCGGACGAATTCGATCTGGACGCCGGACTCTGGTGCATCCCCGCCGCGCGTATGAAAAAGCGTCGTATGCATGTCGTGCCCTTGCCTACGCAAGCCGTGGCACTGCTGACTAAATTGCTGGAACTGAATGGCGACTCGCGCTACATGTTCCCCTCGCCGATGCACCAATCGATGGCGAGCGAGAACATCGTCCTGCAAGCGATCAAGCGAATGGGCTACGGCGGACAGCTTACCGGTCACGGCTTGCGCGCCGCCGTGTCGACCGGTCTGGAAGAAATGGGCTACCCGATTGAGATCATCAAGACCCAGCTCTCGCACGCCAAGGAGAACCTGACCGATGCGGCCTATCTGCGTGGCATTCATATTGAACGCCGTACTGAGATGATGCAGGTCTGGGCGGACAGTTTGGATGCAAT
>JBASWL010000018.1:0-11068 GCA_049276455.1 Georgfuchsia sp. | reverse complement strand
AGCGCAGCGACTGCGCCATCGCCAGATTGGTCTGGGCGCTGGCAGCATCCCCCAGTTGGGCGGGCAACATGTACTGCGCATCGATCATGAAATTGGCGACGATGGCCTGCTTGACGGTGTCCTGTGCCGACGACGAAATCCCGAGAAGATAGTTGGTCGAGGTCGCCAGCGATCCCGCAATGGCAACGCCGGCATCAGCTGTCGTCATGCGGGGATAGAGCCTGGAACCAAGCAATGTCACTTGCCGGCTCGTCTCGGCGGTGATCTGGGTTGTCAGCGTCTGATAGCCCGCGTCACATCCCACAGTGCTCATCAGCGTCGGATCGGCGAGATCGCGGATCGTCACCAACCTCGATGGATTGGTTTTGCCGTTCAGGCTGTCCCAGATGTTATTGACCTGGAGAATGTCTTCCTTCATGCGGATATAGCCGGTCGCAATGTCGGGCGCAACACACTCCCGGTAGAACTCCAGCAGATTACTGGTCAATACCGGATTCCCGCTCTTGATCGCCTGCCGTTCCGAAAGGACGCGATGCCCGAAGAGCGTCCCGTTCCTGCGGAACTTCACATCGTCAGGCAGCGAAAAAACCGTCTCGAAAGAACCGGTGAGCCAATCCCCTACCTTGCTCATCGTGTGCGCGAATGCCCCGAGACCAATCGGCACATTGGCCACGGCCCGCGGTGGCTCGTTGCCCGTGCGATCAATGATCATGACCGTCACTTTGGGAATAAGCAGCATCGACTGGAAAATGGCGAGGAAGAATAGCCACTTCCACATGCCGTCAAGCCGCTCCCTCCCGGTCAAAGTGGCGATGACGACGACGATCATGCCGACGATGGCGATGGTTTGAAGCAGGCCACGGTAATCGCCACTGCCCATGAGCGACGCAACCGCATTGAACATCGCCTCCAGCTCGACGACATTCCAGTAGGCATAGACCTCGTACATGGCTTACCGGTTGAAGACAGCCATCGACTGGAAGATGTTGGTCGGCATCCCGGAATTGAGACTCTGGTGCATCAATTGCAGCGAACGGCTGAGTTCGGCGACCTGCATCCCTTTCTGATATTCGGCACGAAGCATGTCCCGCGCTTCCTGCTCGACCTCGGTCAGCCGAACAAGGATTTTTTCTGCTGCCATTACGGCATCCGGTCCGCTTTTGCCGGCATCGTTCTGCAAGGCATTGCGCAGAGTCTTTGAAAGGTTCGTGAAGTACGCGTAGGCGACATCCACGGCGATCAGTTGGGCGTAATCCTCGGTGATGCGGTCACCGCCAGGGATACTGCTGGATACCGCGAGCATCTTCCAGACAGGCAACGAGGAACTTCCAATCAGAGCCGCATCCATTGAGGACTGTCCACCCGTGTCACGATTGACGATCTTGTCGCGCATGGTGGCAATCCGGGTACGGACCTGACGGGAAAACGGCGCAACCGTGAATGCCGTCTCCGAAAAACTCGGCGTCATGCATTCGGCCAGATCCGTTCCACATTTGAGGCCTGGGAGATTAACGGTGGCCGACGCGCCGTCACCAACAAACTGGCGGAACGTCAGCTTGCCCCCAGGCAGGTAGGTCCATCTGGCTTTTTCATCGGCGTTTTCACCAGGTGGCGTAACGATGATGGTGCCGGTCAGACTCATCAACAATTCTCGTGTTTCATCGGTGATGCCGGAAATGCGGTTGAGTGAGCGCCAGACCACGTTGCCGGGATCGAAGATTTCCCGCGCGCCCTGGGAGGTGGCTTTTGCGGCATTGCGAATGTTCTTCGCCGTGGTGCGACTCTTCTTCCATTCATCCCAGGACTCAAAGACGTCACCGAACATGTTGAGACTGGCCCCGGCCGTCTTGCCTTCCTTTTCCTGGACGCGATCCGTGACCATGCTGCCCACCGCGCTGACTATGCCCTCTGCCGCCTGGCAGGAGTTGATGTTCAGGTTGTTCATCTTGGTGGCCTGGTCCTGCAGGTACTTCAGCAGATCGCAAAGGTCGGGCGACATCGAGCACAGGGCCATGTTGAAGGCGGCGCCAATGGCGTTATTGCCGATGTTCCGCAGCAGCGAGACAAACTGTTCCTTGTTGATGAAGGAAAACGACCCAGCGAAGAGATCAATGCCGCCGCATCCGGCGCTGAAGGACGGCGGCGAGATGCTGGCCAGTTGATAGTTTCGGACAGGCGTTCGCATGTACAGGCTGCCGCCGGTGTACATGTTCATGGTCTGACCGCGGTAGGCATTGGGGCCGGTGACGTTGCCGTAGGCGCCGATCTCGTTGAACCAGTCCTGCATCGACTGGTTGACGGTGGCGTGCGCAGGAACGCAGGTCAGCGCAAGCACGAAGGATGCAAGTTGCGCACAGCGCCGTGATGAAAGTGCCATGCCGATCTCCATCAGTAAAGTTCGCCTGGTTTGGTCTGGGTCAGGATGTAGATGCGCTCGACGATTTCCTGCGCCGAGAGGACGCCGGAGCCAATGGGCAGCAGACGCCGATCCTTGACATTGCCGAGCACGACCAGCGGCACAACCGATACACCCAGCGCACCGGCCATCCCGTTATCTTTGGCCGGTCTTGGATAGTCGGGAAGACCGCCGCCATCGAGCGAAACGGGAAACACGGTGATGCCGTATTGCTCGGACAGCAGCTTGAGCGTGGGCGCCAGGCGATGGCAGTAAGGGCAATCCGAGCGGAAGATGAAGAACAGGCCCCATTCCTTCGCCAGCGCCGCCAGCGTGTCTGTCTCGCGCCGGTTGCGCTGACTGTCGCGCACCTGGATGGCCGCGTTGTTCGACGGATTACGCAGCTGATAGTTGATTTCGGGATTGGCCCAGACCACTCGCCGCCATACATCCGAAAACAACGATGCCCGGTCCATCAGGGCTTCCTGAGCAACGATGTAGGTCTTCAGGTTTTCCGAAGTCGGCTTGAGGATGGCGATCGCCCGTTTCTGCTCGACCTCCTCGCGCAGCTTCTTGAGCGCATCAACGGCTCGTTCGCCTTCGCTCTCTGCGCGGTCTGGAGTCTTCTTTGGACTGGCTTCGGCGGCTTCCTCTTCCGCCAGATCGCAATACCAGTGAAACCTGGCTTCATCGCACTGCCAGGAGGACGGATAGTCCAACGCCTCACGCGCCTGGGCGCTTGAACAAAGCAGGACGGCAAGTAGCGCCAACAAGCGTCTCATCGGCATGGATCACTTGGTCGTCGACGCCGGCAGGACAAGACCAGTCGCCTGCGCAACCTGCTCGGTCAGGTCTGGAATTCGCGAATCGGAGGTCTTGAGCAGTGCCGCCGTATTTACCAAAGCACAGGCACATCCCCGGCTGACCTCTTCGAGGCCAGCATCGAGCCTGGCGCCAAAGGCCTTGGCCTCCTCGAAGAGTTTTGCTTGCTCCTGGGCGTCCAGTCCCGGCTTGATCCGTTGCACCATGGATTGCTGCTGATGGGCGACCAAGCGGGCGATATCGACCCGCCCAAAACGGGGAATCTCCGGCGGATGGCGGTACATCCAGACGACCAGAAGCATGGCCCCCGCCAGCAAGGTGGCGATGCTGGTCAGGACGTAGGGCTTGATCGATGGCACGGCACGACTCTCAGGATCAGGTTGCACGTTGGGTTACCAGTTGTTCGATGGCATCCGCCACCGACAATCCTTGATCGCGCAGACGTTTGATCGCCTCGTAATCTTCGGCGCGCGTCGAATAAACCAACATGGAGAAGGGATCGAGCAGGAGGCGTCCCAGGCCCGACCCCATGGGCGAGTGAATATAGATTTCGGAGAAATTTCCATGCTCGGTACTGACGGAGCCAAGCTGGCGCTTCAGCCACTCGTCGAGGGAGAGTTTCCCTTCCTTGCCCAGGCGCTCGATGTTCTCCGCTTTCTGGCGCAGCAGGAACAGCCAGTCGGCGTTGTTGATGGCCGCCTTGGTCGCTTCGTTCTTGTAGTAGTCGTCGACCGACTGGGTGATCGTGCCGAAAGCCCCGCCATACTTGCGGGCGCGCCGATAGCCAGCCTCGATGAAGCTGCCGCTTGACCCCGAACCCATCAAATCCCAGCTTTCGTCGATGATGACCAGCTTGCGCCTGGAACGGTCGCGGTACATCTCCTGAGTGATGCGGTACATGATCAGTTGCATCACTACCGATTGCAGGTCTTTCTTGGATTTCAGTTCTTCCAGCTCGAGCACAACGAAGTCCTTGTCGAACTGGATGTTGGCATCGCCCTCGAAGTAACTCGCATACACGCCGTGGCGGGTATAGGGTTCCAGCGCCGTCGCCAGGCGACTCAGATCCCGCTCGTATTCACCTTCGCTGGATAGACGACCAGTCTGGAGCAACTCGTAGATATCGGTGATCGTGGCCGAGCGTCCCTTGGCGTCCCAGACACGCTTGATGGCGGACCCCAACGCCGTGTAGCTGTAGTTGTCGAGCGGTTCACGCGGGCTGGCCATCTGGGCCAGCAGAGGCAGGACCATCTCCATGTCGGCGTTGATATCGATGATCATGGAGAACGGGTTGAGGCAGATCGTGTTCTGACGCTCGTCGGAAAACTCGATGAACTCGCCGTCCAGCAATTCGCACAGGTTCTTGTAGGAACGACCGACGTCAATGATCCAGACCTTTGCGCCGGCGCCGAGGTAGCGATAAGTCATTTCATTGACGAACACCGACTTGCCGGAACCAGAAAGCGCCGCGACGGCAAAGTTGAAATTTCCGCCCGTGTTGTCGAACAGGTCGAAGCCGATGATCTGGCCGCGCCGCCCGAACAGCGTCATCACCGGCGTCTGCGTACCCTTCCACTCGGCGATCAGCGGCGATGTCATCACCGCGTTGTCGGCGGTCTTGGTATTGATCCGGCCGAACTGACGCAGGTCGTTTTGCAGGGCCGGGGTCAGTGTCATTGGCATGGTTGCGGTCAGCGCCTGATGCTGAAGGTAGAAATCCTTGGTCAGATCGAAGCCGCGGGCACGCCAGACGGCGCGTACGGAATGCTCGCAGCGCGAAGCCTCCCCCACCCGCGAAACCAGGCATACCTGGTGATACATCCCGACCACGGTGCGTCCGCTGTCGAATGCCTTCAGCACCATGTCCCAGTCGCGTTTGCGCTCTTGCAGATCGGGCTGAAAATGGGCGAGATAGGAACCGGCACTCTGGGTCGCCCGTGCGGCCTTCATCTGGGCCCGGGTACGCGCCGACTCGTAGTCAAGTGCCACCGCCCCCATGGTGATGATGAAAGGACAGGGCATCGCGAGGGCCAACTGATAGGGATCGCCGATCAGGTAGTTCATGCCGGACAGCCGGAAGTATCTCGGATACTGGCGCACCGAAAACAGCTGCAGGACGGACTCATCCCCGCCGGCCTTGCGAAAGCGGATGTCGCCATCGCCCACACGCGAAGCGATTTCCAGGTTGGAAATCTGCTTGCGTAGCGGCTGATCGGCATTCCAGTCGATCGGCGTCACTGCTCCCCCAGAAAGCAACCGTGAGTGGTCGAAGAAATCGCCGACAAAGTTGAGCAGTTCATCCGGTCCCCAGTCATGGCCAGGCAAATGGGCTGACTTCAAGGTGGCATGAATACTTTCCCGGATGCGCAAGGCTTCATCCACATCGGCCGGCAGTTCGGGATCGAGCGGCAATGTGACCGAGATGACCGACCGAAAATCTCGCAGCAGGTAGGTCTGATGACCAAAGATCGATTCGCCGGTACCTTTCAGGTAGTGATCGATCCGGCGGCGCGCCAGCAGGCGGAAGATGTTGCTGTGCCGACGCTGAATACCCTCGTCATCGGAATCAATCGCAGAGGCTGGCAGCAAGTTGGCCTGTTTTTTCAGCGTGGGCAGGATGTGCGGGCTGCCGTACAGCGAGACTTGAATACCAGTACCCGGTGGACAGGACACGAACAGACTGGCCAGGACCTTCTCCATTTCGTCGTTGGCACCGGTCTGCGGCAGCGTCTCGATACAAAAGCCGATGGCGTGTTCCTCGCGCTCCCCAAAGCCTCCTTGATCCAGTGCGAAGAGACGTGTGTCCTCCTGCCAGGCAAGATAGGGAAGAATTCCGCTCAGGCGAGGCATCCGTGAAATTTCCTGCAGCAGATGCCTGGGCAAACGATCGGCTTCCGCATTCCGTTCGGGCAAGAATGCCTCTCTCAAGATTTCAGCGAATCCCATCACTCCCCCTCGCCAGACACGGACGGCACCGAGCGCGCAGACGATCCGGGCGGTAGGGTCGGCAACATCGCGCCACTCGGTGGCGATGCACGCTCCATTTGCAGGGACTGTCCACCCGTTGGTGGCGATTGAGGCGCGAACGTCTTCGGCGGCACGACCGGGCGGTAGCCTTCCGTCGCCTTGCGCCGAGAGTGCTCGATCTGCCAGCGGCCGGAATCGACAACCATGTAGAAATAGGACTGATCGTGCAGCACCTCGTCGTCATCTTCCCAAGGAGCCAGCCACACGCGACGCACCTTCTGCGCACTTCTCAAGGGATCGCCGGAGCGCGGGGCCATCGCATCGATCCTGGCCTGAGCATTCAAGGCATTGCCCGGTTTGACCGCAGGACGTTGCCCCGGCAGATTGTTCTGCACCGCATTGGCATAGACGCCAGACAGCGAAGCGCAGGAAATACCGTCCGGCGCCTTGCAGGAAAAGCCCCCCTGTCCATCCAGGCCGGTCATGCCGGCACAGCCAGCCAGCCCGAGCATGAGCGGGACGAGCAGCGTCTGGCCGATGCTCATCGCCCAGACTCCAGCAGCCACTGCTCGATGCGTTCCTTTGGTGCCGCGCCAGGCAGGATGCGGCCATCGGCAGACAGCAGGGTCGGCGTCCCCTGAATGCCCAGACGCTGGCCAAGCTGAATGTTCCGTTCGATCGGATGATCACACTTGCGGCTGGCCGGCGCCTTACCCGATTTCATCAACTCCGCCCACGCCTGCGCGCGATTCGCCGCGCACCAGACGGCGATCGACTTGTCCCTGGCCTCGGGGTGCAAACCTTCGAGCGGATAGGGGAAGGTATAGAGCGTGACGTTGTCGAGCTTGTCGAGTTCCGATTCCAGACGTCGGCAATACGGGCAATCCGGATCGGAAAACACCGCCAGCACCCGCTCGCCCTTGCCACGCACGATTTTGATGGCATCCGCCAGCGGCAAGTCACCGAAGGCAACCCGTGCAGCCTTCTCCACCCGCTCGGCGGTCAGATCGCGCTGTTCCTTCATGTCGAACAGGTGCCCGAAAACGAAATAGCGGCCGGTTGCGTCGGTGTATGCCGCGTTCTTACCCATCACGACTTCAAACAACGACGGGATTTCAGAGCGCTGCACCCGCTCGATCTTGGTGGCCGGATACATCTCCTTGAGACGGACCGACAGTGCCTCGGCAGACTCATCGGCCGCCACGGTGGTCGAGCTGGCGACGGCAAAAATGAGGCCGAGCACGGCCATGGGTAATTTGATGCTCATGTTGTCGTACTCCTGTTCGAGGTCAATTGGCTTGGTAGGGTTCAAGCGGCTTTTTCTGGATTTCCCTGCCGCGCCGCCAGATATCGGTGTAGGTATCGGGGTCTCCGCCTGCCGATTCGGTTTCAAGCGAGAATCCCTTGGTGAACACCACATCCACGGTGCGCCCGGCATCGACTTCGATGATTGGGAACATCTTTTCGGCCAGCGTGATGTAGTACTGGGACAGGCGGTCCAAGGCCTTACCGACTCCGGTACCGATACCGGCCTGGAACTGCTTGCCCGGATCGATGGTGCCGACGGAACCCAGCGGATTGGTCGAGATCGTGGTTGCGCTTTGCTGAAAGGCTTGTCCGATGCCAGCGCCGATACCGGCAACCAGCGCGTTGGCTAGCACCTGTCCTTGTTTGCTCACCAGACGGCCGCGCATCCCGGCTTTGCCATCCTCGCCGACGACATAGCCCTTTACCGGCACATCGATGGCCTTGCCGTCATGGCGAACGCAGGAAAGTGATTCGAGCCGGATATAGGCACGCTCCGAGCTGATGTCGCCATGGCTTGCACCCAATGCCAAGCATTCCTTGATCTTGAAGCGGTAGCGATTGGGCAGGAATGCGTTGTCCTGAACCCGCATCAGAATCGGATGAGGATTGCTCTGCGCCTGCCCGCCGGTCGGCGCATCCAGTCCGCCGAGCAGTGCCGCCCGAAAGAATGATCCCGAAGGGACATAACTGCGGGCGTCGCGTTTGGCCTCCGCCTTGCCTGCTGTTTCCGGAGGCACCACGCGCGCATCGCTTACCTCAAAGGAGGCAATGCCTGGGGGCCGTGGCGGCGGTGGCGGTTCCGTGGTGCGGTCCTCCTTCGCGCCACTGAGTGAAGTCGGCATGGGCGGTGGCGGCAGCGGCGACATGGGTGTCTGCGCCGGCATCGGGGCTGGCGGAGGCGGCAACGTCAGTGCCAGCGGCGCAACGGTCGTGGGTTTCTTGTCGAGCGTATCGACCTGCTGGCGCAAGCCCTGGATCATGTCCTCCATTTGCCGCATCTGTTCCGCGCTCTTGCTCATCCAGATATCACGGGGATCGGCCTGAGCACCAGGAGTGGCAATCGGCATCGGTTGCGGTCGCGACTGGTTGTTTCCCTGAGGTAGCTGCACCGGTTTGTCCCAGATGGCCACGCCGCCAAATACCAACAACAGGAAAGCGCCGATTCCCAACCCGAGGATCAGGTATTGCCGATGCTTCGGCGACAGGCGTGAAATGGCCCCGGCGAACTTGGACGGCGGCGGATTAGCCATCGCGCCCCTCCAGCACCACCATGATCTGGGTCGATTCGCCAGGCTCCAGCTCCAGCGTCTCGACCATCACCGCGAGTACGCCACGGCGATAGAGTTCGCGCTCGTCGATCACCATCCGTTGCTTGGAAACATTTGTCAGCTGGTACTTCTCGCCGACGAGCGCGCCTTCCAGCGTGCGCACCAAGACAAAGCGGGCTTCGTTCCAGAGCGGAACGATGTCCAGGACATCCTTGGCGATCATGTCCTCCGGCTCTGCATCGCGCGCCAAGGCCAACATGACGCGACGGATGGCGGCATTGCGCGATTCGTCGGCGACAAACGCTTTGGGCTCCTGACGCAGCCGGCTGCGATCACGTATCACGATCGTCTCGGCTGGAACATCGGCCACTTTGATATTCAGCTTCCAGTGCCGTCCGGCATCGTCGGCGACAAACAGTGTCAGAAAGGACTTGTCCGCAGCAGGCTTCACGTAGGCCACTCCGCTGTCCTTGTCCGGCGTCACCTGGAATTCGCCCTCGACGCCCTGGATGCGTCGAATCTTCCGCCCCTCGATCCGGATCAGGTTGGGTTCGCTGCGCGACATCGTGGCGATGAGCCCATCGTCGGGGCTGCCGTCCAGGGTTTGACCCGCGAACGCCGCCAAGCTGGCGCTAGCGAGGCACAGTGCCAGTAGTAGCGGCTTGAGCATTGGTAACAGCGCCGGCGATCCCGAAGGGATCCTGGTCGCTGGTTTCCTTGAACTCGGATACATGGAGTCTCCCGTTGAGATAACGAAAGCCGACGACATAGGTCGTCTGCTTCTCGGCGGCTTTCTTGTCGCTAACCCAGGTTTGCAGCACGCCAGAGAGCGCCACCTTCATGGCCGACTCGTCGACCGTCATGGCCTGCGTAGAGAACTGGGTCGAGGTGTTGTTCTTGCGGATGAAGTCCACCCGTGCGCCAAACTCGGCCTGTAGCCTGCCGTAGTCGCTGGGCGCGGTGTATTTGAGGAACTGGTCCTTTTGGTACTCGGCGACATGGGGCGTGATATTCAGCGCGAGCCCGGCATACCAGTACGCCATTTCCTTCAGGTACTCCACGGAAACCTTCTGCCCGCTCACCCAGAAGGATTGGTGGATTTCAGGGGGGACGAGAATCGTCCGTTCCGAACCGGCCACGGTGAGCGAAGCCCCCGCGTTCGCCAGCAGCGCCAGAACCAGGCCGGCGAGCGCGATTCTCATGAACAATATTTCGTTGCGCTGGTTGTCCCGCTCGGCGGTGAATTTGCTGAACTTCATGGGTCAGCCCAGAAAGAACCGATAGTGCGAAGGCGGTGTCGCTCGAGCACGGATCACGATCCAGCTGGGCAGCCACCAATACAGGGCATGCAGCGCGAACTTCGGATGCTTGCCTGTCTTGATGCGCCCGTATTGCCAGGCGACCACGCCACCGAAGAGCATCCCGGCCACCATCGCCCCGGAAACGACGCCCATGCCCATAACCAGCAGGAACAGGATCGCCTGGTCGAAATCCCACCACAGGAAGCGCTCCTGCGCTTCCAGGGACTTTGGGATATAGCCGATCTCGTCCATGCCTGGGCCAGCCTCAGATCGTGGCGGTCAGGATGCCCGAGGCGATCGTCGGGGCGTATTGGAGGAATACCGCGAAACCGATGCCCGACAGGATGGCTATCGGATTCAGCCGCGCCAGAGAAAACAACGCGCCCAGGCCAATTGCGGCGACGGCGGCGGCCTTGCCAAAGTAGCCTTGGACGAGGCCGGTGAGCCAGGTATAGAGACTCTGGAATTCCGTACCGGTAGTGCCTGCTATGGCGCCTGTCGCGGCGACCAGCAACATGAGCGCGAGCGCGCCCTTCAACGCATTACGACTGCTTTGCATGACTTCCCCCTTGAAGATCGATAAAACACTTGATGAGCCAGCCCAGTCCCAGGCCAACCGAAATTCCACCCAGATGGGCTTCAAAACCGCTTTCGATGGGCGAGCCCGGGGCGAGGATGCCGATGGCGATGAATCCGCCGGCGATAGCGATGTCGCGGATGAATCCGCGGTTATGAGGTAACTTCACTTAATTGCACTCCCTTGCTGTTGCTGACCACACCCCGCTTTGCAACGAGATGCACCAAACGAATTTCCACGCGCCGGTTCTGGCGGCGAGCGACTTCGGTACGAGAACCGTCCACGTAACAACACATGCCCTCCGCATCCACCTTGATCGATGCCAAAACCCCCTGACGGACAAGCCAATCCCTGACGGTGTCGGCACGCTGCCTCGCCAGCCGATCATTGAAAGCCCTGGTACCGATGTCATCGGTTCGACCGATCACCT
>JBASWL010000017.1:0-2457 GCA_049276455.1 Georgfuchsia sp. | reverse complement strand
TGCGTGATCGATGATCCGATACTTGTCGAGAATGCCGATGCGATTGCCTGGGATGACACGGCTGATGTGGTCGTGGCCGGTTTTGGTGGCGCGGGTGCCACTGCCGCCATAGAAGCTCGCGAAAACGGCGCAGACGTTCTGATCCTTGATCGCTTTGAAGGCGGCGGCGCCACTGCATATTCAGGTGGAGTCTATTACGCCGGCGGGACGCGTTATCAGCGCGACGGTGGCTATGAAGATAATGCCGATGAGATGTTCAAATACCTGTCCATCGAGACCCGTAATGCTGTGAGCGCAGAGACATTGCGCCGGTTTTGCGAGGAAAGCAGCGACACGATCGACTGGCTGGCGAGTCATGGCGTACCCTTTGAGGGCTCCGTTTATCCGAAGAAGACCAATATGCCGCCGAATGGCAAATTTCTTTACTATTCCGGCAACGAAAAAGTGCCCGCCTATGCTGAAAAAGCTATACCGGCACCCCGCGGGCATTGCACGGTAAGCAAGCCGGATGAAGGTGGGCTTACGTACTTTGCTGCGTTGAGAAAAGCTGCTCTGGCGCAAGGGGTCCGAATACAAACGCATTCCCGCGTTATCCGATTGATCAGGGATGCAGCCGGCAGAGTGATCGGCGTGGAAGCCTTGACGCTGACTGATCCTTCCGCGCAGGCAAGGCATCAGACCCTTTACGAGAAGGTCAATCCGGTGCGTCCGTTCAATGGGGCACGCGCGGAACAGGCGATTGCCGAGAGCCGCGCGCTCGAAGTTGCCTCTGGCAAGCGCAGGCGCATTCGCGCCAGAGGCGGGGTGATTCTGGCTACTGGCGGTTATGCTTACAACTTGCCGATGATAGCGAAGCATCTGCCCTTTTTGGCTGAAGCCTACACCAGTATCATGCGGCTGGGTTCGATGGGATGCGATGGCAGCGGCATTCAGTTGGGCCAATCGGTCGGCGGTATGACAGCCAAGATGCAACGGGGATTCGTAGGCCGTCTGATCACACCCCCGGAGGCGTTGGTCCATGGTTTGGTAGTCAATACCCGCGGCGAACGCTTCATCAACGAAGATATATACAACTCGGTTCTGGGCGATGCGGTCATGGCACAACCCGATGGGATCGCATGGCTGGTTATGGACAATGAACTCTTCTGGAAAATGCTTCGCCAGTTGTTGTTGCATAGCGAAGGGACATTCAGAAGATATGGCGCACCGATTCTTCTTAACCTGCTATTCGGCGGTACCAGGAAGGGCACCACTATTGCCAAGTTGGAGAGTGCCTGCGGCATGACGGCTGGTGTGCTGGAAAAATCCATCGCTACGGTCAATGCAGCATGCATGCAAGGTACCCCCGACCCCTTGGGCAAGAATCCGGATTATTTGCATTTGTTCGGTAAAGGCCCCTATCGGGCGCTCAATATCTCGATCACGAATAAGTTTGCTTTCACGCTATTTTTTACACTTGGCGGACTGCGCGTCGAGGAAACGCGAGGCATTGTTCTGACAGAGGACGGCACTCCGATTGAAGGGCTTTATGCTGCCGGACGGACGGCGGTTGGCGTATGCTCTGATGGTTATTTCAGTGGCATGTCGCTCTCGGATGGCGCATTTTCCGGACGACGGGCCGGGCGAGATGCTGCACGTATGGTGGTACCTGGAAATCATTTATGACTTTCGGTTATATCCTTAATCCTGAATCCCTGAAGGTATCGAACAGGCTTTATCAGCAACACGCATCCAAAAAATGCGTACGAAGAATGCGCTAATGCCTCAAAGGGAATTCTGTTCTACATCCCGTACAGTGGCGTCCAGCGAAGGCTTCAGGGAAACGATCGGGCGTTGCCGGCTTATAGTGATGAAGACGTAAACACTACTGAGGTAGGCCGAAACCTCGGGGAAAATAGGAATCAGTCCCCTTGCCTTGAGTCCTGTAGCGTAAATCAGGGGCAGGCAGGCCACGCCAATGCCGTTGACTACTGACTCGTACATTAAAAAAGACGAGTCGACCACAATCCGTTGCACTGAATCATGATTCTGGACACCCGCCGACAAAACGCCTGAAGCTGCCATCATGATCTCCTTTGGCTGGACAACGAATCATCATTCAATGTTCATCGCACTCACACAAAACCCGTGAAATGCTCCGGCCTTACCTCTTTCGCCACTGCCTGACCGACCTTCTGGATCTCGGACATGTATTGCACCGAGTCCAGCATCTGGACGTAGTCAGGATCGATATCGGCAAGGCCAAGGGCGTCAAGCCCTGCCCGGCTCAGGTCGGCGTCATGGCGCATGCAGGAGAACAGCTTTGGCCCGCTCCAGTTGCTCTGGCTGCCTGGTGGCAACTGGAGATCGCCGACCTCGCCATATAAGATTCAACGTGTGGCGAAATAAATTATCCGATGGCGTGTGACGATTGGGTAATACCCATGACGCAGGAACGGACGATCAACTGGAAAGAGG
>JBASWL010000016.1:0-1550 GCA_049276455.1 Georgfuchsia sp. | reverse complement strand
GTCTGGCGAAGAAAGTTTTTTCAGCAATCAAATTCTGATCACACCGCTTGCCAGCGTGCGCATAACGTACGTTACTCTTGCGCGATGATGAAGATTACTACGATAGGCATTGATTTGGCAAAGAACGTATTTCAACTGCACGGCGTAGATGAGCGAGGAGATGCTGCTGTGCGCTGTGCCAAGAAGCGCGACGACCTGCTGCCGTACTTCGCCAACCTTGAGCCGTGCCTGATCGGCATGGAAGCTTGCGGCAGCGCGCACCACTGGGCACGCAAACTGATCGCGCTCGGCCACACCGTCAAACTCATGGCCCCGCAATTCGTGAAACCTTACGTGAAGAGCAACAAAAACGACGCGCGTGATGCCGAAGCCATCTGCGAAGCAGTGACCCGGCCGAACATGCGCTTCGTGCCAATCAAGGATGCCGAACAGCAAGCGGTGCTGTCGATTCATCGGGCACGCCAAGGCTTCGTTAAGGCACGCACCGCACAAGGCAACCAGATACGCGGGCTGCTCGGCGAATACGGCATCATCATCCCGCAAGGGTTAGCCAGTATCAGGAAGCGCATCCCGGAAATACTGGAAGATGCGGAGAATGGATTACCCGGCAAAATGAGGACACTCATCGACCGGCTGACCGAACACCTCAAGGCGCTCGACAGCCAAGTGGTTGCCATGGAGAAAGAAATCAAGCAGTGGCACGCCAGCAGCGAGAGCAGCCAAAAGCTGGCGGATATCCCCGGCATCGGCCCACTCACGGCCAGCGCATTGGTTGCCACGATAGGCGATGCCAGGAACTTCGACAATGGCAGGCAACTGGCGGCATGGCTGGGCCTGGTGCCCAAACAACACTCCAGCGGCGGCAAGTCCGTCCTGCTGGGCATCAGCAAACGCGGAGATACTTACCTGCGCACCCTGCTGATACATGGCGCACGTTCAGTGCTTCAATATGTCGAGGGCAAGCAGGGGAATAAAGAGCAATGGTTGCAAAGTCTGCTGGCACGGCGCAACAAGAACGTTGCGGCGGTTGCCCTGGCGAACAAAAACGCTCGCACGGTGTGGGCGCTGCTGACCAAAGATTGCATGTTCCGGCCGGATTACGTGGCGGTACAACCCACCGCCACCTAATCCGACCGGTTGAGTAAAAACCCATCGGTGATTCCGATGATTTGAGCGCAGTAACTGTAAAACAAGAAGGAGCGTTTCCACCGATTGCACAGGCAATCATGAAGTGATGGCAGAACAGGTTAGACCGTGGCCGGGTAAGCTCGCAATCGTCATCGCACTTGGAGTGCGCCGGAATGATAGAGCCCCAGCCAGCGGATTCCATCAGGGACAGCGGTAATACACCGCAATCAAAGTTCGAATATATGGCTGCAATCTTTACCTGATTCTGTTCAAAACCGATTGAATGCTATTGCAGTTCCGGGGGCGTCCATATATGACGAAGTCCATAGTAGTTACGTACCGGATCAATAACAGCAGCAGGTATTTTCCCTCTGCCCGGTTAGCTGCTATGCTGCACCTGTGCTGAGGAAGTGGCACTGTTC
>JBASWL010000015.1:0-18335 GCA_049276455.1 Georgfuchsia sp. | reverse complement strand
CCGACTACTTCGTCACCGCGCGCGAGCAGGCGCTCGCAGACATGCATGCCGATAAATCCGGCGGCGCCGGTAACGAGAACTTTCACAGTCGGGTTTCCATTGAGTTAGCTTGCGAGGCCAGCATTTTCCCATACTTGGTAAAGCTGTTCTGGCAGCCGATGAGGATGTGCACCAGCCCCGGCACCCCATCGAGGAAACCCAGACGCAGGAAGTAGAACTTGATAAAACGCGTTAGCGGCGAGAGCAGCATTTTGGCGGCCGAGGCGCGCTTGCCGCGCGCCAGCGCTTCCTGAGCCGCCAGCGTCGTGTAGCGATTCTGCTTGGCCAGATAGTTGTCGAGAGATTCGGCAGAATCATGCAGCAGGTCGCCACGCAAGGTACCAACCAGCGCATCAGTCAATACCTTTTCGTGAACGGCGTCATCCGACCAGCGCGCCTGGTCACGATGAAACAGGCGCAGGCTCCAGTCAGGGTAACCCTCGCCATGGCGCAGATAGCGGCCCATGAAACGGTTGCAGCGTGCGAACTTATAAACGCGCATTTCCGGCGCAGCGAGCGTCGCAGCAATGTTCTGCGCCAACTCCTCGCTAACGCGTTCGTCGGCATCGATGCACAGCACCCAATCGTTCCTGGCTTGCCTTACCGCAAACTGTTTTTGCAGACCGAAGCCGAGCCATTCTGAACGAATCACTTTCGCCCCATATTGCTCGGCGATATCCAGCGTACCGTCACTGCTACCGGAATCGACAATCACAATCTCGTCGCAAAAAGCCAGCGAGCGCAGGCATGCCTCCAGCTGCGTGGCGGCGTTGAGTGTGATCAGTACGGCTGAGATTGGCAGGCGATTAGGCATCGGCAGCTATAATCCGGTCAATTCCGCGATTCTACCGGTACATGCACGCTCTCCTCGTCAAGACTTCCTCGCTCGGTGATGTCGTCCATAACCTGCCGGTGGTGACCGACATCCAGCGGCACAACCCCGGCGCTATCATCGACTGGGTGGTCGAAGAAGCTTTCGCCGATATTCCACGCCTGCATCCCGGCGTGCATCGTGTAATTCCCGTGGCGATCCGGCGCTGGCGCAAGCAGCTTTTCGTGGCAGACACCTGGCGCGACATGGCGGCATGCCGGCGCGCGCTAAGAGAAGATTTCTACGATGTCGTGCTCGATTCTCAAGGCCTCATCAAGAGTGCTGTGATTGCATGGCAGACGCAACTGGCCACGAAGGGTCGCCGCCTTGGCTATGCCAAGGCTGTGGTGCGCGAACCTTTCGCGGCGAGCTTCTATGATGCCGGCTACGTCATCCCGAAAAATATGCATGCTGTCGAGCGCAATCGTCAGCTGGCTGCTGCGGCTTTCGGCCATACCCTGGAGGGCGAACTCGACTACGGCATTGCAGCTGTTCCCCTTGCAGCAAGCTGGCTGCCCACCAAACCCTATGCTGTGCTGCTGACAGGCACTTCGCGCGCCGACAAACTATGGCCCGAATCCGATTGGGTAGCCTTGGCACAGGCGCTGAAAATATCCGTCATCCTGCCCGCTGGCAGTGCCGAAGAACGCGAACGCGCGCAGAGACTGGCCGCGCAGATACCTGATGCCATCGCCGCACCGCCGCTCGGCATTGCCGAGCTTGCCGGTCTGCTGACAGGGGCGCAGATCGTCATCGGCCTCGACTCCGGGCTCACGCATCTCGCGGTTGCCCTGAACAAGCCGACGCTGGCAATCTTTTCCGGCTCCACGCCCGGGCTTACCGGTGTGCATGCTGGCCCCAGCCTGGCAAACGCAGCCATCAATCTCGGCCGCAAGGGCGTGCCGCCCACCGTCACCGAAGTCGTAGCCAGCGCAAGGAATCTGCTTCGATGACGCGCCGCATCTTCACCTTACTGCTCTGGCTGCTGTTACCTTGGGCATTACTTCACCTGCTCTGGCGCAGCCGCAGGCAAAAGGAATATCTGCACCATTGGGGTGAGCGCTTCGGTTATTACGCCACGCAATCAGATCAGCCGGTGATCTGGATCCATGCCGTGTCGGTTGGCGAAACCCGCGCCGCACAGCCGCTCGTCAAGGCACTGCGCGAAAAATATCCCGCACATCGCATCCTGCTCACGCAAACGACGCCGACCGGCCGCCAGACCGGCATCGAGCTATTTGGCGACACGGTGGAACGCATTTATCTCACCTATGACTTCCCCGCTGCGGCGAAGCGCTTTCTCGATCACTGGCGTCCCGAATTCGGCCTCATCATGGAAACCGAGTTGTGGCCCAACGTGATTGTAGAGTGCAAGACAAGGCGCATTCCGCTGATGCTGGTGAACGGCCGGCTCTCGGAAAAATCAGCCCGCCGTTATGCCTGCTTTGCCACGCTGACGCACGAAGCCCTCAACAATCTGGCTGGCGTCGCCGCACAGACGGATAGCGATGCACGGCGTCTTGCCGCCCTGGGTGCGCCTTCAGTTGTCACCCTCGGCAACCTCAAGTTCGACATCACCCCGCCTGCAGTGCAGCTCACCCTTGGGGCGCGGTTTCGTCAGTTGATCGGCACGCGCCGTGTGCTGCTCTGTGCCAGCACGCGCGAAGGCGAAGAGGCGCTGATACTCGATGCATGGATGCGGTCTCCCATTCCCGGTGCTTTGCTTGTCCTGGTGCCGCGCCACCCGCAACGCGTCAAAGATGTGGCGGGGTTGGTCGGCCTGCGCTGCCTCAAGTGGCAGTGCCGCTCAAGCATTGACACAGTTGAAGCCGATACTCAGGTGTGGATCGGCGACAGCATGGGCGAAATGTTCGCCTACTATGCTGCCTGCGACATCGCCTTCGTTGGTGGCAGCCTGATCGACCATGGTGGGCAGAACCTCATCGAGCCCTGCGCCATCGGACGTCCGGTGCTGATCGGGCCGTCGACTTTCAATTTTGCGCGCGCAGCCGACGATGCGGTAGCCGCCGGAGCCTGCCGCCGTGTGGCAAATGCGGAAGAAATGATGTCCGCAACAGTCTCGTTGCTGGAAGACGCACAGCTTCGCGAAGACATGAGCCAGAAGGCGCTGGTCTTTGCCAGCGCGCATCGTGGTGCAACTCAGCGCACAATGGAATGGATAGATTCGGTACTGGAAAAGCGTTCAACCCATAAGTGGCAGAAATAACGAAAGGTTTTCTGACTCCTCCATCAAGCCATGGGCGGCGACAAGATTAATGTTCGCCGAGCGGCAAATGCATTGAGCAGTGCTGCGGGCAGTTTTTAGAAATGGTAGAAACATAGAAGAGATTAACGGTGCCGCAAAACAATTCGGCGGCCCCTTTGACGCCTTCAACGATTGGTACCTTCAACCATTATGGGTTCTCGCAATACCGGACACAGGCGGGACAATTTTGCCAAGGCTCTGCTGCTGAGCCTGGTGCTACATGCATTGGTTCTCTCACTGCAGTTCGGGGACTCCGACAGCGGTTTGCCATGGTTCTTAATGCTAGGAGAGTCGAAGATAGCCAGTATCACAATGCTGAATGTGGTCCTGCCAAGCAAGAAAGTCGTGAACAAATCGCCGCCGGAACAGGTCGTCCAACCGGTTATCAGTAGTAGCGAGAAACCCGCCACAGATTTGCTGGTCAGGAAGCCTCCACCGCCAAACCTGCCGCCAAAACCTGTAACCGCCAGCATTGCCAAGCTTGAGACGCGTCCACAAGAGCCGGTAGAGAAGAGTCCTGTTGCAAGCGTAGAAGCAGATGCGACGAAAATAGTTGCGCCTGCCGCAGGCGTCGCCGTGTTGAGCACTGACAAGGAAAGCACGTGGAGCCGACCTGCCGAACAGGCTCTGCAGGATGCCGAAACACTGAACAAGCAGGAAGTCACTGAGCAAACAGATACCATTGAACAAAAAATCGAGGATCAGGTGCAAATTGAAGTGGCGCAGGCTGCGCTGGAGGCCGTCGCACGGGAGAATGAGCTGGCCTTGGAGAGAACGCGAGCTGAAGAACAGGCTGCTGAGGCCAGAGCAAGAGAAGAAGAATCTTTGGTGCAGCAGGCGGAAGCCGACAACTTTGCCGCAGAAAAAGCCGCGGAAAAAATTCTGGAAGAGGAACAGAAAATAGCCGGGGACCAAGCGCGAATTGAAGCAGAGCAGGCTGCGCTGGAGGTTGCCGCACAGGAGAAGGCGCGGGCCCTGGAAAGAGAACGAGCTGAAGAACAGGCACGCCTTGAAGCGATGAAGGCGGAACAGGCTGCTGCGGCCAGAGCAAGAGAAGAGGCTGCACTGGCGCAGCAGGCCGAAGCGGAAGCCTTGGCACGCAAGCGCGAAGCAGACAAATTGGCCGCAGAAAAAATTCTGGCGGAGCAACAAAAAATAGCCGAGGAACAGGCGCGGATTGAAGCGGAGAAAGCTGTGCTGGAGACCGCCGCGCGGGAGAAGGAATTGGCCTTGGAAAGAAGACGGGCCGAAGAACAGGTGCGCCTGGAAGCGATGAAGGCTGAACAGGCTGCTGCGGCCAGAGCGAAAGAAGCAGCCTTGGCACAACAGGCTGAAGCCGACAAGCTTGCCGCAGAAAAGATTCTGGCGGAGCAACAGATGCATCTCTTGAATAAGGAGGCAGGGAAACCCGGTGGAGACAGGGAAGGTGGCAACGGTAATGGTAGCGACCTTGTCCGGCGGGCGATCGATGCAATCAGGGGCGGTCAGATGGATTTGCCCGGCATTAAAGGCGCAGAACCTTTCCGGCCACGGCGGGGCAGCATTTTGGGCAGAGATTCCAAAGACATACAATTGGCATTTTACGGTGAGGGTTGGCGTCAGAAGATAGAACGCATCGGTAGCCTGAATTATCCGGCGCTGTCGAAGAACCTTGCCTACGATCCTCTGGTGGTGACCGTGAGCATCAACAGCGACGGCACGCTTGTCGGTGTGCGTATCGTAAAAAGCAGTGGCCACAAAAATCTTGACGAAGCAGTGCTGCGGATTGTGACGATGAGTGCGCCATTTTCTCCATTTCCTCCTGCCATGAAGCGCCTTTACGACGTTGTGGATATAACGCGCACCTGGATTTTCCTTGAATACAGGCCGCGAATTGCCAGTGAATGAGCGGGGGAATCTTGAACCCCCAGCCACTGACGCTGCCTGACTTCTGCATCGAATCATTCGCTGTGGCAAGGCTAATGGCCTTGGTTCGGCCATCAAGAGAGATTCGACTTCAAACTTTGAATGAGTCTGGGTAGACTGCTGGCATGGCAGTCAAAACAATCCAGAATCAACCTTAATACCTCTATTTTCTAAAAAGTTGGAAACCGGGATGATCGTATTTCTTACTGGGGCATCGGCAGGATTTGGCGTCGCCATTGCCCGTACATTCGTCAAAAGTGGACACCGCGTTGTCGCTATCGCTCGTCGTAAAGATCGCCTTCTGGCTCTTGGCGATGAACTCGGTGATGCTCTGTTTCCTGTCGAACTTGACGTTCGTGACCGCGCGGCCGTTGAGACAATACCAAAGATGCTACCTGCCGAGTTCGCTGCCATCGATGTGCTTATCAATAATGCGGGACTCGCGCTTGGTCTGGAGCCAGCGCAATGTGCGCAGCTGGACGACTGGAAGACCATGATCGACACCAACTGTTTCGGGCTGGTTCAGGTTACGCGAGCGTTGTTGCCGGGCATGGTCGAACGCAATAGCGGGCATATATTCAATCTCGGTTCAACGGCGGGTAACTGGCCTTACCCCGGCGCCAATGTATATGGAGCGACCAAGGCTTTTGTCCGTCAGTTCAGTCTGAATTTGCGGGCAGACCTCGCTGGTACCGCAATTCATGTGACGGACATCGAGCCTGGACTCTGCGGCGGCACCGAATTCTCCAATGTGCGCTTCCACGGCGATAACGAACAGGCCGCCAAGATATACGAGAATGTGCAACCTTTAACAGCCGAAGACATCGCCGAGACAATTTATTGGATCGCGACACGCCCCAAACATATCAACATCAATACGATTGAACTGATGCCCATCGCCCAGTCTTTTGCCGGACTTTCGGTTTCTCGCGGCTAGGCGCAGCTTATGATTCCGGAAGGCGAGCACATGCTGAAGTTCGGTCAAGGTAGAGCAGCAGACCTTTGCCCATAAAGAAAAAGCCGGCATAAAGCCGACTTTTTCTTTATCCCCAGATGCAGAGGGACAGAGTTTCAGCCGTAATTCTGGCTCAGCTTACTTCTTATGGCATTTGCCACAGTTTGCCTCATCACCAGCCTTGAAGGCCTTATTGCCGTCATGGCAAGCGCCACAAAACTTGCCGGCGTTGATGTCAGCCATGGTGATCTTGTCCGCACCTTTCTTCATGGCAAAGAGCTTGGGATTGGTGTGACAACCACCGCATTTCAAACCCTTATCCGCATGTATCTTGCCGTCAAAGGTTACCTTGCCCTTGTCGCTCCCGGCAAATTCCACGGTTTTCCCCGCAGGAACAGCCAAGACATTCCCTATTGAAAGCACCAGTGCCGCAGACAACGCCAGAATTTTTGCAAGCTTCATCACGCTACTCCTTTAAATAGTTTTAACAACACGACAACACTGGTATTAACGCAGCAACAGTTGGTTAGGTTGACCCCGTTAATCGCTATTTGCCTTATCTGCATCAAGCCGAGTGCGGCCTATCAGGGTGATGAAAAGCTGTCATCCAGACAAATAACCACAAGCTGCTATTTGGCAACGTAAGGCTGGAACCGACCAGGATCAGCCATTCTGGTTGCCATTCCAATTTAGCCCGCCATGATGCAGAACATAGGCCGGAATACCCCTAAGGAAAGCGCTGAATAAGTTCTCATCGCGAGTCCCGCAGGGACGTGGTGATCCACAAGCGCTTGATTTTGCATGCGCCATGGATTGCTTCGCTTCACTCGCAATGACGGAATCGGACTTAATCAGTGTTTCCCTAAACTAAAAACGGCTGTGGGGACAAAGAATGGCGGATCGATGTCAAGTAACTGTCGTCCTGGATCTGAAGTTCCCTATTGCTTTCAGTTTGTATAGTGCCCATGACGAATGTTTTGCTGAGCCGAAGGCGACCCATAATAACCCACTTCCTGAAAGGAGAACTTACACTATTGCAAGAGATGATAATGTAGTATCATCACTAACTTTAGTCATACTCGAAAAGGATTTCTTCATGGCCAAAGCCAAATTTGACATCAACAATCTCGCTGGCTACCGTAAAAAACTCGGTCTTAATCAATCCGCCTTCTGGTCAGAACTAGGGATCACACAAAGTGGCGGAAGCCGTTACGAATCGGGGAGGAACCTTCCCGCACCAGTGGCGTTGCTTCTGACACTTAGGGAAACCGAAAAGATAACGGCCAAAGATCTGGCCGTAGCCAAGGCGTTTATCACAAAAGCAAAAGCCAAAAAGTAAGCTGGCTACAGAGATGCACCGGAGGGGGAGCCCTTTGGGCTTTCCCTTGGGTTGACTCGGAATGTCTGTAATCCGCAGTGCCAAGCAGAATATAGATATTCCTTAAAGGGTCAATCGAGTAGCTCGTTGACTGCTTTCAGGTCGGCTTCGTTGAGATTGCCTGCTGCGGCCTTGAGCTTGAGTTGTGCGATCAGCGTATCGAGTCGCGCCTTCATCAGTTTCTGCCGCGTATCGTAGTACTGGCTCTGGGCATTCAGCACGTCGATGTTGATGCGCACGCCGACTTCGTAGCCGAGCTTGTTGGAATCCACTGCCGATTGCGATGACACCAGCGCGGCTTCGAGCGCCTTGATCTGAGCCAGCCCGGATGTTACGCCGAGGTAGGACTGGCGTGCCTGCAGGGCTGCGCTGCGGCGTGCCGACTCTAGATCAGCGACCGACTTCTGATGCAACGCGACGGCCTCGGTGTCCTTGGATGAGGTATAGCCACCCGCGAAAATCGGTATCTGCAGTTGCAGGCCCAGGGTTGTCGCAGTGGTCTCGTAACCCGTACCAAAAAGTGGATTGTTGCCGGTTGTATTTCTGCCGCGCGAAGCCACCAGATCGAGCGTCGGCAAATGGCCGGAACGCTGCCTGGATATTTCCTGATCGGCGATCTTGCTGCTGTTTTCAGCCAGTTGCACGCCGATATTGCTTGCCTCGGCCTGCTTCGCCCACTGGTTGATGTCTTCGGGTTGCGGCTTGGGAATATCCACGCCGGTCTTGAGCGGCTTGAGGTCTTCATGCTCCTTGCCGACCACGGTACGCAGCACCTGACGCCTGACCGAGAGATCGCTCTCGGCTGCAATGAGCTGCGCGTCAGCGAGATCGTAGCGTGCCTGTGCTTCGTGGGTATCGACGATGGTCGAAGTGCCGACTTCGAAGTTGCGCTTGGCCGACTCCAGTTGCTCGGTAATCGCCTTTTTCTGGGCCTGGGCGCTGGCCAGTGCTTCCTGCGCCTGCAACACATCAAAGTAAGACTGCGCCACACGAACGATCAAGTCCTGCGAAGCCTGGGCGAACTGCGCTTCGGCGATTGCCACTGCAAGTTCGGACTGGGTGTAGCTCACCCAGTTCTGCCAGCGGAATAATGGCTGGGTCAAGCTGACGTTCCAGCCATGGGTGTTGTAGTCGGCACCGGTTTTTACCCCAGTCGCGCGCAGCTTGGTATCGGTCTCGTTCCACACGGTATTGGCTGACGCGCCGATCGTGGGCAGCAGGCCGGAACGCCCCTGCGGCAGACGTTCACGTCCGGCATCGAGCGACGCCCGTGCCGCAGCGAATTGGGCGTCATAGGTCTTGGCTTCGCTGTAAAGCCCGAGCAAATCTGCTGCCTGCAATGAGGTTGCTGCCAGCGCCAGGGTAATAAGTAGGCCGAGTGATTTTTTCATCATGTGACTCCGGTTAGCTTCGCATGCCGTCTGTTTTACGGCTAGAGGGTAAAGGTACTGCGTTGTGGGTCAGATTGCGATAACGAGCTGGCAGGAACGGCTCGCGCTTGACGGCGAACAGGCAATCAACCACTTTCGTCGCCAGCACCTTCGAGCCGCAGATCTGCGGCATGATCATGGTGTATCTGGCTCGATCTGAGTTCACGGTTGTTGGCTCACTCATCTGAATAAAGGCATTTTAGCTCAGGCAGGTTTGTGCACCCGATACCACGCCGCATACAGCGCGGGCAGGAACAGCAGCGTGAGCACCGTGGCGGCCAGCAGGCCGCCCATGATTGCTACCGCCATCGGGCCGAAGAATACGGTGCGGGCGAGCGGCACCATGGCTAACATGGCCGCGGCGGCGGTCAACGCGATCGGCCGGAAGCGTCGCACGGTGGAATCGATCACCGCATCCCACGACGCCTTTCCGACATGGATGTCCTGCTGGATCTGGTCGACCAGGATCACTGCATTGCGCATGATCATGCCGCTAAGCGCGATCGTACCCACCATCGCCACGAAACCGAATGGCATATTGAAAACCAGCAGGGCAAGCGTGACGCCGATCAGGCCCAGTGGCGCGGTCAGTATGACCATCAACGTGCGCGGCATGCTTTGCAATTGCACCATGAGGATGGTCAGAACGGCGACGAGGAAGAGCGGCACGCCCGCAGCGATGGAACTGCCGCCCTTCGCGCTTTCCTCCACGGTGCCGCCTACCTCAACCGTATAGCCGGGCGGCAGCTTGGCCTTGATCGGCGCCAGCGTGGCTTCTACCTGCGCGGACACGGTGGGCGCTTGTACCTGTCCATACAGATTCGCGCGCACGGTAATGGTCGGCAGGCGGTTGCGGCGCCAGATGATGCCCGGTTCGAAGTCGTAGCCGATCTTCGCGAATTGCGACAACGGCACCGACTTGCCGGCGCGCGTCGGTAGTGCCAGATCGCGCAGCTCGGAAATCCGATCGCGATCGCCTTTCGCTCCGCGCAGGACCACAGCCAGCAGCTTGTCGCGTTCCCGGTAGTAGGTGGCGGGCGTTCCGAGCAGCACGCTATCCAGGTAGGACGAGATTTCCTGCGACGACAGGCCGAGCAGGCGGGCCTTGTCCTGATCGATGTCGATGCGGATGATTTTCGACGGCTCATCCCAGTCCAGATGCACATTCGATACATGCGGATTCTGGCGCATCTTGTCCGCCACTTGTCGCGCGTAGCTTCGTACCACGGCGGCATCCTCGCCGGACACGCGGAACTGGATCGGGAATCCGATTGGCGGACCGTTTTCCAGGCGCGAGATCACCACGCGCACTTCGCTGAAGTCCTGGTCGAACAGCCTTAGGAGCTTGACGCGCAGCGCCTCGCGCGATTCGATGTCTTTCGCCAGGATGACGAACTGTGCGAAATTCGCCTGCGGCAACTGCTGGTCCAGGGACAGATAAAAGCGCGGGCTGCCGGAACCGACATAACTCACGTAGTTATCGATGCCGGGTTCGCGCGCGATGATGGCTTCGAGCTTCCTGACCTGGGCGCCGGTCGCGGTTAGTGAGGAGCCTTCCGCCAGGCGCATATCCACAAGCAGTTCCGGGCGCGTGGAATCGGGAAAGAACTGCTGCTGCACGAATCCGAAACCGAACAGCGACAGCGCGAACGCGGCGGCCGTGGTCATGATGGTCAGCTTGCGATGTACGACACACCATTCGACGAGCCGCCGGAAGCGGCGATAGAACGGTTTGTCGTACACCTCGTACTCGCTCAGGGGCGCTTCGCGATGAACATCGTGGCGCAGCAGCTTGTCACCGAGATAAGGTATGACGATCACCGCCGCCACCCACGACAACAGCAGGGCGATGGTCGTCACCTGAAACAGGGAACGCGTGTATTCGCCCGAAGTGGATTTCGCGGTGGCGATGGGCAGGAAGCCGGCCGCTGTCACCAGCGTTCCCGCCAGCATCGGAAACGCCGTGCTGGTGTAGGCGAAGCTCGCCGCCTTGACGCGATCCCAGCCCTGCTCGATCTTCACCATCATCATTTCGACGGCGATGATCGCGTCATCTACCAGCAATCCCAGGGAAACGATCAAGGCACCCAGCGATATCTTGTGCAAGCCGATATCGAACAGATTCATGAACAGGAAGGTCGCGGCGAGCACCAACGGAATCGACAGGGCGACGACCAGGCCCGTGCGCATGCCGAGGCTGAAGAAACTCACCGCCAGGATGATGACCACGGCTTCGGCGAGCGAGCTCAGGAATTCCCGCACCGAACGCGCCACCGCCCTGGGCTGGCTCGATACCTGGGATAGTTCGAGGCCCACCGGCAGTTCGGCGCGGATTTCCCCGGTCTTCGCGTCGAGGTTGTGCCCGAGCGCAATGATGTCGCCGCCGTTGACCATTGCCACGCCGATGCCAACTGCATCCTTCGACATGAAGCGCATGCGCGGCTGCGGCGGATCGGCGTAGCCGCGGTAGACATGCGCGATGTCGCCGAGGCGGAACTCGCGCCCGGCGACGCGGAAGCGGGTATCGGCGATGGCATCGACGGAATGGTAGCTGCCGTTGGCGCGCAGCAGGATGCGGCTGCTCGGCGTCTCGAAGCTGCCCGCCGCGGTCATGGCGTTCTGCTTTTGCAGCGTTTCGATCAGAAGCTGCGGACCGATACCCAGGGTGGCAAGCCGGGTGTTCGATATTTCCACGTAGATGCGCTCGTCCTGCGTCCCGACCAGTTCGACCTTCGCCACGTCAGGTACGCGCAGCAGTTCGAGGCGGATTTTCTCGGCGTAATCCTTCAACTGCGCATAGCTGTAACCGTCACCGGTAAGCGCATAGAGATTGCCCAGCGTATCCCCGAACTCGTCGTTGAAATACGGCCCCAGTACGCCGGGCGGCAGCGTGTCGCGCACATCGCCCACTTTCTTGCGCACCTGATACCAGGCCTCGGGCACGGCAGGCTTTGGCGTGGAATCCTTCAACTGCACGAAGATCATCGATTCGCCGGGCTTCGAATAGCTGCGCAGGATATCGACGTAGGGCGTTTCCTGCAGCTTTTTTTCCAATCTGTCAGTAACTTCGAGTTCCACTTCATGGGCCGTGGCGCCCGGCCATTCGGTCTGCACCACCATGACCTTGAAGGTGAATGGCGGATCCTCGGACTGTCCCAGCTTGCCGTAAGACAACACGCCCATGATCGCGGTGATGGTCATCAGGAACAGCACGAAGGAACGGTGCGTCAGCGCCCATTCCGAAAGATTGGGCAGTTTCATGGCGCTTCCGCCGCAGCCATGACGGGGCGCACTTTCTGCCCTGGCAGCAGCTTATGCACGCCGGCCGTGACGACGAGATCGCCCGCATTCAATCCGTCCGCTACGGCGACCCGGTCGTTGGCGTCGAATTCCACCACCGTGACGGCGCGCGGCGCAACCGTCTGCGCTTTGGCATCGACCACCCATACGGTGGGTTTGCCGTCGATGCGTGTCAGCGCCGACTGCGGCACCACGAACACCTGTTGCTCACGATCGGTGGTGAGCCGGACGCTCGCGCTCATGCCCAGCCGCACATCGGCGTCGGCATCCACAATGCTGATGCGGGCAGCGAAGGTTCGCGTCGCCGCATCCGCAGCCGGCGCCAGCTCGCGGATGCGACCTGCGTAATGCTTGCCGGGCGCAGACCACAGGGCTACTGTAAGCCTTTTCGCTGACTGGAATGCCTTGAGGCGGTTTTCCGGAATGCTGATAACGACCTCGGGCTCGCCTGGAAGCGCCAGCCGCATCACTGGCTGCCCTGCCGCCACGACCTGGCCCGCTTCGGCCGCAACCAGCGTCACCACGCCCGCGCGGTCGGCGCGCAGCACCGCATAACTTTGCTGATTGCGCGCGAGCTCAAGCTGCGCGCGTGCCGCACGAAACGCACTTTCTCTCGCATCGAGCGCCGACTGGCTGATGAAGTTTTGCGCGCGCAAGTCACGGTAGCGCTTCACCTCGGCTTCGGCCGGGGCGTACTGGGCTTCGGCTTCTGCGAAACGCAGCTTCACATCGTCCGGATCGAGCCGCGCCAGCACCGTGCCGGGCTTCACGGCATCGCCCGTTTCCACTTCGCGCGCGGCGATCTTGCCGCTGATGCGAAATGCCAGATCAGTTTCATGGCGCGCCCGAATTTCGCCCGAAAACACATCGGCGCCGAATCCGGGGGTGGCCGCCACGCGCTCCACCAGCGCGGGCCGCACTGCTTCCGCCGTGATGCTTTCCGCATTCCGGCCACAGGCGGCGATCAGAAAGGAATACAGGGCAGCGAGCGACAGCGCACTCGCGGCCAGCAGGGGAATCGTTCGCTTCGTCATTGTCGCCGCTCCTGATATGCCGAAAACCATTCAGCGCCGCGTCAGCGCAAGGCCGCCCAGCACGATGTCGAGATGCTTCGCGATATGTGCTTGCGGCTCATGATCGATGCCGCAGCAGCCTGCGAAAGAATGCCGCCATAACATCAGCATGAGCACTGGCGCGAAAATGGTATCGACCGCCGTTTCGATGTCGATGGGGCGAAACTCGCCGCGAGCGATGCCGATCTCCAGCACGCGCCGGATCAGGCTGTGGCCGCGGGCGATGACGGTATCATGATAATAGGTGGCGATCTCGGGAAAGTTCGAAGCTTCCGCCACCATCAGTTTGCAGATGCCCGAGAGCTTGCTTTCGCCCACCCTCGACCACCATGTCATCAGCATCTGCCGCAGCAGCTCGGAGGTGCTGCCGGCAAAGTTGTCGACGATGTCGGCGCCCTGGTCCAGCACCGGCACCATGCCGTTTTCAACTACCGCCTTGAACAGGGATGCCTTGCTGTCGAAATAGAGATAGAGCGTGCCCTTGGAAACGCCGGCGCGCGCCGCCACATCATCGAGCCGCGTTGCAGCAAAGCCTTTCTCGACGAACAGATCGAGCGCAGCCGCCAGCAACTCGCTGGGGCGGGCTTCCTTGCGGCGCTGGCGCGGCGGGTTGGATCTGGCGGGGCACATGGAAGCAAATAATAACTAACCGGCCGGTCATTAGCAATCGTTCATTACCAGGCAAGGTGGACGGGGACCAAGGCCGCCACTTTCGGTTTCCTGAGCCTCGCATACCCGGACGCCGCGTTCGGTGAGGGTGATCGAGCGAGGGGCTTCGGCGCCGAGCCTGGCGTAACGTCAGTCGGATTCCATGCCGCCGCATGGCATTTGCTTCAATCAAACGCCAAACGTGATAGGTTCATCCGATGCTGGCCGCTTCGGGCTATTTGAAGTAGACGCTGGCCTTTGATGGAGGACGATTCACGCCCGGGGCTGCGTCAGCAGTCTCGCCGAGAGACCACCGTCGATGACAATGTCCGTCCCGGTAATGAACGAGGCTTTATCCGACAGAATAAACTCCACCAAATTGACAATGTCGCTCACGGTTCCCCAGCGCGACACGGGTGTGGAATCGAGTAAGGCGCGCATCTCAGGCCGGTCTTCGACCTCTTTTATTGTCATCGCAGTGCGGATAAAACCGGGCGACAGGCTGACAATCCGTGCTCCATGGCTGGCCCAACGTGTCGCGCGCTGCTGAACCGTGTTACAGACCCACGCCTTCGTATAGGCATAGGCGTTTGTCGCGCGGGTTGCTTCGCCGTCGCCCAGCTGTGGCTCCAACTGTTTCAACAGGTCACTCGCGAGAGGCCGCGCAAGTAGGGATGCCAGAGCCTCTCCAGCCGGCGGCACGTAAAGGCGTGCTGTCGAAGACAGGACAACGCCCACAAACCCCGGGGTTAGCAGGGCCTCAAAAGCCGCTAGCAATTTTTCCGTGCCGACGAGGTTCGTCGTGATGATCGGCTGCCATGGCGCAAGGGCGGGAGAAAGCCCGGCGGTGTGAATCAGAGCCTTACAGCCCCCGCCCGCAGTGTCTGCGGCCTGGACGATCTGGCTTACCACCGCATCATCGGCTATGTCGCCGCAGATCGTTGCGGAGATGTCGGCATTTTCCTCCTCGCGCAGGGCGAACGCGGTGGCGTCAAGCCGTGCAGAGTTGAAATCCGTCAAGATCAGGGTGTGGGTATTGGCCAGGCGGCGAGCGCAGGCGGCACCCATGCCGCCGCCCGCGCCGGTGATGACAGCCACTGGCTTTATGCTCATTGTGTTGGCTCCCTTTCCGGTCAATAGGATTTGGGCAAGCCAAGCGCCTGTTGCGCGATGAAACTCAGCACGATGTTGTTGTTGACCGGTGCATTTTCGCCCAGCTTGGCCAGCAGGTAGAACGGGATGATGTCCTGCGAGAGATCGGCGAACGAGCCGCCGAACGCTGTCGCCGCACAGTCCGCGGCAAGTTTGAAGGCGTCGGCGGTCAGCCACTTGACCATGTTCGCCTCCAGTCCGATGTTCTTGCCTTCGTCGTATTTCTGCGCCGCCCTGTAGAGCATGCCGCGCGCAGCCTCGATGCGCGTCTTGGCAATCGCCATCGGATGCTGCACCGACTGGTAGGAGCCGATCGGGGCATCGAATGGCGCCCGCACCTTGGCATACTCTACGGCGCGGCCCAGAACATAATCGGCCTGACCGACACTCATCGCCGAGACAAGGAGCCGTTCCGGATTGAGGCAGTCGAACAGCGCTTCGATGCCTCTCCCTTCTTTGCCGAGTATGTTTTCGGCGGGCACCACCACGTCGTCGAAATTGACGATGTAGTTCCGGTCGGGCAGGTAGACCGCGATGTCCATCAAGGTCGAACTGATACCCTTCGACTTGGTGTCGACGATGAATAGCGACAGGCCCGAGGTTCGGTTGGCCGGATCGTTCGGCGCCGTGCGCGCGACCACCAGCGAGTTGGCGGATTCAGCGAAACTGGTGATGAAGCACTTCTGGCCGTTGAGCACATAGTCGCCATTGGCCTGGCGCTTCGCCTTGGTACGGATCTTGAAAGTATTTGTCCCGGCATCCGGCTCGGTGATCGCGTATGAGAAATAGGCTTCACCCGTCGCTGTCGGCGGCAGATATCGCCGCTTCTGTTCTTCCGTCCCATGTTTGAGAATCGGCGTGCGCGACATATAGTTGGGCACGCTATTGCCCATCAGCAAGCCGGCTTGAAGCAGCAGGTCATGGGCGAGAACCACCTCGCTGAGCTGCCCCCCGACGCCGCCGTATTCCTCTGGCAGACCGATCGCCAGGAGGCCGGTGTCGGCCCACAGGTGCCAGAGCTTGTCGGGCATTTCCCGCTTCCTGGCGCAATCCAGCACATAGGCGCGATCCACCTTTTTAATGATGGTGTCGCAGATGTCGCAGACCGCCTTCATGGCCTCGGTTCTGATGATGTCGTCGTTCATTGCAATCTCCTTATTGCTTTCCGGCACTTTTTCGAATGACCACTTTGCAGGGTTCATTGACAGGATTGCCGGCATCGTCAAACTGCCGTCCCCAGGTTTCATATACGATCAAGTCCTGCGCCACGCCCCATTTGTGCGGCAAGATGTTGAACCACACCGGGCCGTGCACGCAATAATAAGACATGCCCTTCTTGTTGAATGACCAGGGATGGGCTTGCTTCGTGGTTCCGAAGTTCGTAAGCGGGTAGGTTCTATCGGTATTATCGAATTTCCCCTCTTTTCTCAGTACCCCCGCGCTGCCGCAGCAATTCACGGTGACGACCGCCTTCTCGTCGTCCTGTTCGACGACAAAGTCGCTGCCCAGGGCTCGCATGAACGTCGCATAGGCATCGATGACTTGCTCGTGATCGAGCTTCGCCACTTCCTCCATGCGGGGCTTGTGGACTTCATTGCCGACATATTCCCACGCATCGTAGATCTTCTCCTCCCCCAGCTGCTTTGCGATATAAGTGAGCAGGGAATTGGCTATCTCAGCGGTGATCTGGCGCACGCTGTCGGTTTCGGCCCACATCTTGTTGGCGGCGGCGATTGCTTCTTCCTTGTCCCCCTTCTCTATAGCCTCAAGAACCCGGCTCAACAAAGGCTTACTCAAATCATCTCTTCGTATCATGATAGTGAACCTCTTTGTAAGTATGTTTTGGAATGGCTGCCCAGGCAGGTCGCAGCTCAGCCACCGGCTGATGCTCATTGGAGCCTGTCGGCGAATAATGATCAAGGCCAATAATTAAATCAGATTTAATTGTTGCGCGCAGCAAGCCAACCCGACCCGACCCTGCGCGGCGCCACGAGGTTAGCCCGCTCGTCGAAACCGATTTAATTATTTCCATTGACGGTCGCCGGCGAAGGTCAATAGTATCGCCTTGGACAATGAGTGTGAGTTGCCTGAAAGCGGTGGCGGAAACCGGCCAGGGCAAGTCATCAAGTACCGCTACTTGCGCACGCCGTGATTGACCAGCGATTCGCATTTGTCCCCCCGCCATGCCAGGGAGGAAGGGGCAATATCTTGCAGCTTCCCATACGACGAGGAAAGATCGAATGAAGACATCGGAGCAAGGCAGCTTATTCTGTGAGAATGTCATGGCGTTCTACGATTATTCGCTGACGAAGATACAGTCTCAACCGAGAGCGGAATGCGAGCAGATCCAGCTCGCCGCGTTGCAATTGCGCTTCGAGCAGTTGCGCAATACCGTCCCGATGCTGAAGAAACTGGCGGACAGGCAGGGGATCCATGAAATCAATACGCTCAATGACGTCGTCCCGCTGCTGTTCGACCACACCATGTATAAATCCTATCCGCCGTCACTGCTGCACAACAACCGGTTCGATGAGCTCACGCGCTGGCTCAACAAATTGACGGCGCTCGATTTATCCGGCTTTGATGGAAAAGATTGTCATAACGTGGATGAATGGATGACCGCCCTGTTCGACCGGACACCCCTGAGTCTTCAACACACATCGGGCACCTCGGGGCTTTTTTCCTTTCTGCCGAAGACGAAAAGCGCTTACGAGAAATTCGTGGACCAGTATCGGGTGTCCATTCTCCAGGTTTTCGGGCAGGAATCGAAACTTGAAAGCTTCCCTCTCAATTTGCACGTCATCTACCCCTTTTTCCGCAGCGGAAGCGGGCATCTAAAATTGAACGACCTGTATGTGAAGTACTTCGCTGGAGGAGAAGAGCGTTTTCATGCGCTCTATCCGGGCAGGTTGAGTCCCGATGTGCTGTTGCTGTCGGCGCGCATGCGTGCGGCAAAGGCCAAGGGGCAGCTGGACAGCCTGAAGATCAGCCCGGACCTGTTGGCCAGACAGGATGAATTCATCAAGCTGGAGGAAAAGAAACCCGAGCATCTCGCCCGTTTTTTTGACGAGATCAGCCGCCAATTGAGGGGCGAGCGGATATTCATGCAGGCAGTGCCCGGCATGCTCTATCAGATGGCCAGGACTGGCCTGGAGCGTGGAGAGAAAGGCATGTTTGCCAGAAATTCCATCATCATCGCAGGTGGTGGAACCAAGGGCGCCGTCATACCTGACGACTGGGATGAGGTTGTCAGGGAATATACGGGGGCCGATCGGGTGATCCAGATCTACGGCATGTCGGAAATGCTGACCTTCAACC
>JBASWL010000014.1:0-2496 GCA_049276455.1 Georgfuchsia sp. | reverse complement strand
GCAACGACTTGTTACTGAAGATCGACGGCACCAGCGACCAGATCACCATTACCAATGCCTACACCTACCCCACCGGCGCAAGTTCGGCGCAGGGCATCGAGCGTATCGAGTTCGCGGATGGGACGGTCACTGCGCGGAATGGTGACAGGCAGAGGGTAGATATGTTTCATCGTAAACGCATATTGACTCGGCATTGGGCGGGGTATTACCGTTCGTCATTTATGCCAAATAGCCGGAACATCGTAGCAAATACCGAATGGAGGATTGCCGCATGAAGACATTTCGATGGCTGCTGATACTGCTTCCATTAATTCTTACCGGCTGCGAAAAGCATGTGAAGTGGAAGGAAGAGGTCAAATTAAGTACGGGCGAGACAATCACCATAGAGCGGGACGTGAGGCACAAAGGTGGTGGTGCGGCCTGGCCGCAAGGGCAGGGCTCGGTTCCCATGGAACATTTGATTCGTTTTCAATATCCGCCGAAGATAGGGCCAGTTATTGAGTGGCGGTCGACGAAAGTTGGATATACGGGAACTTATGCAGAGTTGCCGTTGGTACTGGATATCAGCGCTGACAAGACTTGGTTCATATTAACAAAAAATGCATCTGTTCCAGAGTGTAGTCGGTATGTCAAATACCAGCTTCAGGATGGTAAGTGGATAGAACCGCTTCTTCCCGAAAAAATTGCTCCACTTATGCCGAATTTATTCTTGGCGGCGGGAGGAAACGATATTAAAGGCTTGGTGACTTTGGAAGAAAAAGCCAAAGAAAACTCTTCACGAGGATATCCACCTTACTTGAAGCAGGTTGGCCCTAATACGTATTGGTGTGGTTCGGACTACAAAGGCTCCTATCCACCTATAGAGACATTCGACTGTCTTCGCTTCCCCATGCATCCAGCCTGTCCTCGGTAGAAATACTGCGATTCATTTCTTGAACTGATTCAGGAGAACTAATCATGCCCAGTACTATTGATTACGCCTTGATTTCTACTCGTGTCTACGACGCCTCTCCGGATAACAGAACCGGCGTCCCCGTAGGTTGGACCGAACTGACCTGGCAGCCGGACTACAACTTGTCTGGCTTTTCGGCTGGTGCCTACAAGAACGGCAACGACATTGTGATTGCCTATACCGGAACCAACCAAGGCGTCGACTGGTTGAGCAACGGAACGGCTGCAACTGGGATATTGCCTGCGCCGCAGATATTCGATGCCATGCGTTTCTATCTGGACATCAAGGCAGCCAACCCGAATGCCAATATCACCTTTACTGGACATTCCTTGGGTGGTGGGTTGGCTTCCCTCATGGCGGTGTTTTTCGACAAGCAGGCTACAGTATTCGACGAAGCCCCATTCGAGCTATCCGCCATTAATCCCCTGATTTTGTCGGCGCTCGAAGTCAGCCTGCTACTCAACGGTTACACCGATCTCGACTTCTCGCTCTACAACGCTTCCTTTGGCACCTTGTTTCCGTTTCGGGAAGACAACGTCAATCATAACTATCTTCAAGGCGAGATTCTGGGCAATCTGCGCGCAGGATTACCGACTATAAGCGGCGGCGATACCTCTGTTCCTATGGGTAGTTCCAACTTGGATTCGTTGAATCGCCATTCCGTGACGCTACTTGCTGCGATGCTCGGAAATTCTCAGTTTGCAGCCTTGGTGCAGCAATTGCCGAATCTAGCAACATACCTGCTCGACCCCACTTGGTTTGGCGTGACTGACAGGCGGACGCCAGACAAGATTGATTTGCTAAGTGATCTGCTGCGCCATCAATATGGTGCTCAAGGCATCACGGCCGATGGCCGGCTTGATCGCTTCGTCGCCGACATGCAGCAACTGGTGGGGACTTCCGGTGTCGCTCAAACCAACTATGCGGTCCGCGATGCGCTGATGACGGCCTCTATGGAGTATTTCCATACCAAGGCGACGGGCACTGCGGATAAATTGTTCAGTGTGAGCGGTGGTGCTACCCACTTTAAGTACAGTGACATAGGCGCAAACAGTTACATCAGCTTGCCCACGCTGGCAGCGGCGGTCGAAGCAATATTGTCAGCAGATGAGGTTTCTCTCCTAAACGGGAAATTGCTACAGCAGGATTCTTGGCATATTCAATCGGGTTCTGGCGCGATGGTTTGGTACTCAACAGGTTCGGATAATGATGTTGCCATCGGTGGAATAAAAAACGACATTCTCAGTGCTGGCGCAGGTAGCGATGTTTTGATTGGTGGGGCTGGTGCCGATACTCTCAACAGTGGTGACGGCAACGACACTTTGATTGGCGGCCAAGGTTCCGACACCCTACAGGGCGGCACCGGCAACGACACCTACCTGTTCGTCTCTGGCGACGGTTACGACACCATCGAAGACCGCAGCGGCACCGACATCATTCGTTTTGACGATGTTCAACTGACCGGCGGCGCACAGTACGGCAACATCTGGCGCAGCGACGATCTCAAGACCACCTACACCCTTCTCAGCAGCACAGAGAACGGC
>JBASWL010000013.1:0-23662 GCA_049276455.1 Georgfuchsia sp. | reverse complement strand
CCGACTACTTCGTCACCGCGCGCGAGCAGGCGCTCGCAGACATGCATGCCGATAAATCCGGCGGCGCCGGTAACGAGAACTTTCACAGTCGGGTTTCCATTGAGTTAGCTTGCGAGGCCAGCATTTTGGCGGCAAAGCGCACGTGGGATTTAATGAGACAATCTCTCATGGTCAGCACCGGACCTGCCAATGGAATAGAGGCAATGGAAAATTGAATATGCCAACGGATTCGGTTCATGCTTGGATAACGAAGTGTGCGCTCAGTTGTAGGCGGCGATGGCTATTGCGGTCCAATCCAACAAGGGAGGATTAGGCGAAAATGGACGGCATTACTAAAAAGATACTCATTGCCGTCAAGGATTTCCTTGGCCGCGCGACTCATCCGGCATCCGCTTTCTCGACCTGATTTTCAAGCAGGTCGTCAGCGACGTGCCGAAGGTAATGCAGAACATTTGCGACTTCTGCGGCATGGAATTGCGGCCGGAGTCGCTGCGGCGGACTATCGCCTGGTACGCGGCCAATCTGATGAACAAAAAGGGCGTGCACAAACTTCCTGGCCAACTGCGGTCTGACCGAATGGATAATATAGGAATCGTTCTCGTCCTATATTGGTTTGATCGAAAAGCTGCCTGTTTTTAGGATACGACTCATATGAAATTCAGCGTCACCATTGCCCAGGGAACGGAGGGCTGGAAAATTGCGAAGCGGGCCGAAGAGCTCGGCTTTTATGCTGCATGGTTCGAGGACAGCCAGATGGTCGCCGCCGATCCCTTCGTCGTCATGGCGGTGGCGGCCGTGAATACCTCGAAGATCGAACTGGGCACCGGCGTCCTGATTCCGTCGAACCGGATCGCGCCGCAGACGGCCAACAGTCTTGCCAGCCTCAACAACCTTGCGCCGGGTCGAATCAATATGGGCATCGGCACTGGTTTTTCCGGGCGCAGGAGCATGGGGCTGGACCCGGTCAGGATGAAGGATATGCGTGCCTATGTCGAAGTCGTCGACGCGTTCCTGCACCAGCAAACCATCGAATGGGAATTCGAGGCCAAAAAAAGGAAGATCCGTTTTCTCAACCCCGACAAGGATCTGATCAACCTGACCGACCCGATCGATATCTACATCGGCGCCCAAGGTCCCAAAACAAGGCGCATGGCCGCCGAACTGAAAACCCACTGGATGAGCATGTATTCATCTCTTGGCAAGGCGGCAGCCGATTACCAGGACATGCAGCAGGCGCGGCTCGAAGTCGGCACATCGCCGGAGGCCTTCAAGAATTCAATCTTCATCACCGGCTATCCGCTGGCCGAGGGCGAACCTGCCGACAGCCCGCGCGCCAAGCGCCAGGCGGGTCCGCTCGCCGCTACCTGGCTGCACAACGTGCTGGAGTCGCAGGACTATCAGGCGGTCGGCGCCAGACTGCGGGTCGACAAAACAATACTGGAAAAATATCGCCGCGTTTATGAAGCCTACCAACCGGCCGATGCGCGTTATCTTTCGCTGCATCGTGGCCACGCCCTGTTCCTGCGCGAGGAAGAGGCCGAGTTCATTACCGCCGACTGGATTCGCCGGTCCACCATGACCGGGCCGGTCAGCGAATTGCGGGAACGCATCCGCGAGCTGAAAAACATTGGCTACCATGAAGTCTCATTCGTGATGAATACGCTGCTTCCTGCGGACATTGACATGCTGGAACGCTGGGCCGAGGTGATGGAAGGCGTCTGAACCGTTTGCGCCGCGTGGAGCAAAAGCCGGCCCTTATCAAAGCGTATAATCAGCCGGGCTGAAAAACCGGCCATTTCTTGCGCAAGCTGTTCGGGTTATTCAAAAAATACCTCGGAGCCGAAGCGAAATGGCGTGCCTCCGGTACCTTTTCCAAATAGCTGATTGCCGACATGAAGATTGACACTATGCGCAGGGTCGACCGCCTTGCCGGTATTCCGCTGTGTTTACTGCTGACGTTGCTCCTGCGCTGCAAGGAAATCTTCAGCAAACCAAATCCGCAGCCCCCGCATAACGTCCTGTTCATCGAGTTGTCCGAAATGGGCAGTGCCATCCTGGTAGATCCGGCCATGAGAAAGATGCAGCGCGAGCGGAACGCGCAACTGCATTTCCTCATTTTCAATTCGAATGCGGCAAGCCTGCGCCTGTTGAATACCGTGCCGCAGGAAAACGTTTTCGCCATTCGTGAAAACAGCTTTCTCTCCCTCGTCCTGGACAGCATCCGGTTTATTTTCTGGGCGCGTCAACGCCGCATCGATACCGTCATCGATCTCGAGCTTTTCTCGCGCTACAGCGCACTGTTGACGGGTGCTTCGGGGGCGCGCAACCGGATCGGTTTCCATGCCTTCGAGAACGAGGGCCTGTATCGCGGCGCCATGCTCACGCATCGCGTTGCCTACAACCCGCACTTGCACATCGCGAAGAATTTCATCGCCCTGGTAAATGCGGCGCTCGCCAGCAAGGTTGAAATTCCATTCTCGAAAACCCTGATCGAGGACAGCGAAGTAAAGTTGTCGCGAGCGGTGATCGATGAAAGCAAGCTTGCCGCGCTTCACGGCAGAATCGGCGACATATATCCCGCGTACGACGAGCAGCGCCATCGCGTCGTGTTGATCAATCCGAACGCCAGCGATCTCCTGCCGCAACGGCGCTGGATGCCGGAACATTTCGTCGCGGTGATGAAATCCCTGCTGGCCGAAAACGATGACGTACTGATCCTGATCACCGGCGCGACCGCGGAACGGGGCGGCGCCGAAGCGCTGCTACGGCAGGTGCAACACGAACGATGCCTCAACTTCGCCGGATGCAATTCGCTTGACGAACTGCCGGCGCTGTATCAGCTGGCCGAATTGATGTTGACGAACGATTCGGGGCCGGGCCACTTTTCCTCGGTGACGGATTTGCGAACCTTCGTCATCTTCGGGCCGGAAACGCCGCTGCTTTATGGTTCGCTCGGCAACAGCACGCCGATCTATGCGGGTCTGGCCTGCTCGCCCTGTGTCAGTGCGGCGAACCATCGCAAGACGCCTTGTACCGATAACGTCTGCCTACAGGTCATCACGCCGGAGAAGGTTCTGGATCACTTGCGGCCGTATCTTGCCGAGCGGCGGCATCGCGCATAACAGTTTCGAAGAGGGTCACGGTTTCCATGATGAATTCTTCAACGCTCCCGGTCGGCCGCCTGCGCCTGTATGGCCTGGGAATATTGACGACCGGCGCGGACATCGCGCTCTTTTATTGGCTGTACGCCCGCACCGGCTCGCTGGCATTCGCCCACATGGCCAGTTTTCTCGCGACGGCCATACTTGCATACGCCGCGATCGCCGGAAGTGGCATGAAAAGCGGTCGTCCACCCGTCATGCTGGCAATTGCGCTGCTCGTGCTTTTCCTGCGCGGCGGCATGCTCGCCTCGCTTACCCAGGTGGTGTCGATGCCGGTCCTGCCGTCATTCGCGCTTTGCTCCATGGTGTCGACAGCACTGCTTTATTCCGCATGGATTGGATTCGGCCACTTGTCGTTCGGCGCAACGGGCAAGGTGCAATGGGAAAAACTGCTTGTTGCCGCCATCGTCTATTCGATTGCGCTGCGTCTTTTCTATCTCGGTTCCACCGAACTGATATTCGAGGAAGCCTACTACTGGAATTACGCCCAGCATCCGGATATCGGCTATCTGGACCATCCGCCGATGGTCGCCTGGCTGATCTGGCTGTTCACCCATCTGTTGGGGAACGGCGAATTCGCCGTCCGTGGCGGCGCGTTCCTGTGCTGGTTCGTGACAGCCTTCTTTTCCTTCCGGCTGACGCGCGACATCTTCGACCGGACCACCGCCTATTGCGCCGTGGCGCTGGTCGCGATGCTGCCCGTTTACTACTTGAGCGGCCAGTTCATCAGCCCCGATGCGCCACTGATCGCCTTCTGGTCGATGGCGGCCTATTATGCGCACAAAGCCATTGTCGCCGACGAAAAACGGGCATGGCTTTGGCTGGGCGTCGCCATCGGGCTGGGCGCGATTTCCAAGTACACCATCGCCCTGCTCGGCGCGGGCATCATCCTGTTCGTCATTGCCCACCGCGACGCGCGGAAGTGGTTGTCCAGGCCGGAACCCTACATTGCCATCGTCATTGCGGCGATATTGTTTTCGCCCGTGCTGTTCTGGAACCTGCAGCACAGCTGGAGCTCATTGGCGTTTCAGAGCGAGGGCCGGCTTGCCAGCAACTATTCCTTTTCCGTGCCGCGATTGATCGGCAACCTCCTGGTACTGCTGACGCCGACCGGCATACTCTCGATCGCTGCGATCATGCTGAGCGGAAAGGGCCAGTTCGCGCGCCTGCCGATTCCGGCCCAAAAGGAAAATGAAGGCGGCGCCGGCAGCGCGGCACACAGTTATCGCTTGCTGCGCTGGCTGACCTTGTTCCCGGCGCTCGTATTCGCTACGCTGAGCCTGTTTCGCGCCAGCAAGCTCAACTGGACGGGACCGATCTGGCTTGCCGCCTTGCCCTTTGTCGCCCTTCTGCTGACAGCGAGAAACAACGATGGCGCGAACAAACTCATGCTCTGGTGCCAACGCGCCTGGCCAGCCACGCTGGTTGTCTGCCTGATTATTTATGGCGCGGTTTTCCATTGCCTGACTTTGGGTTTGCCCGGCGTGCCATATCCGAAAAACCAGCACCTGATCGGTTGGCGCACTTTCGGGCGGGACGTCGAAAACCTGGTCACGCGCCTTGAACGCGAGACGGGACAGCCCATACTGGTCGTGGGCATGGACCGCAACCGGATCGCCAGCGGCATCGCCTACTACGGGACACTCGAGGAAGACGCCAACAAGGACGGTCCGCGGCGCAACCCCGTGCTGACGACCACTAGCGAGCATCTGTTCGGCGATGTCGGCCTCATGTATGCGCGCTGGTTTCCGGTGGAAGACCAGAACGGCAAAACCTTGCTCTTGATCAGCGCGAAAAGGAACGAGCTTGAAGGCAACAAGATTCGATCGCGCGCAAAAGAAATGAGTGAGATAAAGGAGCTTGAAATCCACAAGAACGGCAAGCTCGCCGGCCGCTATTACTACCGCCTGGTGACGGGCTACCAGAGCAGGCCGTCGCTACCCGACGATGCCTCGGATTCCGACTCGAGCGACTGACTCCATGACATCGTCAATACCTGACAACCACCAACCGGCCGCGCAGTCCGGCAGGATTCTTTTGAAGTTTGTTGTCCGCATTGCAGTGACCGCATCGATCCTGTTCCTCATCCTGCGTTCCATCGATACCGGCCAGATCGCGGCCGTCATGTCAGAGGCCCGGCTGGATCTGCTGTTCGTGGCTCTGCTGTTGCAGTTCGGCAGTACCGCGGTATCGGCCTACCGCTGGCAACTGATCATGCACAATTTGAATTTCGGGCAATCGTTCCCGTTCTATCTGCGCAGTTACCTGAAGGCCTCGTTCTTCAACCAGGGACTGCCGACCAGCATTGGCGGCGATACACTGCGCGTGCTGGATGTCGCGCGATGCGGCTTCCGCAAGCGCGACGTGCTGTATGGCGTTGCCGTCGACCGGATCGTCGGACTCGCTGCCCTGCTGCTGCTGACGCTCCTGGCCTGCGTGAGCAAACCGGGTTTGCTGCCCCAGAATGTGTTCCTGCCCATCGTGTTGCTGATGACCTGCGGCCTGGTCGGACTGCTGTGCATCTCGCTGCTGAGACGGATGACATGGCTCGAGCAGTACCCGAAGCTCGGTTTCATCTGGGCGGTGTCGGTGCGCTTCCACCGGTCGCTGTCGACCGGACGTTTCACGTTGATTGCCTTGTCATTGCTGATCCCCTTGCTGGCGATGTTGTGTTTTTATTGCCTGGGATGGGCGCTGGGCTTGCGTTACGGCCTCATGACCTATTTTGCGATCGTGCCGCCGGCGATCGTGCTGACGGTGATCCCCGTTTCCATCGCCGGCTGGGGCGTCAGGGAAGGCGCACTGGTGAGTCTGTTTTCCCTGATCGGCGCCAGCAAGCCGGCTGTCCTCATGATGTCGCTGCTGTACGGGCTGACGCTCGTCATCGTCGGCCTGCCCGGTCTGGTCATCTACCTCAAGGGCTTGCGGCGGCAAAGATCGCCAGTCCAAAGCAGGCCACCACCCGAAAGGCCCGAGGCATGAACGAAACGAATTTGTTCGAATCGCGTTGGCGCTGGCGACAGCTCCTGATCTGCAATCTGATCGCGCTCGCGATTCTGGCCAGCTGGCTATGGCCGCCTGCCCGCCAGATCTGGGACTGGCTCGACCTTGCCGCCTTCCATGCCTTGAATGCGCCTCTGGCTACCCAGAAGTGGTGGGCCTACCTCGGCGCAGTCGGCAACATGCGCTATGCGGATCTGGCCAGTGCACTCGTCGCCCTGTTCGCCCTGATGAAGCGTGGCTGGATACTCGACAGCGCCCGATTACGCAATGCCTTCTATGGTTTCTTCGCGTTGCTCCTGCTGTTGTTCCTGATACGCGTCGGGCTCGTTCGCGAATTGCTCAAGATCATCGACTGGGAGCGGGAAAGTCCCTCGCGTGTGATCGACGGAGCGGTCAGACTCACGCAAATGTTCCCGGGTTGGGATGAGCGCTGGTATCTGAAGGACAGTTCCAATAGCTGCTTCCCCGGCGACCATGCCGCCGTCCTCATGCTATGGGCGTTGTTCCTGTGGCCCGTCGCCACTGCGGGGAACTGCTTGCTCATCGCCGTCCTTGCCGCGATTTTCATGGCGCCGCGACTCGTCTCGGGGGCCCATTGGCTGACCGACGACCTGATTGGCGGCATAGCGCTCAGCCTTGTCGCCATCGGATTCGGAAGATACACACCCTACGCCGCGCGCGTGGTTCCCTGGCTACAGCGAATGGGTGACCCGGTTCTGGGATTTATCGGCAGAATGCCGGGGCTGGGCGGATTGCGCCTGATATCGGGGCGATGAATCAGCGGCTGCGCGCCGCGATTTCCGGCCAGGCCTTGCGGATGTAATAGGCCATAGACGCCAGCGTCAGCACCACGGCGATATTTAACAGCCATTGGCCGGCGCGCAGGGTATTGAGCGGCCCCAGCGGACCATTGAACAGCAGTAGCGGAATCGCCACCATCTGCGCCGCGGTTTTCAATTTGCCGGCGAAGGAGACGGCGACGCTTTTCTCCGCGCCGATCTTCGCCATCCATTCGCGCAATGCCGAGATGGTGATCTCGCGGCCGATGATGATGAAGGCGGCGATTGCATCGGCACGACCAAGCTGGACCAGCACCACCAGCGCCGCAGCCACCATGAGTTTGTCCGCCACGGGATCGAGAAAGGCGCCGAATGCCGTGGTCTGACCCAGTTTGCGCGCCAGCCAGCCGTCGAGCCAGTCCGTCAGCGCGGCGGCGATAAAAATCGCCGTGGCGACCAGGTTCTGTTGCGGAATCGCCAGCCAGTGTTCCGGCAGATAGAGCACGCCGACAAACAGCGGGATCAGGACGATGCGCGCCCAGGTGAGCAGAATTGGAACATTCAGCGGCATATTGTTTTTAACCGTTCATTCTCATCCGTGCAATTCGCGAACAATTTGTTCCGCCAGTTTTCTGCTGATGCCACCAACGCGGCAGATGTCGTCAACCGTCGCCGCCTTCACGCCATCGAGGCCGCCAAACCAGGCCAACAGTTTCCTCCGCCGCGCCGGCCCGATGCCGGCAATGTTCTCCAGCCCCGACCGGCCTCGCGCCTTCGCCCGCCGTGCGCGATGACCAGCAATCGCAAAACGGTGTGCCTCGTCACGTATTTCCTGGATCAGGTGAAAACCGGCGTGATCCTGCGCCAATTGTAGAGGTTCTTCGCGCCCGAAAACGAACAAGGTTTCCAGACCCGGCTTGCGCTCCTCGCCCTTGGCAATGCCTATGCTGGACAAATGAGCAAGACCGAGCTCAACCAGCACCTCGCGCGCGATGCCGTGTTGCCCTTTACCGCCATCGATCAGGATCAGATCGGGCGCTACTGCCTCGCCGGCCGCCACCTTGCCATAGCGCCGCTCCAATACCTGGCGCATGGCCGCGTAATCATCACCAGGTGTGATACCGGCAATGTTGAAACGGCGGTATTCGCTGTTTTTCATCGCTCCGTCGACGCATACTACGCAGGAAGCGACCGCGCCTTCACCCATGGTGTGGCTGATGTCGAAGCATTCGATGCGATGCGGCAGATCAGCCTGATTTAGTGCTATGCGCAGGGATTCAAGCCGGCCTCCAGCCTTGGCGCGCAACTGTCGCCGGGTTTGCAAGGCAAGTAGTGCATTCTTCTCTGCCATTTCCAGCCAGGCGCGTTCCATTTCATTGCGCGGCAGGGCTACGGCAATTTTGCTTTCGCTCAAGGAAATATCATCACCGGCATCAATACCGACGATGATGCGCGCCGGTGGAGGATGGTCGAGATAATGCTGCTCCATGAAAGCGGCAAGCGCTTCCCCCGCTTCAACCGCTGCGGCACTGGTTGCCGGGAAAAAAGCGCGGTCGCCGAGATGCAGTCCACCACGGACCATGGCCAGGTTCACACAGATGTCCTCTCCGGCAACATGCACCGCAATGATATCGACGTCGGCCTCCAATGTTGAACTGACGTACTGCCGATGCAGCACTGCTTGCAAGGCGCGGATGCGGTCGCGCAGGGCCGCAGCTGTCTCGAACTGCATAGCGTCTGCCGCCTGCTGCATTTCCGCCGTGAGGCCATCAATCACTTCGCCGTGACGGCCACGCAGGAACATCTCTGCCTTGCGTACATCACTGGCATATTCTTCCTTTGATACCAGGCCGACACAGGGAGCCTTGCAGCGCTTGATCTGATACATCAGGCAGGGCCGCGAGCGATGCGCGAAGACGCTGTTCTCGCAGGTGCGCAGCAAAAATGTCTTTTGCAGCAGCTCAATGCTCTCTCGCACCGCATAACCGTTGGGAAAGGGGCCGAAGTAGCGTGAATTCTTGTTAAACGCACCGCGATGAAACGCCAGCAAGGGGAATTCTTCTCCCGACAACATGATGTACGGGTATGACTTGTCATCGCGAAAGAGGATGTTGTACTTCGGCGCAAGCTTTTTGATCAGCGTATTTTCGAGAATCAGCGCCTCTGCTTCCGAACGCGTCGCCGTGGTCTCGACCTGCGCCACCTGTTGCAACATCAGCGCAATGCGCGGGCTGTGGCCGGTCTTCTGGAAATAGGAGCTGACGCGCTTCTTGAGATTCTTCGCCTTGCCAACATAGAGCACCCGCCCATCAACATCGAGCATGCGATAGACCCCCGGCGCATCGGTCAACGCGGCAAGAAACGCCTTTGCGTCGAACGCTTGCTGCCCTCCACGGAGGGCATTCGCCTCCTTGGAGCAGCCCGGCGGAGACTCAGAGGCTGTCGAGTTCGGCGCGGATGGTGCGGAAGACATCGTGGAAACCTTCGGTCGTCAATCGTCGTGTTTGCGTGTTGTAGCGGCTGCAATGATAGCTATCGATCAAAACCCGCGCGTCGGAAAGCTTGTGCTGCGCGTTGTGGGCAAACGCCAGTGCACTTTGTTTCATGTCCAGCGCCATGAGTACCGCCTTGTGGGCCACCGTGCCCAGCGCCAGAATCACTCGCACGTCGGGTGATGATTGCAACTCTTGCTTCAGATAACGATTGCAGATCTTGATCTCAGCCGGCTCCGGCTTGTTTTCCGGTGGCAGGCATTTCACCGCATTGGTGATGCGGCAGTCTCTGAGTTCGAGGCCATCATCTCGGCTCAGCGATTGTGGCTGGCTGGCAAAGCCGAATTCATGCAATGTCTCATAGAGCAAGATGCCGGCAAAGTCGCCCGTGAATGGCCGACCACTGCGGTTGGCGCCATGCATGCCGGGAGCCAGGCCAACGATCAGCAGCCGAGCCTGCTCGTCGCCGAAGGGTTCGACTGGCCGGGCATGGTAATCGGGATGTTTGCCGCGTACCTCGGAGAGAAAGCCGGCAAGCCGCGTGCAATCTTTGCAGTCAAGAAGTGGTCCCATTCGGCTAGGATACCAGCCATGAAGCACTCCTCAAGATGGGATATTTTCTGCGCCGTCGTCGACAACTACGGTGACATCGGCGTCTGCTGGCGGTTGGCCCGCCAACTCGCCCGGGAACACGGCTTGCAAGTAAGGCTGTGGGTTGATGACCTGGCTCCCTTCGCCAAGCTGCAATCGGATGCCGATGCCGCTCGGGAAGAGCAACACATCGACGGTGTGGACGTGCGCCACTGGCCGGAAGTCTTTCCCATGACCGACGCCAAGGATGTCGCTGATGTGGTGATCGAGGCCTTCGCCTGCGAACTGCCAGAGGCCTACCTTGACGCCATGGCTGCCCGCCAAGAAAAACCGGCATGGATCAATCTCGAATACCTGAGTGCCGAAGACTGGGTCAATGGCGCACATGGCCTTGCCTCGCCACACCCACGGCTGCCACTGACCAAACATTTTTTCTTCCCTGGCTTTACGCCGAAAACCGGCGGCCTGATCAAGGAAGCGGATTACGGAAAGCGCCTGGCGGCGTTTGATGAATCGGCATTTCGTGCCAGCCTTGGCATGCCACTCAAGCGCGAAGGCGAGCTGACCCTGTCCCTGTTCGGTTACGAAAACCCGGCCCTGCCTGGTTTGCTCGATGCATGGGCGCACAACCCGCAACCGATTACCTGCCTTGTGCCCGAAAGCCGTCTTCTGCCGGATGTGCGAGCTTTCTTTGGCCATCATGGCAAACTGATGCAGCGCGGCCACCTGAGCGCACATGTAATCCCGTTCTTGCCGCAGCAGGACTACGATGCCCTGCTCTGGCTATGCGACCTCAACTTCGTTCGCGGCGAGGATTCCTTTGTGCGTGCGCAGTGGGCCACAAAGCCATTCGTCTGGCACATCTACCCACAGGCCGATGCTGCCCATCGCGTCAAGCTCAATGCATTTCTTTCGCTTTACCTGGAAGGCTTGCCTGAAGAAACCGCCAGCGCCACAAGAAAATTCTGGCAGACATGGAATGAGGAAGGCGACCCCGCAGCGGCGTGGCTCAAGTTCCATGAGTCACTACCACGACTGCATGCACATTCACAACTATGGGTGGAACGAGTAACAGGGTTTGGCGACTTGGCAAATAATCTGCTGTGGTTTGTTCAAGGCAGCACCTCTCAGGGTTAGGCGAAGTCCAAATGAGATAACTGCCAAACCAGGCTCATACTTGGATTGGAAAATACTCGGGCAGGATGATTTACGCCAGAATATCCGGTTCCAGCATGCCCTCTATCAGGGTGATCCGGTCCTTGAGATAAAGCTTGCGCTTCTTTAGGCGGCGCAGCATCAGTTCATCGGCAGGCGGCGATTCCAGCAAATGCGCGATGGCAGCATCGAGATCGCGATGCTCGACTCTCAGTTCCTGCAACTTGGTGCGAAGAGTGTTGGGGTCATCTGTTGGGGCCATGGCGTAATCTTATTCGATTCCCCCTGTTGAAATCCAATGAGCGGTCGATAACTAGGGTGGCAGCTCCACACCTGGTGAAGAACATGGAAGTCGCATTTTGCAATAAATCTATCTATATAATTGTTTATAAATCAGAATTCCCCATAGAACTGTTCGAGCTCTACTCAGGTTGGGGCGACCTGATGCAGGGGGATGTCGCGCACCAGTTTCGTTACAAGTTCAACGATCTGCTCGCCAGTCATCAAGAGGTCGAGGTTTTCGCGGAGCTTGTCAATGACTACAGCGCGATACCATCCCAATCGGAAGCAAGGCACTGACGTGGTCGCGATGGCACAGACAATCGGGCGCTTCGAGATTCGCCGTGAACTGGGCCGCGGCGCACAGAGTATCGTCTACCTGGCTTGGGATCCGCAGTTGCAGCGCGAGGTGGCGATCAAGACCATGCATTTTTCGCACTCCGATGCCGGGCTGAACCAGATGCTGCTTTCCGAGGCGCGCATGGTGAGCAAGTTGCGTCATGCCAATGTAGTGCCGATCTTCGATGCCGGCGAACAGAATGGCGATCCCTATCTGGTATTCGAACTGGTCGAAGGCCGCACACTCAGTGAGGCTCTGCGCACGGACGGCCCGCTTGAACCAGTGATCGCCGCAGACATGATGCGCAAGGTGCTCGACGCCCTGGCCCAGGCGCACGCACAGGGCATAATCCACCGCGATCTCAAGCCTTCCAACATACTGCTCGATAGCGGCGGTGTGCCGCGCGTAATGGACTTTGGTATTGCCGCGCGCGTGAATGGCAGCGATGTTAAGGCGCAGGAAACCCTGATGGGAACGCCGGCCTACATGGCGCCGGAATATGTTGAGAAGCGCGAAGTGAGCGCCAAAGGAGACGTTTACGCCGCCGGGCTGATTCTGCTTGAAATGCTCACTGGCAAGCGTGCCATACAAGGCGACATGCTGCCGCAGATCTTGTATCGCATCCTTAACGGCAGGATCGCGCTGCCACCCGGTATAGACGGCAAGCTGGGTAACGCGATACTCAAAGCCTGCGACAAGGATGTCGGCATGCGTTTCGCCGATGCGGCGCAAATGCGCCATGCCCTCGATGACTACCTGGGTGCGGGCCAGACAGTGGAGGGCGACACGGCCGTCAAGCAGAGCACGCTGGATTTTCTCCTGCGGCGCATGCGCCACAAGAGCGAATTCCCTGCGCTCTCCGATTCAGTGTCGGCGATCAACAAGCTGACGAACTCGGACAAGGAAAGTATCAACAAACTGTCGAACACCATCCTCAGGGACTATGCGTTGACCAACAAGATTCTGCGCATTGTTAACACGGCATACTTTCGTCAGGCGGGCGGCGGCAATATCAGTACCGTCTCGCGCGCAGTCATCGTGCTCGGCTTCGATGCCATCCGAAATATTGCGATTACCGTTCTATTGTTCGAGCACATGCAGGACAAGGGCAGTGCGCGTGATCTCAAGGAGAGTTTTCTGCGTTCCAATCTGGCAGCTCTTGTCGCTCGCGATGCCAGCAGCAAGTTCATGGCACGGGATACCGAGGAGGCCTTCATCTGCGCCATGTTCCGCGACCTTGGTCAGTTGTTGGCGCTGTATTACTTCCCCGAGGAAGTGGATGCCATCCGCATCCTGATGCAACAGAAACAACTGTCGGAGACGGTGGCGTCAACTCAGGTGCTGGGCATCTCGCTGGAAGAATTGGAAATTGAGATAGCCCGCGGCTGGGGTTTCCCGCCGAGCATCGTCAACAGCATGCGTTCCTTGCCGGAGGGACTGGTCAAGAAACCGGAAACCCGAGACGAGATGCTGCGCGTGGTGTCGTCGTTCGCCAATGAGGTGTGCATCCTGATCGCCTCGACTACTAACGAAAACAGAGCGGATGCGATCAGGGCGCTGTCGTCGCGTTTCAATGACGGCATGATGTTTCCGGCAAAACAGTTGCAGAAACTGGTCGAGCGTTCCAGTTTCGAATTGGAACAAATTGCCACCACGTTGCATGTCAACCTGAAGCAAAGCCCTTTTGCATGCCAGATCAAGGCTTTCACCCGTCAAGGCGAGCCAAAAGCGGTGGTAGCCGGGCAAAGCATATCGCTGGGGAAGACCCTGGCCGATGGTGGCATGACACTGGTCAACGATCCGATTCCCGATGTAGAAGGCAGCGACGAAGCCGAAGGGTGTGGCAATTCCGAATCGGTACTAACGGCCGGAATCCAGGATATCAGCAATTCGCTGGTGGACGATTTTTCGCTCAACGATATCCTGCGCATAATTCTCGAAACCATGTACCGCGCCATCGGGTTCAAGCGCGTGCTGTTCTGCCTCAAGGATGTACGCAACGGCATGATGGCGGGCCGTTTCGGCTTCGGCCCCGATACCGCGGAGATCGTCAAGCACTTCAGATTCCCGCTCGCCTATGCGCCTGACGTATTTCATCTCTCTTCTTCGAAGGGTGCTGATATCCTGATTTCCAATATCGACGATGCCAAGATCGCCGACAAGATTCCTGCCTGGTACAGGCAGAATGTACCGGCCCGTACTTTCGTGCTGTTGCCGCTCAACATAAAGCACCAGCAACTGGCACTTATCTACTGCGACATGGACAAGCCCGGCGCGATCGTGTTTTCCGAGCGCGAACTTCAGTTGCTCAAGACACTGCGCAATCAGGCAGTGCTGGCTATAAAGCAGGCAGGTTAATAAGGCAGGGAAAATCCGACCCCGAAAGAATGCAGCTTGTGGTTGTAGTCGATCAGGCTCTCGCCATAGCCGCTGAAATATTGCAGGTGCAGGTTGAGCGCATTTGCTTCGTCGGATAGCGGGAACGACCAGTCGAGCTGAACGGCGCGACTGCGCAGCAGTGCTGATACCAGTTCGCGTCCGCGCCAGTAGTCGATTTCGATGTCGCCATGGCCAAGGTATTTGGTGATGTCCGGGTTGTCGTCGTCACCGGCATTTTCCGGCATGCGCCACCAGGGGCGGATCAGCACGGCAAGCCGCTTCTCTTCTGTATCCTCATCCGCAGCCTGGAGGCGGTATTCGCTGCCGAGCTGTGCCGTCAGACGATTCCAGCTGCGCGACCGCGGCAGGGACTGGCCGTTGGATTGATGCAGGTAGCTCAGGTTGAGAAAGCGCGGCGTAAAAGGTCCGAGCTTGGGAAGGGTTTCGCCGAAACGGTGCGACAGGAAAATCAGTTCGGGCTCGTAGTCGCTTTCGCGGAAGGGGCGCGAATCCGCCCTGTTGAATGCCTGCCAATGCGACTGCTGGGTATAGGCGAACCAGAGCGTGTCATTCCAGGGCCAGGTGACGGGCAACGGCGCCTTGAGGCTGATCTGATATTTTATTTCAGATGATTCAGACATATTCCCGGCCGGTACCTGGTTGAGCGGGTTGGGGCTGTCTGGTGCAGCAGCCGGGTGATGGATGGAGTCCAGCAGCAGGTAGTTCTGCTTGTACTGCAGGAAGGTATTGGCCAATCGATGAGATGAAGGAAGCTCGGCAGGCAGCGGCCAGAGCCTGTCCAGCTTCCAACCGCCCGCAGCGGTGGCTGCATGTTCTTCCGCCGCTACGGGCGGAGGCGGCGGATTCTGCCTGAGATAGGTTTCCGTCGCGTGCTGGTAGCAGACCAATTGCAGTTCCGGCGTTTTGTTCCGGCAGGCAAGCCATGCTGGTTCTTCGGCCCGCGCGATGCTACATGCGGCGGAAATGCAGATGCACAACAGTGATTGCAAGAGCCGGTTTTTCATTGCGGGCGATTAGACTAGAATTGGCATCGATAATTGTGAAGCGGGCCAGCAGGCATGAACAAGGCGTTCATCAAGGAAAGTGATAGCGATGATGAGGATACCGGCAATGTGCCGGAGCTGCCGCCGAATACGAAGAATTATATGACTCCGCGCGGCCATCGCTGCATGCGCGAGGAATTCGAGCATCTGGTCAGGGTGGAACGGCCGAATATCGTGCAGGTGGTCTCATGGGCGGCGGGGAACGGCGATCGTTCGGAGAATGGCGATTACATCTACGGCAAGAAGCGGTTGCGCGAAATCGATAAACGCATTCATTTCCTTGGCAAGCGGCTTGATAGCGCAGTAGTGGTGGACCCGTTACAGCAGGCCAACTTGGGCCAGGTTTTTTTTGGCGCGACAGTGACCATTTGCAATAGCGATGGCGAGGAGTCGATTTATCAAATCGTCGGCATAGACGAGGCTAATGCGAGTGAAGGCCGCATCAGCTGGATTTCGCCGTTGGCGCGTGCGCTGATGAAGGCTCTCGAAGGCGATCTGGTGCGCTTCGAAAGCCCCGCCGGGCCACGTGAAATCGAGATTCTTGAAGTTCGCTACGAATAGCTGCTGTGATAGACTAAGCAGCATATTTATTGTCGCAATGATGCAGAGCAGGGCGCTTGGCGCCCTGTTTGTTTTGGAGCAATGAAATGGTGGTCATTACACTTCCCGATGGTTCAAAACGGGAATATCCGCAAGCTGTCAAAGTAGCCGATGTTGCCGCTTCGATCGGTGCTGGCCTGGCCAAGGCAGCGCTAGCCGGGCGCGTGGATGGGCAGTTGGTCGATACCTCGTTCTGTATCGAACGTGATGTGGACCTCGCCATTGTGACCGGCAAGGATGCGGATGGAATTGACATCATCCGTCATTCGACGGCGCACTTGCTCGCCTACGCGGTCAAGGAATTGTTTCCCGAAGCGCAAGTGACGATCGGCCCGGTGATCGAAAACGGCTTCTACTATGACTTCGCCTACAAACGCCCCTTCACGCCGGAAGACCTGACCGCCATCGAGAAGCGCATGGGGGAACTGGCGAAGAAGGACTTTCCGGTTGTGCGCGAAGCCTGGCAGCGCGACGAGGCGGTCGAGTTTTTCAAGTCCATCGGCGAGCATTACAAGGCCGAGATCATCGCTTCGATTCCGCAGGATCAGGAAATCGGACTCTATCGCGAAGGCGACTTCGTCGACCTCTGTCGTGGCCCGCATGTGCCGTCGACGGGCAAGCTCAAGGTATTCAAGCTGATGAAGGTGGCCGGCGCCTACTGGCGCGGCGACCAGAACAACGAGCAGTTGCAGCGCATCTATGGCACTGCCTGGGCCAAGAAGGAAGATCTCGACGCTTACCTGCACATGCTTGAAGAGGCCGAAAAGCGCGACCACCGCAAGCTCGGTCGCCAACTCGACCTGTTCCACCTGCAGGAAGAGGCGCCGGGCATGGTGTTCTGGCATCCGCACGGCTGGATCGTCTGGCAATGCATCGAGCAATACATGCGCGATCTGTTGACGCAACACGGCTATCTGGAAGTAAAGACGCCGATGGTGATGGACCGCAGTCTGTGGGAGAAGTCCGGACACTGGGAAAATTATCAGGAACTCATGTTCACCACGGCTTCAGAAAACCGCGACTATGCGGTGAAGCCGATGAACTGCCCCGGACATATCCAGATTTTCAACCAGGGCATCAAGAGCTATCGCGATCTGCCGCTGCGGCTGGCCGAGTTCGGCTCCTGCCATCGCAACGAACCTTCAGGCGCGTTGCACGGCATCATGCGCGTGCGCGGCTTCGTGCAGGACGATGCGCACATCTTCTGCGCCGAGGATCAAGTGCAGAGTGAAGCTGCGGCCTTTATCGACTTGTTGCGCAAGGTGTATGCGGATTTCGGTTTTGCTGACATTCTGGTCAAGCTGTCGACCCGGCCAGATAAGCGCATCGGCTCTGACGAAATATGGGACAAGGCAGAAGCTGCGCTGGCAGATTCACTTAACGCCAAGGGCCTCGCCTATGAGTTACAACCCGGTGAGGGAGCCTTTTATGGCCCGAAGATCGAGTTTTCGCTCAAGGATTGCCTGGGCCGGGTCTGGCAATGTGGCACATTGCAACTCGACTTCGCCCTGCCGGGCCGTCTGGGCGCGGAATTTGTCGGCGAGGACAATGCCCGCCACGTACCGGTAATGCTGCACCGGGCCGTGCTCGGCTCGCTGGAACGCTTCATCGGTATCCTCATCGAACACCATGCGGGGGCATTCCCGCTCTGGCTCTCGCCGGTACAGGTTGTGGTGATGAACATCTCGGAAGCCCAGACGGAATACTGTCAATGTGTGGCGGAAAAGCTGCGCCAGGCCGGGTTGCGTGTCGACTGTGATTTGCGCAACGAGAAAATAAACTATAAAATCCGCGAACATAGTTTGTTGAAACGGCCTTATCTCGTCGTCGTCGGCGACAAGGAAAAGGCCGCAGGGTTGGTCGCCGTACGTGCCCGTGGAAATCATGATCTCGGGCAAATCACTCCCGAATCGCTGATAGAGCGTCTGCTGCAGGAAGTTGGCAGCCGGGCATCGTGACATGCGCGACCGTTTTTTTTATTTTGTGGAGTAAAGCACCATCGCCCAGGAAAAGTCGCAACGCCTCAACGAGGAAATCACCGCTCCCGAAGTTCGTTTGTCCGGGGAGGGGGGAGAGCAACTAGGAATAATGAGCATTCGACAGGCCCTGACACTGGCCGAAGAGGCTGGGGTTGATCTGGTGGAAATCGCGCCAATGGCGCAACCGCCCGTGTGCCGCCTGATGGACTTCGGCAAGTTCAAGTATCAGGAAGCCAAACGGGCGCATGAAGCAAAACTGAAGCAGAAACAGATTCAGGTCAAGGAAGTGAAGTTTCGCCCGGGAACGGACGACAATGATTATGCGATCAAGCTACGCAACCTGACCAAATTTTTACAGGAAGGCGACAAGGCGAAAATTACCTTGCGCTTCCGCGGACGCGAGATGGCGCACCAGGAGTTCGGGATTCGCATGCTGGAGCGGATCAAGGCGGATCTGGAGGAACATGCCACTGTCGAGCAGTGGCCAAAGATGGAAGGCCGGCAACTGGTGATGGTGCTGGCGCCGCACAAGAAGGTAGTAAAGTAGTATTTATGGAATTTCGACTGTCGTTCGAAAGAAGGGCAGGGAATACAAGCGGTAGCGGGTTATCAAGCGTCTTCAGAGTCGAAGGCCACCTGGCACCGTGTTAAAAAGGAGTATCTTCGATGCCGAAGATGAAAACCAAGAGCGGTGCCGCGAAGCGGCTTAAAATCCGCGCAGGTGGGAGCATCAAACGCGCACAAGCGTTCAAGCGCCACATCCTGACCAAGAAAACCACCAAAAACAAGCGTCAATTGCGCGGCACGACAGAGGTTCATGAAACCAATGTCAAGCAAGTGCGTGCGATGCTGCCCTACGCTTAAGGAGAACGCACCATGTCCAGAGTAAAACGCGGTGTAACGGCGCACGCACGCCACAAGAAGGTTCTCACCCAGGCCAAGGGTTATCGCGGTCGTCGCAGCACGGTCTACCGCATTGCCAAAGAAGCGGTGATGAAGGCCGGGCAGTATGCCTACCGCGACCGTCGTCAAAGGAAGCGTCAATTCCGTGCCTTGTGGATTGCCCGTATCAATGCAGGCGCTCGCGAACTCGGCCTCAAGTACAGCACGCTGATGAATGGCCTCAAGAAGGCCGAGATCGAAGTCGACCGCAAGGTGCTGGCTGATCTCGCCGTCTTCGACAAGCCGGCATTTGCCGCGCTGGCGGACCAGGCCAAGGCCAAACTATCGTCGTAATGTTGGCACACTGAAAAAGGAGGCCTGCCCAGGCCTCTTTTTTTATCGCTGCTCATTAATTGTCGATGTCCAACCTGGAACAAATCATAGCTGCTGCACTGGCCGACTTTAGTCGGGCCGCAGAACCCGCGCATCTCGAAGAAGCCAAGGCGCGCTATCTTGGTAAAGGCGGTTCCCTGACAGAATTGCTCAAGGGACTTGGCAAATTGCCGCCCGAAGAGAAGAAATCTGCAGGAGCCTCCATCAATGACGCGAAGCAAAAAATCGAGGCGGGACTGAATGCGCGCCGCGAAGCCTTGCGCGATGCCGCGTTGCAAGTTCAGCTTGCCGCTGAAGCACTCGATATAACGTTGCCGGGGCGCGGTATGGAAAGCGGTGGCTTGCATCCCGTGACACGCACACTGGAGCGCATTGGCCAGTTATTCCGATCTATCGGTTTCGAAGTGGCAGATGGTCCCGAGATAGAAACCGATTGGCATAATTTCACAGCATTGAACCAGCCCGAGAACCACCCGGCGCGTTCCATGCACGACACGTTTTATTTGCAGGATGCGGAGGGCAAGCTCATGTCCGATATCCTGCTCCGTACGCATACCAGCCCGATCCAGTCTCGCTACATGCAAGCACATGTCGCCCGCTACGGGCACCTCAAGGACATGCCGGAAATCCGCATCATTGCACCGGGCCGTGTTTTTCGGGTCGATTCCGATGCCACGCATTCGCCGATGTTCCATCAGGTTGAAGGCCTGTGGGTTGGCGAGAACATCAGCTTTGCCGACCTCAAGGGTGTGGTGATCGATTTCCTGTGCCGCTTCTTCGAGTCTGATGACTTGAAGGTGCGCTTTCGTCCTTCCTTTTTCCCCTTTACCGAGCCCTCGGCCGAAATCGATGTTGCTTTCATGAGTGGTGCCTTGAAAGGCAGCATGCTGGAGATCGGAGGATGCGGCATGGTGCATCCGAATGTGCTGCGCCTTGGCAGCATAGATACCGAGCGTTATCAGGGTTTTGCCTTTGGCATGGGACTGGACCGCCTGACCATGCTGCGTTATGGCATCAACGATCTGCGCCTGTTTTTCGACGGTGATCTGCGTTTTCTGTCGCAGTTTAATTAACCATGCAATTTTCAGAATCCTGGCTGCGCAGCTTTGTAAATCCTTCGCTCGATAGCGATGCGTTGTCGCACCTGCTGACCATGGCTGGTCTCGAAGTCGAGGAGATGCATGCGGTCGCCCCGCCGTTCGAGAAAGTGGTGGTGGCCCGCGTGCTCTCTGCCGAAAAGCATCCTGATGCCGACAAGCTGAAGTTGTGCAAGGTCGATGTGGGGCAGGGCGATCCATTGCAGATTGTCTGCGGCGCGCCAAATGTTGCTGCCGGATTGTGCGTGCCCTGTGCGCTGGTCGGAGCCATACTGCCGGGTATTGAGATCAGGCAGGCCAAGGTGCGCGGCATCGAGAGCTTTGGCATGCTTTGCTCAGCGAAGGAACTCGGTATCGCCGATGATGCCAGCGGGCTGCTGGTCTTGCCTGCCGACGCCGCGATTGGCAAAAGCGTGCGCAAGATTCTCGATCTTGACGACAAGCTGTTCACCATCAAGCTCACCCCCAACCGCGCCGATTGTCTGTCGCTCGCCGGCGTGGCACGCGAAGTTGCGGCATTGACGGGCGCCCCTTTACAGCTTCCGCTGGCCAAGCCGGTGGCAGCAAGAATAGATGCGGCGCGGAAGGTTGTACTCGATGCGCCAGACGCCTGCCCACGCTATTGCGGCCGTGTCATAAGTGGCATCAATGCCGCCGCAGCTACGCCTGTCTGGATGCGCCAGAGGCTTGAACGCAGCGGCCTGCGCTCGATTTCTGCCGTGGTCGATATCACCAACTATGTGATGCTCGAACTCGGCCAACCCCTGCACGCTTTTGATAATGTCAGACTGACGGGCGCAATTCATGTGCGTTATCCCAAGCCTGATGAGACATTGCTGCTGCTCAACGAGCAATCCATCAAGCCTTCCGCCGATACTTTGCTGATTGCTGATGAGACCCGTGCCTTGGCACTGGCCGGCATCATGGGTGGCGAAGACTCCGGCGTTACTGCCACCACACTGGACGTGTTTCTTGAGAGCGCCTTTTTCACGCCAGACGCGATTGCAGGCAAGGCGCGCGTCTACGGGTTTTCATCGGACGCATCGCACCGCTTCGAACGCGGCGTCGATTTCACCCTGCAACGCGACGCCATCGAGCGCGCCACACAACTTATCATCGATATCTGTGGCGGCAAAGCCGGCCCGGTGGCAGAGGCGGTTGCAGTGGAATACCTGCCTCAACGCGCTGAAGTTACATTGCGCCAGCAAAAGCTCACCAGTCTGATCGGGATCGACTTTACGGCCGAGCAGATTACGGTTTTTCTGACCAGTCTGGGCTTCCCGTTCCGGAGTGATGGCGAAGGCTTTGTTGTAACGCCTCCGGCGCGTCGATTTGACATTGAGATCGAGCAGGATCTGATCGAAGAGGTTGCACGCCTTTACGGCTACGACAACATTCCGGCACGGCCACCATTGGCTTCCGCAACCATGCTGGGGGCGACGGAGCAGCAGCGCGATGTGATGGCATTGCGCCATGCCATCGCTGCGCGCGGTTACCGCGAGGTAATCAATTTCAGTTTTGTCGATGCTACTTGGGAAGCCGACTTCTGTGCCAATACCTCGCCTGTAGCACTGGCGAACCCGATCGCGAGCCAGATGAGCGTGATGCGTTCGAGCCTGATCGGTGGCTTGGTCGCCAATCTGGAAACCAATCGCAAACGGCAGATCGATCATGTTCGCGTGTTTGAAATCGGCCGCTGTTTCTCGCATGACAACAAAGGCGAGCCGGTGCCGGGATTTGCCCAACCCTCAAGGTTGGCCGGGCTTTGCGCCGGCACCGTGCTGCCGGAACAGTGGGGCACGGATGGGCGCCGGATTGATTTCTACGACGTCAAGGCTGATGTCGAGTCGCTGTTCAAATCGGGTGAGTTGCACTGGGAAACTGTCAATCATCCGGCCCTGCATCCTGGCCATGCGGCTAGCGTAATGTTGGGTGAGCGGTGTATCGGCGTGATTGGCGAACTGCATCCACGCTGGGTGCAAAAGTACGAGCTGGTGACAGCCCCTGTGGTGTTCGAGATCGAACTCGATGCCCTGTTGCAAACTGAAGTGCCAGCCTACCGCCCTGTCTCCAATTTCCCCACCGTGGTGCGCGATGTTGCGCTCACTGTCGATCACGGCCTGGCTTGGCAGACCCTGCTGGAGACATTGCGCAAGGAGGCACCGAGGCTGGTCAGTCACATTGAATTGTTTGACGTATACGCCGGGAAGGGTATTGCCGAAGGCAGGAAAAGCCTTGCCTTTCGTATAGTTATGCAAGATACTCAACGTACGCTTGAAGATGCCGAGGTTGATGAGGTCGTCGCTTCCATCGTTGCCATCGCCAAGAGCAAATTTGCTGCAGAGTTACGCCACTGATTTTTCTATCCAGGAGTTGATATGACACTGACCAAGGCCGAACTGGCTGATCTTTTGTTCGAGAGAGTCGGTCTCAACAAGCGCGAAGCGAAAGACATGGTCGAGAGCTTTTTTGAAGAAGTTCGTACCGCGCTGGAGTCAGGCGACAGCGTCAAGCTTTCCGGATTCGGCAATTTCCAGTTGCGCGACAAGCCGCAGCGCCCGGGCCGCAATCCAAAAACCGGCGAGGAAATTCCCATCACCGCACGTCGCGTGGTCACTTTCCACGCCAGCCAGAAGCTGAAAGTTGCCGTGGAAGCCGCGCAAGCTGCACAGTCCAAGTAAAGCCGGGTTACTGCAATGAGCGCGGTACGCGAAGAGCTGCCTGCCATCCCTGCCAAGCGCTATTTCACCATCGGCGAAGTGAGTGAATTGTGCGGCGTCAAGCCGCATGTGCTGCGTTACTGGGAACAGGAGTTCACCCAACTCAAGCCGGTCAAGCGTCGTGGCAATCGCCGCTATTACCAGCACCACGAAGTGCTGCTCGTACGGCGTATTCGTGAACTGCTTTATCAGGAAGGCTTCACCATCAGTGGTGCGCGCAATCGTCTCGATGAGGGCAGTGTGCGTGGCGAAGTGCGCGAACCGGTAGCAGCACCACCATCGCTGCGCGAGGAAATTGCAGAAATCATCGAATTACTGCGCGTCTGAACCGGAAAACAGAATAACTCACTGTATAATCCGCGCCCAGTCGGGGCGTAGCGCAGCCTGGTAGCGCACTTGCATGGGGTGCAAGGGGTCGCGAGTTCGAATCCCGCCGCCCCGACCAATAAATCAATAACTTAGGCCAGTCCAACGTGACTGGCCTAAGTGTTTTTTTGGTCTGGTATCAACATTGGTATCAACGAATTTCGATCGTGAAAGCCGGCCCAACAGGTGAGCTTTCCTGATACAGAATGAGCATGGGTGAGATAGTCTGATGTCATGGACGACGATCTTCAATTACTCTCACCAGAACGCGCAGCCGAGGTGCTCGAAGTGAGCCGGGCAACGTTTTATCGCATTAGAGCAACGGATCCCACGTTCCCAAAACTATTCAAACTTGGGAACGGACGAAAGACGGTTAGACTGA
>JBASWL010000012.1:0-5602 GCA_049276455.1 Georgfuchsia sp. | reverse complement strand
CAGATATCGGTGCGCGAGAAACGGTAGCGTGGGTTGTCAGCCACCGAGGTAAGCGACTCAAGATTGCCGGCATAGGTGAGCTTGTCGATATTGACCACTCGCCAATCGGTCTCCGCGATCAACAGGCGAATCAGGGCAGAACCGATGAAGCCGGCGCCACCGGTGACGAAGAGGGTTTTCATGTTTTTAAGTTACAAGATGCAAGGTTCAAGATTCAAGGTTCAAGGTTCAAGATTCAAGGTTCAAGGTTCAAGGTTCAAGGTTCAAGGTTCAAGATTCAAGGGGCAACAGGCATCAACCACTAAGTTTGGTTTCGGCGTGCTGAATGGGTAAGGAAAGTGTTGTACGCAAGTGGGCTTGCAGCGTTTCGAAAGCGGCCAAATAGCGATCTAGCTGAGTAAGGAGTTGTGCAATTTCGTGCTCGTCATATACATGAGAGGCCAAGTTTCTCATCTCAATCATATCGAGCCAGACCTGTTCTTCGGCCAACAAGCCTTGGGCAAATGCTTCTTTGAATACTGGCCGTGGTGCGCGGGCATCGATACCCAGGAAATCAAGAACACGCTTTAGCGCTTTCCAAGCCATCTCATAGGCGAATTCAAAGCGCTTGGCGGCAACATCCAGGACGATATCACCGTTCCCTTCTGCGACCCAACGGTCTCGCTCACTGACGACAATGCGAAAACGCTCCAGTGCGCGTTCGAAGTACATCAGACCATCTTCGGCACGAAGCGCTTTCGTGGCGCTATAGATCACAAGGCCGGTGTCGCGTACGCGATTGGCGAAACGGTTGTCGGCGGTTGCTATGTTGGCAACATCGATTCTGTATAGCGTGTGCAGTTGATCCAATTCTTCCCGAATCGCTTCCAAAGCACTCATGCCGGCGCCCGGTGCGTCGAAAGCGAAGTCGTAATCACTTTCCGGCTTGGCTTCACCCGTTACGCGTGAACCAAAAAGATAGATGCGCGTCGGCTTTGCATGTCGAAGAATGGTCTCCCGCACTTGGCTGACCAGCTTCGGGTCATACTGTGTTTTAGAGTCATTCATGTAGACTTTCGAGTTACGATTTTAATCAAATGAAGAATCCAGGAACCCACGCCCGCTCTTACCGAATATTCCGACCCTGCCCCGCAACTCCCGCCCTGGTCCCTTCGGACACGCTACCGCCATGCCCGCGCAATTCGTGCGCAGCAGATGGAACAACAACCTTCCACTTCCTTTACTCCCTGACAGAACCAAAATCGGGTGCCATCGGGGAACCAGTCAAAACTACTTATCTACGACAATGCGACCACACCTGCGGCCGATGCTTGCTGCTCCCTCACTGCGCCAGCACTAGCTGGTGATGGCTCAATCTGACTCGGGTTTCTTGTCCAAGCAACTGCATCAGTACGACTACTCTTTCGTGCGAAACATCCGATATCAGCCCTTCCATCCCGGTCAGCGGGCCATCGGCGACGCAGATGCGCGCGCCCGGCTGGAAGGGACTCAAGTCTTCATCCGGGGCTTCATTCCTGCGCGCTTCAAAAGCGCGAATGCTCTCTAATACATCCGCTCGCATAACTGCCGGTTCCTGACCAAAGCGGACAAGGGTAGTGACCCCCGTGGTGGAACGCACTGGGGCAATCGAATCAGTTGCCGATCCGGGGCGGACAAAGAGATAGCGCGGAAACAGCGGTTCCTGTTGCACTTCCAGGCGCCGGCGAATGCGTTTCAGGAGCTTGATTTTCGGCAGATAGATGGCAAAGCCCTGGCGCATGAGATTGTCCGCAGCGACCTGTTCCTGGCGGACCTTGGTGTGCACGACATACCAGGGCAGGTTGGCGGTGACATCGTTGGTCAGGTGTGCATCGGTCAACGAGCCTGTCATAGCCGGACGATGTGCCATGCCTTGAGGGAACGCCTCTACTCCCATCGCCAGCACTGCGTGTTGCAGGCTCATGCAATGGATTCCTTTTCTGCTTCACGTCGCAGTTCCTTGATCTCTTGCCTAATAGCTTCGTATTCGGCGATCTTGTATTTGAGGAAGTGGACGGTTAGCCGGGCTTTTTCTTCGATGCCATGGGGGGTGAGCAGGTAGCTGTAGGCGAGTTTTTTGTTGTTGCGCCGGAAGTTGCCCATCTTGACCAGGCCCTTCTGCACCAGTGCCTGCAGGCAGTAGTTGACTTTACCGAGACTCACGCCCATCTCCTTGGCCATTTCCCGCTGCTGAATGGTCGGGTTGGCTTCGATGAGTTTCAGCAGTTTGTAGTGGCTGGTATCGGGAAACATGGGGGTCAGATAAGCGTGTTAATTCAATAGTTCAGAAGCTGAACTGAATTTTAACGAAGTATTAGGACATTGGCAAGACTGTTGCGACAATTGTTGCCGTCTACACCGTTAGCTCCGCCATCGTCCGACCTTCAGCGAGCCAGGTAGAAACCCATTGCGGGGTACGCCCTCGCCCGGTCCAGGCGAGGTCCGCTTGGCGCGGATGTCGAAACTTTACCCGAGCTGACCGGCGAAGCGCTATCACCGGGATCTGTACCTCCGCAACCTTGGCCTGCGGCGACCGCATCAATTCGTCGAGTACGAACCCACGCGCCCGTGCCAAGGCAGCCAATTCCTCTCTCACAAGATCGCGCTGCTGCGCGCGGCGTTTCTCAATCTCCTCAGGCAAAACGATGAGAAGTTGCTGTAATTCCGTCAAAGATATACGTGAAATATCCATCATGCGGCCACCGCTATGCTTACGATCTCTGCTGTCTGGTCGGCTGCGCGATCTGATTCTTGGTTTTGGCTACTTTCACCCTGCGCACCCGGCAGAGTTTGCCTTTCCTGCCCTGCGCGCCACTCAGTCCCCGCGTCTGGATCTTTCTCCAGAATGCCGGGATCCAGTGCTTCGGTATCGACCAGTGCCTGAAACTCCATCAAAATCTCCGGCTGATGCTGATTCAAATAACGCCTGACCGCATCGTTCGCCAGGAGCTTGGTCAAATAACCCTTGGCCACTACCAAATGCAGGAGATCCGTCCCGTAGGTTTGTTCGGCCTGCTGGTATTGACCCTGCACCTTGTCCATTTCCCGCTCCAGCTTTGCCATATGCTCTGGCGTCACGACCGGCTTGATTTTGGGCGGTCGGTGGTTGTCTGCTAACTGTTCCGGTGGTGTGGCATTGAGCAAGGCCTCGGCATAGGTCACGTTAATGGCGTTGGCAGCGATCATCAGTTCAACCGCCTCCACCTGCCGTTCCGGCCGCATCTTGCGTAACACCCGAGCCACCTCGGGGTTGAACTGCTGGTCGCGCAGCAAAACCACCGCCCCTGCCGTTACCCCCTCCAAGAGGTTTACCCGCTTATCGATTGAGCTGATGTCTAGATTGAAAGCCCGAGCCAAGCGCTCCTTCGACACGCCCCGGTCAATTGCCCGGCGCAGCATGTAATGTTCTTGAATGGTCGACAGCCGGTTGATCCGGTTGTTGTAAGTGTAGGTCTCGTCATCCTTGGCAATCAAGCATGGAGCCTCTGATTCACCCAGTTCTCGCAGTGCCAGCACCCGCATATGGCCATCGAGTAGCAAGTATTCGTCTTTGGATACGTCCGGCCGTGCCACCGACAGGGGCTCAATCAGTCCGACCTCGCTGATGGAGGCCTTGATCTGCTGGAACTTGCGTGAACTCATTGCCCCATCAGGCACCTTCTTGCTCGGTAGCAGGGCATCGAGAGTAATCATCTGTGTTTCGAGATCGAACCCCACCAGTATGTTAAGAAATGCCATTTCCATCACACGACTCCTTGCAGGTTGATGCGGTCAGCCAAGGCGGCTGGCAAACTTTCCAGCCCCTCCGCCCGCAAAAGATTGACCAGGTTTTCATCAGCAAATAGGGTGCGCAAGGCTTCGATCACAAACAGCAGCTTGTTCTGCGAGTACTCGGCCTTGATCACCATTTTCTTCTTGCGCTCCACCTCCTTCTGATAGGTGCGCACCAGGCTGGAGGGTGAAATCACCGGGGCCGACTTCGGCACCAGGCCATGGGACACCCCCGGCCCCAGCGCTTCGCGCTTTTCCACCAAGCGTCGGGCCTCAATCAACTGCCTGCCGCGCAACTGGCCGCTTTCATAGGCCTGCTGCAATACGGCGCCTAATTCTTTGTTGTTATCTCCGGCACGGGCTATCTCCAAGGCAGTCGTTAGCGGAATCTGGCCTTTTTGCACCCCCTCGATCAGGCGTTCCTCACCTCGCTCCAGGAGGAAGATGATGTTGTTTACGTACTGTGCCGAGAGCCCGGTCTTGTGTGCAATGGCTTCCGGGCCATAACTCCGTTGGCGCAGGGATTCGATATCGGCGAGGATTTCAAGCGGCCGGTACTGGCACCGGGCGATATTTTCCGCCAGAGACATGATGAAGGCATCTTCGTCATCCACCTCCACCACCAACGCCGGGATATGGGTCTCGCCCAGGAGTCGGAAGGCATTCAGTCGTCCTTCGCCGCAGACCAGAATGAACCTGGGTTCGCCATCCAGTCCCACGCGCTGGGTGACGGTGATCGGCTTTTTCAGGCCAATGGCCTTGATATTGCCAACGATCTCTTCGAAGACCTTGGTATTGCGGTCCCGGGAATTGAGCACCTCAATCCGACCGATCGGGATCAGGCGCACGGCCTCGGGCGTTTCTCGCATCATGATGTTGCCTCCTGTTCAGATTAAAAGCGATGGACTATCCGCAGACCCGATCGAATATCAGCTCGACGTGACAGCCCGTAAAAGAATTCCAGGGTCTCGAAACGAAAACATTCGAGTTCCGCCAAGTTCTCAGTAGTGAAGTGCAGTCGGTTAAGGCCGAAATTGAGCCGCGGCAGCAGGTAATAATCGAGTTCAGCCTGGTTAACCGGGTCTAGCCGTATGGCAAGCGTGATATCTGGTGAGTATTTGACCGGGTCGAAGCAGACCCGCCAGCGCTGCAGCCCACTGGGCAGGATCTGACAGCGGGCCAACACCAGACAGACCACCAGTTCCTGGTTTAAATGCAGCAGATCGGTTTTCTGATCGCACCATACCTGGCCACCCAGTTCGGCAATCGTATGCTGGGTACGTTCGACGATCTCGGGATGGAGCCGCCGCAGTCGGCGGTTGATTTCCAGATTTTGCAGATCGCGCGGAGGATGGAAGCCGACCAGTTCATAGGCCTTGGACAGACTGCCGAAACGTCGGATATAGGTCTTGGCGCCGAGGAGATCAGGCGACTGATTGATCATGCTGCTCGATAGACCGCCTTTGTCCTGGTAGAGCTGACGCAGTTTGTCCAGCATTTCTTCATCTGTGTAACTTCTGGCTCGGGCGATCAGGATCTGCTGCGCGGTAAAGAACGTTTCAACCGCAACGACTCCTTCGAATGCGCCCTCCTTGCGAATCCACATCTCGGGCAGATTATTGATGTGAATTTTTTTGAGCTTGAATGAACGCCTGTTGAAGACGTTGTTGCCGATGTACTTCTCGTTAGTGAGTATCTCGCGTACGGTGCTGTAGGTCCACCTGCTGTCCACATGGGTGCGAAGGCCCATACCGTTGAGACGCCCTGCAATATCGCCAATGCTCAGATCTTCATGAATCAGCCAACGGAACAT
>JBASWL010000011.1:0-30283 GCA_049276455.1 Georgfuchsia sp. | reverse complement strand
CCGCATTTTCTGCACGAAAGCAAGGACGGAAAGATCACGCAACTGGTGCGCACCGATGCCGAGAACGCACTGGCCAAGCAGCGCGGTCCGTGGCTCGACTGGATGTGGCTGTGGAAGTTCGGCGGACATATCGTCGAAGGCGACATCACATACCTGGAAAGCGATTTGAAGTAATGGACATCAAGCCACCTGACGCAATCGGCGACCTCCTGCCCTGGCTATCAACCATCGCCCTGAGCGCATGGGGTGGCGCGGTTCAGTATGCGCAGCGAGTCAGGCAGGGAGAAAAATTTAGTTGGCCGATGCTGACCATCGACATCGTTATCAGCAGTTTCGCCGGTGTGCTGACCTGGTTTATGTGCGAAGCCGGTGACATTCACGGGCCAATGGCCGCTGTGCTGATCGCCATCAGCGGACACATGGGAACTCGGGCAATCGCCAGTCTAGTCACCATCAGAGAACGTATTTTCGGGCCAGGCGCCCGCAACGATTAACAGGAGCAACACATGGCAATCACATACACCGACGCCGTAAAAGTCGCCCGCATGAATGCTGTAATCACCGCTGCCGGAGCTGCCGCCGTGCTTGAAATTGGCACTACCGGAATGGCATCAATTCTCGCCACTTTTGCGCTGGCAAACCCGATTGGTTCATCTGCTGGCGCTGGCGTGATGACGCTTGATTTCGACCCTGACATCAGCGATACCAGTGCCGATAATTCTGGAACTGCTGCCGAAGCGCGAATTCGTACTGCATCAGATGGAACTGACATCATTACCGGCATGACGGTCGGAACCTCCGGCGCGGATGTTGTTCTGGATTCGGTCAGCATCACCGCCGGCCAGACTGTCACCATCACTGCCGGCACGATCACGCACGCATAACGCCATGAAAACCGATCAAATCATTGAACGGCTGTTTTCCATTGTTGAAAAGCTGATCGACAAACAGCCTGTTGTTGATAACTCGCGTGTCGCTGAAGTTGAGCGACGCTTGGACGAAATCGATGCTGTTTGGCCGAAAATGAAGGGGGATGAGCAATGAGCTTGGTAGATCGCCTTGCCGGGATTGGCGACCCGGATACCGTGCAAAAACTGTCTATCAACACGTTTTGGGCGCTGCTGTATGAATTGGCAAAGGGCAAGGTCTCTCGCCTGCAACTGATCAATTACTTCCAGCTTTCAGCGGAGGAAATCACCGAACTTGACTGGATCATCGCCCGGTACAACGCGCAGCCAAACGCCACGGCAAAAGCCTCGTTTGTCGAACTGATGCAGGTTGTGTTCATGCTGGCCGAAGCGCGCGTTCCTGGGTACACGTCAAACGCCGAACTGGCCGCACGCATTAACGCCGTCTAATGGCTCTTAGCGTCAAAGTCCTGCAGGTAACACTGCCGGCAACCAGCGCGACCGTTGATGCCACATCGTCAGGGTTTGGCGCGCCTGACGCGGCGTTGGTTTTTGTGTCTGCGGTGGGGCCATCTACCGGAAACCCGGTTGCGCCTGCGCGTGTGTCTGTGGGCTTTTGGGATAGCGCGGCTCAATATTCCGCGTCCTGTATGGCGAACGATAACACCGCAACCATGCGGATGGCACGCCATCAAAAAACCGGGCGTGTTGGATTTTTCCGAAGCTTTGATGGCACGACTCACGCGGATATTATTGGCTGGTCTGCTGCTGCGACGACAGATGGACTGACGCTTACAAAGGAAGAGGACAGCACCACATTAGACCGTTACGCCACGGTCGTTTTAATCAAAGGCGTAAGCAATAAAAAAGTTGGCGCATTTACGCTTGCAGGCGATACCAGCGCGGTCGATGTAACTACAGTCGGGTTTAAGCCGTCCGTTGTTTTCGCGGCTTCCGTATTCAACGGCACAACAGCGGACGGCAATGATGCCGTGCTGACGTTTGGCGCGATTCACAATAGTTCTGCCGATGTAATCTCTCAGTGCTGTATTGCGTATGACTCGGATGGTAGCGTAGCGGATTCGGTAATCAACACCTCCGTCAATGATGACTGCGGCTTGCGCCGTTATCTGGCGGACGGCGCATCATCAGTCAAGTTGGTCTGGTCGGCATTCGACGCCAGTGGTTTTACCGTCACACCGAGCGCCGCGACGGGCGCGCAAGTGTTTTATCTTGCGCTTCAGCTCGCTGATCCAGACGATGCCTATGTAGGCATTCAGGACAGTAAAGCGGGAACCGGAACACAGGCATACACCGGGACCGGCTTTACCCCGATTGTGTTGGGATTGTTTGGTAATACCGACACAGCAGTCAACAGCACCAGCACCACGCCAACTGGTGGCATGTCCTACGGGTGGACGGACGGAACTACGCAGCAATCCATCGTCTACATGGATGAGGATGCGCTGGCAACGTCCAATGCAAACAGCCGTGTCGATCAAAGCAACATCCTTAACTTGCGCTTTGACGATGATACGGTGGACGCGGTTGCCGCCTACAGTTCGTTCGACGCAGACGGTTGGACGCTGGATTACTCGGATGGGTCAGCGACTGCTAGGAAGATGCTGGCAATTGCGCTATCTGCTGGGAGCAGTGGCGCAACAGGGACAATATCGGTTACAGAAAGCGGTTCTGATGCCGCAGCATTAACCGGCGTTGTCCGAGTATCTGGCTCAATCATCGCGAGCGAGACAGACTCCGATATTGCCGCATTATCCGGAGACGTCTACATCACCGGCACGATTGCCGCAACCGAGTCAGGAGGCGACACCGCAGCACTGACCGGCGACGTACTGATCACCGGCACGCTGACGGTCAGCGAAACCGGATCGGATACTGCATTCATAAACGCCTCATCGGCAGTTATCGCCACCGGCACGATTGCGGCCAGCGAGTCAGGTTCGGACAGTTGCTCAATAGCCGGTAAGGTCTATGTCGCGGGCCAGCTATCCGCAGTCGATGGTGGGCTTGATGTGTTCGCGGCCAGCGGAAATATCTACATCACCGGCACGGTATCGGCAACTGAGACCGGCAGCGATACGGCGTTTATTGATGGGCGAACACCGGGAACTGCAATACCGTCTGTTTCGCGCCGCACCCTGACCGCCGCACCACGATCTACCACCATCACCGCATCACCCCGCCAATACAGGATCACCGCATGATTACCCTGAGCAGCAAGGAAAACGGCGAAACGGTCAGCATCAGCGCTGATTTCGGCGCGGTCATTGGCGCCGGAGAAACGATATCTTCCGCCACTCTGGACGTCACGGTGCTGCGCGGAACCGATGCCAACGTGGCAACGATGGCCAGCGGATCGGCGACCATTGATGGTGACACTGTTGCCCGGCTGATCGGCGACGGCGTTACCGGAGTGGGCTACATGGTAACCGCCATCGCCACCACCGACGCCGGCCAAGTGCTGAAACTGACCGGCGTCCTCCCGGTGCGCGTGCAGACATGATCCCGGCCGGCAAACTCAAACACGTCGTCGAACTGCAAAGCAAGACCGTCGTGCGCGATGCGATGGGCGGCGAGACGATCACCTGGGCAACGCAGATCACCAGACGCGCCGAAATCCGGCACAAGTCCGGCCGGGCGCTGATCGCAGCGCAGCAGGCGCAATCCGAGGTCACGGCGACCATCACCATCCGCAAAGCCTCTGCCGGCGCACTGGCCGACGACTGGCGCATTGTGCACGGCGCCGACATCTACACACTGCACGCCATCATTACCAGTGACGACAACATCGATTACATGCTGGAGTGCAGCAAGGGGCTACAAAATGGCTGAAATTGAAGGGCTGGCCGATCTGAAGTTGCAGTTAAAAACATTGCAGGCTGATCTACGGAGAAAGGTCGTCCGATCCGCCTTAAGGGATGCCGCCGGACCAATGAATAGAGCCGCGCGTGCGAATGCGCCAGTGTTGAAGAAACCGGCAACGTACAGACTACCGGGTACGCTGAAAGCGTCAATTGTCACCAAGGCCAGCAAGCGCATAAATGGTCGGAACGGCGAGATCGGCGTGTACATCTCCGTCCGAAAGCGCAAAGGATTGGGCGGAAAAGCCAGTGCCAGAAACCCGTTTGATCCGTTTTACTGGCGATTCATGGAGTTCGGATTTACAACAAAAACCGGCAAGAAGCGTGCCATAGCAGGCGGAACGCGAAGCCGAGAAATAGCCAGAAAAGCTCTGATTAATGCTGGCCAGGCCAGATGGATTGAGGGCTCGCATTTTATGGAACGCGCTTTTGACGCAAACACGAACAGCGCCATCGACATTTTCAAGACGCGCCTGAAAACCCGTATCGACAAGGCCAACACCCGCAAATGACCACCGCCAAACAGACAACCGCAACCCAGATCTGCGACTTTTTAGGCGTCGAAAAACGTGGTTTACGCAGGCTGGTAATTACGCTGGATCCCTATTCCGGCCACAAAGTCGAATGTGAATATTTTTTGCTTCCTCTCAAAAAAAGCAAATCCGGCGATATGGAAACGGTTGTTCGCCACTTTGAGCTGAAGGAAGTGGTTCCCAAATGAGCGCCGAATCCACCATTTACAGCATCCTCAGTGCCAACGCTGGCGTCACGGCGCTGGTCAGCCTGCGCATCTACCCTGACCTCGTACCGGAAGAAAAAGCCACGCCCTATATCGGGTTCGAGCGAGTATCGACCGACCCGATCAACACCATCCACGGCACTACGATTGCTGAGGATGTCGGCATGGTTGTCGCCTGTTGGGCCGATACCAGACTCGCCGCAGAAGGTTTGGCCGATGCGGTCAAAACCGCCATGCAGGCTGCCGGCCATCTTTACACCGCGCGCGGAGCAGAGATGGACGAATCCACCGGCCGGCTTGCAGCCACCCTCGATTACACGATTTTGATTCAGTAGCAAAAAGTACCTTTCCCCCAACGAAACCCGCCACTCCGGCGGGTTTTTTCATTTCAGGAGCCTCAACATGGCAACAGTACGTAAATGGTCCGGCGTGGCAGTTGCCATGCAATCCGCGCTTGGCGCAGCAAAAACGATTACCGCTATTGCGGTTGACAACACTGGTGTAGTTACCGGTACACACGATTTCAGCGCTGGTGACTACGTGGTTTTTGATGTGCTTGGAACGCACCAGCTTAACGGCCGAGTGTTCCGGGTTGACTCGGTATCGACAACGGTTTCGTTCGTTGTTGAGGATGTCGCAGGCGCTGCGCTGGATATGACCGGGTACGGCGCGTTCACTTCTGGCACATGCCAGAAGATCACGTTCGGTACATCGATCACCACCGCCACCAGTATGAGCGCCAGCGGTGGAGATTTTGACTTTATCGACACCACTACCATTCACGATCTGATCAAGTCTCAGATTCCCGGAACCGCAAACCCGCTGTCCTACACGTTCGACAATATCTGGGACCCATCTGATGCTGGTCAGATCGCGATGAAAACCGCATCCGACGCGCAGGCCAAACGCGCATGGAAATTCACATTTGGATCTGGTGGCCCGATCATGGTGACAAACGGCTATGTCGGATTCACCGGCGCCCCGACCGGTTCCGCGCAGGATAAGATCGTCGCACCCGCCAGCGTAACTGCGCACGGCGCGCCGACATACTACGCGTCTTAACCGATGAGCGCCGCACTGATAGCCAAGATGCGGCGCGCGCGGGAAGTGGAGGCCGAAGCACTCGGCTTTCGCTTCACGCTGCGCGTACCGAACCATGGCGAGATAGAAGACCTGAACGAATCGCTTGCCGGCAAACGCATGACCTTCAGAAGGTTGCTTATCGCATCGGTCGTCGGTTGGTCTCTGCACGAAATCGACCTGATTCCGGGCGGCTCGCCCACGCCTGTCGAGTTTGAGACGCCGCTGTTTGCCGAATGGCTGAACGAACACGACCAGGCCATCGAGCCGCTGTTTACCGTGCTGGCCGATGCAATGGCAGCGCGCAAGGCGAGGCGCGAGGAAGACGCAAAAAACTAACCGCCTGGCTTGAGTCTCAGCAACTCCCCGCTGAACTCAGGTCAGGCCAGCCGCCAGGTATTTCCGACTCAATCGCCGCCTGGAATCTGATGGGCGGCATCGACTGGGCCGCCCTGCCGATCATCGTCGAGATGCTCGGCATCTCCGACCCATCCAGGTTGATCGAGCAACTGACACACATCCGCGATCATCAGCGGCAGGAGTAACGCATGGCCTTTGCAAGCCTCACGATTGACCTGAACGCGCGCATTGCAAACATCGAGCGCGACATGGGCCGGGCCGCGCATGTGGCAGAGACGCAAGCAAAGCGGATGGAGGGTGCATTTGCAAAAGCCGGATTGGCCATGTCTACAATTGGCGGCGCACTGGCCGGCGCCGGTCTGCTGACGTTTGCAAAATCCGGTCTTGACGCCGCAGACGCGCTCAACGATATGAGCATCCGCCTCGGTGTCACGGTAAAAGACCTGGCCAGCATGCAACTGGTTGCCGAGCAATCCGGCACCAGTCTGGAAGGCATTGGCGTAGGCATTGCCAAGCTCAACAAATCCGCCAGTGAGGCGGCCGGCGGAAACGACAAGCTGGCAAAAACGCTATCCGATCTAGGCGTCACCGCCAGCACTCCGCTGGAACGGTTTTACCAGTTGGCCGATGCCGTGCAAGGCATGGCCGACCCGACCCAGCACGCCGCAGAACTGAGCGCCATCCTCGGCAAAAACTACCTCGATCTGGTCCCGACGCTGGTGCAAGGTTCAACTGCGCTGCGCGAGTCTGCCGCTGCATCCGCGGGATTTGCAGATGCCATGGCCCGGCTGGCGCCGGATGCCGACAAGTTCAACGATCAACTGGCACAACTGAAGATCAACGCCGCTGGCGCATCGGCCTCGATCCTGGCGCAGATGGTCCCGTCGCTGAACGAATACATCGCCGTGATGCGCGAGGTGATTAACACCGGCAGCGTGTTGGACAAGGTGCGGTTTTTTGCACTCGGCAACGCCTCGGATGAGATCGTCAACCGCGTGCGCAATGCCTCTTCCGCAATGTCGGCAGCATCGGAGATGGCGCGCAAGGCGGCCGGAAGCGGCAACAACGCCGCGCAGTTGGAGTGCATCGCCAGCGGTGGCACATGGACCGGCACAACCTGCACGCCAAAACGCTCATCCGGCGGGCGCCGATCATCTGGTGCTGCCAAACTCGACACCATCGACCCATTCGGAAAAGAACGCATCGCCGCAGAAAAAGCCGCGCTGAAGTCCCTGACCGATGCGCAGAACGCCGCCTACGACGACCTCTCCGAATCGCGGGATTACGCAATCCAGCAAGACGAGCAGGCCGCCGCCAACATGGGCCGGTTGCGCGAAGCCACCATCGCCCTGATTGACCCGATCCAGCAATACCGCGACAAGCTGGACGAGGTGCAGATCCTGCTGGATAAAGGCCTGCTGACGCCTGACCAGGCGGTCGCCGCAAATCTCTACTGGCAGGAACAAATCGAAGGTGCGGCCGGGTTTGGCGAGCAACTGAAAAAGACCAAGGACGAATTCGACCTGTTCGCGGAAGAGGCTTTGAAAGGCTTTCAAGACGGACTCGCCGACTTCCTGTTCGATCCGTTCGCCGAAGGGCTCGACGGCATGGCCAAAGGCTTTGGCAACTTGATTCAGAAGATGCTGGCGGAAGCCATTGCCGCCGACATCACCCGCGCGCTGTTCGGCTCAACCTCGGGCGGTTCTGGTGGAGGTCAGAACATCCTGGGCAGCATCGCCGAACTGTTTGGATTCGCATCTGGCGGATCATTCACCGTCGGCGGTGGCGGTGGCACCGATTCGCAACTGGTCGCGTTCAAGGCCACGCCCGGCGAGGATGTCACGATTCGCACGCCAGCCCAGCAGCGCGCCGGCTCATCTGGCGGCGGTATCCACATCAACATGGTCGTAAATGCCACCGATGCAGGCTCTGTGCGCGCCAGCATGGGCCAGATCAAAACCGACCTTGCCCGCGCCGTTGGCAGCGCCCGGAGAAACCTGTAATGGCTTTCATCGAAACCCCGCGTTTCCCCGACTCCATCAGCTATGGCGCGTCCGGTGGACCAAGTTGGAATACCACCGTCACGCCGGTCGCAAGTGGCTACGAGGCGCGCAACCAGAACTGGTCCGCCAGCCGGCACAGCTACGACGTTTCGCATGTAGTGCACGATGGCGACAGCGGAAAAAAGGCCGCTCTGATCGCGTTTTTCCAGATCGCCAAGGGCCGCGCCAACCCGTTCCGGTTCAAGGACTGGAACGATTTCACGGTCAGCACATCCGGCACTGATGGCGTGTTGAGCGTCATCACTGCCGACACTACATGGCAGATGATCAAGCGCTACACCAGCGGCGCCACCAACTACGACCGCACCATCACCAAGCCGGTTAGCGGCACGGTCAGCGTCGCGGGTGGCGGAACCTACACCATCGACTACACGACCGGCATCGTCACCAAAACCGGAGGCGCCAACCCGACCGGCTGGACCGGACAGTTCGATACGCCAGTCAGATTCGATACCGACCAGTTGCAGATCAGCATCGAAGCGCCGCACGGTTACGGCCACTGGAACGGCATCCCGCTGATCGAGGTGCGACTGTGATCGATACGCAAACAACCTGGACCAGTTGCGTCAAGATCACCCGTCACGATGGCGTGGTCATTGGCCTGACCGAACTGGATGTGCCGCTGACCATCGACGCTGTGGAGTATCTGACCGTCAGCGGATACACCCCGACCACCTACAGCACCAACTCGGAACTGTCGGTCAACAATGCCGATGTTGAGGGACTGCTCGACGCCGCCGGAATCGACCGCTCAGACATCCTGGCCGGACTGTTCGACGACGCGGCGATTGACCTGTTCATTTACGATTATGTCGCCGCCAGCAGAGTCAAAACCCTGGCCACCGGAAACTGGGGCGAATGCACGCTGGTCGAGGGGCGATTCGTCGCAGAGTTCCGCAGCCTGTCGCAAAAGCTTCAGCAGTCCATCGGAGAGATTTACACCGCCAACTGCCGCGCCGAATTGGGCGATACCCGCTGCACCGTCGCCACCGCGCCGCTGACCGTAACCGGCACGATAGATAGCCAGACCAGCGCCTATATCCTGGTCGATGCTGCACGCACGGAAGCCGCCGATTCATGGCGCGGAGGCGTGCTGACCTTCACCAGTGGAACCAACGACAACCGAACCTACGAAATCAAAAACAGCGCGGCGGATGGCACGCTGACCCTGCTACTGCCTCTGGCCTACGATGTCACTGCCGGCGATGCCTACAGCCTGATTCCGGGCTGCGATAAAACCCTGGCTACCTGCCGCGACACCTACAACAACGTCGTCAATTTCCGGGGTTTCCCGCACGTCCCCGGTACGCTGGAAATCCTGCGCATTGGCAAGTCTGGCAAATATGCACTGCCCGGAACCGGTACCGATCCAGATGCGCCGGACGGCACCGCCAGTGGAACCGAGACAGTCACCTCGGCATCCGCCACCGACAGTTTCACTGCTAGCGGTTTGGGCGAGGCGACCGGATACTGGATCGGTGCGCGCTGCACTTGGGTCACTGGCGATAACGCGGGATTTTTTGAGGATGTTGCCGTGTTCAACAGCGGCGGATACGTCCTACTGTCAGCGCCGATGCCGTACACGATCACGGCCGGCGACACGTTTACGCTGACCCTGCCAGCATGATCTACCCGGAGCAATTCATTCTCGCGGCGCGCGCCTACGTGGACGCGGAAACGCCATTCATGCACCAGGGGCGCGGCCTGCATGGATTGGATTGCATCGGCCTGATCGTGGTTGCTGCTCGGCAGATCGGCATCTCAATCGGCGACCGGACCGATTATCCGCGCGACCCGAACGGCCTGCTGCAACCGGCGCTGACCAGCCAAATGCTGGCAGTTGATCACTGGATGCCGGGGGATGTGCTGCTGATGCGGTTCGGAACCGAGCCGCAGCACGTCGGCATCTTCACCGGTACCACTTTGATTCACGCCTATTCAAGCGCGCGCAAGGTCGTCGAGCACCGGATTGACGCGCGATGGAGTCGCCGGGTTGTCTACGCTTACCGGTTTTTGGAGTTTTGTAGATGAGCGGAAAACAGGTAGTCGGAACGCTGCTCGGTGCGGTAGTCGGATGGGTTGGGAGTGGATTTAACCCGGCCGGTGCATGGACCGGCGCCAAGTGGGGCTACGCCGCTGGAACCCTGCTGACCACGCCGCCCGACGTGGAAGGCCCGCGCGCTGGAGACAACAACGTCCAGGTCTCCACCTATGGCGCACCGATCCCGATTGTCTACGGCAGCGTTGCCCTCAGTGATAACGTCATATGGTCGTCCGGCATCCGCGAGTACAAATCCACTAGTGAGCAGGGCAAGGGCGGCGGCCAGAAGGTTACCACCTTTACCTATCTCGCATCCTGGGCTGTCGGGCTGTGCGAGGGCGAAATCGATGGAATCCGGCGCGTCTGGTTTGACGCTGATTTAGTCTATGACGCCGACTCCACCGATGCCGCAGCCATCGCCGCCAGCACCGCGTTCCTCGATTCGATGGCGATCTATCTTGGCGGCGAGACGCAAGACCCGGACCCGACCATCGAAGCGGCCGTCACGACCGCCGATTGCCCGGCTTATCGCGGGCTGGCCTATCTGGTGTTTACGGACATCCAGCTCAACGAGTTCGGCAACCGCATCCCGAACGTGCGCGTCGAGCTGTACCGCTGCGTCAGCAACAACAAGATCAGCCCGATCACCGCCGCGCCCGACACCCTGCTGTCCGGGCCATCTATCGGACAGTGGAATTTCTCCGGCGGCTGGCACGCGCTGCCGGAGTGTTCGACTGGACTGGAATACAGTTCCGGGGATGGGATCGTGGGTGGATGGTTTGATACGGCTCAGGAAGCGCTGGATGCGATCGCTGCGGTAGGTGGGTATGAAAACTGCGCATCCGCAACGCCCATGTGCTGGAGCTACGAGGTTTATAACAGCGGCGCAACAGGCTATTTCAACCCGACACTGGTGTCTTATGACGATCCGGATGATGGGATAGTCATGCGACCTGCGACACATCCTGATGCTCATTTGCTGCGCATCTGGTATTCCTATTTTGGTTCGGTCGCAGTCGAGACGATGGGCGCCCTGGCATCAACCCCATGCGATGGATCATATTGGCAGGGGTATTACAATACGCCGCCGGTTCCCATGATCGGAACGACCACCTGCACCCCAACGCCAGGAGGATTCATCCTTGGTTATGCGACGGGATGCGGCGCAGTGTGCGCTGGTGGCACCTACAAATCCGACGACCTCGGCGCGCCAATTATCAATCTGCTGGTGCGCCGCAAGATCGGCTGCAGGACCGGACAGACGATTTCCGCGATGGACGTGAAACGCTACCCGGTATTGCTGGCCTCGTCTGGATCGCCAAGCAACCCATCAATCACCGGCTATCCACAGGAGTCCTCACTGCTGTACGAGGGCGACGCGGGATATGTCGGAGAGACTTTCCCCGCCCCTGTCTATGCCGATTGGCTGACTGCACAAGGCGGCACGATGTCGTCTGGCGTCTACGACAACCCAGCATCAGGGAACGTCGTCGTCAATTCTGCCTGCGAAATCACATATCCCTGCACCGGCGAATGGAAACTGGTTGATGGCGTGCCGGTGTGCATGACCTACACATCCGCAGACACTGCCGCCTGCACTTCATCCGCCGTTGACCTGGGCGCCATCGTCGCCGATCTGTGCAGCCGCATGGGCGTCGCCTACGACGCGACACAACTGGTCGGCACCACGGTATTCGGCTATCTCATCGATCGCCCGATGGCAGCTCGAGCAGCAATCGAACCGCTGCAACGCGCTTATTTCTTTGACGCTGTTGAGGCGGATGGCTATGTCGGATTCATTCCGCGCGGTCAGGCCATCGTGGCGAGCTACGACGACGACGACCTGGGCGCCAGCGAATCCGCCGGCCAGACGCCGCGCCTGTCGGTGATGCGCGCCCAGGAAAGCGAGCTGCCGCGCAAGATCAACATTGGCCACATGGACCCGGACCGGGATTACGAATCCGGCGTGCAGAGCGCCAGCCGACTGACCGGTAACGCGCTGTCGGAGTCCACCCTCAATTTCCCTCTGGTGCTGGATGTCGACGACGCCGCGCAGATCGCCGAAATCAGCCTGATCAATACCTGGATTGGCCGCGAGACGCTGGAATTCACCCTGCCCTACAGCGAGATTGCCCGCAACCCGGCGGATGTCGTGACTCTCAGCGTGGACGGTGAAACCTGGCGCGCACGCCTGGCACAAATCGATTACTCGCTGCCCGGCCTGCTCAAATGCCGCGCCGTGGTCGAATCGTCCACCGCCTATACCTCCACCGCCACCGGCAACAGCGGCGGCGGATTCGTGCCGTCCACACCGCCGGCTCTGAACGACGACATTACCGGGCACTGGCTTGATATCCCGCTGCTGTCAGACAGCCACGCATTTTCCGGCGTCTACCTCGCCGCCAGCACCGCAGGCGCCTGGTCTGGCTGCGTGCTGCTGGTCAGCCTGGACGCAGGAGAAACCTACCCGGAATCGACCACCATCGAACTGGGCACGGTCGGCACGGTACTGTCAGTATTGCCGAGTGCATCTACAACTCAGATCGACCGCACCAACGTCGCGCGCGTCAGCCTGCTCCGTGGCGATCAGACGCTATCCAGCATCAGCGCCGCGAGTGCCCTTTCGCATGTCACTAACATGGTGCTGCTGGGCGATGAAATCATCTGCTTTGAGACTGCAACGCTGGTCACGCCGGGCGTCTACGATCTGAGCATCCTGCATCGAGGACTGCGCGGCACCGATACTGCAATGGACGATCACGCCGCCGCAGAACGGTTTGTGCTGCTCGACTCAAACGTCAGCCGCATTGCCATCCCGGATAGCCGCATCGGTCTGCCGTATCACGTAAAATTTGTCCAGATCGGCGCACTGGCGGCCGACATCACGCCGCAGGTTGTCAGCTACACCGCGGCCACCGATGCGCCGTATTCACCGGCGCACCTGGCAGCCACCGACAACGGCGACGGAACGTATGACGTGACCTGGGTCCGGCGCGGCCGCATCGATGGCGAGTGGCGCGATTACGTCGATGTGCCACTTTCCGAGACCAGCGAGCAATACACCGTCGCGGTATTCAGCGGCGCGACGGAATTGTCACGCGCCACCGTCACTACTCAATCCGCCACCGTCACCGCCACCACCGGCAACATCGTGAGCGTCAGTCAACTCAGCGCCAAAACCGGCCCGGGCTACGAATCGAGGATCACTCTATGACTACCACCAATCTTTTGCTCCCCGAGATCACCGAAGCGCAGTTCAGCAAGTACCTGATCCACAACCAGGCGCTGGCGATTCTGGACGCCGCCGCCGGCCAGCTAACCCATAACATGGCCAGCGATGCCAATTACACTCTTAGCACCGCCACCACACCGCAGCAATGGCAATACGGCGTAATCGAGATCACCGACACCGGGCCGGTATTGACCACCGGCCGATCGATCATCGTGCCATTGCGCAAAAAGCAGTACACGCTGGTAAACGCCACCGCTCAAACGCTCACCATGATCGGTTCCACCGGAACCGGGATTGCGGTGGCCACCGGAAAGACGGCGATATTGCGCTGTGATGGAGTCAACGTGTTGCGGGTTACGGCTGATCTGTGATTGTCCGATAACCTGGCTATGTCGATGTTATCGGACAGATGTCGGCGAACATGCGTTAGAAGGCTCCACCAGTTCCACGGTTGCAGCCAACAACATCATTGCGTCCACGCCACGAACCATCTGTGCCATGTGTATTCCTGCCGCCATAACGCCGCTGTTTTCAATCGTTGCACGCCGCAATACAACTTCGCCCCAATCACGCATTGCCGCTTGGTATCTGTCGCCAAGAAGTGACTTTGCCGTATCTCTGCATTCGTAAAGTTTTGCTGCCATCTGTACGGCATTCATGGTCATTTCCTTCTAACTTTCCAATCAAGCGGGACCGGCGAACATCCGGGTCGGTCTTGGCTGGCCGCATCACGCCGGCCCCTTATCGGCGGCGTTATGCACCATCAGCGCGGCCAATCGATCAAGCTCAAGAATTCGCGCCCGGTACTGGTTCAGTAGCTGCAACACTTCTTCCGGGTGCATGCGTTCGTATTCGCATTTATCCCCTTTGTCGTGTTTGTCGCGGCATACAACGATGTCGGTGTCGGTCGCGTCAAAGTTCCATCGTGCGTGTTCCATCTCTTCCTCAGTTTGTTGCATAACTGCGCCTTCAACTCGGACGCCTTCGGCGCCGGTTAAGGCGCCGTTGGGCGTCATGTCAGTAAAGGTTTTCACTAAACAGCCGTCCAACGTCCCCACCGCAGCGCCGAATGATCTGGCCTGCCTCGGTAGCTACCTTGTGCGCTTCCTCGCGGGTCATAAACTCGCCGTGCTGGTCAATAAAACCCTGTTCAACGTTTGCGCCGCTATACGCTTCATCTATCAGATTCATTTGCGCATGCATAAGACTGTCATAGTGCCTTGCGCTACAAATAATATGTGCATTAACCCGCACCGCCGCACAAACAACACGACGATTAGGCGCACAAACAAGGCTATTAATTGGAGTTTGAAATATCCATTGTTTTTTATTATTTTCTGCATTGGTGCTATTAGCTATCTGACTTCTTACATAATCAACTGCTTCATCAAGCGATGATTCGCAAACGCGATACGTTTTTTCACCAATGAAATCCGAAAATTCGACGCCAAGAAAACGCAATGTCAAATAGCGTTCAGCATCTTCTGTTGATCCGAGATTGTTCGCCACCCAAGAGTTGTGAGTGTAGATGTCGGCCTTCGCGCACGGAGCTTCACGGTTCAGCGCATGCACGCACCGCTTGTCACCACACACCGGGCACACAGTCATCTTTACGCCCAACACTTCGGTCAACGCGGACAGGCCGCCATCAAGCTTTTCATCGTCCATCACTTGCTCCAAGTTCGTCACTCTCGCCACCATCAGCTGGCGGCCTGCCTGTTACCTTGGCGTTGGGCGTCATACCGTAATTCCTGTGGTGCGCTTCCAATCAGTGTTGTGTGGTGCCGACTTCTTCACCATCGCGACTAGCTCATCGAACTTCTTCTGAGCCTCGTTTATGCGATTGATCGCATCCATTTCTTCGCGGCTCGCACGCCTAGCCAGATCGCTTAAGTGCGCCAGCGTTTCGCTTTTCAACTTCAAGTCTGCAACTGCATTGGCAATCTGCGTGTTCAGGCTTTCTGTACTGTCTTCCATCGTCATTCCTTTCCGGGCTTCAGCCCAAAAAACCAATCAAGCTGGACGCGAGAGCGCCGAGCGCATGGCCGCGTTGATGTGGTCGATCAGCGCGTTCAGCTTTCCGATGGTCATCTCAACATCGGCGAGGAACGCCGACACCGCGAAGGTGATTTCTTCAATCCGCGCATCGTCTCGCTCAACGCGAGAAACGAACATCGATAGATCGTCCGGCATGCGCGGGTCGAAACTCACGAAATCGCACCACTTCCTACCTGTGCACGCCATCTGCCAATACATTTGGAGCAGGTATTTCGACGGCACTTTTCCGGTGAGCAGCGTATCGATGTGGGTTGCCGTGTTCGGGCACTTGATCTCGATCAGCCCATCATCCGAGATCAGCCCATCCGGTGAAGCGCCGGACATGGAAATCGTCGGATGCGGAACGAATCCAATTTGATCCACCATCACGCCATACCGCACCTCATACCGCGCCCTGGCCATCGGCTCGGTCTCGGTGCCCCACTGCATCGCTCCGTTGCTGTATGACTCCTGCACGGTGCCTGTGAGCCGTTCGGCGACCAGTTGCGCGAGATAGTTTGCGCGGCTGGCAGACGGGCCAGATTTCGTGGTTGCCATCAGGTCAGCGATGCGCGATGCTGTGACCTTGCCGCACCGTTCGGCAAGCCATTGAGCGCTTCCTTGTTCGGTCATGGTTTCACCTCTTCAGATTTCGGCATCAGCGCGGCCTTGCGCGAGTCCTTGGCCTTAACGATCAGCTTCACGGCCAGCTTGTCATCCTTCGCCGCCGCGACCGCCTCGCCGTAGATGATCCGTAACTCTTCCAGATCGGCGCTCGCCGCAATCTTCGCCGCCCACTCTGCAACCTGGAATTCGTCCTTGTTGTATCGGCTTTCCTCATCCTCCCCGGTCTCCAACTCAAACAGCTTGAGCATGGCGTACTTTTTTGCGTAGCTCAGGGCTTTGCCGGGCGCCTTGTCGGCGTTGTCCATTGCATGCGCCTGGATGCGGATGGTGAGCCGATCTTCAGGTTTGTCGCAGTTGATGAATTCAAAATCGTAGGTGGCATCGTATCGGGCTTGTTTGCTGCCTTCCTCCTTCGCGTTCATCATCGACTGCACGAGGTACGGGTAGCACACAATCCCGGCCTCGATCATCGGCCCGCGCACCATCGCCGTTACGGTGTCGTGGGTGACCGCTTTGTAGCTCCCGCCTCCGGTCGATACACTCTTGTCTTTTTGGATATAGGCCACCGCCTTTCGCACCTCGTTGATGCGCTGATACAAGTTTCTGTCGCTCATTTCTCGCACTCCTGCCCATATTTCAGGGCGATGATTTCGGTGATTCGATTGATGTTCTGCCTGGCCTCGCGCTGGGCGTTCGATCCGTCCGGCTGTGCGCAGGCTTCACGACCGAACATGATTAATTCGGTGCGTTCCGGTTCCGGGATGGGGCTTGGGATTCTGATGGTCACGATTCATCCTTCCCGTTCAGCGTCGGAGTGCTGTCGTCACCGATGAGCATTTTCCCCATGTGGCGCAGGTTCTGGAATGCCATGCCTTCCTTGCGCAGCAGCATGTTCACCTTCGCCACGTTCACCTCGGCCTGCATGGATGCAGTGAGTTCCTTTGCAAGCGCCGCGATGGCTTGAGCCTTTGCTGTATCCATTGATCCATTGCGAACCTCTTGCATTGATTCGGCTATAAGCCGGCGGATGTCGCCTGATGTGCGTGGAACTTCATTTAGCATTTTCAATCTCCTTTGTTAATTGACGGGTAAGTCGTAGAAGCTCAAGTTGTTGGCGCTTGAGTTCTAGTAGTTCTGGCGGGCAGTCTTTCACTGGTATTCCGAGTTGCGATGCGATCCTACTGTCGCTGTCAGGATTAGCTTTTCTGTAGGCTCTTTGCATTGCGCGAACCTTCTCAAGATTTGCATCGCGCCAAGAGGCTTGAAGTGCGCGAACCTTCTCAAGATTTGCATCGCGCCAGGACTTGCGCTGTGCGCGGTAATGTTCTCGGTTGGCGGCTCGCCTTGCATTTTCAATGGATCGGCAATGCTCTCGGTTGGCCTCTCGCAAATCCCTTTGTCTAGCGTTAATTGCCGCTCGGTTGGCATCGCGATATGCCTTTATCCAGGCGTTAATTTTCGCCCTGTTGGCATTACGCATGGCCTGGACTTGTTCTCGGTTCGCTTTATACCAAGCATTTTGCTGGGATCTGACTTTATCTAAGTTGGCGTCGCGATAGAGCTTTTTTTTGGAGTTTGCCAGCTCTAAGTTGGCGTCGCGATAGGCCTTTTGCCTAGCGTTAATTGTCACCTTGTTGGCATCACGATATGCCTTCTCTCGTGCGCGTTTCTTCTCGCGCCACGCGGCTTCCTGCTCAGGCGTCATGTTCTTTGGCCTGGACATAACTCACCCGCCAGTCCATTCAGTTGATCCAACATGCACCGCCTTCGCCATCACGGCGCACACGTAGGACTCAATCGGGTCAATCTGCCCGACTTCTGCCTGCTGCCTGAACGCGGCTTCGATGTCCGCTACCGCTTCCTCCCGCGTTTCGCACATCGTCATCCCACTTTCCCAAACATGCGCCCAACCGAGCGGCGCCGCTGCGCACATGATCTGTTGACGCAGGGCCGAGTTCTCGTCGCGCAACTTCTCGATCCGTCCGTGGTCGATGGCGATGCAGTCCAGTGCGTTTGCCAGCCGCTTGCGCAGGCCATCGGCGACCTCGATCTGCTGGGCCAGGTGCTGGGCCATCGCCTCATAGGCAGATGCGGTAATTCCGGGGTGATTCATCGCGCTCATAATTTCCTCGCAGCAATCATGGAATCGGCGTAGACAAACGCATCGTTTGAAATATTTCCTGGATGATAAAAACTATCAAGTTCGGCGTAACCCTGCGGACCTCGCTGAATAAGCGCCTGCATCGCCATCGCAGCGAAGTAGTCGCGCAGCGTCATGCCTTCTCGGCCTTGGATGAACTCTCCGTTCGGCAGTCCGGATAGACCTGACTCCGGAAACGCCGGCCCGCCTGTCTTTTCGCGTTCGTTCACTGCATACCCCCAACAATCATTCCAACCAAAAAAGCCGCGCACAAAGCGCAGACGAAAAAGACGATCCGATCCGAACGGTCGGCGTCGTGAAACTTCGCGTCATGGCCGAATGCTTCTCGGCTGGTGCGATGGAATCTGAGTGAGTAATTCGAGTCCATCACCATTCCCCATCATCTGAATTCATCGGAGGCCGCGCGATAATCGTAGGCGGATCGTCGTCTTGCGGCGCGTTTAGCCGTCCGAACAGCGCAGCAAAGGCGCAAAACGCAATACCGCCAGCAACAGCCCATCCTGCGATTATTGCCAGCAACAACCAGTCATCACTGTGCATCGTTGTTTTCCTTCTGTTGTTGAGCAACCATCATCGCCATGTTGCTCTGGCGTAGCTTCTCGGCAAACGCCGTGGCGATCCCCAACTGCTCATGCAGGAACTGGATTTCCTCGGCTGCCTCGCGGAGCAGATCGGCGGCAGCTTGTAGGCGGTCAACGAGTTCGCTCATGGCTTATGCTCCAAACACAACAGTTCATTGATCCGCGCTTCGATATTCGTCAGCGCGGCCTGGTGCTCTCCGGCTTCACGTTTCAGCGCGGCGACCTGCGATTTCACTGCTTCTGCGTGGTCGAGCGGAGCGATATCCAGATCGAGGTCAAACTCTCCGGCTGCGATTGCAATCGTTTCCGTGCTGTCTTTGTAAAGCGTTGCAAGGTCTATTGAGTCCAGTTGTAGCTGTGGCTCCTTGAGCCACTTTGTCTGCACCCATGCAGCGAAAACTTTGACTTTCATATCAATCCCCTTCAGTTCGCATCAAAGGCAAGCTTCAACACCGCTTACCATTGGTCCACCTTCGACAATCACGGCACTCGGAGCCCAACCACCACGCGCAACGCGAAGCCAGCCTTCATAACTCGCAGTTTGGCTTCCGAATGCGCTAGCACCAGTGTCAGCAAGCCAGCGCGCAAGTTCTTCAGGTGTTTCAAACGCCGGGCTGATCGGAGTTCCTTCAGAGGTGTCCTCGTACATCATGTAATGGGTGCACTCGCTTAACGGCCAGTCAGGCATGTAGTCGTTTTTGTCAGGTGCCTGGCCGCACCATTCAATCGCTTCTTGCAATCCTTCCGAGTTCGCCCTTTCCATGAACTCAGCGGCCGAGTTTTCATATCTGTTTCCAGGCCAAAGCGGCTTGTACTGGCCGGTAATTTCATCCTTAGGGTGTTGCCAGTCGGCCGGCACTCTCCTTACTTCTCGTCCCATATCGCTCTCCTATCAGTTGCTATCACTTCGATAGATGCCGGGATTCCACCGGCTTCACGTTGCTATCGCTTGGTCTTTTTCACTCTCAATCCGCTATCCGTAGTGCGCTGCCTGAGACTCACCGGACCCTGTGCGCTGGGCCTTGTTTCGCGGTCGGTCCTGCCGACTGTCACCCCAATAGCTAGGAGTCGCGCCTTGCACGCCGGAGCGTGTAAATCTGTCAGTCCGTTTTGTGGTGGCGGCCAGCGCTGATCTCTGGCTTGGTCTACGGGATAGTTTTGCAGACTCTCCGCTCGCATGCGCATCAGCCTGCGCATTCGCCACCACAAAACGGACTGTTAAATAACTCTCCAACATCGGCCCGGAGTCCCGCCGCCTTGCTCTCCGCTTGTGCCTTCAACCGCGCCAGCTTGTTGCGATTGATGACTGAATCTTACATGCGAAATTTCACAAAAGCAATGAGGCAATGCATAAATAGTTGTTGAAATATCTCACGTCATGGATTACATTTGCGGCATGAACGAAACTCAACAAGCCATTCAGAAATTGATCGACGCCGGAATGTCGCAGGCCAATATCGCCAGGGCCACCGGCATTCCTCAATCGCGTCTCAGCCGCTGGGCCGCTGGCGAGGTGCCGGATTCAGCATGTTTTGCGCTGGCGATTTCCAGGCTGGCGGCCAAGGTTGCGAAAGGAAAGAAATGAGCAGTATCATGACAACACAACCGCGGTGTGGTGTAACGGCAGCACGACAGGTTCATACCCTGAAGGTCCGGTTCAACTCCGGCGTCCGCAACCAGGCTCCCTTGGGCGCGATTCTCCCGCGCCTTTTGTCCGGTGATGGTGACACTCCTGTCGCCGGACCTTTTTATTCCAGCGCGGCGGTCAAGTTATGACCACCAGCGAGCGCATCTTGGCGCACATCGCCCAACACGGTCCGGTGTCGCGCATTGATCTGATGGCGGCACTCGGGATTGAAAAATCCTCCTGCACCAAAAATCTTCAGCATCTGCGGGAAGTCAAAAAGCAGATCTACAAGTGCGCGTGGAAAAAGGAAGGCACCGGCATGATCCCGCTGTACGACATCGGCCATAAAACGGAACCCGATGGAACGTTGCCCGGAAAGGCTCCGGCCTATAGCGGAAAGCCCAAGGTCTGCGCCTGTTGCGGAAAATCATTTCCCGAAACGCTGGAATATTTCGGTGCGCGCAAGCAGTTGAAAAACGGCCTGGATACCCACTGCAAGGATTGCCGCAGCAAGAAAAACATCGAAGCCAATCATAAGCGCTATCCACACATCCAGCGCGATGAAGTGGTAACGGTTCCGGTTGAGCGGACTGAAATTGGAAAAGGAAGAACTTTGGTGCGGTTTGGCGCGGGATGGAAGGCGGCGCCGGCGCAGCGTGTTGGAAGCAGTTGGGGATTTTCAAGTCCGTTATCAAACACTATGGAAGCGCCGGGGTGAATGAAAAATGGACAACCTGAATGTAACGATTTCGATGCGCGCGGTAGGCTACGAAGACGGTAGCTACGCCGTTGAATTGATGGTGCTTGGCCTTTCCAGTGAGCATGACGCAGAGAAAGCGATTCGTTTCTTGGAGGGAATGCTTTGTGCCGAACAGATAAAGGAGCAATGACCATGGCATGCCCAAGTTGCGGATGCAAAGTGCACTACCAGTACGACGACGGCGAGGACTTCTGCCCAGTTGACGAAGAATGGCAACGGTGCGCTGCCTGCGGCCATATTTTCCATGCTGACGACGGCGATTATGAGCACGAAGACATACCGCCCAACGCATGAATTCACAGGCGCAGGCCGGGGGTTATGGCCTGCGTCCGGTGGAATGACGTGTTAGCCGTGACACGTTGAAAACACGGCGCAACCGAAAAGGAACACAAATGAACGACCAAGCAATTGAGCAAGAGATTCAAGACAAGGGGCTGACCGCAGCTCGTGTGACGCCTGCCGATATTGAGGCGAACATTGCCGGCGAATTCTGTTTCACTGTTGGCAATGCCGCCCGTGCGCTTCAGTGCCCGGTAAGCGATGCAGTCGATTTGCTGACCATCTGTGTGCTGACCCTGAAAAACGGCTTTACCGTGACCGGCGAAAGTGCCTGTGCCAGCCCGGAGAACTTCGACGCCGAACTGGGCTTCAAGATCGCCAGACAGAACGCTGTTGGCAAGGTGTGGCCGCTGATGGGCTACGCGCTGAAAGAGCGCCTCGCGGCTTGATGCTGGAAGCCGTCGCTGGCCTGTGCTGGTGACGGCTAACGCCAGCTTCAGCCGAGGCCCGTCAGGGCCGTCGGCTGGAAGCGATAGTTAGAAGCCTACGGTCAACGGGAAAAAGGACGAAAAATGAACGCAACTGAATATTGGAAAGAGTGCATTGCAATTGCCTCTGATGAGTGCGAATTAACGATAACCAGCGAGCAACTTGAATACCTTGCAAGCAGCGTCGAAGGCGGACATGAAAACTATGGCATGGCGTTTTACTCGCCGCCAGCCAGTGACCGACTGAATGATATTGAACGCGAGTGGAAAGCAAAGAATGCCGCACTACAGCGCGAGTTCGATGCCTACAGAGGCAATGCCGAGACGGCGGTTAAAAAGGCACTGAAGCAGTACGACGATGCAAATGTGTCGATTGGTGAGCATGGCGAAGTTTTCAAGCACGGCGGTCGCACGGTGCAGATTCAATGACTTCTAATGCCGAGTTAAGGCCGCAGGCGGGGCAGTTTCCGCCTGTCGCGCCTTGAACGCCGTGTTATGCGTAGTTGCCTGAAATATTTTGAAAAAGGTGTTGCTTTATTCTGAATGATGTATATACTGAATTCATCGGGCAAGCAATCACGCCACCCGAAACAGATAGGAGAAACACCATGAAAGTCGCTCTCTACACAAACATTCGCCCTGCCGCCGGCCAATCAGAAGCGGACGTAATCCGTAAAGCCCATGTTTTAGGATACGAGTTGGTCAATTTCGATGGTTTGGATGATGAAGATTTGGGTGCCTCCGGAAATCATGGCCCACGCTGGACCGATGCAAAAGAAAACGGAAAAATTCTTTCAGAAATTCAAGACGCCTGCGAGGTTTCTACCCCGCAAGGCTACGATTTCCCGCATATCACACAGACAAAAAAATGAGCGGTGGAGCAAGACAAGGGGCTGGCCGCAAGCCGGCCCCTCCAGCACTCAAAAAGATGCCGGTGAGCCTGAAGCTCCAGCGCTGGCTGATTGAGTGGATGGACAGTCAGCCAGAGAGCCGGGCTGTGCTGATTGAAGAGGCGCTATGTAAGCGGCACAAGCTGAAGCCGCCGACTGATGGCGCATAACGCATGTTATCCGACATCTGTCCGATAACATCGCCATAGCCAGATTATGCGCCAAACCTTCACCCTCCTACCTCACCCGCACCCATCCCGAGATCGTGCGCTGAACGCCGTCCGTGACGCGCCGGACGGTTACATCGTGCAGGTGGGCGAGCCAACCAGAACATTGGAACAGAATTCAGCGCAATGGCCGTACCTGGAAGCATTCGCCAAGCAAAAGCAACTTTGCATCAACGGCGAGCTTCAATGGGTTACAGCAGACGATTGGAAAAATGTGCTCACAGGATGCTGGAACGGTGAAATGCGAATGGCTGCGTTTGACAACAAGGTCATCATGTTGCCGCAGCGCACAAGCAAGATGGGCAAGAAAGTATTCAGCACATGGCTGGAATTCCTGATAGCGATGGCAGCGACAAGTGACGTGATGGTCTACCCGGAAGACGACCATGCGCAAGTGTAAGACGTGTGGCACCCGCTACGAGCCGACCATGCGTGTTCAAACAGCATGCAGCGTACCGTGCGCCATCGAACAGGCCAAGGTCGCGCGGGTCAAGAAAGAGGCCAAGGAAGACCGCGAGAAGAAGCTGAAACTCAAGCCGCGCGCGCAGTGGATGCGAGAGGCGCAGGCCGTGTTTAATCGGTTCATCCGCGCCAGAGACGCCGGCCAACCGTGCATCAGTTGCGGCCGGCATCACCCGGGCCAGATTCACGCTGGTCACTACATGAGCACCGGCGCCCGGCCGGAACTGCGCTTTGATGAGCGCAACGTGCATGCCCAGTGCGCCCCGTGCAACAACCATCTGAGCGGAAACATCGCGCTGTACCGCGCCGGGCTGATAGCAAAGATCGGCCTGCCTGCGGTCGAATCGCTGGAAGGCCAGCACGAACCAAAGAAGTACAGCATCGATGAGTTGCGCGAGATCAAGGCGATCTACACGCAGAAGTTGAAACAACTGCAACCATGAATCCGCGTCAACCGGAAATGAAAAGCCCGCCGTTGATGGTCCTGGCAGACCCGGCGGGCGGAACAAACGAGGGTAAATGATGACACAAACGATGGACTATGACTCATTCGTCGCGTCGAAACGACGATCAGAAGTTCCAACTGGGCACGCACCAGGAGAACTCAATCCGCATATGTTCGACTTCCAGCACGCGATCGTTTCTTGGGCCGTGCGTCGTGGGCGTGCTGCGATATTCGCCGATACCGGACTGGGCAAGACGCTGATGCAGTTGTCATGGGCAGCCGAGGTATCCGATCACACTGACGGCATCATCTTGATACTGGCTCCGCTCGCTGTATCGGACCAGACCATCGAACAAGGCCGGACGTTCGGGATCGATGTGCGCAAGGTGCCGCACGTCGCAAAAGAGCCTCAAGGTCTGCTCGACTGCGGGTTTGATGCGCGTGGTGTCTATGTGTGCCAACCGGAGTCGAATGATGGCCACCAATAAGCGCCCATCCAAGCCATACCGCCAAAAATACACACCAGGCCATATGCTGTTACCTGCCCAGCGTGACGCCATCGTGCTACCCGTTCACGCCTCGCTGATGAGCATCGAAATGGGTGGCGGAAACATCACCAATCGCCACACCATCGCAGCGTTTCTCAACATCATCAGCCTGCTCTCAAAACGCATGCAGTCGGCGCCGGAAACGAGCGGAATTGTCGAGCGCGGCATGTACGCCCTAGTTGCCTCAGATCGTCGCTGGATGGCTACCGACAAATGGGTATTCTCCGGCCCGGAGATGCTCGATATTCGCTCGGCGGTATCGGCTGGCGACATGCTCATCAAGCGCGCGAACTCGACCATGATCGCCGCCGTAATCAACCGCGTGCACGCACTCAACAGCATCACGCCGGAGGTGCTTGGAACAGTAAAAGAACCATTGGGGGTGGAAGCGTGAAGCAAAACGAAAATCCATTGTTATGGTGGGTAGGCCAATTCGTATCCTTGGCGCTTGGATATTCTGTTGGCGTTGATTATGGCCATTCAGTTGGCGCCACTGTTGCATACGCACTAATGGTATTGGTCGATATACGAGAGTCAGCATCCAGATGACCGAGATCAAAAAATTTTGCCCGGCTGAATGATTATTTGCGAAAAGTGAAGAAATATTTAGCTTTTATGTTGTGTAGCGCACAGACATTAAGTAGGATTTTAACTGTGGGGACAAGGCCGGCCAGCCCTTGTCCTGCTGCTTCAGGACATTACCCACACACCCCTATAACCTAAGCAGAGGCTTTCAAATGCAGTCCAAAATCAAGTCCGTCAAGCTCTCCGATATTGCCATTGACGGAGAAACACAGCAGCGCGAACGAATCAATAACGACATCGTTTCCGAGTACGCCGAATCGATGCGCTGCGGGGCAAAATTCCCGGTTGTTACCCTGTTTTTCGATGGCGTTGGATATTGGCTAGCGGATGGGTTCCACCGCTACCATGCCACCAAAGAAGCCGGCGGAATCACGGAAATCAATGCAGAAATCCGCGAAGGCACGAAGCGCGATGCTCGCCTCTTTTCAGCCAGCGCAAACGGTACGCACGGTATTCGCCTGACGAATTCCGACAAGCGCCGGTCGGTAATGGTGCTGCTTGGAGACAAAGAGTGGTCTGAATGGCCGGACGCGAAAATCGCCACACATTGCCATGTGACGCGCAAATATGTTCACCAACTACGATCAGAAAAAAGTGTAACCAAGTTACAAAACGCCCAGCAAACCCGCATGGATACTGCGTCCGTAAATCCACAAGTCGAACAAAAGCAAGAAGAAAAGCCGAAAGAACAATCAGAAGATGAAAAGCCAGAAGGCGCACCAGACGACTATCCAGATTTCTCGACCGAACATGGCCGAGAAAAGGCGCTGAATGAATCGCTGGCATCGCAGGCGGAAGAAATCCAGACGCTGAGAGACCGGCTTACCGCCTACGGCGAGATTTCGGACGATGCAATATCGGCAGAGCAATTGATTGTTGATTTGCGGAAAGAATTGACAACCGCCCGCGCCACAATTGAGGCGATCACCCAAAGCCGAGACCGGTACATGAACGACAATGCTCAACTAAAGAGACAAGTCGCCATGCTGCAAAAGCAGATCAAAAAGGCCGCATGATGGCCGTCCTTCGCGGGTATCAATCCGAGTCAATCGACCAGTTGCGCGACGGCTTCCGCGCTGGGCACAAGCGCCAGATATTGTGCGCGGCAACCGGCGGCGGAAAATCGGTAATCATGACCAGCATGATCGAGTCTGCCGTGCAAAAAGGCTCGCGCGTCATGTTCATCTGTGAGCGCAGGATTCTGGTTGAACAGTTCTCGCATCACCTGGATGCCATTGGAATCGATCACGGAATCATGATGGCGGGTCATTGGCGATTCCGCCCTCAATGTCTGGTTCAAATCGCAACAGCGCAGACGCTAGAAAAGATGGACGCATGGCCGTCGTTCGATGTGGTGTTCATTGACGAGATTCACGCGGCGATGCGCAAGAGCATAAAGACCATGCTCGACACCCGTCCAAACCTTAAAGTCATTGGTGCAACAGCCACCCCGTTTCACCCGGAAATACCGAAATACTTCACCCGCGTGGTGAATGTCATCACTATGCGCGAACTGGTTACGGATAAGTTCCTCGTTCCGTTTCGGGTGTTTGTTGCGCACGAAATCGACACCACTGGCGTCAAAGTCGTTGCCGGAGAATGGAAAAAAGACGACCTTGAAGAGCGCGGAAAGCGGATCGTCGGCGATGTTGTTTCTGACTTCATCCGCCTATCTTCAGAGGTGTTCGGCGGGCCGAGAAAAACGATCTGCTTTTCATGCGGCGTTGCTCATGGGCACGAACTGGCGGAGAAGTTCAACGACGCTGGAATAAACGCTGTGCAAATCAGCTACAAGGACAGCGAGGAATACAAGGCAGATGTGCTGGCCGAGTTCGCAAAGCCAGACACCGGAATCAAGATCGTAATCAGTAGCGATATCCTGACACGCGGATTCGATCAGCCTGACGTTGAGCATGTAATCCTCGCCCGGCCGCTGAAGAAGTCATTTTCCAGTCATGTCCAGATGGTCGGGCGCGGGGCGAGGCCATATCCTGGAAAGGAATTCGCGCTGATCCAGGACCATTCAGGAAACTGGCTCAGGTTCGCGGAGTCATGGGACGACCTGCATGATGATGGCGTCAAGGAACTGACCTCTGCACCCGACGACAAGCCGCGCAAAGAGCCGTCTGAAAAGGAAAAGAAGGACGCAAAGTGCCCGTCATGCGGCGCCATCTGGATCGGAAATTCAGACACCTGCAATCATTGCGGATTTGTCCGTCCAGTCGTGAACAAGGTCGAAGCTGTCGCCGGAGAAATGCTCGAACTGAATGGATCGAAAAAGAGCAAATCCAAGGAATTCACAGCAGCGCAAAAGCAGGAATGGTATTCGCAGCTCATCGATCTTGAGAGCCGATGGAAGGTCAAGAAATACTGGTCATTTGCCATGTTCATCAAGAAGTTTGGCCACAAGCCAGCAGGCTACAGCCACGTAGCTAAACCGGCCGGAAGTGAAGTCACCGGATGGGCAAAAAGCGGTTTCATCGCAAACAGCAAGCGAAAATGAACTTTCTCGACTTCGCCGCCGCGCACGGCTTGATTATCCGATCTGTCGATTACGGCAAATGGAAGCGCGTCCCAACCGTTGATCATCCGCACAAGCGCAACGGCGCCTACATCCACACCGGCGATTTCGCAGCCGTCCAGAACTGGGCGGAAATGACCGAGCCGGCCATCTGGCACCCGGATGGTGACGCACCGAAGATTGACAAAGCCGCTCTTGCCAAGCGCCGGGCAGATGATGAGGCGAGACTCAATCGTTCGCGCCTTGAGGCCGCCAAGAATGCGCGAGACATCGTGCAGCAGTGCACCACGACCCAGCATGCCTACCTCGACAAAAAGGGTTTTCCTGAGCGTTTGGGTCTCGTTTACCGCGAGGAATCCGACAACCTGCTGGTAGTACCCATGTACGCCGGCAAGCGGCTTGTTGGATGCCAGATGATCGACGATTGCGGCGGGAAGAAATTCCTCCACGGTCAGCAGGCCAAGGGCGCGGAATTCATCCTTGGTCGTGGCGATCTGCATTGCTGGGTTGAGGGTTACGCAACCGGGATATCTGTTCATGCAGTTGATCGTCAGCGGTTTACGGTTCACGTTTGTTTCAGCGCCGGCAACCTGGCGCACATGGCAAAAACCGGAATCGTCATCGCAGACAACGACCAGAGCAAAACCGGGGAAGGCGCGGCGCTTGCAACCGGGTTGCCGTTTTTCATCCCGCCGGACATCGGGACAGATTTCAACGATCTGCACAAACAGATCGGCACGTTCAAGGCGCGGATGATGCTCATGGACTGGCTGAGAGGCATCAAGCGGGGCTGATATATCGGCCGCGTCATGGGCCTTAAACATGACCGTCAGGGCGCGTTAGCTGATTGCCGGAACTCGGGCGAACCCAGAACAGAGGTAGTGCGGCGGGGTGCAATTCCCTTAACGTTCGCATCGGCTGGCCTTGATCCCGCAGCCGGGGGGTGTCGGTTCAAATCCGACCCTGGCGGGAACCCGGAAGGGGATGGCAAACTACCCTCTCTGCCTCACGGCCATACACAGCCGTATGGGGTAGGGGGGCCTTTGGATGGCATTATGGGAACATACAGATAATGGACTTGCGCACGATGCTACTCGCCGCCGACCTGGCCTACTCCTACAGCGATGAGGACAAATCCATCATTCGCCAGATGGCACGAGACGACCGGCCGGGATTGATTGCTGCGCTTGAGGGTGATGAGCTGATTCGCAAAACCGCGATTGAGCATGGATTGATCGAACAAACGGAGAAAACAGAATGAAGTCCTGCGAAACCTGCCTGCGCAACATCAACGTTACTCACCCGGAAGACGAGAATCCAGCCTGCCGGTATTGCGACGATGATCTGAGCCTGTTCCTGCCGATCAGCAATCAACCTGATGAGGATGAGACCGATGATTGACCACATCAACCATCGCCTGGTCTGCTGGGCAGAGTGGGCCATCCGCCGCGACGATCACGGCCTAGGATGGCACCGCGAGGCACCGTACACCCGCCAGGTTATCAGCCACTCGCGCGGGAATGTGGACGAGATTAACGAGCAGGCGATGGAGATCGAGGCGAGCGTGCTGAATCTCAGGCAGCATCGAGCCGATCTGTATGATGTGGTGATGGAGTTCTACCGCAAGACCGGATCAGCCGAGTACAAGGCCAAGCAGCTGCACATCAGCCGAGACACCCTTTACGCCAGGCTGCACAATTCACACATCTGGATCATGGGCTGGATACAGGATCAGGAATCGCTTGAGCATGAGCGGATAGTGTCGGAACGGAAAAGGAAGGTTGCATGAAAGTCAATGATCTTGTTGAGCTATCAATGCCGGATGATGTGGCAGATAGCCTCAATCTATCACATGGAATGGTCCATGAATTCAGGTTCTCAGAGACGCCTAGATCAGGCGGAAATTCATCTCAGAGGAGAAAGCACAAAAGGCGATTTATTGGAAAATCATTTGTATTGATGTGTCAAATAAAAATTGACACCATCCGACACTATTGATATAAACCAGCCAACCTGCAATCAGTGCCTCAGAAACCCGCCAAGCGCGGGTTTTTGCATTTATGGCCCGACTCAACATACTCAAGCCAAGGCTCGCCGCATCGACCGCGCAACGCTTGGCCACTGCCACGGTATCCAGCAACCCGGAAGCCGAGCAGCGCACACGCGGACGCAAGTGGATGGACATCCGGGCCAAGTGGTTCCGAGCGCATCCACTGTGCGTACAGTGCGAGCGCATGGGCAGGGTGTCAGAGGCGACGGAACTTGACCACATCATCCCGCTGATTGATGGCGGGCGAGACGCTGAGACAAACTACCAGGGACTGTGCCATGACTGCCATGAGCGCAAGACCTCTGGCGAGGCGAGGATCAGGGCGCGAGGATGGTAGGATCGAAATAGCGAAGCCGATGGACGCGTCAACGTCGAATCGGCTTCTGACCACGGCAACTGTTAAGGAGTTGAGATGGCTGAAGCGAATTGTACATGCGCCCATTGTGGCAAGTCTTTTGTCGATGGCAGGAGCGACAAGATATATTGCTCACGTGCATGCAACGTGGCAGCTTGGAAGGTGCGAAACAAAGTCAAGCACGAGCAGAACACGCGCAATCAATATTTAAAAGCGCAATCGAAACGCGGCATACCAAATGGTCAGCACTCAAAATTGAAAGAGTGCATTTGCGGCGTTTGCGGAAAGAAGTTCCTTGCAGGTAGAAGAAGGAAAACGTGCTTGCGAGAATGCCA
>JBASWL010000010.1:0-3252 GCA_049276455.1 Georgfuchsia sp. | reverse complement strand
CATTTACATAGCCTGCTCCCATATACGTGCGAAGATAAATTGGAATAACTGGGGTCAGAATAACTGGGGTCAGAGTAAAGTTAAAGAATAACTGGGGTCGGAATAACTGGGGTCAGAGTAAAGTTAAATGCCTAACGAATAAGGTTAGATTGTGTGAGCAACGCGAACCACAATCTGAACCGGTTGTTGGACAAGCCCGGTGATCACAGTGTTGACTGCGTGCTTTATATAAGAAAATAACTTTTCGAAGCTCTTGGGTCGCGAAGGCCTATCTACCCTTCAAGACCCTGAACTCACCTGGGAGCAACGCCCCACCGACTTCGACGGCATCGGAAGGCCACTTTTGGGGATATTTTAGCCCTGATTTTGGCCGAACGAAGCTGTCGGCCTTAAAAAGGCCGCTGATCGCATGGCCGGCTGCGTTAATCGTTTACATAATCTGTGACACCTTCAACCCGGTTGGCCGGTGGGCATTGTCTGGCGGCATAAGAACGGCAGGATACGTGTTTTTACAATCCGCATTTCTCCGCCGCAGCAGGCGCAGGTGAGTGGCGGCCGTTTTCTTAACCACGCCAGCGCCCGCTTTGGATTCAAGCCAAGCAGGTATTGCAGCAATCCAATCAGCCGTTTGCTGTTGGGGTGCAAAAAGCCGAAGTTGCGGGCACGCCTAAAGCCCTTGGGCAAGACATGCCGGAGGATCAGCCAAAGGAACTGGGCACCGGGCAACGTTCGAGTCCGCATTTGGCGGGTTTTACTGTCTTGGTAGCGAAACGTCACTTGGCCGTCCCGACAGGCGATGATGTCCTTTTCCTGGATTACGCCTTTATAAAGATAGCGACCCAGATAAACCAGCGCCTTGTCGCCACTGCCGACGGACTTGACGTCGACGACCCAGGTTTCTGGATACCGAGCCGGAAGTGCCAGCGCTTCTTGCGCGATCGCCTCCAGCAATTTGGCGCGAAAGACCTTGGCCAAGGCCTTGTGATTGAACAAGTAGCCGGTTTGATTTTTGTCGCGGCCTTTTTTGCCACGTTTGGTTCGCCATAGGCGTTTTTCTGTATCAATGGCCGCCGCCGGTATCACGCAATGCACATGCGGGTGATAATCCAGGCGGCGCGAATGGGTGTGTAGCACCGTGATGGCACCGGCATTCCCTTTGAGTTGCTGGTCGTTTTGCGTGAAGGTTTTCAGTGTCTCCCAGCTACAGCGAGTCATCAAGCTGTAAAGCGTACGTTGCTGTTGCCAGGCCAGCGGTCTGAGTTCCTTGGGCAAGGTGAAGGTCACCATAAAATACTCGGCGGGCACCTGCCTTTGCAATTGCCTCTCCAGCCATTGTTGAGATTCGTGAGACTGGCAATGCGGGCAGTTTCGATGGCCGCAGGAATGCGGGACGTAGACGTGTTGGGCGCAGTCGCCGCATTGCGCCAGCATGACGGGACTTTGCGAGGTGCGACACTGCTTCATGGCAGCCAGCGCCTGGCGCTGGTTGGGCTGTAGTGAATCCTGATAACCGGCGAGGAATTCGGCTTCGAAGGTTTCGATGATGGTGGATAGTAAAATCATCTGACTTTCCCCCAGTCCAGGGCAAAGCCATTCATCAAGGTATTGATCAGTTGGCTAGCGTTCTGATTCGTGCCATCGGTCAGATGGGTATAACGGGCCGTGGTGAGGATGCTGTGGTGACCGAGGATTTTCTGCACTTCCAGCAGGTCAACACCGGCCTCGATCAGATGAGTGGCATAGCTGTGACGCAGGCAATGAGGGCTAATCTTTTTTTTAAGCCGCAGTCTTGGGCAACTTGGCGCAACGTCATTTGCACGCCACCGCGATCCAGTGGGGTGGTTGCTCGATGCGCCGCTTTCAAGCCGCCGTGACGATTAGGAAACAACAGGACGGGATTACGATGGGCTTGCCAGAAACGGCGCAACAAATCCAAGGTCGCCGCCGGCAAGGGTACCAGTCTATCTTTATTGCCTTTGGCATCGCGGATATGCACGCGCTGGCGTTCGGCATCGATATCCGCCACTTGCAGTCGCAAGCCTTCGCCCAAGCGCAGGCCGAGACTGTAGAGCGTGAAAAAGAACACTCGGTAACTGAGCGTGTGGGTTGCCAGGAACAGCTGCCGAGCCTCTTCTACGGTCACGATGTCCGGCAAACGTTGGACCTTGGGCGGCTTGATCAGATGGGGCGCCATCCAGGGTTTGCGTAGCACATGGGTATAATAGAATTTAAGGCCATACAGGTCGAGCTTGACCGAGCTCCAGGAATGGGACGCCAGCAAATCTGTGAAATAATCGGTCAACTGTGCTTCCGACAGGCCCTCAATCTGTTCGTCAAAATACTCGCCGACGCGGCGAATAGCACGGGCGTAAGCCTCTATTGTCTTGGGCTGCAACCCTTTGAGTTTTAGGTGTTTAAGATGGGTTTGATAGTTCTGATTGAAATGGGATTCGGATGATGTTGTCATTGACGCGTTACCTCATGATTCGTCGTGAAATGCTCCCTCGCATTGAGGGCATGAGGTTATATTTTATAAACAACCAGACGCTGGGGTTCTTCTCCGCGTTAGCGGCTTCGTCCAACATGGCGCTCAACCGGAGCGCGGTTATAATGCGGTTTTGTTTTTTCAGCTTTCCGGGCCGCGCCCGGTTAGCTCTACGTTGGGCATCATAGCAATGGACATGCGCACATATCTCACTGAGTTAATCGAACGAATGACGCTAGAAGAACGAGGCGTAAACTCTGCTGACTCTGTCTCGTGGCATGCTCACAGAGAGGCGGAACAACTTCATGATCTTTCGCTTGTTGGAGAACTTGCCAACTTCATTGAATCAAATCCCACGCCGCAAAAGCGGGCCGCAGCGTATTTTATTATTGGGTTGATCGGGAAGAACTGCGAAGCAACTGAGTGTGCCCGCATACTCATCGGATTTGCAGGCAGGGAGAAAGACAAGTACGCCTTGTCTAGCTTGCTCGGCCGTCTTGCAGATATACCGAAGTCCGAGCAGACTAATCTTGAACCTTTGTTCGCTCTGCTTACGGATAAACGCTGGCTTGTACGCCATGCCACCATCCAATCACTTATCAACGTCTCTTCGCCAGAGCCTGAAGATCGGTTACTTGAATTGCTTGTTTCTACATCCGACGCTCAAGATGTCGTCTACTGCCAAGCAACGTAAGGCTCCATCTGCGCCGCCTGTAAAAATTATGCCCCATGTTGCATCCTGATGTTTTTCCCCAGGAGCGTTCCAC
>JBASWL010000009.1:0-14993 GCA_049276455.1 Georgfuchsia sp. | reverse complement strand
AGCTATGATCGCGCGCACCAACCCAGCCGTCCTTGCCGACATCCCAGCTGCGTTTGCCAAGACGAAGTACACCACTCGTCTTGCCGGGTTGCGAATAGCGACTCTGATCGGTCATGCGCCGCCCCCGCCTCTCGGCGGAATGGTGTTCCTCAAGGTAGGCAGGAGACGTACCTTCCCACAGGATATCGAAGGCGATGCCACTATCGTTGTCCTCCAGGACGAGGCGAATCTTCTTGAGCGGCTCGATGACTTCGATGCGAAACGGCCCGACACGCAGGTTGTAATCCTGCCTCCAGCAGCGGCTAAAGCGGAAGGTGCGCTGAATGCCACCAATGTTGAACAGCGCATAGCCACCGATCATGTCGGTATTCGGGTTTATCCGAAAGCCCGTACAGAAAAATATCTTTTCATCCGGATTGAACACCCCAAAGTAATATCCCTCGTCCCAGTTATAGTCAGTCGAGGGAATGTAACTGACAGGATAAGGTGTCGTGTGGACCGGAAACTCGTCATACGGCGTAAGGATGTGGGTCATTGTCCGTTTCTCCTGTTAAATATCAAAAAAATGGCCGTGCGCAGCCTTCTGGCACATCTGGACGAAACGATAATGCCGGGCACTAGAGCGTTGGCCACGGATGTCCCGTGGTCCCAATTCGAGCGCGGCATACTTGACCAGCGCAATTGAACAGTGGGAGGATAATCCCTCCATGAAATGCTGGTCAAACGACTTTTTCGCGCAGCCCCCTGAAAATAATGCATGCTTAACGAGGTAAAGTGAAAAACGTGGAAGAACCAAGTATGGAAAAGCTGCCTTCGACAGGAGGGATTGAGGCATTTGCCCTGATTTCCAAAGGCTATAGCATTGCCGCCGCGGCTAAAAAACTCAATCTCACCGCATCGGCGGTCAGCCGGCGTATCGTCGGCTTGGAAATCACGCTTGGCACGGCGTTGGTTAACCGTCAAGGCCCACAGCTGAGGTTAACGCCAGCCGGCGAGATTTACGCCAAAAAGCTTTCCCCGATCATCGCGTCGCTTCATCAGGCCAGCGGGCTTGTCCGGCAGCAGCCGGATGACCGGACATTGTGCATCGCCAGCGGCTCGACGTTCTACGCCAATCGTATCGCCCCAAGGCTGGGCAGTTTTCTCGAAGTCTGGCCCGATGCCAATATCAAACTTGTTACCTACGACATGCTCGATCCGGGTTCCTATGGTCATAGAGAGACCGCAAGGGAGGACATCCGTATCCGATCATGTCATACCAAGGACGCTCTCTCGGGCGAAAAAAGATTGTTTGATTACGAGGTCACGCCGTTTTGCCGCCATGATCTGTTCGAGCGTCATACCATTGCACTGCCAACCGAACTCGTGCGTGTACCTCTGATCGAACATGCGTCGGTATCGGATGCATGGCCGCGGTGGTTTTTGTCGGCGGGTGTCCAGAATCATGACTCAGCGCAACGGATTGTGGTCGACTCGTCTTTTTTAATGTACGAGTCAGTAGTCAACGGCATTGGCGTGGCCTGCCTGCCCCTGATTTACGCTACAGGACTCAAGGCAAGGGGACTGATTCCGATTTTCCCCGAGGTTTCGGCCTATCTCTGTAGTGTTTTCGTCTCCATCACTGTAAGCCAGCCACGCCCGATCGTGCGGGCATTTCGCGACTGGATCATCGCCGAAGTCGGAGCCTGACCCCAGCCGTGAATTGTTCGGCCATGCAAACAATTTAGTGAATGAGACAAAGGGAAGATGAAGAGGGGACGAATTGCGAAGTTGATAGGGACGGCCAAAGTAGGCGTAATGCAAACTTTTTGAAATGCAACTGAGCCGCGCCGGATATCTCGGTGCGTGCTCGTTGTCTGATAAAGTACGCACCCGATTGCTTATGCTCATACAGGATCCATTGCCAGATGCGACTTGGGGATGTTGAGAGTGTTACTCAATCCACGTTTATGGCCTGCTCGGTGCCAGGGATGGCGGTTTATATGCGTTTCCCGCGAGCTCAGTATCAAAATCGCAGATCAACCTCATAAGGACATCCTATGAAGCTTGGCAAGCTTGGCGTATGGACCATTTTTGATAATAAAACAGCAGCAGAGAGCGCAGCGCTGGTTAAACGCATCGAACAATGGGGCTACTCTGCCGTCTGGATGGGTGAGGCCTTTGGTCGCGATATCCTGGCCTATTCTGCTTGGCTGTTGGCCAATACCAGCGTGCTCAATATCGCCTCCGGTATTGCCAACATCTATGCCCGCGACCCAATGGCGATGGTTGGCGGACAATTGGGTCTAAATGAACAATCGGGCGGGCGTTTTCTGCTTGGTATCGGAGTATCTCATCAGTCTATAGTTGCTGACATGCGTGGGCATGCTTACGGGAAACCGATTGAGACCATGCGCAATTATCTGGCGGCGATGAAGAATGCCAAATATTTCGCGCCGCTACCCGCTGAAAAGCCAAAAACTGTTCTTGCCGCATTGGGATCCCAAATGCTTGCACTTTCCCGCAATGATGCGGACGGGGCCCATACCTATAATGTTTCACAGGCACATACAGCACAGGCACGCCAGATTCTCGGCGCAGAAAGATTGCTGTGTGTCGAGCAGAAAGTGATCCTCGAAACCAACCCGGAACGCGCCCGGGATGCTGCCCGCAAAGTACTCGCCCTGTATCTCAGTGCGCCCAACTACCTTAATAACTGGCGCCGAATGGGGTTCAACGATGATGATTTTGCCAACGGCGGGTCGGACCGATTGATTGATGACACAGTGGCTTGGGGTGACCAGTCTGCAATCATCAAACGTATCGAGCAACACTGGGAGGCTGGTGCCGATCATGTCTGCATTCAGTCTATCGATCCGAACAATCCAACCAACGCCATCGGTATTTCAAATGTCGACGAAAAGCTTCTGGAAAATCTCGCCCGAACGATAGGCTGAAATCTCCGGGTCGTACATCAACAAACCGATTATCCAAACATGCATTACATCAGCACCCGCGGCCATGATGAACCGCAAACATTTTGTGACATTCTGCTGGGTGGTCTCGCCCCGGATGGGGGACTTTACCTGCCCGATCATTACCCGCAGATCACCACTGCGGAATTGGCTGCATGGCGCAAACTTTCCTATGCGGATCTTGCCTTTGAAGTATTGGGCCGATTCATTACTGATATTCCCAGTGAAGATTTACGCGCTATCGTCAATAAAACCTATACGGCACTGACTTATCGTTACTGTCGCACTGGCCGCGATGCTGCCGATATCACGCCGCTGACCACATTGGAATCCGGGCTGTATTTGCTTGAACTCTCCAATGGGCCAACGCTGGCATTCAAGGACATGGCGATGCAGTTGCTTGGCAACTTGTTCGAATACGTTCTGGAAAAACGCGGCGAGACCATCAACATCCTCGGTGCAACCTCAGGCGACACTGGTTCGGCTGCAGAGTATGCGATGCGTGGCAAGAAGGGTGTGCGCGTGTTCATGCTGTCGCCACACGGAAAAATGTCAGCATTCCAGCGTGCGCAGATGTATTCGTTGCAGGACGCCAATATTTTCAATATCGCGGTTACCGGGATGTTCGATGATGCCCAGGATATCGTCAAGGCCGTTTCAAACGATGCGATCTTCAAGGCGCGCTACAAGATCGGCGCCGTCAATTCAATCAACTGGGCACGTGTTGCGGCGCAGGTCGTGTATTACTTCAAGGGCTATTTCGAGGCCACCAAGTCGAACACGGAGCGTGTTGCGTTTGCCGTCCCTTCGGGCAATTTTGGCAATATCTGCGCCGGTCACATTGCGCGCATGATGGGCCTGCCTATCGAGCGACTGGTACTGGCGACCAATGAAAACGATGTGCTTGATGAGTTCTTCAAGACCGGCTGCTATCGGCCGCGTGCGACTACTGAAACGCAGGTGACAACTAGTCCGTCGATGGATATTTCAAAGGCGTCGAATTTCGAGCGCTTCGTGTACGACCTTGTGGGGCGTGATCCGGTAACGGTCAGCCGGTTATGGCACAAGGTCGATTCAGGAGGTTCATTTGAACTGGCGGGCACTTCACATTTCGAGTCGTTGCCGGGATATGCCTTTGTTTCAGGCCGCAGCGAACATCGTGACCGCATTGATACCATCCGCAATGCCTGGCAACGCTACGGCATCATGATCGATACACATACTGCAGACGGACTGAAAGTCGCACGCGAATATCTTCAACCATCCGTACCCATGATCGTGCTGGAGACTGCCCAGGCAGTCAAGTTTTCGGAAACCATCATTGAGGCGCTCGACCGCAAACCGCTCAGGCCGTCCGATCTGGAGGGGATTGAGGAATTGCCGCAGCGGGTGGAGGTGATGGCAGCGGATGGTTGGGCGATCAAGGACTATATTGCCCGGATTTGCGGGTAAATGGCAGCTATTGCACTAGAGATAGATGACTGCAGGGAATACGGTAACGGCAAGTACAAGAACCAGCCATTCCAAATTGAAGCGCGCCAATACGCCGGTGAAATGCAATACGAGAACGGCGACTGCGATAATGTAATAAACTACGAACAACATATTGTTCTCCCAAACAAATTTTTCGCAATTAAAACCCGGTTTCGCAAAATTGGCAAGCAATGAGAATATTCTCGGCCGTTCTTTACGCCTTGCTGCTTGCTATCCGGTCGATCAACCGGCCGAGATTGCCCAGCGAGAGCAGGTGGGCGTCGATCAGCGCCAGCCAGCCCTTGCGGAACAATTCCTCGACTGTTTCCTTGTCGATCGCACGGTATTTGGTTTCGCTGATCACGGATAGTCCCCCCAACTGGAAAGCGTTGCCACCACGCAGTTCCGCACGTGCCGCCACACCGGTAAATAGATCGAGTTCAGTCAGTCTTTTGACGAAGTCCTTGGTGCGCATGGCTTCTGCCTGATAGTCGCGCAAGAAAGTGATCGCCTTGTCAAGGAACGGTGTCGGCGAACCGTTCGACGCAAATAGCAATTGTCCGTCCGAAGCGCCGACAGCCGGGTGACCTTCATCGATACAGACCAGCAATTGCTTGCCACCCTCGGCGGGGACAAAGGGATAACGCCTAACGAATGCTGGAATATAGCGGGCATCCCAGCGGCCGTTGCGATCGACGAAAAGGTTCTCCTTGTCACGCAGACCAAGCAGGGCAATGGGAACATGTTCTGCAGCGTTTGTCTGAGCAAACACTATGGGATATTCGCGCGCAGCCTCGAAGAACTCTACAGCGGTCAGGGGAACGGAATTGGTTTGCCGGGTGAAATTGTATTTTCGGATTTCACCGACGCGCAGCTGCCGGTGCTTGTCCTTGTCAAGTGCGGTGATTTGACGATAAAAAAGCAATTCTGGCATTTGGGAGTCTCCATTCAACGGAGACTCATTCTACCGGCGCGGCAGGATGATACGTGCAACAAGTCCGCCACCATCGCGTGATGCCAGTTCAATGCGTCCAGAATGCTGGCGCGCAATGCGATCCACGATGGCGAGTCCCAATCCCGCTCCACCCAGGTTGCTGCGTGAGTCGTCCAATCGGGTAAAGGGTCGTAGCAGACGGTCGATTTCCTGCGCCGGGATGCCCGGGCCACGATCACGGACTTCAATCGATACGGACGCTACATCACCATACAAAGCAAGGTCGAGGGCTGCTGGGTTTCGACTGTTCCCGGCATAACGAATAGCATTGTCAATCAAGTTGCTAACGGCACGGCGCAGTGTTGCACTGTTAACGGATATCTGCCCGACATCAGAAATATCCAGTTTGAGTTCTATCCCGCGGCGACGGTATTGTTCGGCAATTTCCTTCAGCAGGATGCAAAGATCTTCGCTCTGTAGGCCCATCGTTTCCTTGCTCCGGGCGAAATCGAGGAATTGTCCGATGGTGCGATCCATTTCCTCGACGTCGGCGATCATGCCGTCACGCGTTGTCTCATCGGAAGTTGCCATCTCAATGCCCATGCGCAGGCGGGTGAGAGGTGTGCGCAGATCATGTGATACGCCCGCCAGAATAAGCGCCCGATCCTGATCAAGGCGATCGAGGTCGGCTGTCATTTGGTTGAAAGCGCTAGCAACAGCGGACAACTCTTCAGGTCCGGCTTCGGGCAGAGGAGGGGGGTAGCGGCCTTCGCCAACCATGTGGGCAGCTGTTGCCAATTGTTTCAAAGGCCGTGTCAATTTGGTGACGAAGCCCGTTGCTGTTAGCAGTGCCGCCAGGGCCGCCAGCGCTCCCCATCCAATCCATTGCAGCGAGTGTATATGTTCGAGCCTTGCACGCGGCAAGCCGATCCAGTAGCGACCGCCTTCAATATCTACCAGAACGTATACGCCGGGGTTGCCATAACGTTCGGTGGTCAACTTTGTATCTGCATCCAGTGACTCGCGCAAATTGGCCAGTACATTGCGGAGAAAATAATCGCTCGGTTCTTCAACCGCCGCTTCGTCATTTTCCACGGTATAAATGCGAACACCTTCCTGCTGGCCAAGTTCGAACAGTAAATCTTCACGCCGTTCAGGAGAAGCGGCGACGAGCGCGGAGCGGGTCAGATTGACAATGCTGGTGAGAATCTGGGCGAAGTCACGCGCCCGAGCACTTTGTTCCGCATGCACGAATAGCGCGGTCCAACTTAATACCGATACGATCATCATCGTTGCCAGCAGCAAAAACAGCCGTGGCAACAACCTGTTCGTAAATTTCATTCCGCTGCTTCGCCGCTCGGTACGAAGACATAGCCGAAACCACGCACGGTCTGGATATGGCGCGGTTTGGCAGGATCAGCTTCGATCAACTTGCGCAGACGCGATACTTGTACGTCGATGGCGCGGTCGAACACTTCATATTCACGACCTCTCGCCATCTCGGAAAGGTGCTCACGGCTCAGAGGCTGGCGCGGCCGTGTCACCAGCGCTTTCAGCAAGGCGAATTCGCCCGTAGTCAGTGCATGTTCTACGCCGTTGCGGCAGAGTGTGCGCACGCCAAGATCCACTACGCACTCGCCGAAGCTCACCACCTCGGGAAGTTCCGACGGAGCGCCGGGTATTGATGTTACGCGCCGCCGCAGCACGGCATTGATGCGTGCCACCAGTTCGCGAGGGTTGAAGGGTTTGGGTAGATAGTCGTCGGCACCAAGTTCCAGGCCGGCAATACGATCGACATCATCGCCCTTGGCCGTCAGCATGATGATGGGGATATCCGATTTTGAGTTACGCAGGCGCCGGCAGATCGCCAGGCCATCTTCGCCCGGCATCATAAGATCAAGCACCAGCAAATCATAATGCTCTCGCGCCATGAAGCGATCCATCTCTTCTGCGCCTTCAACAGCACGGGTGCCGAAGCCTTGGTCGCGCAGGTATCGCTCCAGTAGCTGGCGCAAACGCAAATCGTCATCGACGATGAGTATCTTGTCAGTCTGATCTTCTTTCATAGCCTCAGGATAACCTAGAAAATATGCATTTTGCGCTTGTGCAAGAGGGGTTTACATACAGTAACAATTTAGTGCCGAATCGCAATAGGAAACGTCCAGGTTTCGCGCAACAATAGACGTTACTGGATCCATGCAGGAATTAATTTTGACACCGCTTCGCATTCTTCACCTATTGATGTTTTCTGTCACCTGTGCTTGGGGAACGTCTTCCTTAGCAGTCAGGGGGGCGATGTTGGGTGACGCACCATTGCCTCAGCTGATCAGTGAGTTGCAGCACATGTCACCAGACCAGCGCGATGAAGTCCTCAGTGGTTTTGACGAAGAACTGGCTCGATCATCGTTATTTGACCGCATGCAAAAGCGACAATGGCTGAAACAGCAATTGGTGACGCTTTCTCCCGAACAGCGCGATCAGTTGCATAAACAAGTACTCGAACACTGTAATCGCATTAGAGCCGTGCAACGTGAGCGAATTCGTGAACTGCACCGGCAAATATCGGAACCAGCATATGAAGACCCCAGTTGGCAGAAATACCATTCGCAAAGCCTTTCTCCCGAGGAGCGCCATGAGTTTCACCAATGGATGCGCATACGACGGGAGCGTGCTCAATGAGAATTCCATGTAGCTGATTGCCGTCGTCGTCGGTGTGCCGGTGGGTTCCTCCCTCTCCTCCCGCTTGTAACCGACGACGCCAGGCATTCTTGCGCCGGAAATTTCACTATACTGACGACACTTGCCCAATAGTCTGTTCTCAAGCCTCATGCAGGAAAACATCGTAGAAAATATTGTAGAAGTAAGCAACGTTCATTTCGCCTTCGGTGACACCAAGGTTCTGCAAGGTATCAATCTCAATATCCCGCGGGGTAAGGTGGTCGCAATTCTCGGTGCCAGCGGCTGCGGTAAATCGACGTTATTGCGCATGCTTGGCGCACAGCAGCGTCCAGGTCGCGGAGTTGTCAATGTGATGGGCGAAACGATCAGTGAGATGAGTGGCGACCCGCTATACACGCTGCGCAAGAAGATCGGCATGATGCTGCAGCAAGGTGGCTTGTTCAGCGACATGTCGGTATTTGACAATATTGCCTTCCCGATGCGCGAGCACACCGACCTGCCCGAGGAGCTGATCCATGATCTGGTGTTGATGAAACTGCACTCGGTAGGACTGCGTGGCGCTCATGCCCTTATGCCGGGGGAACTCTCCGGCGGCATGGCGCGCCGTGTCGCGCTGGCGCGTGCCATAGCGCTTGATCCGGCGCTAATGATGTACGACGAGCCCTTTGCCGGTCTCGACCCGATTTCGCTCAATGTGATCGCCACACTGATTCGTCGTCTCAACGACGCGCTCGGGCTGACATCCATCATCGTGACCTACGATGTGAGCGAGTCGATGAAAGTGGTTGATTATGCTTATTTTATTTCCGGCGGCAAGGTCGTCGCCGAAGGGCCGACAGAGGAGATCAAAGCTTCTGATGATCCCTTCGTGCGCCAGTTCCTGGATGCCAAGCCCGACGGCCCGGTGGCCTTTCACTATCCCGGCAAGCCGGTCAGAGAGAGCATGGGGTTTGCCGCTGCCGGCTAAAGCTTATTGGTGGTGAGGCTTCAATGCCAGGGTAGGCACAAGCTAACCAAGGTTCAGGCAGGCAGCGAGATCAAGATGGCGCTGTGACCTTTGGGCCATGGCAGATAGCGATATCAGCCTGATCCATAGTCCACGCCAGCAATTGTTCGGATAATTGATCGGCGGCCTGGCCAAAGGCTGTTACTACGTCACTTACCGAACTGCCAGTCGACACTTGGCGTACCTCGAAACGATGCCTGGCGATGATGCGTTGACTATCGCTTTTTACCAGCCGCGCTTCCAGCAGGATGTGCGTTTCAATTCGTCCATCATGATATTCACTCTGGAATGCGCCGAGGTCGCCACCCAATTCCAGATCGGCAGATATTCTGGTGTCCTCACTAATAACTGCTGTTAACCGCCCATCGTCGCGGAAGGCATTGATGATGCGGTCACGCAACAAGCGCGGCGCACGATCACTCCAGCGTGCGCCCTTGTAGGTACTGAGCAGGTCACCTTGGGGTAATACTGCAATTCGCGTAGTGTCGATGCGCTCGCTGCTTTGGGGCTGGCGAACCCGCAAGACCCAATCTCCTTTTGGCGCTTCTACATGACGTGAAACTCTGGCAGCCGGCAGCAAATAGACATCGAGGGCCTCACCCTTGGGCAGTATCGAACAGGCCCCGAGCAGAATCGGGAACAGAAGGATAAGCAGTCGGTTCATGGCTGAAACTCCTTTGTCGTGTCACTGTGCAACAGATAACCAGCAGGGTCTTCCTCCAGCCGGCGCGACAGGGAACGCAATGCTGCCAGTGTCTCGCGCAATTCGTCGATTACCGGTCTCAGATCGCCCACGCTTTTCAAACCCTTGTCGAGCTCTGCATGATTATCTTCAAGCAGACGTTCCACACTTTGACTACTGCGCTCCAGAGATGTTGTGAGCCGCTCGATGCTGCCGAGCGTCTGTCGTCCCTGGCCATTTAACAGATTATTGGTATTGCTCATCAGCGTTGCAGCTTCGCTGGCAAACGTTTTCAGTTGCTGCACAACCTGCCCCAGTTCATCACGCTGTGCCGCAGCACTGGCGGTAATTTGCTCCAGATGGGCAAGCGTGAGGGACACACGTTTGATATTGTCCTCAGTAAGCAGTTGGTTTGCCCGATCCAGCAGCCGGGTAACGTTAACCATGACATCTTCCCCACTGGCCATCAACTTTGACAGTGGCGACGGGTCGGCGACAATTATGGGTAGCATGCCCTTGCCAACGAGTGGCGGGCTATCCGGTGTACCACCGTGCAACTGAATTACGGAAGCGCCGGTAATGCCGGTAATTGACAGGCGTGCACTGGTGTCCTGCTTGATCGGTGTGTCCCGCAGGATGCGGATGATTACATGTACCTTGCGCGGGTCCTTTGGATCGAGGCCAAGGCGTGTCACATCGCCAACCTTTATCCCGCTGTACTGTACGGTGCTCCCCTGAGACAGGCCGCTAACCGCTTCATTGAAGATGACTTCATAGTCCTTGAATTCACTGTCGGTGCTCGACTTGCTCAGCCATAGGGCAAACAGAAAAGTGGCACTGAACATCAGCACGGTAAACAAGCCAATCAACACATGGTTGGCACGGGTTTCCATTTAGATTCTCCCTGGCGCACAACTGGCCGCCTGCTTTGCCGCGCGTCCGCGCGGGCCATGAAAATATTCGCGAATCCACGATTCATCAGTTGCCGCAACCACCTCCAATCGGTCTGCTACCAGTACCTGTTTCTGCGCCAGCACTGCAACCCGGTCACACAACGTATAAAGGCTGTCCAGATCGTGGGTAACGAGAAATACGCTGAAGCCTAGAGCATCGCGCAGGGTGCGGATCAGCTGGTCGAATGCCGCCGCGCCAATTGGGTCGAGCCCGGCGGTGGGTTCGTCGAGAAACAATATTTCCGGGTCCATGGCCAGCGCGCGGGCAAGGGCCGTTCGCTTGATCATGCCGCCGGATAATTCGCTTGGGTATTTATCTGCGGCAATGCCCGGCAAGCCGACCAAGGCCAGCTTGACCCGCGCCAACTGCTCAGCTGCCTGTCGGGTCAAACCGGCATGCTCGATCAAGGGAAAAGCAACGTTCTCGATCACCGTCAGCGAGGAGAACAATGCGCCGCGCTGATAGAGCACGCCGCAACGCTGCTCCAGTTGTGAGCGGCGTTGCAGCGACAAGGCCAGCATATCTTCGCCGAACATCCGAACACAACCAGACGTCGGTCGTTGCAGGCCGAGAATGGTTCGCAGCAATACCGATTTGCCAGTCCCGGAGCTGCCGACGATGCCGAGCACTTCGCCCCGATACAGATCCAGCTGCAAATCTTGATGAACCATCTGCTCACCGAAACGGTTGCACAAATCGCGCACCTCGATAACCGCTTCGGCGCTCACCAGCCCATCTCCATCAGAAACAGTGATGCCAGCGCATCCAGCAGGATCACCACGAAAATAGACTGCACTACGCTGGAGGTAGTGCGCTCGCCTACAGATAGCGCACTACCAGTGACTTTGAAACCTTCCAGACAACCGATGACGGCAATCAGAAAGGCAAAAATCGGTGCTTTGAGTATGCCCACCAGGAAATGCCGCAACTCGATGTTCTGTTGCAGGATCGACATAAACATTGTCGGTGAGATGTCCAGCGACAGGGCGCAGACCAGCGCTCCGCCAAGAATGCCGCTGAGCATCGCGATGAAGGTAAGTATCGGCAAGGCAATCAGAAGGGCAGCTACCCGCGGCAACACCAGCAGTTCGATCGGGCTCAGGCCGAGAGTACGGATCGCATCAATCTCTTCATTGGCCTTCATTGCGCCGATCTGCGCAGTAAAGGCACTGGCCGTACGCCCGGCCAGGAGGATGGCGGTAAGCAGTACGCCAAACTCGCGCAGAAAGGAAAACACGACCAGATTGACTGTGTAGATGCTGGCCCCGAACTTGGAAAGGATGGTGGCACCCAGAAACGCCACCACGGCACCGACAAGAAAGGTTAGCAGCGAGACGATGGGCACCGCATTTAGACCGCATTGCTCAAGATGGGCCACCAGTGATGTGACGCGCCAGCGTTGAGGATGCGGAAGGACTGAGAACAATGTGCTGAGGGTCAAACCAATGAAGCCAAGCAACACCACGGCTTGTTGCCAGAATTCGGCCATGACCTCGCCGATGTGCGCGAGAAAGTCCAGCACTCTGGAACGTTCAGGTGCCGTTGCAGAACTCGCAGATTCCGTCATGGCATTGCTCACGGTCTGCAACAACAAGCGGCGCTCGGTCGTCAGGCCCGGAATGCTGCTCTCAAGAGCAGATATCCTTTGAGCGCCAAGCAAGTCCACCAGAAATGCAGCGCCAGAGGTATCCAGCGCACCAAGCGCCTCAAAGTTGATGTTCGCCTCGCTCGGTAGCGTCCCGTGCAGGGCGGAAATCTGGCGTTTCAACCGGGCGAAGTGAACAAGCGTCCAGTCGCCACCGATCTGCAGGCCGATCCCTGCACTGATGTTGTTCGATTGAATCCGGTTGACAAAAGGGGCTGTCGTCATAGGCATCAGCATACCTCTCCCATCCATATGATATCGAGTAAATCCGCATATGGCCCTGCTAATGCTGTCAAGTTACTTGCACTGCTGGAACATGGCGGCAGTGATCAACGCCGAGCTGAAGCTGATTATCAGTTTAAAAAAACCAGAAAACTCAGATCCACATTATCACAGCAGAAGAACCATTTCAGATGGAAGCCTGATCCAAAGGGCATGCAGATGTCCAGTCAGTTACAGTTGTGTCAATATTCGCGTATGAAAAATCATGTCATTGCGGTGAACCTTATGTCTCAGTACATCAGCTATCCATGAAGTTGCTCACTCATATCACCAAGCGTTCACACAATATTCTCTGGGGCAAGGATCTCGGCGCCGTCTCAGCGCTGCGCCGCCGCTTTGTTCTCGTGTTGCGCACGGTGTATGCGGTCGGGCGCGACCTTGCCGAAGGCCAGATCACCCTGCGCGCCATGAGCCTGGTCTACACCACGCTGCTGTCACTGGTGCCGCTGCTGGCGCTTTCATTCTCGGTGCTCAAGGGTTTTGGCGTGCAAAATCAGGTGCGCCCGGCATTGCTGGCGCTGCTTGCACCACTGGGCGAGAAGGGGGTGGAGATCACCGAACAGGTAATCGGCTTCGTCAACAACATCAAGGTCGGCGTGCTTGGTGCGCTCGGTCTCGGCCTACTGGTCTATACGGTCGTCACCCTGCTGCAAAAGATCGAACAATCCTTCAACTTCGTCTGGCGCGTCAAAAGCGCCCGCCCCCTGGCACAGCGCTTCAGTCAGTACCTGAGCGTACTCATGGTCGGCCCCCTGTTGATCTTCTCTGCCATTGGCGTCACGGCAGCATTCTTCAGCAGTAGTGCCGTGCAGTCCTTGATTGCAATTGAACCGCTTGGCACACTGGTCGAACTGCTGGCCACGCTGCTTCCCTTTTTGTTCGTGATTGCGGCGTTCACCTTCATGTATGTGCTCATGCCCAACACCCGCGTGCGTGTGAGTTCGGCACTGGCGGGCGCCATTGTCGGCGGGGTGCTGTGGCAGACGCTGGGCTGGGGCTTCGCTGCCTTTATCGCGGAATCGACCAAGTACACCGCGATCTACTCCGGTTTCGCGATCGTGATCCTCTCGATGATCTGGCTCTATCTGAACTGGCTCATCGTACTCATCGGCGCCAGCATCTCCTGCTACTACCAGTACCCGGCCTTACTGGTTACGCCCCGGCGCGAATTCCAGCTCAGTAACCGCGTCAAGGAAAAAATCGCACTATTGATTGCCACGTTCATCGGCCGCAACTACTACACCAACGCGCCGGCCTGGTCGCTTGAGTCCCTCGCCATGCATATCGGCATGCCGCTGATGCCGGTCGAAACCGTGGTCAAAGCCATCCTGCGGGCTGGATACATTGCTGAAACCGCCGACGATCCAGCGCTCTATCTTCCAGCACGCTCCTTCGATAAGATTACCGTGAAGGAGCTGCTCGATAGCATGCGCAGCGCCGAGGAGGAACCCAGTCTTGGCTTGGGGATACTGCCGCACGAAGCCGAGGTGGAGAGGCTGCTTGCAAGCCTGGACAAGGCGGCTGACGGCTCGCTGCACGGCCACAGCCTGCGCGATCTGGCCCTAGCCGGCATGCCGCAGGATGAAAGGAGTGCTACTCGCGAGACGACTTAATACTGTAATGTCATTCCGGCTTGTGCGAGAATGACAGAAAGAAATTCCTCCATGATGACAGACCGTATCCTGCCATAAGAGGCCCTTTAAAAATTCTCTCCATAGCAGTCAGCTTCTACTAGGAGTGCTCTGATGAACATCATCAAATCAATTGCCATTATTTTTGCGGTGGCACTACTTCCGGCGAACCATGCACTTGCTGGAACCTATACAGATAATCTGACGCGCTGCTTGGCGGACTCGACGACAGGCAAAGACCGCAAGGATTTAGGCCGCTGGATTTTTTCCTTAATGTCACTGAACCCTTATGTGGCCAGCATTGCTCCGGTCAAAAAAAGTGATAGAGAGTCTGCAACCAGGACAGCGGCCACAATTTATAGGCGCCTTCTTGCCCAGGACTGCAAGAAGGAGGTGAAGGACACTATCGAACATGAAGGCAACGACGCGCTAAAGGCCGGACTCGATACTTTAGGCAAACTGGCTATTCAAGAACTAATGTCCGATCCGAATGTACAAAAGGCAGCCGCTGACTTCGGCAAATATATAAGCAAGCCAGACTCAGAGTGATACAACGATCATCATTTCCTGCACCGAGCACCTGATCGCTTGTTTTAACTGGATCACATGATGAGCTCTAGAGTGTGTTGACAATCAAGCGAGCCAAATGACGGCCGCAGTGAGGGCGACGAAGGAAGCGAATCTTTCCGCGAGTTTGTCATGGCGGGTTGCGATGCGCCGGAATTGTTTAATACGGCAGAAGAAGCGTTCCAC
>JBASWL010000008.1:0-1642 GCA_049276455.1 Georgfuchsia sp. | reverse complement strand
TACTACTTCTGTTCAACCTCATGCCGTGACAAATTCGAACGGGCGGCGGAGAAATATGTCGGTGTTGTCGCACCGAGTGCGCATGCACAAGGAGGACATCATCATGGGTAAGCTCTACTGGCGTGATATCGATGTGGCCATGGGATTGTTTCTGGCGATTACCTACACACTATGCGTGGCCTACGATCTGGCCTTTCATCAACACATGTATGAAACATGGCTGATGCTTCTGCCCGGCTTTACCTGGCTCACATGGCAAAGCTTTCTGCTGGGCCTGATTGAAACCTTCCTCTATGGCATCTACTTCGGTCTGGTGTTCTCGCCGCTCTATAACTACTTCCACGGCAAATGACTGACGCCATGTCCGCCACCCAAACTCTTAGTGAAACGCATGTGGGAAAAGACAGGGCATGCCGCCATTGCGGCACGCCGGTCGCCGGTCTCCCGCATGCCAAGGAAGAGGATGGGTATTGCTGTGAGGCATGTTACCTGGGCGCCCAATATCGTCGGAACTGTCGCGAGAAAGAGGGCGACACAACGTCGGTACTGGTGGACACGCTTGCTGCAGCACTCGATGCGCGGGAGCATGAAACCGGTTTGCACTCCAAGCGCGTCGCCTGTCATACCGTCGTGCTGGCGAAACATTTCACCAGCGATGCCCAGCAATTGCAGCAGGTCTACTGGGGCGCGCTGTTGCATGACATCGGAAAAATTGGCATCCCGGATTCGATACTGCAAAAAAACGGTTCATTGAGCGATGCGGAATGGCGTGTCATGCGTACGCACCCTGAAATCGGCCATCGCATATTACGCGCCGCGCCAAACATGGTGGAAGTGGCGGAAATCGTCCTCTGTCATGAGGAGCGCTTTGACGGTACCGGATACCCGCGCGGTCTGTCAGGGGCTTCTATCCCACTGTGGGCGCGTTTGTTCGCGGTGATCGATACGCTGGACGCGATTACCTCGGACCGGCCTTACCGCGAAGCGCACTCCTTCGATAGCGCCCGCGCAGAAATATTGCGTCAGTCGGGCACGCAGTTCGATCCCGTGGCGACGGAGGTGTTTGTTGCCGAGCAGGAAACGCTGCGTGCAATGGTGGAGGTCAAGTGCGCAGCCATCGACATCGTCTCACGGGAGGCAATATCGAGTACAGCCGCGTCTGGTCATGTTAGCCAGCTGGCGGCCTTTGAGGGGTAACAACTATGGATAAAATATTCGACAATTCGGATCTCGCAAGTTCGCGAGCATCGCAATCGGCTCTCGATCCTGAGCGCAGAAAAATACTGTTGGCGGCAGCCTCTGTTGCGGGAGGGGCCGCTCTTGCCACGGCATCGATTCCTTTCATCGCCTCAATGAATCCGAGCGAACGGGAAAAGGCTGCGGGTGCGCCAGTAGAGACTGATGTCTCCCGGCTCAGGCCGGGCGCTCAGATGACAGTAGAGTGGCGCGGCAAACCGGTATGGGTTCTGCGCCGCACCGATGCTATGTTGAAGACCATGCAGGACCCTCGCCACCTGGCGAAGCTCTTGGATCCGGACTCCCAAGTAATGGGTCAGCAACCCACTTACGTTCAGAATGCCTTCCGCTCCGTAAAACCGGAATACCTCGTCGTGGTTGGCATCTGCACCCATCTGGGTTGCGT
>JBASWL010000007.1:0-4604 GCA_049276455.1 Georgfuchsia sp. | reverse complement strand
CCGGCGAGCTGCGCGGCGTCACCCTCACCGACCTGCTGCAGATGGACGTGAACGCCCTGACGCGCGTCGTGCCGCGCATCAGCGACCCGACCCTCACCGAAGCCGAAGTGGCGCGCATGGATCCCGCCGACCTGGTATCGATCGGATCGGAGGTGGCCGGTTTTTTGCTGCCCAGGTCGGTGCAGGCGGAAGCGGGGCTCACCCCCTCGCCCTCCCCGATTCAGTAACCTCGGCGATGGCCGACATCGCCACCGTCTTTCACTGGGCACCGCGCGACATGGACGCCATGAGCCTCGAAGAACTGGCGCAGTGGCGCGAAGAAGCACGCAAACGGCATGAGAGCCAGCAATGAGTACGGAAAAGCTCAAACTCGAAGTCCTGCTGGCGCTCACCGAAAAGGTGTTGAAGCCGTTAAAGAGCATCACCAGCGGCAGCAACGATACAGCCAAGGCGCTGAAGGCCACGCGTGAGCAACTGAGGCAGTTGAACGATGCGCAGAAGCGCATCGACGGCTTCCGCAAGCTCGACAAGGATCTTGCCATCGTCAGCAATGGCATGAAGGGTGCGCAGCAGCGCATCAAGGATCTCAAGGCGGAGATCGCCAAGCTGCCGGCGCCGACAAAGGACATGGCGCGCGCCTTGAAGGAAGCGCAGGCCGAGGCCGGCAACCTCAAGGGCCGCTACACCACGCTGCTGGAAAAACAGCAGCGCCTGCGCACCGAACTCAACGCCACCGGCATGGACACCAAGAACCTCGCCACGCATCAGCGCGAGCTGGCGGCGAAGATCAACACGGCCACCGCGGCCGTGGACAAGCAAGTGGCCGCGATGAAGCGCGAGAACGCGCAGGCGCAGCGCGCCTATGCGGCGCAGGCCAACTACCAGAAGGCTATGGGCGTCGGCAACACGCTCAAGAGCGCCGGGATGAATACCGTCGGCATCGGCATCGCCGGCGGCCTGCCGATCGCGCAGGCGGTGCGTCAGTTCGCCAGCTTCGAGGACGCCATGCTCGGCGTCGCGCGCCAGGTGAATGACGCGGTCGATGCCAACGGCAAGCTGACGCCAACCTATTACGAGATGGGCCGTGCCATCCAGGCCATGAGCGAGCGCCTGCCGATGACGGCCAACGATATCGCCGCCATTGTCGAGGCGGGAGCGCGTATGGGCATCCAGGGCAAGCAGGATCTGCTCGCCTATGCCGAAACCACGGCAATCCTGTCCACCGCGTTCCAGCTCCCGGTCGAACAGATCGGCGACAACATGGCCAAGGTGGCGCAGCTCTACAAGGTGCCGATCGGCAGCATCAAGCAGCTCGGCGACGCCATTAACTGGCTCGATGACAATTCGCTGGCCAAGGGCGGCGACATCATTGACGTGTTGCAGCGCATCGGCGGTACCGCCACCACCTTGCATATGACATACAAGGAAGCGGCGGCGCTGGGCTCGACTTTCCTCTCGCTTGGCAACGGCGCAGAAACCGCCGCCTCGGCCTCGGAACACATGATGAAGCAACTCGCCGTCGCCAGCATGCTGCCCAAGCGCTTCCAGGGCGGCATGGCGATGATCGGCATGAACTCGCGCACGGTGCAGAATGCCATGAGCACCGATGCGCTGGGCACCATCGTCAAGGTGCTGGAAGCCATCAACAAGCTGCCGCAGAACCAGCAGATCGAAGCGGCGACGCGGCTGTTCGGCAAGGAATTCGGCCCCGATGCCTCAAAGCTGGCCGGCAATCTGGGCGAGCTGCGGCGCGAACTCGAACTGGTGAACGCGGAGAAGTCGAAGGGCTCTGCGGACCGGGAAATGGCCCGGCGCAACCAGAACCTGAGTTCCGGTTACAAGGAGCTGATGAGCGCGCTGCGCAACCTCGCCTCGGATCTCGGCAGCACCTTCAAGCCCGAGTTGACCTCGATCATGCAGAGCACCGCCGGCGTGCTGAAGGGCGTGCGCGCCTGGGTGCGTGAACATCCCGGCCTCACCGGCGCATTGATGAAGTCGGCCGCTGTGCTGGCGATTATCGTCACCACCGTCGGTGCGCTGATCTTTGCCGTCGGCGCATTGATCGCACCCATCGCGCTGCTGCGGCTGGGCATGACGCTGATGGGCATCAAGGCAGGCGCATTGTTCGGTGGCCTCTGGTCGCTGGTGAGCCCGGTGGCGAAGCTGGCACTGGTGTTCTCGCTGGCCTATGGCGCGGGAACCTATCTCGCCGGCTGGATCGACGGCTTCGTAAGCCGCATCATGGGCGCGAAAACCACACTCGGCGCCGCGATCTTCGATATCGTGCAACTGTTCAAGAACGGCGAGTGGTCGCAGATCGGCATGCTGATCGTGCGCGGCATCTTCGCCGGCATCGATGCGCTCACCGGCGGGTTGCTGGGCAAGGTGACCAATCTCGCCGCGCGCATGATCGCCGCGGCGAAGAGCGCCTTCGGCATCAAATCGCCCTCCACGGTGTTTGCAGCCATCGGCCAATACACCATGGCCGGTCTTTCGAACGGCATTGAGCGCAGCCAGGCCATGGCCACCAGCGTAATGGCGCGAGCGGCGAAGAAGGTCGCCGCTGTCGGCGCCGGCATGCTGATCGGCGGGACCGCCCTGGCGACCATGCCAGCGGCACAACTCCCCACTTTCGGCAACGCCACGCGATCCATCACCGAACGGCACCAGGGCCTTACCCTGCCGGCATTGCCCGACGCCGTGCGCAACCTGCGCGACATTCGTCGGCCCGCCGCGCTGGCCGGGATCGATGCTGCCACGCGCACCATCATCGACCGCCACCAAGGCATCTCCCTGCCCGCGGTACCCGACGTGACGCGCCGGATCCGCGACGTCTACCTGCCGGCGGCGTTCAACCAGCAACAGGCGCTGGTCAGCAACGCCATCGACACCCGGCCGCCGCTCTCTGCCGGACGGGCCAGCGTCAGTGAACCGATGCAGGTCAACATCCAGATTCATCAGGCGCCCGGACAGAGCGCGCAGGATCTCGCCCAGGAAGTGAAGCGCGCCTTGCTCGATATCGAGACACAACGCGCCGCGCGCAGCCGTAGCCACCTCGGCGACAGGGACTAGCCATGGAGCTGCAAGACCCCTTCGGCGGACATCTCGGCGACATCCTCGGCAACGAAGTCGTATCCATCGGAACCGGCCTGGTGCGCGACGTACTGCCGCAGACCTCGCTGATGATGGCGCTCGGCCTCTTCGTCTTTGCCCTCAAGACATTGCCCTACCAGCAACTGCAACGCCAGACCAGCTGGCGCCATCCCTCGAACAGCAGGATCGGCAAGCGGCCCACGCGCCAGTACCTCGGCCCCGGCGACGATGACATCACGCTCACCGGCACGCTCTATCCGGAGCTCACCGGCGGCCGCGTCTCGCTGGCCATGATCCGCACCATGGCCAGCACCGGCAAGAGCTGGCCGCTGATCCGCGGCGACGGCAACGTCTACGGCGTCTTCGTCATCGAGAACGTCGACGAAACCGGCAGCATTTTCTTTCCCGACGGCGAGCCGCGCAAGATTGATTTCAGCCTCAAGCTGACGCGCGTCGACGACGAGGACATTGACATGCTGGGATCCGTCACCAGCCAACTGCAAGCAATGCTGTGATGGTCGATGCGGAAGTCAACCCGCGCCCGGCCTGGCGCATCGATGTCGATGGCGTCAACATCACGCCGTCAATCTCGGACCGGCTCATCTCGCTCACGCTCACCGACAATCGCGGCATGGAGGCCGACCAGCTCGATCTCTGCCTCGACGATGCCGACGGCCGCCTCAGTCTGCCGCCGCGAGGCGCAGCGCTGCACCTGTGGCTGGGCTGGGAAGCCGAGGGGCTGACGGACAAGGGAACGTACACCGTCGACGAAGTCGAGCATTGCGGCGCGCCTGACCAACTCACCATCCGCGCCCGCAGCGCGGACCTGCGCGCCGGGCTGTCCACCCAGCGCACGCGCAGTTTTCATAACGTGGCCCTGGCCGATATCGTCAACAACATCGCCGCCAGCCACGGCCTGGTGGCCACCATCGCGGCGCAGGTGGCGGCAGAGACCATCAGCCACCTGGACCAGACCAACGAATCCGATGCCAACCTGCTGACGCGCCTGGCCGGCATGTTCGACGCGATCGCCACGGTGAAGAACGACAAGCTGCTGTTCCTGCCTGCCGGCGCCGGCCGATCGGCCTCGGGCAAGCCGCTGCCGGTGATGAGCATCACCCGGGAGGACGGCGACTCGCACCGCTTCAGCATCGCCGAGCGCGACAGCATGACGGCGGTGAAGGCGGTGTATCACGACCTCGATCTCGGCCAGCAGGGCGAGGTGATCTGGAGCAAGGCCGAAGACGAGGCGGAGCGCAACAAGCAACCGGCGGCCATTGTGGCCACCACGGCGGGCGAATACAAGCCGTTCGGCACCAAGCCCTACCCGACCCGCGCCAAGGCGCTACGCGCCGCGACAAAGGAATGGAAGCGCATCAAGCGCGTGAAGGCGCTGGCCGCAAAATATGCCGGCGTGAAGGTGAAGTATCACGATGCCGCGCTCGGCGTCGACGGCGAGGTGAGCTATGGCCGCGCCGACGACGAAGCGAAGCGGCGGCACGCAAAAAAAA
>JBASWL010000006.1:0-6744 GCA_049276455.1 Georgfuchsia sp. | reverse complement strand
ATCGAAAACCTCGCGCTTCGTTGCTGACATCGAAGCGCGACGCCTCGACCTGGGGCTGATCACCAGCACCTTTTCCTTTGGCAGCATCCTCGGCCGCATCGATGCTGATATCAAGGGGCTCGAACTGCAAGGCTGGAAGCCACTGGCGTTCCGGGCTCGAATCGACAGCAGCCCCGGCAAATACCGGCGCGCCATCAGCCGTGGCGCGCTGATCGACATCTCTGCCCTGGGCGGCGCGGCCGGTGCGGCGGCAGTGCGGGCGCTTCCCGGCGCCGGTTTTTTCAACACCGCCAGTTATGACCGTATCGGTTTCGGTTGCGTACTCAGGGATCATGTATGTCAAATGGAAGGCCTCTATCCCCAGGGTGACGGTTACGTCCTGGTCGAAGGCAGCGGCATCCCGACCATCAAGCTCATGGGCTACAATCGCAACATCGACTGGAACCTGCTCATATCGCGCCTCAAAGCCGTGATTGCGGGCAAAACAAAGGCTGTCATCGAATGAAGCTACCGAATAAACCCGATGTCATTGCGAGCCGCAGGCGAAGCAATCCATGCCCCTCACTGCCCGGATCGCCACCTTGGCTGCGTATCCAAGTCAAGACGGTGGCGGGGCTTTATACGATGGCCTTGGCAATTTCCAGTTGCGTCACCATCAACATCTATTTCCCGGCCTCTGCGGCAGAAAAGGCCGCCGATAAAATCATCGATGAAGTCTGGCAGTCGCGCGGTGATGGTGGTGCGCCCGCCGACCAGCCACCAACCAGCGACAAAATGGAGAAGCCATGATGCTGCGCAGACTCTTTTTCCTCTTCTTCATCCTTACCGGAGTTGCCTTTGCCCAGGGCAACCTCGACGTCGATTCACCTGTCATCAACCAGCTTACGACCAGCATGTCGTCGCGTTATGCCCAGCTCAAACCCTATTACGTTAGCGGCGCTATCGGCCTCGCCAACGACGGCAACGTCGTACTGCGCGATGCCAGCGTTGTACCGCTGGCACAGCGCCAGGCGGCAAACCGACTGGCTGCCGCCGAGAACGAGGATCGCGCTGCGCTCTACCGCGAGATCGCCCGCGTCAACGGTAACCCGGCTTGGGAAAAGGACATCCGCACCACCTTTGCCCAGCGCTGGATCGATCGCGCGCCTGCCGGCTGGTGGGTGCAGAACGCCACCGGCGCGTGGCAGCAGAAGAAGTAGATCACGTCATTCCCGCGCAGGCGGGAATCCAGGGTTTGTTCATCCCACATCGCAACCATGATCCCGACCCTCGTCTTCGATATCGAAACCATCCCCGACATTGCGGGCCTGCGGGTGCTGCATGAGCTGCCCGCCGACCTGCCCGACAGCGAGGTCGCCGAGTTCGCCTTCCAGAAGCAGCGCGCGAAGAGCGGCAACGACTTCCTGCCGCATTACCTGCAACGCATCGCTGTCATCTCCTGCGCCATGCGCAGCGATGAAGGCTTCAAGGTGTGGTCGCTGGCCGAGCCCAAGCTCAACGAAGGCGAGATCGTCCAGCGTTTTTTCAGCGGCATCGAGAAATACACGCCGCAATTGGTGTCGTGGAACGGCGGCGGCTTCGACCTGCCGGTGCTGCATTACCGCGGCCTGATCCACAACGTCAGCGCGCCGCGCTACTGGGAAACCGGCGAGGGCGATGCGCGTGACGCGCGCGATTTCAAATGGAACAACTACATCAGCCGCTACCACGCGCGCCACACCGACTTGATGGATCTGCTTGCACTGTATTCGGGTCGCGCCAATGCGCCGCTCGACGAACTGGCAAAGCTGATGGGCTTCCCCGGCAAGCTCGGCATGGACGGCTCGGCAGTATGGCAGGGCTGGCTCGGCGGCCGCATCGACGACATCCGCGACTATTGCGAGACCGACGTGGTGAATACCTATCTGGTCTGGCTACGCTTCCAGCAGATGCGCGGCGCGCAGTCAGCGGACGAACATGCCGCCGAAATCGCGTTCGTCAAGCAGCAGATTGGCGAAATGAAACAGCCGCACTGGCAGAAGTTTCTTGCGGCCTGGGGTTGAGCCGGCAGCGAGTTGCAAGCAGCGAATCAAGCCGGCAACGGATCGGGGTTGCCCAGTGCTGTCGTATTCAAGCCGCCGTCAACGTACATGATCTCGCCGGTGATGGCGCTTGCCAGATCGGAGAGCATGAAAGCGGCGGCATTGCCGACTTCGTCGATGGTCACATTGCGGCGCAATGGCGCATTGTGGGAGTTGTAAGCGAGCAGCCTGCCAAAGTTGCCAACACCGGAAGCGGCCAGTGTCTTGATCGGTCCGGCCGAAATGGCATTGGCGCGCACACCCTGCGGGCCAAGACAAAAAGCCAGGTAGCGCGTGGCGGCTTCCAGGCTGGCCTTGGCCAGTCCCATGGTGTTGTAGTTGGGCATGGTGCGTTCGGCGCCGAGATAGGACAGCGCGAGCACTGAGGCCTTGTTACCCTTGAGCAATAACGGGCGGGCGGCCTTGACCAGGGCAGGAAAGCTGTAGGAAGAGACATCGTGGGCGATGCGAAAGGCGTCGCGCGAAATACCGTCGAGAAAGTCACCTTCGATGGCTTCGTTGGGAGCAAAGGCGATTGAATGCACCAGCCCGTCAAGGCCATCCCACTGCTTGCCCAGTTCGGCGAAGACGGCATCAATCTGTGCATCATCGGCGACATCGCAGGGATAGATCGGGGCGTTACCGAACTCCTCGGTATACTTTGCCAGACGATCCTTGAGGCGGTCGTTCTGGTAGGTAAATGCCAATTGCGCACCTTCGCGGTGGCAGGCCTTGGCGATGCCATAAGCAATGGAGCGGTTAGATATCAATCCGGTGATCAGGATGCGCTTGCCGGCTAGAAAACCCATTGTTCAATTCCCCGTGTGAGAGCAGCGAATTATAGCGGATCGGCTACACTTGCCCTCATGCGAAAAGTATTCATTCTTGTGTTGCTGCCGTTGTTGGCAGCCTGCGGCGTTGCGTGGAATGATCCCTATCCGGCGGCGGAGCAGGGCGGCAATATTCTTTATACCGCATTCATCGAACGGCCCAAGCATCTCGATCCGGTGCAGTCATACAGCGAGGACGAGATCGTATTCACGGCGCAGATATACGAGCCGCCATTGCAATATCACTACCTCAAGCGGCCCTATACGGTTGTGCCGGCGACGGCCATTGCGGTGCCAAAGCCGGCCTATGTCGATGCTGCGGGCAAGTCGCTGCCGCAAGACGCGGATCCTTCACGCATTGCCTATTCGGATTACCTGATCGAGATTCGGCCCGGCATTCGTTACCAGCCGCACCCCGCCTTCTCCCAAAATGCTGATGGCAGCTATGCCTACCATCAGCTTCCAGCAGCCGAACTTGCGCCGATTCATGCCTTGGCGGATTTCCAGCTACGCGACACGCGCGAATTGACTGCTGCGGATTATGTCTACGAAATCAAGCGACTGGCACACCCACACCTGCATTCGCCGATCCTTGGCCTCATGTCGGAATACATCGTCGGTTTGGGCGATCTGGCCAAACATTTGCAGACAGAAGAGAAACTTGCGGCAAAGTCGCATGACACTGCATGGCTTGATCTGCGCGGTTATCCGCTTGCCGGCGCGGAGGTGATCGACCGTTACCGTTACCGTATTCGCATCAAGGGCAAGTATCCGCAGTTTATCTACTGGCTGACCATGCCATTTTTCGCACCAATTCCATGGGAAGCCGACAGGTTTTACAGCCAGCAGGGCATGGCTGAAAAGAATCTGACCCTTGACTGGTACCCCGTCGGTACCGGCCCCTACATGCTGACCGAGAACGATCCCAACGCACGCATGGTGCTGCAACGCAATCCCAACTTCCACGGCGAGACCTATCCCTGTGAAGGCGAAAAAGGTGACCGCGAAGCCGGTCTGCTGGCCGATTGCGGCAAGGCGCTGCCTTTCATCGACAAGGCGGTATATACGCGCGAGAAGGAACAGATTCCCTTCTGGAACAAATTCCTGCAGGGCTATTACGACTTTTCCGGTATCTCTTCCGATTCTTTCGATCAGGCGATACAGAGCGGAAGCAGTGGCGAAGCGGCCTTGACCGAGGATATGCAGCAGCGCGGCATTCTCCTCAGTACGTCGGTAGCAACCTCGACCATGTACATGGGTTTCAATTGGCTGGATCAGACGGTTGGCGGGAATTCGGAGCGTACAAGAAAACTGCGCCAGGCGATTTCCATCGCCATCGACCAGGAGGAATTCATTTCTATTTTTCTCAATGGCCGCGGTATTGCCGCGCAGGGACCAATCCCGCCCGGTATCTTCGGTTATCGCGAAGGCGAGGCTGGCATCAATCCGGAGGTATACGACTGGGTTGACGGGAAACCCCGGCGCAAGCCGATCGCAGATGCCCGTCGCCTGCTGGCAGAAGCGGGCTATCCCGACGGACGTGACAGTAAAACCGGCGAACCACTGGTCATCAACCTCGACACCACGCTCAACGGCGTCGGAGCCAAGTCGCGCATTGATTGGCTCACTAAACAGTTCCGCAAGATCGACGTACAGCTCGTGGTGCGCAGCACCGACTACAACCGCTTCCAGGAAAAGCTGCTCAAGGGCAACGCTCAGCTGTTTTACTTTGGCTGGAATGCCGACTATCCTGACCCGGAGAATTTCCTGTTCCTGCTTTATGGGCCACAAGGTAAAGTGAAGACGCAGGGCGAGAATGCAGCGAATTACTCAAGCGCCGAGTTTGACCGCCTTTTTGAACAGATGCGCACCATGGACAACAGCCCCGCGCGGCAGGTTGTCATCGACCGCATCACGATACTGCTGCGGCATGATGCGCCCTGGGTATGGGGCTTCCATCCCAAGGACTATGCGCTCTATCACTCATGGCTGTCCAACCGCAAGCCGACCAAGGTCGGTAATAACACGCTTAAATATCAGCGTATCGACCCAGCGTTGCGGGAGCAGAAACGTCGGGAATGGAACCAGCCTGTGGTCTGGCCGGCAATCCTGATAATTACGTTGATGCTGGGAGGCGCTGCAGTTGCTTACGCGTCGCGGGGTCGATCATAGCTGGCCAAGCAGCTAGCGGCGAGTCATGCTTCACCTTGGCCTAGTTGTACCGCAAGCGTCTTGAAAGCGGTGAGTTCGGCACTCGACAGCGTACCAATTTGCGGCTCAGACTTTTCATTCAGTGCCAGCAGCAAGCGGTGCAGGTGACCAATATGCGGCAACATGGTGCCAGCAAACAAGAGCCGGTTCCCATGTGCCACCAAGAGGGTCGGGAAATTTTCGATCTCTATATCGATGACAAGATCGCCCTGATCCTCGATGTCGATCCAGACGAAGCGATACTGCAAATATTCTTTTCCCAAGGCTTCAAAATCAGGCCGGTAATTGCGACATGTATCACACCATTCGGCGCACAGACAGGCAACCAACGTTTTACTCATGAGGCGCCTTGGAATAAATCAGTGGTGGACATGCATTTACGGGAGGTACAAAATTGGTCGAATTCTACGCCGACGCGGAATGTCGTTTGCCGGTTGAAAGCTTTTGGGTATAATTCCGCCTCCTCAAAGCGCCCGTAGCTCATCTGGATAGAGTACTTGGCTACGAACCAAGGGGTAGGGAGTTCGAATCTCTCCGGGCGCACCAATAAATCAAGGCCGTTAGCGTAAGTAGTCGCTAACGGCATTTTTATTTCTAGCTTTCAGTCACGATAGGTGTCCGGATAATCGCCAACTCCCGGTCATGGCAGCTATTCGGAAATTCTAGCGCCGTCTCGTCAGTGTCCGCTCCCCCCATTTTGCGAAACGGATTCGGCGGTTACTGATCAAGTCGCCTTTCGGTCGTGCTACTACTCATGTTCGTGACCTTGAAGTAGGGCCTGGGCATAAGACTTGCAGTCCATAGAGGCACAGGAATCCTCGCCAGCGTCTCTTCGCTACGCCTACAATCTAAAAGCAAATCGCTCCCACCTGCCCCGCACGTCGACTCTACGCGGATGGTGCGTACCTTATCCCCATGACAGAGTCTGGAGACATCTATGGTGACGGCCGGTTTGTATTTGCTTGCACAGCTTTATCGCGTACGTGCGGACAATACATTTTTGCTATCCGGAATTCGAGATTGATATTGCAGAGTCATGTTGCGGTGCGGTAGATTTTCCTTGATTCTTGCGCAACGCTAGAAACTGTCTATGTCTCCGAAGTGCTGCGGTAATTGCTGGCTTCGGAAAGCTGCCTCAGATACGATTGAGCTCAGCCGCGGCAGGTGAAGAGCGAAGCGACGAGACCGACGTCGGCTTGAGCAATCGTTAGCCGTCAAAGGGATTAGTATGAGTATCCCGGAATTTGACGTTTGCTTGCTCTTTGCGGAATAGTGGAGAAGCAAACTCTTTGAGTTGCCTGACCGTGGAAACGTTGGGCAAAGAATTCTTGGGTACCGGATGGCACTTTAGGCTAGGCTCGCCATAGTGAACGCGTCACACGACCTCCTGAAATGCCGGTAAATCCGGGAATGCTCAAACGAGTCGAATATCCTATAGTGATGGCTAATGATGGCGCGAGAATGTTGTCTGTTAAATCCTCAAGCCCATTCCTGAATTACCAATACCATTACCAATTTTACCAATGACAAATATTTCTAGAAAGTTATAATATTCAATGCTGGTGTGCGTCCTCATCAAGCGATCCGGTAAATGCTAAATGCATTCATGGGCGAAGAAATTGTTAATTGTTAATTGTTAATTG
>JBASWL010000005.1:0-2373 GCA_049276455.1 Georgfuchsia sp. | reverse complement strand
CACGTGACCTGCAGCGACTTGTTGCGGACCTGGAAGCGGAGCATCGCGCTCGCGACGATAGCCAGATTTCATGGACTCCGGAAACCCTGCGTACCATCCTGCATGGCGAATTGCGCGGTGAGGATGTCATCGTGGTCTCCAACCGCGAACCCTACATCCATCAGCATGTCGGAGACAAGGTTGAAGTACAGCGCCCCGCCAGTGGCCTGGTGACAGCTCTGGAACCGATCATGCGCGCCTGTTCCGGCATCTGGATCGCCCATGGTGGCGGCAGCGCCGACCGGGAGACGGTAGACCGCAACGACCGGGTTGCCGTTCCTCCTGATAATCCAGCATATCAGTTACGCCGCATCTGGCTGACAGCCGAGGAAGAAGCTGGCTATTACTACGGATTTGCCAACGAAGGGCTCTGGCCGCTGTGCCATATCGCGCATGTTCGCCCCACTTTCCGTTCCGGCGACTGGGCGCAATACGTTGCCGTCAATCAAAAATTCGCCAATGCTGTGGTCAAGGAAGCAAAGACCCGGAACCCAGTTGTGCTGGTGCAGGACTATCACCTCGCCCTCCTGCCGCGCATGCTGCGCGAAGCATTGCCGGACGCTACAGTCATCACGTTCTGGCATATTCCATGGCCAAATCCGGAATCGTTCGCGATCTGCCCCTGGCGCGAAGAAATTGTTTCCGGGCTGCTCGGCAGCAGCATTCTCGGTTTCCATACCCAGTTCCACTGCAACAACTTTGTCGATACAGTGGATCGATTGCTCGAAGCCAAGGTTGACCGCGAGTCGCTCGGCGTCACGCTGGGCGGCAAGAAAACATTGATCCGACGCTATCCGATCTCGATTGACTGGCCGCCGGAAAAGGCACTCATGGAAAAGCCCGCAGGGCAATGTCGGAAGGAAATTCGCGAGAGGCACCATCTGCCGTCGAATCAATTCGTTGGCATCGGTGTCGATCGCCTCGACTACACCAAGGGCATTATCGAACGCTTTCGCGCAGTGGAACGGCTGTTCGAGCTACAGCCGGAATGGATCGGACGTTTCACTTTCATTCAGATCGCGGCTCCGACGCGCTCCAGCATCTTCGAATACAAGGCCCACGAGGAACTGGTGCTATCTACAGCGGCAAAAATCAATGAGCGTTTCGGCGCGGAGAGCTCACCGGCAATTATCCTCATGGTGCAACACCATGGGCCGCGTGAGGTATACGAATACTATCGCGCTGCCGAGCTTTGCTTCGTCAGCAGCCTGCACGATGGCATGAATCTGGTCGCCAAGGAGTTTGTCGCGGCGCGCGAAGACCAGCGCGGCGTACTGGTGCTGAGCCAGTTCACCGGCGCGGCACGGGAACTACCCGAGGCATTGATCGTCAATCCCTACGATGCCGATCAGTGTGCCGCAGCCTTACATGTCGCCCTCACCATGCCACTCACCGAACAGCGCGACCGGATGCGCCTGATGCGCGGACTGGTGTCCGAGTTCAACGTGTATCGTTGGGCCGGTCGCATGCTGCTCGACGCGGCGACGATGCGGCGGCGCATTCATCTGGTGGAGAAATCAGAAAACTTAAACGAACAGGAGCATCGATTGCCGTCATGACCATTCCACCGCCGCAGCCGTCACCCGACTGGGCCTACTTTCTCGATGTCGACGGCACTCTGATCGATATCGCCCAGACGCCGGACGAGGTCTTTGTCGATCACGATCTGCTGCGGCTGATCGAAAAACTGCACTTACTTTGCGAAGGCGCCGTCGCGCTGGTTAGCGGCCGTGCGCTGGCCGACCTCGATATTCTGCTAGGCATGCCGCATCTGCCAATGGCCGGGTTGCATGGGCTCGAATGGCGCGTCAATAACACTGATGACATCCAGCGCCGTGCGATGCCGACGAATGAACTCGATGCCATAAAGTTGCGGTTGACGACTCTGCGGCAACGCTTCGACCAACTCATCATAGAGGATAAAGGTTCGGCCCTTGCTCTGCACTACCGGCAGGCGCCGAGACTGGGCAGCTATCTGCATCGCTGGGTTCGCGATCTGGTCAATCTTGCTGGCAAGGACTTGCAGGTGCAGCCTGGCAAGCGCGTGATCGAAATCATGTCCAAGGGTTACGACAAGGGAAGCGCCATTGAAACCTTCATGGCGCAAATGCCCTTTGCCGACAGGTTGCCCGTCTTCATTGGCGACGATCTGACTGATGAACATGGATTCACTGTCATTAACCAGATGGGGGGGCTGTCGATCAAGGTCGGCAAGGGGCATACCGCTGCCACCTGCCGTCTGCGGAGCGTGGCGGCGGTACGCAACTGGCTGAGTCAGTTATCAGCCCCAAACGAATTGCGAAACAGGGAGTCAACGATTGCAGTCACTTGATC
>JBASWL010000004.1:0-1974 GCA_049276455.1 Georgfuchsia sp. | reverse complement strand
CGCGCCCCACACGGGCCGTGGCGGCTGGACCTGGTATACCGGAGCTGCGGGCTGGATGTACAGGCTGAGCGTGGAAACCTTGCTGGGCCTGCAACTGGAAGTGGACCATCTGCGCATAGCGCCCTGTATCCCGGCCCACTGGGATGAGTACAAAATCCACTATCGCTATCGCGAGACCTTCTACCACATCACGGTCAAGCGCATCGGCGAACAGCCGGGGCAGATGATCCGCGTGACGCTGGATGGCATCGAGTGCGACGGCAATATCATTCCGCTTATCGACGACCGCCAGGAACATGAAGTCGAGGTGGGAATAACGGCGCTATACCAGTCATCACGGAAATAATGGTGCCCGGTACATAATTTTACTGACTGATGTTACGCGCTGACGTCTAACAGGCTGCTGAAAAACCCTGAGATTACTCCGGTTTGGTAAAATAGCGCCATCGTGAAACGGGGTGATGGCAATGCGAGGAATAGACGTTCAACCGAGAGATCTGTTCAGTTACATTCAATTGGAGCAGCGCGTGCCGAGCAAACATCCGCTGCGCGCGATTCGCAAGATGGTAGATGCGGCACTCAGTGAAATGGACACGCTGTTTGCACAGATGTATTCGGACACCGGACGTCCCTCGATTGCGCCAGAGCGGCTGCTGCGCGCACAGACGTTGCAGATTCTGTATACGGTACGTTCTGAGCGGCAGTTGATGGAACAGATCGACTTCAATCTGCTGTTTCGTTGGTTTGTGGGGCTGGAACTGGACGATGAGGTTTGGGATGCCACCGTGTTCTGCCATAACCGTGACCGATTGCTGACGCATGACGTGGCTGAGATGTTCTTCGAACAAATCAAGGCGCAGGCCGATGCGGGCAAGTTGTTATCGAAGGAGCATTTTTCGACCGATGGCACCTTGCTGGATGCGGCGGCCTCGATCAAGAGTTTCAAGCGTAAGGATACGGATGACACGCCCGGCGGCGGCACAACGTCCGACACTCAGGAATCCGCCGGGCAGGGGCGCAATGTGGAAGTGAACTTCCACGGGGAGCAGTTCAGCAATGCCACGCACCAGTCCACTACGGATGGCGAGGCACGTTTATACCGCAAGGCAAAGGGCAAGGAAGCCAAGCTGAGTTTCATGGGCCACCTGTTGACCGAGAATCGTAACGGGCTGATCGTGCAGGCGAGTGTCAGTCAGGCAACGGGAACTGCGGAGCGCGAAGTGTCGCTGGAGATGTTGGACGCGGAATCGGGTTCAGGCCGGAAGACGCTGGGGGCAGATAAGAATTACGATACCAAAGCCTTTGTGGCGGAGTGCCGCAAGCGCCGAGTGACGCCTCATGTGGCGCAGAAGAAACATACGGCGATTGATGGTCGCACCACCCGCCACGAAGGATATGAGATCAGCATCAAGAAACGCAAACAGATCGAAGAGTGCTTTGGCTGGATGAAAGACATTGGCCTGATGCGCAAATTGCGGCATCGCGGAAAGAAGCTGGTGAACCAGCTATTTTTGTTCACGGCAGCGGCTTACAACCTGGTCAGAATGCGACGATTATTGGCGTAGTGCGCCACAAATCCGCCCAAAAGGCGGAAAAACGGGGATTTCCCCGAAAAAACGGCATGTTGCCGAGCAGAAAACTGAAAATTAGCTGAAAAATTTACCCGCAGCGGCGGGTAAGGGGAAATAAATCAGCGTTTTTCAGCAGCCTGCTAGGGCCTCACTCTCATCATGTTGGCTTATTTTGAACCCGCTAAAATCAGATGAATCATTCAGAACTACCGGCATTGCCTGAGAAAGAGGTATTCGAAGAGTTGCTTCGGGCTGACAATGTAAGGATAGAGCGTATCGTATCCAAAGGTCATACCTCTCCCGAGCAGGGCTGGTATGATCAGATTGAAAATGAATGGGTTATCGTCCTGGAAGGCTCTGGAAAGGTGCTTTTTGAAGATGGATCCTGCGTGCTCCTCAAAAG
>JBASWL010000003.1:0-9904 GCA_049276455.1 Georgfuchsia sp. | reverse complement strand
CGTCGGAGGTTCGATAATTCCGTTCCCAACCGTTATCGATGACGGTACCGACCTTGGTCCCGAAGCTCGAATCGCGGGCATATTGGGCCATTTCTTCCAATGACTTCATTGACTCGGCGGAGTTGCGCATCTTGGCCGACATTTCGACCCCGCCGCGAAGACCGGCGACTTCCAGAAGCTTTGGCGTACTCATCCCCATCGACGCGCCAACCATGAGTTCCATGGCGACCTTTTCACTGACGCCCATTTTTCGGGCCCACTGGTCGACCTGCCGTAGTGTGTCATTGGCTTCCTGATTTCGGCTTGAGCCCATGCCATGCCGGTAGCCTGTAGTGTCACTGGCGCCCCTCGCGTGAGATCGTTCGAAGCCGGCTTCCTGCTTGAGTGCCGCCAGAGCACTTTCAGCGTACTCCGAGGAACGCTGCTGAGTCGCCTGCTGCGAATGTTCGTAGTTCTCCTTTGCCGCAGCACCCATTGAGTCGTTGAGCGCCATGTCGGCGCGGACATCGCTCTTGGCTTGTTTCACCACGAACCCGCCCCCAGAAAAGTGGCTGTAATCGAACCCTCCTCGCGCCTGATAATTGGTTGCACCCTGCCGCAAACTCGGATTCATGTCGACGGCGAGCCCCTTCATGGTGTCGTGGCTGACATTGTTCAGCGAGGCATTGCCCATTTGCATGTTGCCCATGGCCAGACTGCTAGCGATCTTCTCGGGATCACGAGGCGGTGCGACAAGTCCAGCCACCGCCTGCATGCCAACTTCTCCGCCCTTCACGATCGCTGCGGCGATGGCGGGAATTGAAATCACCAGCATCCCTGCAATTGCTTGATCGCTGACAATTGCCGTATTCAGAAAACTCATCTGCTCGATCGACAGTCCGCTTGCCGCACTGCCATTGATGTACTGGCTACGTGAGTACATGGTGATGATGAAGTTCATCACGGCATACAGCGGTGCCCAGAGCTGAATCCAGAAGAGACTGGCCGCATAGGACTTGATGACGCCGGTGGCCTGGTGACCGCTCAACACCACGAACAGCAGGAACACGGGAAAGATCGCGTACTGAACCATCTCGATGGCGTTCCGGACTTTGGGCATGGTCGATTCGGCGATCCGCGCCATCAACTTGTAGGAGTCACTGGTCGAACGTAGCGACTGCGCCATCGCCAGATTGGTCTGGGCGCTGGCAGCATCCCCCAGCTGGGCGGGCAACATGTACTGCGCATCGATCATGAAATTGGCGACGATGGCCTGCTTGACGGTGTCCTGTGCAGAAGCTGAAAGCCCCAGCAGGTAGTTCGTCGTTGTCGCCAGTGATCCAGCGATAGCCACGCCAGCGTCCGCTGCCGTCATACGGGGATATAACCGAGTTCCCAGGATGGTGAGCTGCCGGTTCGACTCGGCGGTAATCTGATTGGTCAGGGTTTGGTAGGCTGCGTCACAACCGAGGGTACTCATCAGCGTTGGATCGGCCGTGTCGCGAATTGTCACCAGCCGTGAAGGATTCGTTTTCCCGTTCAGGCTGTCCCAGATATTGTTGACCTGCAGGATGTCCTCCTTCATACGGATATAGCCGGTCGCAATGTCGGGTGCAACGCACTCCCGGTAAAACTCAAGCAGGTTGCTGGTCAGCACCGGAGCCCCGCTCTTGATCGCCTGACGCTCGGACAGCACGCGATGCCCGAACAGCGTCCCGTTCTTGCGGAATTTCACATCGTCCGGAAGCGCAAAAACGGTCTCGAAAGATCCGGTCAGCCAGTCCCCAACCTTGCTCATGGTGTGAGCGAATGCCCCCAGACCGATGGGCACGTTAGCGACCGCCCGTGGCGGCTCGTTCCCTGTCCGATCAATGATCGTTACCGTCACCTTGGGAATTAGCAGCATGGACTGAAAGATGGCAAGGAAGAACAGCCACTTCCACATGCCATCCAGTCGCTCCCGTCCGGTCAGTGTTGCGATCACCACGACGATCATGCCGACAATGGCGATGGTCTGTAGCAATCCTCGGTAGTCGCCGCTGCCCATGAGCGAGGCCACGGCATTGAACATCGCTTCGAGCTCGGCGACGTTCCAGTAGGCATAGACCTCGTACATGGGCTAGCGGTTGAAGACAGCCATCGACTGAAAGATGTTGGTCGGCATTCCCGAATTGAGGCTCTGATGCATCAGTTGCAGCGAGCGACTGAGTTCTGCGACCTGCATCCCTTTCTGGTATTCGGCCCGCAACATGTCGCGGGCTTCTTGCTCGATCTCGGTCAGACGGAGCTGAATCTTTTCCGCTGCCATGACCGCATCCGGTCCGCCCTTTCCCGCGTCGTTCTGCAAGGCATTGCGCAGTGTCTTTGAAAGGTTCGTGAAGTACGCGTAAGCCACATCCACGGCAATCAACTGGGCGTAGTCCTCGGTGATTCGGTCACCTCCAGGGATACTGCTGGATACCGCCAGCATCTTCCAGACCGGAAGCGAGGAACTGCCGATCAGTGCAGCATCCATCGAGGATTGCCCGCCGGTATCCCGATTGACGATCTTGTCCCGCATGCTGGCAATTCGGGTACGTACCTGGCGCGAGAACGGCGCCACGGTGAAAGCTGATTCGGAGAAGCTGGGCGTCAGGCACTCGGCGAGATCGGCGCCGCATTTGAGGCCGGGCAGATTCACTGTCGCAGACGCTCCGTCGCCGACAAACTGACGAAAAGTCAGTTTGCCTCCCGGGAGATAAGTCCATTTCGCTTTCTCGTCAGCGTTCTCGCCCGGTGGCGTGACAATGATGGTGCCGGTGAGGCTCATTAGCAATTCCCGGGTCTCATCGGTGATACCCGTGACGCGACTGAGCGAACGCCACACCACGTTGCCTGGATCGAAAATCTCCCTCGCTCCCTGGGACGCGTTCTTGGCTGCCGTGCGAATGTTCTTGGCCGTGGTGCGACTTTTCTTCCACTCGTCCCATGAGTCGAAGACATCGCCGAACATGTTGAGGCTGGCGCCTGCGGTCTTCCCTTCCTTCTCTTGGACCCGGTCGGTGAGCATGCTGCCGGCCGCCGTGACAATGCCCTCGGCTGCCTGACAGGAATTGATGTTGAGATTGTTCATCTTCGTCGCCTGATCCTGCAGGTACTTCAAAAGATCACAGAGGTCCGGAGACATCGAGCACAAGGCCATGTTGAAAGCCGCTCCAATGGCGTTGTTGCCTATGTTTCGCAGCAAGGACACGAACTGCTCCTTGTTGATGAAGGAAAACGATCCGGCGAAGAGATCGATGCCACCACACCCGGCGCTGAAGGACGGCGGCGCGATGCTGGCCAGCTGGTAGTTGCGCACCGGCGTGCGCATGTACAAGCTACCGCCGGTGTAGAGGTTCATCGTTTGTCCCCGGTACGCATTGGGGCCGGTGACATTGCCGTAAGCGCCGATGTCGTTGAACCAGTCCTGCATGGATTGATTCACCGTGGCGCGAGCGGGAAGACAGGCCATCACCAACATTAGGGTGGCAAGGCAGGCGCTGCGAAGTCGTGAAAGACACATGAGGATCTCCTTCAGTAAAGTTCGCCCGGCTTGGTCTGGGTCAGGACGTAAATTCGTTCGACGATCTCCTGCGCCGACAGGACTCCGGACCCGATGGGCAGTAGCCGTCGATCCTTGACGTTGCCGAGCACGACCAGTGGCACCACACTCACTCCCAGTGCTCCCGCCATCCCGTTGTCCCTCGCCGGGCGGGGGAATTCAGGGAGTCCGCCGCCGTCCAACGACACGGGGAAAACCGTGATTCCGTACTGCTCGGAGAGGAACTTCAGCGTTGGCGCCAACCGGTGGCAATATGGGCAATCCGAGCGAAAAATGAAGAACAGTCCCCAGTCCTTGGCGATCGCCGTCAGAGTTTCGCCCTCACGCTTATTGCGCTGGCTATCGCGAACCTGGATGGCCGCATTGTTGGATGGATTGCGCAGCTGGTAGTTGAGATCCGGGTTGGCCCAGATCACCCGACGCCACACGTCGGAAAACACAGACGCCCGATCCATCAGCGCTTCCTGTGCCACGATGTAGGTCTTGAGGTTTTCTGGCGTCGGCTTGAGAATAGCCAATGCCCGCTTCTGTTCGACTTCCTCACGCAACTTCTTGAGTGCTTCCACTGCGCGAGTGCCATCGGTCGCCAGGCTTTCCTGTTTCTTCGGTGGTACCGCTTCGCTCGCCGCCTCTTCGATGAGATCGCAGTACCAATGAAACCGGGTTGCATCACATTGCCAGGATGACGGGTAGTCGAGTGCCCCCTGCGCATGAGCGCCTGAGAAGAACAGTGCGGAAAGTATCGCCAGCAGACGCATCGACATCGATCACTTGGCCAATGGTGCCGGCAAGGAGAGTCCTGCCACTTGGGCAACCTGCTCCGTCAGTTCCGGAATTCTGGTATCCGAGGTTTTGAGCAAGGCGGCCGTATTGATCAGCGCACATCGGCATTCCCGACTGACCTGATCGAGGGCGGTATCCAGCCGCGTGCCGAACGCCTTGGCTTCCTCAAAGAGTTTGGCCTGCTCCTGAGCATCGAGTCCGGGCTTGATCCGCTGAACCAGGGATTGCTGTTGATAGGCCACCAGCCGACCGATATCGACTCGGGCCAGGCGAGGAATGTCCAACGGATAGAGGTGCATCCATACGGCGACCAGTATTGCCCCCACCAGCAGTGTGAGACCCCCTGTCAGGAGATGTGCTTTGATCGTATTCATGGGACCGATCATCATCGTGCCGCTCGTTGGGTGACCAATTGCTCAATGGCATCCGCCACGGTCATGCCTTGCTCGCGCAGCCGCTTGATGGCCTCGTAATCTTCGGCACGTGTCGAATAGACCAGCATCGAGAAAGGATCGAGCAGCAGTCGCCCCAGACCGGACCCCATCGGCGAATGAATGTAGATTTCGGAAAAGTGACCATGCTCGGTGCTGACCGAAGAAAGCTGGCGTTTCAACCACTCGTCGAGCGGGAGCTTGCCTTCCTTGCCCAGGCGCTCAATGTTCTCTGGTTTCTGGCGCAGCAGGAACAGCCAGTCGGCATTGTTGATTGCCGCTTTGGTGGCTTCGTTTTTGTAATAGTCATCAACCGACTGAGTGATCGTGCCAAAGGCGCCCCCGTACTTGCGGGCACGCCGATAACCGGCTTCGATAAAGCTGCCGCTCGATCCGGAACCCATCAGGTCCCAGCTCTCATCAATGATGACCAGTTTGCGCCGGGAACGGTCGCGGTACATTTCCTGGGTGATGCGATACATGATGAGTTGCATTACGACCGATTGCAGATCCTTTTTGGACTTCAACTCTTCCAGCTCCAGAACAACGAAGTCCTTGTCGAATTGAATGTTCGCATCGCCCTCGAAGTAGCTCGCATACACGCCATAGCGGGTATAGGGTTCCAGGGCAGTCGCCAGACGACTCAAATCCCGTTCGTACTCCCCTTCGCTGGATAGCCGACCGGTCTGGAGCAGTTCGTAGATATCGGTGATGGTGGCCGAGCGCCCCTTGGCATCCCAGACGCGCTTGATAGCTGAACCCAGTGCCGTATAGCTGTAATTATCGAGCGGTTCGCGTGGGCTCGCCATCTGCGCAAGCAGCGGCAGAACCATTTCCATGTCGGCGTTGATGTCGATGATCATGGAAAATGGATTGAGACAGATCGTGTTCTGTCGTTCATCGGAAAACTCGATGAACTCGCCGTCCAGCAACTCACAGAGATTCTTGTAGGAACGCCCGACGTCGATAATCCAGACCTTGGCGCCAGCCCCCAGATAGCGATAGGTCATTTCATTGACGAAAACCGACTTGCCGGAGCCCGAGAGCGCGGCAACGGCGAAGTTGAAGTTGCCGCCCGTGTTGTCGAACAGATCGAAGCCGATGATCTGACCGCGCCGGCCAAACAGGGTCATGACCGGTGTCTGGGTGCCCTTCCATTCGGCGATCAGCGGGGATGTCATCACCGCGTTGTCGGCGGTCTTGGTATTGATGCGTCCGAATTGGCGCAGGTCGTTTTGCAATGAAGGCGAGAGCGTCATCGGCAGGGTCGCCGTCAGCGCCTGATGCTGCAGGTAGAAATCCTTGGTCAGATCGAAACCGCGGGCACGCCAGACAGCACGCACCGAATGCTCGCTACGCGACGCGTCCTCCACGCGCGAGACCAGGCAAACCTGGTGATACATTCCGACCACTGTCCGCCCGCTGTCGAACGTCTTCAGCACCATGTCCCAGTCGCGCTTGCGTTCTTGCAGGTCAGGCTGAAAGTGGGCGAGGTAGGACCCCGCGCTTTGGGTGGCCCGTGCCGCTTTCATCTGCGCCCGTGTCCGCGCCGACTCGTATTCGAGCGCCACCGCACCCATCGTAATAATGAAGGGACACGGCATGGCCAAAGCCAACTGGTAAGGGTCGCCGATCAGGTAATTCATCCCGGACAGCCGGAAGTAGCGCGGGTACTGTCGTACCGAAAAGAGCTGCAGAACAGACTCGTCGCCACCGGCCTTGCGAAAACGGATGTCGCCATCCCCCACCCGCGAGGCGATTTCCAAATTCGAGATCTGTTTGCGTAAGGGTTGATCGGCATTCCACCCGATAGGCGTAACCGTGCTTCCGGAAAACAGCCGGGAGTGATCGAAGAAATCAGCCACAAAGTTGAGCAAGTCATCCGGTCCCCAGTCATGCCCCGGCAAGTGAGCCGACTTCAGGGTGGCGTGAATGCTTTCCCGGATGCGCAGCGCCTCGTCGACATCGGCCGGAAGCTCGGGATCCAGAGGCAGCGTGACCGAGATGACGGAACGGAAATCCCGTAGCAGGTAGGTCTGATGACCGAAGATCGATTCACTGGTGCCCTTCATGTAGTGATCGATCCGACGTCGTGCCAGAAGTCGAAATATGTTGCTGTTCCGCCGCTGAATCCCATCCTCGCCGTCATCGAACTCGGAAGCCGGCAGCAGATTGGCCTGATTCTTCAGTGTGGGGAGGATGTGCGGACTTCCGTACAGCGATACCTGGATACCCGTTCCTGGCGGGCAAGACACGAACAGACTGGCCAGCACTTTCTCCATTTCGTCGTTGGCGCCGGTCTGGGGCAGTGTCTCGATACAAAATCCGATGGCGTGTTCCTCTCGCTCGCCGAATCCCCCTTGGTCCAGTGCGAAGATCCGTGCGTCCTCCTGCCAGGCAAGATAGGGGAGAATTCCCGTCAGGCGCGGCATCTGTGAAATTTCTTGAAGGAGGCGTCTCGGAAGGCGATCGGCTTCCGCCCCACGTTCGGGCAGAAAGGCGTCCCGCAACAGGTCGGCGAATCCCATCACTCAACCTCAGTTGGAACGGTGGGCAACGAGCGCAGGGGCTGAGCACCGGCGGCATTCACCGATGGCGGCGCACCGGGAGCTGAGTTCATTCGCTCCATTTGCAGCGATTGGCGATCGCCAGCATTCGTTGCTCGCGGGGCGAGCATATTGGACGGCAAGGTGGGCGGCATCACAGGTCGGTACCCTTCCGTCGCCTTGCGACGCGAATGCTCAATCTGCCAGCGACCGGGCTCGATGACCAGATAGGCATACGCCTGATCGTGGAGCACCTCGTCCTCGTCTTCCCATGGGGCGAACCAAACCCGGCGTACTTTCTGGGCACTACGTATCGGATCACTGGAGCGAGGAGCAACTGAATCGATCCTGGCAACCGCCTCAGCCGCCTTTTCTGGTTTCGCTGTCGGGCGTTGCCCTGGCAAATTGTTCTGTACGGCATTGGCATAGACGCCCGACAAGGAGGCGCAGGAAATCCCGTCCGGTGCCTTGCAGGAGAACCCTCCTTGCCCGTCCAGTCCGGTCATCGATCCCGCGCAACCAGTCAGCATGAGCACGATCGGGAATACCAACCCGCTGATGGATTTCATCGGCCACCCTCCATCAGCCACTGCTCAATGCGATCCTTCGGTGCAGCTCCCGGCAAGGTACGGCCATCGGCTGACAGCAGGGTAGGTGTACCTTGAATACCCAGGCGTTGGCCGAGCTGGATATTTCGCTCGATCGGATGATCGCAAGTGCGGCTCGCCGGGGCTTTGCCGGACTTCATCAACTCGGCCCAGGCCTGTGACCGATTGGCCGAACACCAGACCGCAATCGACTTGTCCTTGGCTTCGGCGTGCAGGCCTTCCAGCGGATAGGGAAAGGTATAAAGCGTGACATTGTCGAGCTTGACGAGTTCGGCTTCCAGCCGACGGCAATACGGACAATCCGGATCGGAGAAAACCGCCAGTACCCGCTCTCCTTTGCCTCGCACGGTCTTGATGGCATCCGCCAGCGGCAATTCGCCAAACGCTATCCGGGCAGCCTTCTCGACCCGATCGGCTGTGAGGTCGCGCTGTTCCTTCATGTCGAAGAGATGCCCGAATACGAAGTAACGTCCGGTGGTATCGGTGTAGGCAGCGTTTTTGCCCATGACGACTTCAAACAGGGCCGGAATTTCCGAGCGCTGGACCCGGTCGACGTGTGTGGCCGGATACATTTCCTTGAGTCGTGCGGCAAGCGCCTCGGCCGGTTCATCGGCGGCGAACACCGAGGCCGCCATCGAGATGGTCAACCCCAGCAGGGCCAGTGAATATTTAATAGGCATGTCGCACTCCTGATCAGGTTCTATGGGTTAGTAGGATTCAATGGGTAGCACTTGTGCTCAGGGCTCAAGGGGCTTCTTCTGCACTTCCCTGCCCCGGCGCCAGATGTCGGTATAGGTATCGGGGTCCGTTCCACCCGCTTCGGACTCCAGCGAAAAACCTTTGGTGAACACCACGTCGACCGTGCGTCCGGCATCGACCTCGATGATCGGAAACATCTTCTCGGCAAGCGTGATGTAGTACTGGGAAAGACGATCCAGCGCCTTGCCTACCCCTGTACCAATGCCGGCTTGAAACTGTTTCCCCGGGTCGACGGTGCCGACAGAACCGAGTGGATTAGTCGATACCGTGGTCGCGCTTTGCTGAAAGGCCTGACCTATGCCGGCACCGATCCCTGCCACAAGCGCATTGGCGAGAACCTGCCCTTGCTTGCTCACCAACCGACCACGCATCCCCGCCTTGCCGTCCTCACCCACGACATAACCCTTGACCGGTACATCGACGGCTTTGCCGTCATGGCGAACGCAGGAGAGCGATTCCAGCCGGATGTAGGCTCGCTCCGAGCTGATGTCGCCGTGACTGGCGCCCAGTGCCAGACATTCCTTGATCTTGAAGCGGTAGCGATTGGGCAGGAAGGCGTTGTCCTGAACCCGCATCAGGATCGGATGTGGGTTGCTCTGTGCCTGACCACCGGTCGGCGCATCAAGGCCCCCAAGCAAAGCTGCCCGGAAAAACGAGCCCGATGGGACGTAACTACGGCTATCGCGTTTGGTGTCCCCCTTGGGTGCTGTCTCCGATGTCACCACGCGGGCATCGCTCACCTCAAAGGAGGCAATTCCGGGTGGTCTTGGAGGTGCGGGAGGCTCCATGGAGCGACTCTCTTGAGCACCCCCAGCGGGTATTGGCAAGGGTGGAGGCAGAAGCGTAAGGGCGGGTGCCTGGGACGGCATGGGTGCCGGCGGGGGTGGCAACGCCAGTGCTGGTGGGATCACGGCAGCCGGTTTCTTGTCAAGTATGTCGACCTGCTGACGGAGTCCCTGGATCATGTCCTCCATCTGCCGCATCTGTTCTGCGCTCTTGCTCATCCAGATATCGCGCGGGTCGGCCTGGGCACCCGGCGTGGCGATCGGCATGGGTTGCGGCCGAGCCTGCGGGCCTCCCTGGGGTAACTGAACCGGCTTATCCCATATGGCTACGCCACCCAACACCAGCAGCAGAAAGCTCAGCACCGCCAAACCGAGAATGAGGTATTGACGATTTTTGGGCGACAAGCGGGCGATGGCCCCAGTAAGTCGC
>JBASWL010000002.1:0-2053 GCA_049276455.1 Georgfuchsia sp. | reverse complement strand
GGGTTGCCGTATCCACCGGGGCGGCAAATTCCTGGCTGCCGCCGCCCAGCGCTGCGTACAGGCTTACGCGGCTTGAGAGCAGGGCGCGGCGCGTTTGTACCAGTTGCTGCTCGGCCGTGAGCAGGTCGCGCTGGGCATCCAGGACTTCAAAATAAGGGGTGCTGCCATTGTCATAACGCAACTGGGATAGCCGCGCACGTTCGGTTTGCGCCGCCAGCGTCGCCTGTGCGATGCGCACCTGTTCAGTCAGCCAGTGGCGGGCGGATAAGGCATCGGACACATCACGGAAGGCCGCCTGCACGGTCTTTTCATAATTCGTCACCGCCAGGTTGCGACGGACTTCGGCCAAATCAAGGTTGGCGCGGTTGCGCCCGGCATCGAAAATCGGCAGGGAAAGGCTGGGCAGGAAGTTCCAGGCGCGGCTGCCGGAATCGAACAGGCCATCGAGCCCAGCGCTGGCGGTACCCGCCGAACCGGTCAAGGTAATGCGCGGAAAAAAGGCCGCGCGCGCCGCGCCGATGTTGGCTTGGGCGGCACGCAGTTGATGCTCGGCCGCGACGATATCGGGGCGTTGCAACAGCAGGTCGGAGGGCAGGCCAACGCGCAGTTCACGCGCCACTGCATTATCACTGAAACCGGTATTTTCCTGCAAGGGCGGTAGCGGCGAGCCGATCAGCAAAGTCAGCGCATGCGCCTGGACGGCTCGCCCCTGTTCGAGTTGCGCGGCCAGGGTTTGTGCCTGTTGCAGCAGAACTTCTACTTGCACCAGGTCCATCTTTGCGATCGCACCGACTTCAAAGCGCCGCTTAAAAATGCGCAACGATTCCTCGCGGCTGGCGATGGTCTGCCGCGCCAGCGCGATGCGCTCATCCAGTTCGCGCAACACCAGATAACTGTCCGCTACTTGGGCAATCAGGCTGAGCGTGATTGCGCGGCGCGCCTCATCGGTGGCCAGATAGTTTTCCAGCGCGGCATCCTTCAGGTTGCGCACTCGGCCCCAGAAGTCCAACTCCCAAGTGGCCAGCCCCGCGCCCACCTGATACTGGCTGCTGACAATGGATTGCCCGCTCATGTTGAGGTCGCCCGGCACACGTGCCCGGCTGCCATTGGCCGTGGCCGCAATGGTCGGCAACTGGTCAGCCCGCTGGATGCCATAAGCGGCGCGGGCTTCCGCGACGCGCAGTACCGCGTTTTTCAGGTCGCGACTGTTATCCAGTGCCCGTGCCATGAGCGCTCGTAGATGCGGATCAACGAAATAGTCGCGCCAGGCGGTCTCGGCGGCGATGCGGCCTTCGATCGTTTCGTTCGGTTGCATCCGGGTATCGGCGGGATAGGCCGTGGCGACCGGCAGCGATGGTGCTTTATAAGGTGGAGCCAGTGAGCAACCGTCCAGTGCCAACGCACCAGCCAGTGCGCACAGGGAGACCACACTGCGCAGATGTCCATATTTAGGCCCACATCTTTTCATAGTGACACTCTCTCATCAGCGGACAATTGAAAATCCAATCCTCACTTGCGTCCCACGGTCTAGGTTGTAGTCGAGCAGACTTTCACCGTACCCCTTGAATAGCTGGAAGTGCAGGAAGCCGCCGGTGCGGGCGAAAATCGGTTGGCGTAGCGGGTAGGAAAGATCGAGCTGGGCGCTACCATGCCCTGAGGTACCGTTGCGTAACTGCGTCGCCAAAAGCCAGCTGTCCTCGTGGCCATAGCGGAGAATCCAGTCCACGTAACCCCGGTAGCGCTGGATGTCCGGGTTGTCTGATTTTTCCAGATAGCCATAAACCTTGGGTGCGAAGATCAGCGTGTGTCCATCCGAAAATTCAGTGCGCCAGACGGGCTGCGCGAAGAGCGTGTTGATGCTGCGCGAATTTACGCCATCCTTGCCATTTGATTCGTGCTCGAAACCGGCGCGTAGCACCTCGGGCATCAGGCGGCTTTCATCGTGAGTCTCTCCCTGCCAAAAGAGACTGGGCCGGTAGCTGGTATCGCGAAATGGCGACGAATTGGCGCCCAGATCCCAGATTGAAGTCTGCGTATAGCCGAAATGCAGACG
>JBASWL010000001.1:0-1505 GCA_049276455.1 Georgfuchsia sp. | reverse complement strand
TCAGTCGCCAGGCCATGTTCGCGCGCTGCATACCCCCGGCATGTCCCACACGCACGCCCAAGACGCTCGCGCTAGAAACACCCAGCCCACCGCTCGACCGCGCCGTCTTACCCGCTCCAGCCGAGCCCGTCGCTCCCGACCCTGTCGCGCAGAACCCTTTACCGAAGACAGAAACGTCACACACGGTCACCGTGCAGTTCGCTTTCGGCAGCGCATGGTTGAGCCCCACCGCGCAGTCCCGATTGGAGGCCGCTGTCGCCGACATCGCCACGGCGCACAGCGTGACGATCAGCGGTCGCACCGACAGCATGGGGCCGTTGTCCGTCAATGAAGCATTGGCCCTGGCACGTGCCCACGCCGTGCGCAACTATCTATTTAATCAGCATCCGGCGCTGACCGCCGCGTTATCGATACAGGCGCAAGGTGCCTGCTGCTTCATCGCGCCCAACGACACACTGGTTGGCCGCGCGCGGAACCGCCGGGTCGAGGTGGTATTTCGCATGACTGAGGAAGACCCGCCATGAGGTCACGCCGGTCGTTGCTGCTCACGCTGTTCCACCCGTCGAGCGCTCGCGCTCCCACCCGCAGACTTATCCGTATGCACACCAGCCTTCCTACCCCATTCATCGCAACTCATGCCCGGAGGTTTTCATGAACACGACAGTGCCTGTTTCTTTCCCTAGCTTTTTCGCGCGCAAGCCGATGGCCATCGCGCTGCTGCTGGCGATATTCGCGCTCGGTCTCGGCGCCGCCTGTCCCGGCTACGCCCTGGACCTGGTGGCCTTCACCGGCATTACTGGACCACTCACCTCGGCCCTGACCCAGATCGCCGCGCTCGGACCGGGGATCAAGGCCCTGGTCGGTTTCGTCGGCTTCGTGGTCGCGCTCATCTCGCTGTCCGCGCTGCGTAACTTCGGCCCCGTCCTGTTCTATGTGGGCCTCGCCATCTTCGCCGCCGTGGGACTGGTGATAGCCGGCGCGATCATGGGCGCGGTGGTCTGAGCCACCGGCATTGACACCGAGTACACCGGCATGCAAGCGGACACCTATATCCCGCGGCGTCTCGACGACCAGTGGAAGATCGGCTTCTGGGATGTCGATGTCGCGGCGCCGATCCTCTTCTGCTTCTTCATCGGTTACCTGTCCGGCAGCAAGCTGTCCTTCGCCGTCTGCATGGCGCTGGGCATCTTGGTCTCGCGCTGGATATCGCGCCTCAAGGCGGACAAGCACCCGGCCTACGCCATCCACTGGCTGTACTGGCATCTGCCCGCCAGTCCGATCACCGCGATGCGTGCGACGCCGCCATCGCATATCCGCCGCATGGTCGGCTGACCCCTGAAAAGAAAACCCATGGACTTCGAACGACTCAGCGGCGACATCAAGGAAATGCGGCGCCGCAATCGTGGGCTGGGCCTGGCGGTCGCTGTGCTCGCCGCTGGTCAAATCCTTGCGCTGGTGATCATCGTGAACCTGCTCGGGACCGTGCGCACCGTGGTCGTGCCGCC